>NZ_VCCH02000073.1 GCF_005938675.2 Mycobacterium sp. KBS0706
CGAAGCTGGTCCGGCGGACTTCGCACCGGGCAGGCCCGGGACCGCAATTTTTTCCAAGCGGCCGCCGCCCGACGGAGGGTAATGCAGGCCTCCCCGATACCGCCGGAGTCCTTGCCATGCCCACCTACCCATCCCTGCAGGCGGCCCTGTTCGCCGAGGGCCCGGCGCCGGATCGGGCCGGGAAGATGGCCCTCTATGGCTGGCTGATCGGCGACTGGGAGATGGAGACCCGTCTGTTCGCCGAGGACGGCACCGCCACGCCCGGCCACGGCGAGATCCATTTCGGCTGGGCGCTGCAGGGCCGCGCCATCCAGGATGTCTGGATCCTGCCCGGCGCCTTCTTCGGCACCACCATCAGGATCTACGACCCTGGGATCGACGCCTGGCACATCCTGTGGCACGACCCGCTGAAGCAGCTCTACACCCGCCAGATCGGCCGGGCCGAGGGCCGCGACATCGTGCAACTCGGCCGGACCGATGACGGCGCCGCCTCCCGCTGGAGCTTCCGCGAGATCACGCCGGATGCCTTCGTCTGGCGGGCCGAGCGGTCGCCCGACGGCGAGCGCGACTGGCGCCTGCTGGCCGAGTTCCGGGCCCGGCGGGTCTGAGGGCTGGCCGTGCGGCCGCATCGGTCTAGACTGACTCCGTCCCCGCAACCCGGAGAGGCCTGCGATGTCGGATGACGAGCGCGCGATCCGCGACCTGGTCGACACCTGGATGGCGGCCAGCAAGGCCGGCGACACGGCGACCGTCCTGAGCCTGATGTCGGACGACGTCGTCTTCATGGTCCCCGGCCACGAGCCCTTCGGCAAAGAGGCCTTCGCCGCCGCTTCGGCCGGCCAGTCGGAGTTCCGCATCGACGGCCGCGGCGAGATCCGCGAGTTGCAGGTGCTGGGCGACTGGGCCTGGCTGCGCAGCCATCTCGACATCACCATGATCCCGCCGGTCGGCCAGCCGGTGCGGCGCGCGGGCTGGACCCTGACCATCCTGAAGAAGCAGCCGGACGGACGCTGGCTGCTGACCCGCGACGCCAACCTGCTGACCGTGCAGCCGGCTCCGACCGGAGGGGACGAGCTCCCGCTGATACCGGAGACGTATCAAACCGAGTAGAAGCGATATTTGATCGATCAGACGCGGATCGCCAAAGAGGACCGGAGCCCACCAGCCCGGAGGAAACCGTGTCCGTCCTGCGCGCATCCCGCGCCGCCGTCCTTGTCACTGCCCTCGCCGCGGCTCCGGCGGAAGCGGCCCCCGATCTGGTCCGCGAGGAGCTGCGGGCCACGACCGCGGACGGCATCGGCATCCGCATCCGCGAGGTCCGGCCCCGCGCCGGCGCCACGGGGGAGCCGATCATCCTGGTCCATGGCGCCCGGGTGCCCGGGATCGCCTCCTTCGACCTCGACGTGCCCGGCGGCTCGCTGGCCGCGGATCTGGCCGAGCGGCTGGGCCGCGTTGTCTACGTCATGGATGCGCGCGGCTATGGCGGCTCCGACCGGCCGGCGGCGATGGACCGGCCGGCGGCCGAGAGCCGGCCGCTGTCCCGCGGCCATGAGGTGGTGCGCGACATCGATGCGGTGGCCCGCGCGGCGGCGCAGCGCACCGGCTCGGACAGAGTCGCCCTGGTCGGCTGGGCCACCGGCGGCATGTGGTCGGCCTGGTACGCCTCGCTCTGGCCCGGGCGGGTCGGCCATCTGGTCGTGCTGAACGCGCTCTATGGCGGCGCCGACCAGCATCCGACGCTGGGCCCCGGCTCTCCCGCCGCCGATCCCGACCGCCCGGACCGGCTGAGCCCGACAGTCGGCGGCTACACGCTGAGCACGGCGGCGGCGCTGTTCCCGTCCTGGGACCGCACCATCCCGGCCGAGGACAAGGCCAGCTGGCGCGCTCCGGCCGTCGCCGAGGCCTATGCCCGGGCGGCGCTGGCCAGCGACCCGGCCTCGGACAGGCGCGATTCCCCGGCCTTCCGCGCCCCGGCCGGCGCCACCGAGGACAGCTTCCTGCAGGCGAACGGGCGCCGGCTGTTCGACGCCGGCTCGATCACCGCGCCCGTCCTGCTGATCCGCTCCGAGCATGATTTCTGGAGCCGGCCGGAGGACATGGCCGCCTTCGCCCATGACGCAACGCGGTCCGACGGCGTGCGGAGCCTGACCCTGCCCGGCGCCACCCATTACGTGCATCTCGACCGCCCCGAGCGCGGCCGAGACGCGCTGATCGCGGAGATCGCCGCGTTCCTGGGACCGCAGGCGGACTAATACGCCAGCCGGCCGTACATGTCGTCGAACGGCATCATCACATGCTGGCGATAGGCCGGCCGCTCGGCCAGGCGGGCGTACCAGGCGCGGACATGCGGCACGGCCGGCGTCTCCAGCCCCATGCCGAAATAGCGGTACAGCACGGTGCCGGCCGGGATGTCGGCCAGGCCGAAGTTGTCGCCCGCCAGGAAGTGCCGGCCGGCCAGATGCTCGTCGAGCAGCCGGAAGTGGCCCGCGCAGGCCTCCTGCCTGCGGGCCACAAGCTCGCGGTTGCGCTCGGCCTCCGGCGTCCGCCAATGGCCCCAGAACAGGTCCATGAAGTCGCGTTGCAGCGTCGCCAGCGACCAGTCCATCCAGCGGTCGGACAGCGACCGCTCGGCCGGGTCCGCCGGCCGGTATGTGCTCATGCGGCAGGCCAAGCTCGCCCACCCAGCCACATCACCTTCTGCACGTTGAAGGCGTTGCGCCGGCCCCAGATCGTCAGCATCCCTATCTCCCCGGTCGTCCCGTCAGCACGTCGTCATAGATCGTCAGGTAGCGCAGCCGCTCCGGCCGCGGCTCGCGGAAGGCCATGGCGTAGTAGCCGATCTGGTGGAAATAGCTGACCCGGGTGCGGATCAGCGCCTCGTCGCCGTCATAGCCCATCTGGTCGAAGGCGCGGCGCAGCAGACCCATGCGGTGGTCGTCGGCGCCCTGCACCGCCCGCGCCACCTCCTTCGAGGCGCGGCCCCAATCGCGCACCGCCATGTCCAGCGCCGGGCTGAACGGGTCCTCGTCGACCCAGACGTTGCGGAAGGCGCGGAACAGGGCCGTGCCCTCGAGGTCGGTGCGGCCCTCCAGCGCCTCGAAGGGCGCGCAGTTGCGGCGGCGCCATTCCGCCAAGAGCGCCGCCAGCAGGTCCTTCAGGCCCTTGAAGTGGAAGTAGAAGCTGCCGCGCGTCACCTTCAGCGTCGTCGCCAGCCGGTCGACCTTGACGCTGGCGACGCCGCCCTTCTCCAGCACCTTCAGCGCGGCGCGGATCCAGTCCTCGCGGCTCAGCGTCCGGCGCCCGTTTCCCGCCTCCGCCGTCGCTTTGCTGTTCTTCGCTGTCGCCAATGCGTCCGTCCTCGATCGGTGCCGGCGGTAGCCTTGCGTCACCAGCCAGATGCCGGCCCCACCCTGTATGGCGATATCCTGCAAGGCAAGAGGGGACCGGACGCCGCGTCGGAGAAGAAGCCAGCCATGTCCCATCCACCGATCGACCCGAAATCGGTCGCCGGGAAGACCCCGGAGGTCGAACGCCATGTCCAGCTTCTCGTCATCGGCGCCGGCCCGGCCGGCATCGCCGCGGCGGCCGAGGCGGCGGAGCGCGGGCTGGAGGTGCTCCTGGTCGACGAGAACCCGGTCGACGGCGCCCTGGTCGGCATGGATGTCCCGCTGCATTTCGGCGGCCGCGCCACCGCCGCGGTGAACACGCCCGGCCGGCTGCTGGAGACGTTCCTCGAAGCCCAGCCGGAGTTGGTGGAGCTGTTCGACAAGGGCGTCGAGGTGCTGCTGCAGACCACGGTCTGGGGCCTGTTCGCCAACGCCCCCGGGGTGCAGTGGATGCCGGGCCCCGTCGCCGGCCTGGCCGACACCGACCGGTCCTGGCTGGTCGGCTTCGACCGCGTCGTGGTGGCCGCCGGCCGGCGCGACCTGGGCATGTCCTTCCCGGGTTGGGACCTGCCCGGGGTGATGGGCGTGACCGCGGCACACCGGCTGATTGCCGGCTACGACGCCTTCGCCGGCCGGCGCCTCTTGATCCTGGGCACCGGCGCCGAGGCGCTGGACCTGGCCCTGACCGCGCTGGGCCGCGGGCTGGAGGTCGCCGGGCTGGTCGAGGTGGCGGAGCAGCCGGTCGGCCCCGCCGAGCTGGTCGAGGCAGTCGGGGCCCACGGCGTGCCGGTGCTGACCGGCCATGTGATCAAGGTGGCGTCGGGCAATGTCGAGGGCGTCACCACCGCGACGCTGGTGCGGGTCGATGGCGGCCTGTCGCCGGTGCCGGGCAGCGAGCGCGACATCGCCTGCGACACCGTCGCGCTCGGCATCGGCACGGTGCCGAACATCGAGCTGCTGGCGGCGCTGGACGCGAAGCTGGTGCACGACCCGGACCGCGGCGGCCATGTGCCGGTGACCGAGGCCGACGGCCGCACCGCCCTGCCCTTCGCCTATGCGGTCGGCGACTGCGCCGGCATCCATGCGGCCAAATCGGTCGACCCCGCCGTGGCGCGGCAGGAGGGCCGGGTGGCGGCGATCGCCGCGGCGGCGTCGCTGGGCCAGGTGGCCGAAGGCGACGTGACCGCCGCCCGCGCCGGGCTGGCGCAGCCGGTCAAGGGCGGCGGCGACCACCGCATGACCTGGCTGAAGGCGCTGCTCAACACCGGCGGGCTCGACGTGCTGGTGTGCCAGTGCGAGGAGGTCAGCCGAGGCGAGCTCCTGGACATCAGCCCGCCGCGCTATCTCGAGCGCGTGTCGAACAAGATGGCCACGCGGTCGCTGACCACGCTGCTCGAGGACGGTCCGGTCAACCAGGACCAGGTCAAGCGCCTGACCCGCGCCGGCATGGGGCTGTGCCAGGGCCGCCGCTGCCGCGAGCAGGTGGCGATGCTGCTGGCCCTGTCGTCCCATGTCGATGTCGGCCAGGTGCCGCTGGCCAGCTATCGCCCGCCGGTGCGGCCGCTGCCGCTGAAGGTGCTGTGGCCGCAGGACGAGGCCGCGGTGGTGCGGCAGGAATGGGATTCCTGGTTCGGCATCGAGAGCCAGTGGGTGCCGTGGTGGGACATCCCCACCGGCGCTGAGAAGAAAGGCTGAGGCGGAGGGCGGATCATGGCAGAGACGAAGAACGGCGCCTCGGTCGTCATCATCGGCGGCGGCGTCACGGGCTTGAGCACGGCATGGTGGCTGGCGCGCGGCGGTATCGACGTGCTGGTGCTGGAGAAGGGCATCATCGGCTGGGAGGCCTCGGGCCGCAATGGCGGCGGCTGCACCCATCCTCAAAGTCCGCTGTTCCCGGAGGAGCAGCGGCTGTGGCCGCAGATGGACGAGTTGCTGGGCTATCCGACCGAGCACCAGAAGCACCGGCTGAAGATCGTCCTGCACGAATCCGACGTCGAGTTCATGCTCGGCTGGGTCCGGATGGGCGAGAAGCAGGGCTTCCACTACGACACCCTGGACGGCAAGCAGATCCGCGAGCTGGCGCCGCTGGCCGGCGACACGGTCGAGCGCGGCTACCTGCTGAAATATGGCGGCCATGCCAACCCGCAGCGCACCAGCCAAGCCTATGCCTGGGCGCTGCAGGACCTGGGCGGCCGCATCCTGCAGCATTGCACCGTGACCGGCTTCGACACCGCAGGCGGCAAGGTGACCAGGGTGCGCACCGATCGCGGCGATTTCGGCTGTGACCATGTGCTGATCGCCGCCGGGCCGCAGACCGGCCTGTTGGCCGAGATGCTGGGCGTCGACCTGCCCGTCGCCTCCGGCCGGGCCGAGATGATCGTCACCGAGCCGCTGCCGGCGATGCCGATGAGCGGGGTCGACGGCAACGGCCTGTACGGGCGGCAGACGCTGCGCGGCAACCTGGTCTATGGCGGCGGCCCGCATGAATGGCTGCCGCCGGTCGACCTGAAGACGCCGCCGAAGCCGTCCAGCCCGCTGCTGCGCAACATCGGCCGGCGGCTGATGGAGCTGTTCCCCAAGGCCGCCCATGTGCGGATGATCCGCAGCTGGTCGGGCGTGATCGAGAACACGCCCGACGGGCGCGCGGTGATCGACTGGATGCCGGGCTTCGACAACGCCATCGTCGCGACGATGTCGAGCGTCGGCTTCGGCCTGTCGCCGGCCAGCGGCCACGCAATCCGCGACCTGATCGTCGACGGCGCCTGCAGCTTCGCCGACCTGTCGACGATGCGCCTCGACCGCTTCGCCGGCCTGCCGGAGGACTGGCGCGAAGCCCAGGGCTGGCTGCCGCCGGTGGCGGCGTAGCCGTTCCCTTTCCTTTTTGACAGGGGGTGTATCGGGCTGCTCGGATCTCTACGGCCGGCCTTCAACCGGGGGCTGGCGCAGCCACTCGACGAACAGAACGTAGCCGACGGCCAGCAGCACGGGCCCGACAAACAGGCCGAGAAGGCCGTCGGCAATCATGCCGCCGATGACGCCGACCAGGATGACCGGCATCGGCACATCCAGTCTGCGGCCGAGCAACAATGGCTTGAGGACGTTGTCGCTGAGCCCGGCGACGAGGGTCCACACCGAAAAGATGATCGCCGGCGTCGTCGCTTCGGTCGCGAGGACATAGGCTATGACAGGCAGCGTCAGCAGCGTCGCCGGCACCTGCACGATACCCAGCAAAAGCGTCCCCAGCGTCAATATGCCGGCTGCCGAAAGGCCGATGGCGAAGAAGCCGACCCCGATGAGCAGCGACTGGATCACCGCGACGCCGACAATACCCAGCGCCACGCCGCGGATCGTCGCGGCGGTCAGCGCAACCAGCCGGCTCCCGCGCGCCCTGCTGCCGGTGACATGCTCCAGCAGGCGATGAGCGAATTCGGCGGCAGTCTCGCCATAGGCGACGATCACAGCAGCGATCGCGAAAGAGAGGGCGAACGACAGTTCGCTGGCGGCCAGGCCACCGGCGAACGACACCAGCCATGCTCCAAATCCGCTCAATACCTCGCGGTATTCGGCCAGCGCCGCCGGCAGGTTGCTGGCGGCGAGCGTCCAGGCATCCGTCAGCTTGTGGCCGACCAGCGGGATGTCGGCGAGCCCGGGTGGCGCGGGCGGCGCGGTCAGGCTCTGATCCTGCAAGCCCAAGGCAAGTGCGTACAGGGAAGACGCAAGCCAGGTCACCACCGCGAACATCGGAACCAGCATCACCACCACCCCGACCAGCCCGACCAGCAGCGCCGACCAGCGATTGCCGAGCCAGACGACCAGGCGTGCATGCAGCGGGTACAGCAACACCGCCAGGATCACCGACCAGAGCAGGATGCCGGCAAAGGGCAATATGATTCGGCCGCAGGCGAAGATCAGCAAGGCCAGCAGCCCGAGGCGAAGCGCAGCATCCAGCAGGGTCGAGCGCGAAGGCGGGTTATCAGAGGTCGGCCCGTCCGGGTTCATTGTCTGCGTCCTCTTCACCCAAGCGAAAGGGTCGTCCCGTCATCCGCCTGGCTGCCGTCGAGCGCGTCATCCTCAGGTTGGCCAATGGCCGGCCAGGCAAGTTTAGGGCGCAGGATTTCCGACGACTTTGCTCTGGAGCAAAATTGCGTGCGGATCGATGCCGTAACTTGATCGTCAAATTGGCTCAATCGCCGCGGATCCGTGATCCTGCAACGCGCTTTCCGGTGCCGACGGGGCAAGGTGCCAGCGGCCGGGCCTGAAGCTTGAAAGTGTGCGGGCGGCAGCATGAGCGAAGAGAAAGTGCTGAGCGGCCGGCAAAACCCCCTGCGGCGCACGGCGCTCGTCGTCGTCGTGATCACCGTCCTGCTGTTCGCACTGTCGGTGGCGATGGAGCGGCTGACGCCCTCCTCCTCGCAGGCCATCATTCAGGCCTATGTGGTCCGCATGGCGTCCGAGGTCACGGGCCGGGTCCTTGAAGTCGGTGTCTCGGACAACGCCCGCGTGGCCGCCGGACAGGTGCTGTTCCGGATCGATCCACAGCCCTACGAGATCGCCGTCGCAGAGGCGGAAGCACGCCTCGAACGCATCGGCCAGACCATTGGCGCCTCGACCCAGGCCGTGGAATCCGCCCAGGCCGAGCTGGTGAAGGCGGTGGCCGATCGCGAGAATGTGCGGGCGCAGGTCGAGCGCGCCAGGAGCCTGGTCGAACGCGGCGTCTATGCCCGCGCCAGGCTCGACGAGGCCAATGCGGCCCTGGGCGTCTCGGAAGCGACCGTCACCGGCGCGGAGGCCGATCTCGCCAAGGCGCGCGAGGAGCTCGGGCCGCAGGGCGCCGACAATCCGCAGCTCAAGGAAGCCCTGGCGGCGCTCGAGCGGGCCCGGCTCGACCTGCTGCACACGACGGTCCTCGCCCCCTCCGACGGGGTCGTCACAAATCTCCAGCTCGGCGTCGGCCAGGTGGTCGGCACCGGCCAGGCGGCGCTGACCTTCATCGACGCCGGCACGATCTGGGTGACGGCTGCCTACAAGGAGAACAGCCTCGAATACCTCAAGCCGGGCAACCAGGCGGAAGTGGTGCTGGATTTCCTGCCCGGCAGGATCTTCACCATGCAGGTCGAGAGTGTCGGCTGGGGCGTTTCGCAGAGCAGCGTCGACCCCGCCACCGGCCTGCCGGAGATCCGCAACCAGAGCGGCTGGGTGCGCGAGCCGCAACGTTTTCCCGTGCGCCTGGTCTTCAAGGACAAGCCGCCGCTCGGCATCCGCTACGGCTCGCAGGTCAATGTGGTGGTCTACACCGGCGAAAACCGCGCGATGAACGCCATCGGCCGCGCCTGGATCCGGCTGATCGCGGTGCTGACCTATGTCAGTTGAGGCCGCATCGCCCATCCCCGTCCGCCCGGACCTGCGGGCCAAGCGACAGGGCCTCCGGATCGCGACCGCGGCGGCCGTCGGCCTCACGCTGGGAGTCGCGAATGGCGAGGCCGTGCCCTTCCTCGGCCCGATGTTCGCAGTGCAGTTCCTCTTTGTCAGCCCGCGGCCGCTCGGCCTGAAACAGGCGATCGGCCTGATCGCGCTGATCCTCGCCGTCGGCAAGGTGATGGTCTGGCTGACCGGTGCTTTCGGCGACCGGCCGGTCGTGCTGCTTGCCCTGCTCGGACTGGTCTATTGCACCTGCTTCCTTCTGCAGGCACGGGGCCGAGGTGGGGCGGCGCCCTTCCTCGTCATCGTCATTGCCGTGATGGTGCCGATGCTGGGCATCCTGCAGAAGGATCTGGGCGAGAGCATCATCCTTATTCTGTTCAAAGGGGCGCTGGGGGGTGTCGTCCTCGCCTGGCTCGGCCATGCGGTGTTCCCGGATCCCGGCGGCCATGCCGCTGGGCGAGCCGTTCCGTCCGGCGTCGACCACGCCGTCCACCAGGCCTTGGCCAACACGGCGATCCTGCTGGCCATGGTCGTCCTGTGCCTGACCGACAGCCGCTTCTCCACCGCCATCGTGGTGCCGATCACCGTGGCCTCGCTGCTGAACCAGCTCGATCTGGCCAGCAGCGGCCGCGCCGCCCTCGGGCTGATGGTCGTCAATCTCCTCGGCGGGGTCGTCGCCTCCTTTGCCTTCGCCTTCATCGAGCTGCGGCCGACCGTGCCGTTCCTCTTTCTCACGGTCTTCTTTGTCGCGCTGGTCTTCGGCGGTCGGGCGGCGACGGATCCCCGGGCCGGAAAGGTCTATGCCGGCGCGCTCACCACCTTCCTGATCCTGTTCGGCCTGGGCGTCTTGCCGCTTCCCGCCAGCACGCCGGACAGTTTCGCCAGTCGCGTCGGGCTGGTGCTGTTTGCTATCGTCTGCACCTTCTGCCTGACGGCCTTGTTATGGCCGGCGCCATCGACGCGACGGGAGGACCGAACATGACCGACCTGACCGCCCGGCTGGAGGCCTGCTATTCCGGCGCCGTCTACGACGTGCTGCGCGACCTGGGCCATGCCAATTGCGTGCTGCCGCGGACGATCCTGGCGGTCGACCCGGACACCAGCGTCTGCGGTCGCGTCTTCACCATCCGCGGCCGGCCGGACGACACCGTCGACGCGCATCAGAGCCTCTTGGCCTGGACCGAGCTGCTGACCGTGGTGCCGAAGGACCATGTCGCGATCTGCCAGCCGCAGGACGATGTGCGGGCGCTGATGGGCGAGCTGTCGGCCGAGGCGCTGCAGTCGCGCGGCGTGCGCGGCTACATCGTCGATGGCGGGTCGCGCGACAATGCATTCATCCGCAAGCTGGGCTTCCCGGTCTTCGCCCGCTTTCGCACGCCGCGCGACATCGTCGCCGCCTGGGTGCCGGAGGCTTATGGCGAGCCGATCACCATCGGCCAGGTGCGGATCGCCACCGGCGACTGGGTGGTGGCCGACATCGACGGCATCGTCGTCATCCCCGCGGCCCTGGCCGAGGAGACGGTGGCGAAGGTCGAGGCGGTGATGCGGCAGGAGAACTTGGTGCGCAACGCGATCCTGGACGGCACCTCGCCGCAGGAGGCCTATCTCCGCCACGGCAAATTTTAACCCTTCCCCTGAAGCGGCCCGGACCCCACATCGAAGGTCCAGCACACATCAGGGCCATGCGCCATGAGCGAAAAGCCGAGGAAGATCCCCGGACCCGACCATCCGATCACGGTCACGCCGAACCCGGGCCGGATCGTGGTCACGGTGGCCGGCAAGGTCGTCGCCGACAGCCGCAACGCGCTGACGCTGCGCGAGGCGAGCTACCCCGCGGTGCAGTACATCCCGCGAAGGGACGTGGACATGGCGGCGCTGCAGCGCACCGACCACGCCTCCTACTGCCCCTACAAGGGCGACGCCGCCTATTACAGCATCCCGGCGGGCGGCGAGCGGACAGTGAACGCGGTCTGGACCTACGAGAGGCCCTACGACGCCGTCGCCGAAATCAAAGACCACGTCGCCTTCTACCCCAACCGGGTCGATTCGATCACCGAACAGTCGGCCTGACGCCCTTTCGTCATGGCGAGCCCCGCAGGGGCGTGGCCATCCAGGATTGCCAGGCCTGCTCCGGCTGCGGGACTGGATGGCCACGCTTCGCTCGCCATGACGGAGAGGTGAGATCGGCGCGGTCAGCCTACGGAAACAGCCCCGGCGCGTCCGATCGGTGGCAGACGCAGCACAGCTTGTTGCCGTCCGGGTCGCGCACATAGGCGCCGTAGTAGCTGGGATGGTAGTGCGGCCGGGTGCCGGGCGCGCCCTCATCCACGCCGCCCGCGGCCAGGGCCGCCTGGTGGAAGGTGTCGACCTGGGCCCGGTCGCGCACGTTGAAGCCGATAGTGACGCCGTTGCCGAAGGTCGCCTTGCCGCCGTCGATCGGGCGGCAGATCAGGAATTCCGGGCCGCTGTCGCCCTCCGGCACATAGCACAGCCAGCCGGCGACGCGGTCGTCGAGCTGGCAGCGCAGGCCGATCGCCGCCAGCACCTTGTCATAGAACTGCTTGGCCCGATCGATGTCGTTGGTGCCCACCGTGATGTGGCTGAACATGGCCCTCCCCGCGGCCCCATGGCCTTCAATGTCCGGCGCGCCTCGGGCTCGCCAGCCGCGGCACGTCGGGATTCGCACCAGCATAGCGCCCGCGGCCGTCCGAACGAAGCGGCAACACTCCCGAATTTCCTACGGTTCCCGGCGCGAATGCCGCAGCCCGGGCCGGAACCGGCGCTGCCCGGCCGCTATTGATGCCATACCAACACAGAACGGCCCCTGCCCCGGAGCGCCGCCGCGGAGGATGCAGATGGACACGATCGGCCCCCTGACCCAGCAGATCCACAACGACCTTCTCGCGCTGATCGGCGAGCGGTCGGAGGATTATGCCGCCGAGGCGGGCGGCGACCCGCAGGCGGTCAGCGGCGCGCTGATCGGCGCCCTCGCCTTCCTGACCGGGCAGATGATCGCCGCCGCCGTCGAAGCCGAGGTCGTCACGCCGATGCTCGAGCGGGCCAGCGCCAATATGCGCGTCGGCGCCGAGGCCGGCGTCGCGCCGGTGCGGACCATCGACACCGGCATCACCCTGCACTGAAACAGGCTAAGCGTCCGCCTCCGCCATCCGCCGCACCTCCTCGCGGATCGAGCCGAGGATGCGGTGGCGCAGGCGGATGAAGTCGTCGGTCTCCGCGATCTCCGGCGCCCGCGGGCGCGGCAGCGGCACCGGCACGATCTCCTTGATCCGGCCCGGCCGGCTGGACATCACCGCCACCCGGTCGGACAGGTAGACCGCCTCGTCGACATCATGGGTCACGAACAGCACCGCCAGGCGGTGCGCCTCCCAGATATCGGTCAGCAACTCCTGCATCTGCTGCCGGGTCAGGGCGTCGAGCGCGCCGAACGGCTCGTCCATCAGCAGGATCTTGGGCCGGTAGCACAGCGCCCGGGCGATGGCGACGCGCTGCTTCATGCCGCCGGACAGCTGGCTGGGCCAGGCATCGGCGAAGCGGGCCAGCCCGACCAGCGCCAGGTGCTCGCGCGCCGTCTGCTTCACCTGCGCCGCCGGCAGCCCGAGGCCGCGCAGGGCGAACTCGACATTGCCCAGCGCCGTCAGCCACGGCATCAGCGTGTAGCTCTGGAACACCACGCCGCGGTCGCGTCCCGGCCCGGCGATCGGCCGGCCGTCGACCAGCACCGCGCCCTGGTCGAACTCCTGCAGCCCGGCGACGATCGACAGCAGGGTGGACTTGCCGCAGCCCGAGGCGCCGACCAGCGACACGAACTCGTTCTCGCCCAGCGTCAGATCGATGCCCTGCAGCACCTGCAGCCGGTCCTGCTTCTGCACGAAGCTTTTGGACAGGGACCGGACCTCAAGCCGCGCCGTCATCGCCGCGCCCGCTCATAGGGAAACAGGCGGTGCGCCAGCGCCTTCATGCCCTGGTCGGTGACCAGGCCGAGCACGCCGAGCACCAGGATGTAGCCGATGATCGTGTCGGTCTGGAAGAAGCGCTGCGCCGTGTTGATGCGGTAGCCGAGGCCGGAGGTGGCGGCCACCAGCTCGGCCAGCACCAGCCAGGTCCAGGCCCAGCCCAGGCTGATCCGCATCGAATCCCAGATCCCGGGCAGCGCCGCGGGGATCACGATCGACATCAGGATCCGGCGCGGCTTCATCTCCAGCGTGCGGCCGACATCGATGAAGTCCCAGGGCACGCGCTTGACGTTGTCCATGATCAGCAGGACCTGCTGGAAGAAGGTGCCGATCCATATGATCAGGAACTTCTGCAAGTCGCCGGTGCCGGTCCACAGGATGGTCAGCGGCACGAAGGCCACCACCGGCATGTAGCGGACGAAGTCCACCACCGGCTCGACCAGCGCCTCCCACACATGGTAGCGGCCGATCAGCACGCCGATCGGCACCGCGACCACCGTCGCCAGCAGGAAGCCGACCAGGATGCGGTAGATGCTGATCGCCGCGTCGTCCCACAGTTGGCCGGACTGCGCCAGCAGCCACAGCCGGTTCGCCACCTGCACCGGCGAGGGCAGGAACAGCGGCCGCACCAGCCCCGTCAGCGTCACCGCCGCCCACAGCAGCAGGAGGCCGAGGAAGACCAGCGCGGCGATGCCGGCGAAGCGCGCCGGCGTCAGCCTGGTGTCGAGGCGGAAGAGGCGCGGCCGGCCGGCGGTCATGCGTTCAGGATCACTGCGTCACGGCGGCGACGAAGCGCGGGTCGATCAGCGCGGCGGCGTCGACATCGCCCTGCAGCAGCCCCGCGGCCTGGGCCGCCTTCTTGACGTCGAGGATGACGTGCTGGGCGAAGGCGCCGGTCAGCTGGGTCTTGTTGTCCGGTAGGGAGTAGAAGGTCACGCCGTCGAAGGCGGTCGAAAGCTCTTCCGGCGACGCGCCCACCGCCTTGGCGATGATGGCGCGGCCGCCCGCCGTGTCCTTGGCGTAGTCGTCATGCGCCGCCTGCCAGGCGCGCAGCAGCGCCGCGATCTGGCCCGGCTTCTCTTTCAGCACCTCCTCGCGCACCACGAAGACGTCGGAGACCAGGCCCGGATCCTCCGCCGCGGTGTACAGCAGCCTGACCGCCGGATCCTGCGCCCGCGCCAGGGTCAGGTAGGGCTCATAGGTCACCGCCACGGGCACCCGCTTGGCGATCAGCGCCGCGCCGGCATCCGAGGCCGGCATCGGCACCGACTTGACGTCGGCCAGCGTCAGGCCGTTGGCCGCCAGGGCATAGTTCAGCAGGATGTGGCTGGTGGTGCCCTCCTCATAAGCCACCTCCTTGCCCTTGAGGTCGGCGATGCCCTTGACGTCCGGCCCGGCCAGGATGGCGTCGGCGGTCATGCTGACGTCGAGCACGGCGACGATCTTGATCGGCAGCCCGGCCGCCGCCATCACCAGGGCCGTGTGGGTGGCGATGTTGGCGCCGTCCAGCTGGCCGCTGGCCAATGCGGCGTTGACGTCCTTGTCCTGGGTGAAGTTGACGATCTCGACATCGGACAGGCCCTGGGCCTCGAACAGCTTCTTGTCGGCCGCGACATGCCACAGCCCGTAGCCGAGCCAGGGCTCGATGCCCATCTTGAAGCCGCCGGCCTCCGGCTTCGCCGGCACCGATTGCGCCGCCGCTGGCCCGGCCCAGGCCAGTCCCGCCGCCATGATCGCGGCCGCCAGAACCATCGTCCCGCCATGATGTGCCATCGCCATTCCCCTGCTGAGGGCACGGCCGTTGCCGCCGGCCGCGCTGTTTTTTCGGAGCGACAATTCATAAGGTGGCGGCTCGCGGAGTCAATCGACGCTCCGTATAAGTCAGACGTATTTTCGCACTCGCGGGACAAGGCCATGAGCGACGCCATCCGAATCCACGACCTGTCGACGCTGTCCGCCGCCGGCCGCCATGCGCTGCTGGCCCGGACCGAGGCCGATCTCGGCCCCTTCCTCGACGCCGTCCGGCCGATCGTGGCGGCGGTCAAGGCCGAGGGTGACGAGGCCGTGGCCCGCTTCACCCGCGACTTCGACAAGGCGACGGTCTCGGCCGACGGCCTGCGCATCAGCCAGGATGCGCTGGATGCCGCGCCGGGCCTGCTGGAGCCCGAGGTGATGGCCGCGATCGACTTCGCCGCCGACAGCATCCGCCGGTTCCACGAGGCGCAGCTGCCGGAGGAGATGTGGTGGAAGGAGGTGCGCCCCGGCGTCTTCGCCGGCGACCGCATCCGGCCGATCCCGTCGGTCGCCTGCTATGTGCCGCGCGGCAAGGGCGCCTTCCCCTCCGTCGCGATGATGACGACGATCCCGGCGCTGGCGGCGAAGGTGCCGAACGTGGTGATCATCACCCCGCCCGGCCCGGACGGGCAGGTCGACACCGCGACGCTGGCGGTGGCGAAACGGGTCGGGGTGACGCAGGTCTTCGCCGCCGGCGGCGCCCAGGGCGTGGCGGCGGTGGCCTACGGCACGGCGACGATCCCGAGATGCGACAAGATCGTCGGCCCCGGCAGCCCCTATGTCGTCGCCGCCAAGCGCCTGCTGGCCGACGCGATCGACACCGGCACCCCGGCGGGACCGAGCGAATCCATCATCCTGGCCGATGACAGCGTCGACGGCGCGCTGGCGGCGCTGGACCTGATCATCGAATCCGAGCACGGGCCGGACAGCTCGGCTTATCTCGTCACCGACAGCCGCCGGGTGGCGGAGCAGGCGGCGGCCGCCCTGCCGGGGCATTGGGCGGCGATGAGCGCCGGCCGCGCCGGCTTCTCCCGCACCGTGCTGACCGGGCCGCGCGGCGGCATCGTGCTGGCGCCGGACTGGGATGCGGCGATCGGCTTCGTCAACGACTACGCGCCGGAGCATCTGCAGATCCTGTCGCGCGATGCCTTCGCCGACGCGGCGCGGATCGACCATGCCGGCGAGATCCTGCTCGGGCCCTACACGCCGGTGACGATCGGCAATTTCGTGCTGGGCCCGAATGCGGTGCTGCCGACCGGCGGCCACGCCCGCACCGCCTCGCCGCTCTCGGTGTTCGACTTCTTGAAGCGGACCTCGATCGGCTATGTCAGCGCCGCCGGCTATCCGGCGCTGGCCGGGCAGGCGCGGACGCTGGCGACCTATGAAGGCTTCGACGGCCATGCCCGCGCGGTGTCCGAGGTGCGGGACGGGTTGCTGAAACGGGGCTGAACATGGCCGAGACCGTCACGCTGTGGCGCCCGGTCGGGCCGGAGGAGCTGCGCCTGATCCGGGAGGCCGGCATGCGCGCCTTCCCGCCCCGCCTGCCGGAGCAGCCGATCTTCTACCCGGTCCTATCGGAAGAGTACGCCGTCAAGATCGCGCGCGACTGGAACGTGCCGGCCGGCGGCTCGGGCTATGTCACCCGCTTCCGGGTGCGGCGCGACTTCCTGGACCGCTACCAGGTGCAGGAGGTCGGCGGCCGCAGCCACCTCGAATACTGGATCCCGGCCGAGGACCTGCCGGCCTTCAACGCCGCCATCATCGGCGCAATCGAGGTGACGGCGGAGTTTCACAAGGGACAGACATAGCGTTGTCAGAGTGGCTCGCGCTGTTCCGCCTTCGGCTGCGCTCGCACCTCCATGAAGCCCTCCGAAGCCCGAGGCGCACGCGAGAAGAAATCGTCCCAGCGCTTGCCAACCGGTGTGACCAAGCGGCTCTCCGCGATCGTGAGAATCTCGACCTCGTCCGTGCCCTCGGGGAAGGCGACGGCTTTTGGCAAGCGCACCACTTGGCCGTGCCTGCTGGTGAAGAGCTTTGTGCGGATCACACCAAGCCTCCATAGGAAGTCTCGCTTCCAACAGTATCGTCATCGCGAGCCGAAGGCGAAGCGATCCAGCGGCACAGCCCCCTGGATCGCCGCGCCCCTTCGGGGCTCGCGATGACGCAAGAGCAGCAGCCAGCCCGGCTAGATCGAAGCCAGATACCCGCCATCGACATACAGCACCTGCCCGGTGACATAGGCGGCGGCGTCGGAGCACAGGAACACGGCGGGGCCGACCAGGTCGTCCATCCGGCCGAAGCGGCCGGCCGGGATGGCGGCAAGCATGCGCTGCTGCCAGGCCTCGTCGCGGTAGAACACCTCGGTCAAAGCGGTGCGGAAATAGCCGGGGCCGATGCCGTTGACCCGGATGCCGTCCTTCGCCCATTCCGTCGCCAGCGCCCGGGTCATGCCGACCAGGCCTGTCTTCGAGGCGCCGTAGGGCACGGCGCCCGGCACCCCGACTTCGGAGGTCAGCGAGCACAGGTTGAGGATGGCGCCGCGGCCGCGCGGCTTCATCAGCAGCGCCGCGGCACGGGCGCAGAAGAAGGCGCCCTTGAGGTTGGTGTCGACGATCCGGTCCCACAGCGCCTCGTCGACCGCGAGCGAGGGCCGCACCTCCTCCACCCCGGCGTTGTTGACCAGGATGTCGAGCCCGCCCAGCGCCGCCGCGGCGGTGGCGAAGACGCGGTCGATGCCGCCGGTGTCGGCGACGTCGAGCACGACCGGCACGGCCTGGCGTCCCCGCTGCCGCACCGCCTCGGCCACCCGGTCCAGGGCCGCGCGGTCGCGGCCGGCCAGGGCGATGTCGGCGCCGGCCGCGGCCAGGCCGAGGGCCAGCGCCTCGCCGATGCCGCGGCTGGCCCCCGTCACCAGCGCCCGCCGTCCCGCCAGCGGCTCCGAAGCCGGATCGACCATGCCTTCCTCCTGCCGAATGCAGCGCAGGCTTGCGCGGAGGCCAGGACGGGTCAAGGCCATAGGCTTGCCAATCCGATCCCGAGCGGTTAACCATGGGGCATGGTCACCACGCACTCCCTGCGAATTAGCCACTAGGCCCCGGGCCGGCCACGCCGGCTCCCCCGGGGTCTTCGCCGTTGCTGTTCGCATTCCCCGGAGAAGACGATGACCATGACCCGCGACGACGCGCAGGTCCTCTTTCACGTGGTCGGCATGGCCGACACCAACCTGCTGCCCCGCCTGCTCGAGCATTTCTGCCTGCGCGATGTCGTGCCCGAGCGCGTCTCGGCCGAGCGCCAGGGCGAGGAGATGCGCGTGACCATCGCCGTCCGCCGCGACGCCTGCCCGGAATGGGAGATGGTGGCCCGCAAGCTGGGCCAGATCTTCGTGGTCAAGAGCGTGCTGGCCTCGGTCGCCGACCAGGCCGACGACATGACGGAGTTGCAGGCGGCGGTCTGACGCGCCGTCTACTTTCGCACCGTGGCGGCAAGGGAGGCCGGCGCCTCCGCGGCGGATTGCGCTTGGCGGGTCGTCAACCCGCCTCTGACCTGGGCGGTGGTCTGAACGGCTCGGGCCGCCTCGGCGATCCCGGTGTCCAAGGTGCAGAGCCCGTGGTACCGGACGGCGTCCGTGATGGCCTCGCCCAGGCTATAGGCACCGTTCGGCGCCTTCCGCTTATCCAATATGACATTGTAGTATTCGAGGCGAGCCCGCACGATCGCCGGCCCGATGACCGATGTCGCGATATTGGAGAAGAAATTGTCCTCGATGGCCGCACCGAGGCCGGCGCTCATGCCCGCGGCTCCCGAGAATATCCTCGACAGATCGGCACTGGCGATCAGCGCACCAGCTCCGCCCGACAGAATCGAAAGCCATTTGAATGTCGTTTTATTGTAGCTTTGGATGCGGGACAGGTATTTGAGAAACAGATTGCACTTCTGATCAGAGGCGAACACCAGGCGATCCTGGATCATCGCCACCCTGTTCGAATCCCCGTTGAACGTGGCCAATGCCCGGTGCAGTTCCAGACTGACTGCAGCCGTGTCGGCCTCGGGCGCGACGCCGGTCGCACGATACTGGAGCACCCTTGGGTTGTCCGGAGCGACCATGGCCAGCAGATCCAGCTCGCTGACCGTCTCCACCTGCTCGGGCAGCAGCTCGTTCGCGCCCGCCGCGGTCACCCGTCCGCCACCCAGGAGGGCATCTTCGGGACCACAGGCCGAACATACGGCCAGGACCAGTCCCAGCAGGGACGCCAAAATCCAGTTCATGAATACTGCTTTCAAGAATTAACATGAATATGGGCCTTAAATTACGGCATCCCCGATCTTCGATCCAGGCCGCTTCCAATCACACTATGATGCAGGCCGCCGCGGGCTGAGCCCCGCCCATGCCGTCTGTGCATGCATTTGCCTGACGGGGCCGTGCTATCCGGGATCAAGCTGCCCGCCGCCGCGCGGGCCCCACGATCCGGCCGGCCCATGACCTCGTCCCCGCGCCAACCCGTGCTGATCGCGCTGCTGGTCGCCGGCGCCTTCTTCATGGAGAACCTGGACGCCACCGTGATCGTCACGGCGCTGCCGGACATGGCGGCCTCCTTCGGCGTCCGGGCGGTCGACCTGAATGTCGGGCTGTCGGCCTATCTGCTGACCCTGGCCGTGTTCATCCCGGCCAGCGGCTGGGTCGCCGACCGGTTCGGTGCCCGCTCGGTCTTCGCCGCCGCGATCGTCGTCTTCACCCTGGCCTCGGCCCTGTGCGCCGCCAGCGACAGCCTGTGGAGCTTCACCGCCGCGCGCATCCTGCAGGGCATCGGCGGCGCCATGATGGTGCCGGTCGGCCGGCTGGTGGTGCTGCGCAACACCGCCAAGCAGGATTTGATGCGGGCGATCGCCTATATCACCTGGCCCGCACTGGCGGCGCCGGTGCTGGGCCCGCCGGTGGGCGGGCTGATCACCAGCATCGCCTCCTGGCGCTGGATCTTTCTGCTCAACCTGCCGCTCGGCGCCATCGCCCTGGTGCTGGCGCTGCGGCTGATCCCGAACGACCGCAGTGACGAGCGCCGGCCCTTCGACGGGCTCGGCTTCGTCCTGTCCGGCGTCGCCTGCCTGGCGCTGATGCTGGGGCTGGACTTGATCGGGCACGAGCAGGTCCCCTGGGCGACGGTGGGGCTGCTGCTGGCCGCCGCCCTGCTGCTGGGCGCCTGGGCGGTGCGCCACGCCCGGCGCCACCCGCACCCGCTGGTCGGGCTGGCGGCGCTGGCGATCCACACCTTCCGCGTCACCGTGCGCGGCGGGTCGCTGTTCCGGGCTGTGGTCAGCGCCGTGCCCTTCCTGCTGCCGCTGATGTTCCAGCTCGGCTTCGGGCTGGACCCGGTCAGCTCCGGCCTGCTGGTGCTGGCGCTGTTCGCCGGCAATCTCGGCATGAAGCCGATGACCAGCTGGGTGCTGCGCAGCTTCGGCTTCCGCACCGCCCTCCTGATCAACGGCGCGGTGCTGGCGGCGACCTTGTTCGCCTGCGCCCTGCTGACGCCGTCGACCCCGGCGGCCCTGACCGCGGCGCTGCTGGTGGTCAGCGGCGCCGCCCGGTCGATGCAGTTCACCAGCCTGAACACCCTGGCCTTCGTCGATGTGCCGAAGCCGGAGATGAGCGCCGCCAACACCCTGTTCAGCGTGATCCAGCAGATCTCGGTCGGGCTGGGCGTGGCGCTGGGGGCGATCGCGCTGCGGGCGGCCGAGGCCTCGGGGCTGGCCGGCGGCTCGATCATCGCCGAGTATCAGATCGCCTTCGCCCTGCTGGGCGTGGTGGCGCTGATCTCGCTGCTCGACTACCTGCCGCTGCGCCGCGACGCCGGCACCGAGGTCAGCGGCCATGGCCGCCGGGCCGTGAGGTAGTGGGCAGCATTCCGGCTGACTACGTCGGACATAACCGCTAGGGTCCGTCCGGACACGGGGCCGACCCCGGCGATCGATACGGGAGAGACGCAGATGACGAGCAAGGTGGCGATGGTGACGGGGGCCGGGTCGGGCGTCGGCCGCGCGGTGACCCTGGCCTTCCTCAAGGATGACTACAAGGTGGTGCTGGCCGGCCGCCGGCAGGACGCGCTGGCGGAGACGATCCAGCTGTCGGGCGCTCCGTCGGACCAGGCCCTGGCGGTGCCGACCGACGTCACCGACCCGAAGAGTGTCCGCGCCCTCTTCGACGCCGCCAAGGCCCGCTTCGGCCGCCTCGACGTGCTGTTCAACAATGCCGGCGTCAGCGCCCCGGGCGTGCCGCTGGAGGAGCTGACTTTCGAGCAGTGGAAGGCGGTGGTCGACACCAACCTGACCGGCCCGTTCCTGTGCACCCAGGAGGCGTTCCGGATCATGAAGGACCAGGACCCGCAGGGCGGCCGGATCATCAACAACGGCTCGATCTCGGCGCATGTGCCGCGGCCGAACTCCGCCCCATACACCGCGACCAAGCACGCCATCACCGGCCTGACCCGGTCGACCTCGCTGGACGGGCGCAAGTACAATATCGCCTGCGGCCAGGTCGATATCGGCAATGCCGCCACCGACATGGCCTCGAAGATGGCCAAGGGCGTGCCCCAGGCCGACGGCTCGATCAAGCCGGAGCCGCTGATGGATGCAGCCCATGTCGCCAGCACCGTGCTGATGATGGCGGGCCTGCCGCTCGACGCCAATGTCCAGTTCGTCACCGTGATGGCGACGAACATGCCCTTCATCGGGCGGGGGTGAGGCCTCTGGCCTACGCTTCCCGCACGTAAGGCGTCGTCGTCGTCAGCACCCGGAAGCCGAGCCGTTGCAGGATCGGCCGGCTTTCGGAGGAGGCGTCGACGGTGAGGAAGCGGAAGCCCCGCTGCTTCGCCTCGGCAGCGCGCTTGGCCACCAGGGCGCGGTAGATGCCGCGGCCGCGCCAATGCGGCCGGGTGGCGCCGCCCCACAGATCGGCGAAGCCGGTGCCGGGGTGGAACCGGATCCAGCCGGCCGAGACGCAATGGCCGTCGGCCATGGCGAGGTACACCGACAGCCGGTCCGGCGCCGCCGCCAGTTCCGCCCCCAGCACCTCCGACCGCCAGTCCTCGTCGGCGCCGTAGACCGCGGCCATCAGGTCGTCGATGGCGCCGAACCGCACCGGGTCGACCACCCGCTCGACCGTCACGCCCTCCGGATCGACCGGCGGCGGCAGCGCGCCGTCGAGGTCGAGCGCCACCAGCGTCTCCGGCTCCTCCGGCACGAAGCCGGCGGCCTGCAGACGCCGGCCGAGATCGGCCGGCGCGTCGTGGCCGTACAGCTTCCATTCGACCGACCGGCCCTGGCCGGCGAAGAACGCGGCCTCGCGCGCGATCGCCGCATCGGCCGAGGCGGCGTCGAGCGCGCTCCACTGCACGAAGTTGTCATGCGCCCCCGGCCCGGGGCCGACGATCCGCGTGACGTCGGGCAGCTGCTCGACCCGGTAGGCCGGATCGGCCTGCACCGGGGCCCGCCGCAGCTCGGCGTCGAAGCGCCTCAGGATCTCCGCCTCATCCATCCTGTCCTCCGCTCGATCCGCTTGCCCCGGGCGCCCCTTATGGCCGATTTTGGCGCCGGCTGCGACCGCAGCCCCGTCATTTTCGGAGGAATCGTGAACGGCTCCCTGCTTCTGGCCTCCGGCCTCGCCGGCTTCGCCTACGGCATTTCGCCCGGGCCGGCGGTGCTGGCCGTGTTCGGCATCTCCGCCGGCCAGGGGCGGCGGGCCGGCGCCACCTTCCTGTGCGGCCACCTGGTCGGCGATGCGCTGTGGTCAGCGCTGGCGCTGATCGCGATCGTCTGCGCCCAGGTGATCGGCCCGGCCGTGTTCGACGCGCTCGGGCTGATCTGCGGCGCCTATCTGCTGTGGCTCGGCTGGTCGGCGCTGACCATGCGCCGCGGCTCCGATGGAACAATCGACACCTCGGTGCGGCGGCCGCTGCTGCGCGGCCTGCTGTTCGGCGTCACCAACCCGAAGGGCTATCCGGTGGCGGTCGCCACCTTCACCGCGCTGCTCGCCGGCCATGACGCCAGCCTGACCTGGTCGGATCTGCCGGCGCTGGTCGCCGCCGCCTGCCTCGGCGCCGCCGGCGCCTATGTCATCCTGGTCGGCGTCACCGGCGCCGCGGCCGTGCGCGTCTTCTATCGCCGCCACGAGGTCTGGTTCGTCCGCGCATCCGGCCTGCTGTTCCTCGGCTTCGCCCTGCACGCCTTGTCCCAGTCGGTCACCGGCTTCGCCGCCCGCCGGAGCTGAAATGCCTTCTCCCCTGACCGTCGCTTTCGACGCCGACGACACCCTGTGGCACAGCGAATCGGTGTTCGAGGAGACGCATGGCCGGCTGGTCGCACTGCTGTCCCCCTGGGTCGACGCCGAGACGCTCGAGCGCACCCTGCTCGACACAGAGGCGCGCAACCTCAAGACCTTCGGCTACGGCGTGAAGGGCTTCACCCTGTCGATGATCGAGACCGCGGTCGAGATCACCGAGGGCCGCATCGGCGCCGCCCAGATCCGCACGATCCTCGATCTCGGGAAGGCGATGATGGACCACCCGGTCGAGCTGATCGACGGCGTGGTCGAGACGCTGGACGCGCTGGCGCCGGAGGCCAGGGCCGGCCGCATCCGACTGATCGTGATCACCAAGGGCGACCTGTTCCACCAGGAGAGCAAGGTCGCCCGCTCCGGCCTCGCCGAACGGTTCGAGAGCGTCGAGATCGTGGCCGAGAAGGACGAGGCGACCTATCGCCGGATCCTGCAGCGCGGCGGTACCACGCCGGACCGGTTCCTGATGATCGGCAACTCGATGCGGTCGGACATCCTGCCGGTGCTCGACCTCGGCGGCCAGGCGGTGCACATCCCCTACCGCATCACCTGGGCGCATGAGGCGGTGAGCCGGCCGGAGGTGGCGCCGCCCGGCTTCCACACGCTCGACTCGGTCCGCGAGGTGCCGGCGCTGATCAGCCGCCTGGCCGGCTGAGGCGCTATTTCACCCCGCAGGGCCCCACCACCTGCTTCAGCCCCGCCGCGTCGTCCGGCAGCCGGAAGGTCAGCGCCAGGGCGGGCTTGCCGGCGTCGGGCGGGCGGATCTCGGCCGCGAGCCTCTGGCCCGGGCGCGCCAGCCAGCGCGCGGCCTCCGGCTTCGACAGGGCGAAGCTGAAGGTGAACACCGTGTTCTCGCTCCACCAGCCGGAGACGAGGCGCGGCGCCGACCGGTCGCCGGCAAGGCCGACGGTCAGCCGCTTCTGGCGCTCGCCGATGCCGTCCGGCCCCTCGAAGGGGCCGGTGTCGAAGCCCAGCGCTTCCGGAATCGTCAGGCTCGCCGTCATGTCGGCATCGGGGCGGCAGCCGATGACCAGATGGGCCGGCGCGGAGTGCTCGCCGGCACGGGCGGTCCCGGCCAGGGTGGCCGTCTGCAGCGGATTCTCCGGAACGGGCCCAGCGACGGTCCAGCCGGTCTCCGCCGCCGCGGCGCTTCCCGACAGTGCCAAGAGGACCAGGCCGATGGCCGTCAGCCGTCTCGAATGTGACATGCTGCCCCCTCCCCTTCGGATTCAGGCCGGCCGCTTCGGCACGACCATGTTGGCGATCATGATCTGAACCGGCTCGCCGGCCTGATTCAGCGTGGTGATCCTTGTCTTGACCATGCCGCGGTCGGGGCGTGATTGGGACGGCCGGATCTCCAGCACCTCGCTCTCCAGCCGCAGCACGTCGCCCGGCCGCACCGGCCGCGGCCAGCGCATCTCGTCGGTGCCGCCGCCGATCAGCCCGCCGGCGGGCAGGAACTCGCCGCCGACCAGCAGCTGCATGGTCAGCGCCGCGGTGTGCCAGCCGCTGGCGGCCAGGCCGCCGAAGAAGGTCGTCTTTGCCGCCTCCTCGTCGAGATGGAAGGGCTGCGGGTCGAACTGGGCGGCGAAGGCCTTGATCGCCTCGGGCGTCACCGCGACGGTCCCCGAGCCGAAGCGCTGCCCGACCTCGAGGTCCTCGAGATAGAGGCGGCGGGCGGCGGTGTCTTCGGGCGGCATCGGCGTGTCCTCCATGACTTCGCCCAGCATGGCGCGGCGGAACCAAACGCGAAAGAGCGCGATGGCACTGGCCGGCCCGGCCGCGATGGTCTACATCCCGCGCATGACCGACACCGGATTGGCCACGCGCAAGGCCGCCGTCGAACTGCTGCGGGCCGTTCTGGCGCAGCGGCGCCCGATCGACGAGGCCCTCGACGCCCATCTCGCCCTGCAGGGCATGGAATCGCGCGACCGCGCCTTCACCCGCCTGCTGCTGACCACCACGCTGCGCCGGCTCGGCCAGATCGACGCGCTGATCGACAGCGCGCTGAAGACGCCGCTGGCGCGCGGCGCCGCCACCGTGCGCGACGTGCTGCGCCTGGGCCTGGCCCAGCGCCTGTTCCTGGCGACGCCGTCGCACGCCGCGGTCGACACCTCGGTCGAGCTGGCCGGCCTGACCGGCTTCGCCGGCATGAAGGGGCTGGTCAACGCCGTGCTGCGCCGCCTGGCCGAGGACGGGCCGGCCCTGCTGGCCGGGCAGGATGCCGCCCGGCTGAACACGCCGGACTGGCTGTGGTCGCGCCTGGTCGAGGTCTATGGGCCGGCCACCGCCGCCGCAATCGCCGAGGCGCATCTGCACGAGGCGCCGCTCGACCTCTCGGTCAAGGCCGACCCCGAGGTCTGGGCCGGGCAGCTCGACGCCCGGCCGCTGCCGACCGGGACGCTGCGGCGCGAGGCCGGCGGCATGGTGCCGGACCTGCCGGGCTTCGCCGAGGGCGCCTGGTGGGTGCAGGACGCCGCCGCCGCCCTGCCCGCGCGGCTGTTCGGCCCGATCGAAGGCCGCCGCATCCTCGACCTCTGCTCGGCACCGGGCGGCAAGACGGCGCAGCTCGCCGCCGCCGGCGCCGTGGTGACGGCGATCGACCGGTCGACCCGGCGGCTGAAGCGGGTGGCGGAGAATCTCGAGCGGCTCGGCCTCGCCGCCGAGCTGCACACCGCGGAGGCCGAGACCTTCACCGGCACGGCCCCCTATGACGGCGTGCTGCTGGACGCGCCCTGCAGCGCCACCGGCACCATCCGCCGGCATCCCGACGTGCCCAGGCTGAAGGGGCCGGAGGACGTGGCCAAGCTGGCGGCGGCGCAGGCGCGGATGCTGCGCCGTGCGGTCGAGCTGGTGCGGCCCGGCGGCATCCTGATCTGGTGCACCTGCTCGCTGCTGCCCGAGGAGGGCGAGGCGCAGATCGACCGGCTGCTGGCCGAGGACGACCGCCTGGCCCGCGTGCCGGTGGCGGCGGCGGAGATCGGGGGGGCGGCCGAGCTGCTGACCCCGGCCGGCGACGTCCGCACACTGCCAAGCCACTGGCCGGATCTCGGCGGCCTGGACGGCTTCCACATCGCCCGGCTGAAGCGGCGCTCCTGAGGCCTCCGGCTCTTGATACAATAATCAGACAAAAACAATTTGCGCTCCGCCGCGCTCTCTTTCACAGTTCCGCCCGAACGAGGCCGGGATCACCGGGGCCAGGGAGGAACGGGGCGGGATGGCGCTTCTGGAGCTGCGGGACATTGCCAAGCATTTCGGGGCGATTCACGCCCTGACCGGCGTCAGCTGGTCGATCGAGCCCGGCGAGGTGGTCGGGCTGATGGGCGACAACGGCGCCGGCAAGTCGACTTTGGTCAAGGTCATGGCCGGCAATTTCCCGCCGACCTCCGGCGAGATGCTGCTGGAGGGCAAGCCGGTGCATTTCCACAAGCCGGTCGACGCCCGCGAGGCCGGCATCGAGGTCGTCTACCAGGACCTCGCCTTGGCCGACAATTTGACCGCCGCCGCCAATGTCTTCCTCGGCCGCGAGCTGAAGACCGGGGTCTGGCCGCTGCGCCGCCTCGACCACGGCACCATGAACCGGAAGGCGCAGGCGCTGTTCGCCGAGCTGAAATCGGAGACCCGCGCCAGCGACCTGGTGCGGCTGATGTCGGGCGGCCAGCGCCAAGCCGTGGCCATCGCCCGCACCCGCCTGGCCAACGCCAAGCTGATCCTGATGGACGAACCGACCGCGGCGATCAGCGTGCGCCAGGTGCATGAGGTGCTGGAGCTGATCCGCCGGCTGCGCGACGGCGGCATCGCCGTGATCCTGATCAGCCACCGCATGCCCGACGTGTTCGAGGTCTGCGACCGGGTGATCGTGATGCGCCGCGGCCGCAAGGTCGCCGACAAGCGCATCGCCCAGAGCTCGCCCGAGGAAGTCACCGGGCTGATCACCGGCGCGCTGGAGGCGGCGTGATGGCCACGGCGGCGATGAATTTCGACAATGTCCGGCGGCAGGGGCCGCTGCACCGGATCCTGGGGTCCCAGATCACCTATGTGCTGGCGGCGCTGGTGATCCTGATGATCGTCATGACCATCGCCTCGGACAAGTTCCTGACCGAGCGCAACCTGCAGAACGTCGCCCAGAACTTCTCCTACATCGCCATCGCGGCCTTGGGGCAGACGCTGGTGATCATCCTGGCCGGCATCGACCTGTCGGTCGGCTCGGTCATGGCGCTCGGCGCCGTCGCCACCAGCCTGGCCATGGGCCGGACCGCGGACTGGCCGATCTTCGTCGACTGGCCGGGCCTGGCCCTGGCCTTCGGCGTGCTGGCAGGGGTCGCGGCCGGCGGCGTGGTCGGGCTGGTCAACGGCCTGCTGATCGCCCGGCTGGGCCTGTCGCCCTTCGTCACCACGCTGGGCATGCTCAGCGTCTGCCGCAGCCTGGTCTATGTCGTCACCCAGGGCCGCGGGTCGCCCACCGCCGGGCCGGCCAAGGACCTGTTCCGGATGCTGGGCAACGACCCGCTCTTCGGCCTGCTGCCGCCGTCGCTGATCTATATGGCGGTGCTGGCGGTGATGATCTGGTACCTGCTGCGCCACATGCAGTGGGGCCGGCATGTCTTCGCCATCGGCGGCAACGAGAAGGCGGCGGCGCTGACCGGCGTGCCGGTCGAGCGGGTCAAGATCTCGGTCTACGTCTTCTGCAGCGCGCTGGCCGGCTTCACCGGCGTGCTGCTGCTGGCCTGGCTCGGCTCCGCCCCCGCCAACACTGCGGTCGGCTACGAGCTGCGGGTGATCGCCGCCTCGGTGATCGGCGGCGCCAACCTGACCGGCGGCCTCGGCGGCCCGCTCGGCGCCATCACCGGCGCGGCGCTGATCGAGGTCATCCGCAACGGTTTGATCCTGGGCGGCGTGCAGCCCTACTGGCAGGATTTCTTCGTCGGCGTGTTCATCATCCTGGCCGTTCTGCTGGACCGAATCCGGTCCAAGCGCGCGGCCTGAGCCGCCGGACGAAAACGAGTTCAACAAGGGGAGGATCATTATGAAGAAGTTGCTTTTGGCCGCGGTGGCATTGGGCGCCGTGATGACCATGGCCGGCGGCGCGAACGCGGCGGACAAGCTGCGCTTCGCCCTGGTGCCGAAGGCCATGAACAATCCCTATTTCGACCTGTCGCGCGACGGCTGCATGGACGCGGCCAAGAAGCTCGGCGTCGAATGCGTCTATATCGGCCCGGTGGAGCATGAGCCGGCCAGCGAGGCGCAGATCGTCCAGGACCTGATCACCCAGGGCATCGACGGGCTGGCGATCTCGGTCGCCGATGTGGACGCGCTGACCAACGTGATCGACCAGGCGGTTGCCGCCGGCATCCCGACCATCACCTTCGACGCCGACGCGCCGGGGTCGAAGCGCCAGGCCTTCGTCGGCACCGACAACTACGCCATGGGCAAGGCGATCGGCGAGATGGCGGCCAAGCTGCATCCGGGCGGCGGCACCTTCGCCCTGGTCTCGGGCGGCCCGGCCGCGGCCAACCTGAACGACCGGGTGCGCGGCACCATCGACGGGCTGGGCGCCGGCTGGACCCAGGTCGCCGGCTCGCCGCTATACTGCAACGACGACGCCGCTTTGGCGGTGCAGCAGTTGCAGGACACGCTGACCGCGCATCCGGACATCGATGCGCTGCTGCCGGTCGGCGGCTGGCCGCTGTTCGTGCCCGACGCCTTCCGTAACTTCGCCGAGCCGATCAAGGCGAAGCTGGCCTCGAAGGAGGTCGTGCTGGTCTCGGCCGACACGCTGAAGACGGAGCTGGAGCTGCTGCGCGACGGCTACGCCAACGGCCTGATCGGCCAGCAGCCGTATGAGATGGGCGCGCTGGCGATGGAGATGCTGGCGAAGCTGAAGAAGGGCGAGAAGGTCGAGGAGATCACCTATGTCGGCCTCGACACCGTGACCCCGGACAACGTCAAGGATTTCCTGGCCAAGGCGAAGTAAGCCTTTCGGGTGAAACAGGCCGGGGTGGCGCGCCGCCCCGGCCCTTTATTTGGCGCCACGGTTTCGTCACGGTTGTGACGCGGCCGGCCGCTTGTTATGAGGACGATCATGGTCAAGCCGGTCGTGATCGCCCCCTCCATCCTGTCCGCCGACTTCGCCCGCCTGGGCGAGGAGGCCCGCGCCATGACCGAGGCCGGGGCCGACTGGCTCCACCTCGACATCATGGACGGGCATTTCGTGCCCAACATCACCTTCGGCCCGAGCGTGGTGAAGGCGTTGCGGCCCTGCTCCGCCCTGCCCTTCGATACCCATCTGATGATCGGCCCGGCCGATCCCTACATCCCCGCCTTCGCCGAGGCGGGGGTCGACCGCATCAGCTTCCACCCCGAGGCCGGGCCGCACCCGCATCGCACCGTCCAGCTGATCCGCTCGCTCGGCAAGGCGCCGGGGGTGGTGCTGAGCCCCGGCACGCCCATCGCCATGGTCGAAGAGCTGCTGGGCGACATCGACCTGGTGCTGGTGATGACGGTCAATCCCGGCTTCGGCGGGCAGAGCTTCATCGAAAGCCAGCTCGACAAGATCGCCCGGCTGCGCGCCCTGATCGACAAGTCCGGCCGCGACGTGCGGCTGGAGGTCGATGGCGGCGTCACGCCGGAGACGGCGCCGCGGGTGATCGCCGCCGGCGCCGACACGCTGGTCGCCGGCACCGCTGCCTTCCGCGGCGGGCCCGGGGCCTATGCCGGCAACATCGCCGCGATCCGCGGCAAAAGCTGAGCCATGCGGAGCCCGCGCAGCCTCACCCGCAACGTCCACGACCAGATCGCGCGGTTCGCCTATTCGAACCCGCTCTACTCCGTGGCGCTGGGGCGCAAGGGGCCGCGCGACCTGCTGATGGTGCCGCCCGACCCCTGGCCGGGCGACGCCGAGCGCGGCGCGGCGCTGATCGCCGGGACGTACCGGCTGGGCGGCCAGACCTATGAGGCGGCGGCGGCGGCGCCGTGGGAGCCGTTCGGCGCCGCCCCCGACTTCATCGAGTCGCTGCACGGCTTCGAATGGCTGCGCGACCTGCGTGCGGCGGGCGGCGACCAGGCCCGGCGCGCGGCTCGGCGGCTGATCGACCATTGGATCGAGCGCTACGACCGCTGGCACCCGCTGACCTGGCAGCCGGACATCCTGGGCCAGCGCATCGCCAGCTGGCTCGGCGCCCACGACTTCTTCTGCGCCAGCGCCGATGACGATTTCCGCACCCGGGTCTTCGCCAGCCTGTCGCGGCAGCTGCGCCACCTGACCCGCGTCGCCGACGGCGACCCGATGGACCCGCGCCAGATCCAGACCGTGCGCGGGCTGGTCTACGGCGCCGTCGCCCTGCCGCAAGGCCGGCCGCGGCTGGACCAGGCCCAGCGCATCCTCGGCAAATGCCTGCCGCGCCAGATCCTGCCCGATGGCGGCCACATCCAGCGCAACCCGGCGGTGCACCTGACCGTGCTGCGCCAGCTGATCGACATCCGCGCCGCCTTCCGCGCCGCCCAGGCGCATGTGCCGGACGCGCTGCACCTGGCGATCGACCGCATGGCCCCGGCGCTGCGCCTGCTGCGCCACGGCGATGGCGGCTTCGCCCTGTTCAACGACGCGCAGGAGGGCGAGCCGGTGCTGATCGACGCCGTCCTGTCCCAGGCCGATTCCAAGGCCCGGCCGCCGAAGAGCGCGCGGCACAGCGGCTTCGAGCGGGCGATGGCCGGCCGCACCCTGCTGCTGCTGGATGTCGGCGCGCCGCCGCCGGCCGGCCTGGACGACGGCGCTCATGCCGGCCTCCTCAGCTTCGAGCTGTCGGTCGGGCGCGAGCGCATGATCGTCAATTGCGGCGCCTGGCCCGGCCGCGGCAGCGCCGAGGACAGCGCTTGGGCTACCGCCCTGCGCGGCACGCCGGCCCATTCCACGCTCAGCGTTGCCGGCCGCGATTCGGCCGAGATCCTGCGCGACGCCGGCATCGGCAAGCGTCCGCACGGCATCGAGGTCGACCGGCAGGAGTCGCCGCAATCGGTGCTGATCGACGCCTGGCACGACGGCTATCGCGAGGCGCTGGGGCTGATCCACCGCCGCCGGCTGGAGCTGTCGGCCAATGGCGACGAGCTGCGCGGCGAGGACATCCTGTTCGCCGAGACCGACGCCGCCCGCGGCCTGCCCTTCGCCATCCGCTTCCACCTGCACCCGGCCTTGCAGCTGTCGCCGGTGCAGGGCGGCAGCTCGGTGATCATCCGCCTGCCCGGCGGCGACGGCTGGCGGCTGCGCGGCTATGGCGGCGAGGTGGCGCTGGAAGAAGGCATCTATGCCGGCCGCGGCACCGACCGCCGCAAGACCACGCAAGTCGTGATCTGGGGCGAGGTCGGCGCCGAGAAGAGCACCGGCGTTCAGTGGATCCTGCGCCGCGAACGGCGGCTGGCGTAGAGGCGCGATTGTCCGCGCAGATCCACACCCGGCGGACGCTGGCCCCGCAGCTTCGCGACATCGGCCTAGGGACCGGCGATGCGGTGATGGTGCATGCCGCCCTGCGCTCGATCGGCCGCATCCTCGGCGGCCCCGATGCGCTGATCGACGCGCTGCACGACGTGATCGGCCCGGGCGGCACGGTCCTGGTCTACACCGACTGGAGCGACGACTACCACGACCTGCTGGATGATGACGGGACCATGCCGGCGGAGCTGCGCGACGACATCCCGCCCTTCGACCCGGCCGCGTCCCGCGCCCGGCGCGCCAACGGCGCCATCGCCGAGCTGGTGCGCACCCGGCCCGGCGCCCGGCGCAGCGCCAATCCCGGCGCCTGCTTCGCCGCGGTCGGAGGTCGGGCCGGCTGGTTCACCGCCGACCACGCCCTCAACTATGGCTATGGCGAGCACTCGCCCTTCGCGAAGCTGGTGCAGGTCCGCGGCAAAGTGCTGATGCTCGGCGCCCCGCTCGACGCCATGAGCCTGCTGCATCATGCCGAGCATCTGGCCAAGATTCCCGGCAAGCGCATCGTCCGCACCGAGGTGCCGATCCTGGTCGAGGGCCGGACGGTGTGGCGACGGTTCGAGGAGTTCGACACCTCCGACCCGGTCGTCGACGGGCTGCCGGAGGGCTATTTCGCCACTGTGGTCGAGGAGTTCCTGGCCGACGGCCGCGGCACGCGCGGCACTGTCGGCGACGCCGCCTCGGTCCTGGTTCTGGCCGCGGAGATGACGGATTTCGCCGTCCGCTGGCTGGAGAGCCGGTGCGGCGGCCGGGAACCCGACGGCGCCCCACGGCGCTAGATGGTCGACAACCCCTCCGCCCGGGTCTAAAGACGGGCCAATTCTGCCCCGGAGCCCCGCCGATGATGACCGAAGCCGCCCTTCCGATCCGCCGTGCGCTGATCTCCGTCTCCGACAAGACCGGCATCGTCGACTTCGCCCGGTTCCTGGCCGAGCGCGGGGTCGAGATCCTGTCGACCGGCGGCTCCTACAAGGCGCTGACCGACGCCGGCATCCCGGTCAAGGAGGTGTCGGCCCATACCGGCTTCCCGGAGATCATGGACGGCCGGGTCAAGACCCTGCATCCGAAGATCCATGGCGGCCTGCTGGCCCGGCGCGACAGCGACGATCATCTCGAGGCGATGACCGACTACGGCATCGCGCCGATCGACCTGCTGGTCTCGAACCTGTACCCGTTCGAGGCGACGATCGCGCGCGGCGCCAGCTTCGACGACGGCATCGAGAACATCGACATCGGCGGCCCGGCGATGACCCGCGCCGCGGCCAAGAACCACGCCTTCGTCGCCGTCGTCACCTCGCCGGTCGACTATGAGCCGCTGCGGCTGGAGATCGCGGCCAACGGCGGCACGCTGGGCGCCACCCGCCGCCGCCTGGCGGCCGCCGCCTTCGCCCGCACCGCCGCCTATGACGCCGCCATCGCCGGCTGGTTCGCCGAGGTCGGGGGCGAGACCTTCCCGCCGCGCCTGTCGCTGTCCGGCAAGCTGGCCGAGACGCTGCGCTACGGCGAGAACCCGCACCAGGCCGCCGCCCTGTATCTGAGCGGCCCCGCGGTGCCCGGCCCGGCCACGGCCGACCAGGTGCAAGGCAAGGAGCTGAGCTACAACAACATCCTCGACGCCGACGCGGCCTTCGAGGCGGTGTCGGAGTTCACCGAGCCCGCGGTCGTCATCGTCAAGCACGCCAACCCCTGCGGCGTCGCCGTCGCCGCCACGCTGGGCGAGGCCTATGCCAAGGCGCTGGCCTGCGACCCGATCAGCGCCTTCGGCGGCATCATCGCCGCCAACCGGCCGATCGACGCCGCCACGGCGCAGGCGATCACCGCGCTGTTCGCCGAGGTGGTGATCGCGCCGGATGTCGAGCCGGCGGCTGCCGCAATCTTCGCCGCCAAGGCCAACCTCCGCGTGCTGAAGACCGGCGGGGTGCAGGACCCGACGCAACGCCGCCGCATCCTGCGAAGCGTCGCCGGCGGCTTCCTGACCCAGACCCGCGACGATGCGGCGCCGAAGGCGTCGGAGCTGAAGCTGGTGACCCGCAAGGCGCCGACCCCGGCGCAGGTCGAGGACCTGCTGTTCGCCACCCAGGTGGCCAAGCATGTCCGCTCCAACGCCATCGTCTTCGCCAGGGGCCGCGCCACGGTCGGCATCGGCGCCGGGCAGATGAGCCGGGTCGACAGCGTCAAGATCGCCGTGGCGAAGTCGGCTGAGGCGGCCAAGGCGGCCGGCGAGACCGGCTCGCGCATCGCCGGGTCGGTGGCGGCGTCGGAGGCGTTTTTCCCCTTCGCCGACGGCCTCCTGGCCCTGGTCGAGGCCGGCGCCACCGCGGTGATCCAGCCCGGCGGCTCGATGCGCGACCGCGAGGTGATCGAGGCCGCCGACCAGGCCGGCATCGCCATGGTGTTCACCGGGCGCCGGCACTTCCGTCATTGAGAGCCCGCCCGTAAATGCTACTGGCGCGGCCGTCTGACGGCGGTTTCTGCGCTTCCGGTGCTCACGGACTATAACGTCCGCTGCGCGCCGGTTCTCGAAACCACCGCCAGCCGACTCACGCCAGCGCATTTCCAGACGGGCTCAGGGTCCAGCGCGCCGCCGATCGCCAGGGTCTGGCAGCTGGCCTTCAGCACCGTGTGGCCGAGCACGATGAAATTGATCGTCGGCGCCAGCGCCGCATAGATCCCGATGCCGATGACGGATTCCATGTTGGCGCCCGGCCGCGGCAGGTGCGTCCGCCACACCTCCAGCCATTCGAAGACGGTCGACAGCAGCAGCGCGACGAAGAAGACCACGGTGATGACGGTCAGCAGGATCGCCGGCCCCAGCACATCGCCCAGGCGCAGGCCGCTGTCGAGCGTCACCCCGGCGACGCTGATGGACGAGGTCCAGCTGCGGAATTCCCGCACCCGATACCACACCAGCGCGATGCCCAGCGTGGGCGCGGCCAGCAGCATGGCCAGGATCCAGGGCCAGATCAGCGTCACCCCCCGCGTCTCCATGCGGAACGGCACGGTGCCTTAGCGCGCATTGTTGACGATCGTCCGCGCCTGCCAGGTCCGCAGCAGCGGCAGGCAGATGCCAAGCGCCGCCAGCGCCAGCAGCGAATAGCCGATGCTGCCCAGGATGAAGCTGCCGGCGTCGCCGTCCAGGCCGAAACGGATGCCGCGCCACTGCGTGCGCGACAGCCGGTAGCGCGCGGCGAAATAGACCGCCGCGACAGCGAGCGCCAAAAGGACCAGGTAGAAAGCCAGCTGGGCCAGCTGCGCTCCGGTCTCGGACTCCGTCCGCAGGCTCAGCCAGATCAAGGCCACCAGCGGCAGGCCGACGCCGATCAGCACGGCGATGGCCTTGAGGAAGCCGTAGAGCAGCTCCGCACCGGTGCCCGTGTACTCGAAGGGCTCGCCGTTGACGCTGACGGCAGCCCAGACCGCCCGCCGGATCTGCGTCCGGCCCCAGAAATTGTAGAGGCCCAGGGTCAGCAGCGACAGCAGCACCGTCTTGAGGTACAGGCCGCCGATGCCGAACCGGCTGCCGTGGTAACCCACCCGCCCCGTCCTGAGCGCCGCATCCGCAACCGGCATCTGGAAACGCCCCCCGCCAATGCCGACCACAGTCCTGGAAGCGGGGAGACCTGTCAAATTGCCGGTCTCAGCCCCGCGCCGGCTCCCGCACCGTCGCCACGATGAGGCCGCCAAGCGCGAACAAGGCGATGACCGTGGCCATGCCGGCGCGCTGGCTGGCGAAGGCGGCGGTGGCGGCGGCGAACAGCCAGGGGCCGAGGAAGCCGGTGGCTCGGCCGGTCAGGCCGTAGAGGCCGTAGGCCTCGCCCTCGCCGCCCGGCGGCGCCATCCGGCCCATCAGGGTGCGGCTGGCTGCCTGGGCGGGCCCGAGGAACAGGCCCAGCACCAGAGCCAGGCCGATGAACCAATACGGGTCTGTGACCAGGATGATCGGCACGCCCAGGGCGACGAGCCCGATGATCGAGATCAGGATTGTCGGCTTCGACCCGATCGCGTCGTCGACCCAGGCGAACAGGATCGCGCCAATGCCGGAGGTGACGTTGAGGCCGATCGCGAACAGCACCAGCTGGCCGAAATCGAGCCCCAACGCCCCGGCCGCGTAGATGCCGCCGAAGGCGAACAGCATGTTGAAGCCTTCGCGGTAGATGGCGCTGCCGACCAGGAAGCGCACCAGGTTGCCCTGCCCCGGCAGCGATTTCAGGGTGCGCCGAAGATCGGCCAGGCCGCGGCGGATCGCGACCCCGATCGGGGCGCCGCCTGGCCGCTCGCGCACCAGCAGCAGCAGTGGCAGGGCGAACAGCGCCCACCACAGCGCCACCAGCGGCCCGGTGGCGCGCGGCCCGGCGGAGTCCACCGCCGGCAGCGGCAGCAGCGGCGCGGCGCCGCCGAAGCCGATCAGCCCGAACAGCGCGATCACCAGGCACACCAGCCCGCCGAAATAGCCCAGGCCCCAGGCCCAGCCGGAGACGCGGCCGAGCATCCCCGGCGGCGCCACGTCGATCAGCAGCGCGTTGTAGAAGACGTAGGACAGCTCGAAGGCGATGGAGGCAAGGCCGACCAGCAGCATCGCCGGCACGATCCAGGACGGGTCCGGTGCCGCGAACCAGAGCAGCGCCGTCGGCACCACGGCCGCGGCGACGCAGGCGGCGAGCCAGGCCTTGCGCCGCCCGCCATGATCGGCGACGGCGCCCAGCACGGGGCTGAGCAGCGCCACCAAGATGCCGCCGGCGCCGATGGCGACGCCCCAGAGCGCGGCGCCGTGATCGGCGTCGCCGACGATGCCCTTGGTGAAATAGACCGAGAAGACGAAGGTGCCGATGACCGTGTTGAAGGCACTCATCGCCCAGTCATAGAGGCACCAGCCAAAGATCGCGCCCCGCGTGTTCGCACGCGGGGCAGAGGCGGCTTCGGCGGTCATGGGCAGGGACCCCACCGAAGTATCAGCAGCCCATTCCCCACCTCGTCATCCCCGCGAAAGCGGGGATCTCGTCGCGCTTTAATCGGAAAGAGATTCCCGCTTTCGCGGGAATGACGTCCACGGGGGAAAAGGGATCTGCCCCCTTCACCCCCAAGGCCCGCGGCCCTGGCCCTGCGCGAGACCCGCCATCCGCTGCAGCGCGGCAACGCGGTTGGCGGTCTTGGGATGTGTCGAGAACAGGCTGTCGACCGCATGGGCATGCAACGGATTGATGATGAACATGTGGGCGGTGGCGGGATTCCGCTCCGCCGCACCGTAGTCGATCCGCTTCGAGAACGCCTCGATCTTTTCCAGCGCCGAGGCCAGCCACAGCGGCCGGCCGCAGATCTCGGCCCCGATCCGGTCGGCCTCGTATTCCCGGCTGCGGCTGATCGCCATCTGCACCAGCATGGCGGCCATCGGCGCCAGGATCACGGTCAGGATCACGCCGATGAAACCGAGCGGGTTGTTGCGGTTGTCGCCGCCGCCGAAGAACAGGCCGAAATTGGCCAGCATCGACAGCGCGCCGGCGATGGTCGCGGTTATCGTCATGATCAGCGTGTCACGGTTGCGGACATGCGCCAGCTCATGCGCCATCACCCCCGCCACCTCCTCCGCCGACAGCCGGCTCAAGAGGCCGGTGGTGGCGGCGACCGCGGCGTTCTGCGGGTTGCGGCCGGTGGCGAAGGCGTTCGGCTGGTCGGTGTCGATGATGTAGACCTTCGGCATCGGCAGCTGCGCCTGCTCGGCCAGCCGGGCGACCAGATTGTAAAAGTCGGGCGCGGTGCGGGCATCGACCTCGCGCGCATTGTGCATGCGCAACACCATCTTGTCGGCGTTCCAGTAGGCGAACAGGTTCATGCCCACCGCCACCAGCAGCGCGATCATCATTCCGCCCCGCCCGCCCAGCAGCCAGCCCGCCGCCATGAACAGCGCGGTCAGGGCCGCCAGCAGCATCGCCGTGCGGATGTAGCCCGACATCAGGTCCTCCATAGGTCTCATCCCGGGAACAAATGGCCCCGGCCCGCCTCCGATCAAGCCTGGACTCGGCGGCTGCGCCTCGCCATATCCGGGGGATGAGCGAGACCAACACACCTGCCGCCAAGCCCCTGTCGCCCCAGGAACTGGCCGAGCGCATCGACCCGCGCACCGGCGCGCCGGTCGAGATCGTGCCGCAGAAGCCGGGCGAGATCGGCGGCCCGAAGGGGCTGGAGCCGACCCGCTACGGCGACTGGGATGTGAATGGCCGCTGCTCGGACTTCTGAGCCCTAGACGGCCGGCAGCGTCACGGTCGAGCGGAACTTCGACGCCAGGTGCGGACCCGACAGGACCGGCGGATATCTGGGCGTCTCGCCCGGCCCGAGGCAGGTCGGCAGGCAGGCGACCTCCGCATCCCAGTTCGGCTGGTGGAAGAAGGCGATCGACTGGCGCCGGGTCGATCCGGCCGAATCCGGCGGCGGGTTGACCACGCGGTGCAGGGTCGAGCGCCAGCGGTCGTTGGTCCAGCGCGCCATCAGGTCGCCGAGATTGATCACGAAGCCGCCCCGCACCGTGGGCACTGAATGCCATGCCGCGTCCGCCCCCTGCACCTCCAGCCCGCCCGGCGCCTCCTGCGGCAGCAGGATGGTCAGCGAGCCGTAATCGGTGTGGGCGCCGGCACGCAGTTGCCCCGGCTCGGGCGGCACCGGCTGGTGCGGATAGTTCAGCAGCCGCAGCGCGCTGATCGCCCGGTCGATCCGGCTGTCGAAGAAGTCCTCGGGTAAGGCAAGGCCGAGGGCGAACAGCCGCATCAGCCGGCCGGCGAGATCGGACAGGGCCTGGTAATAGGCCAGCATGGCGGCGCGGAAACCGGGCGGCTCGGCCGGCCACAGATTGGCGGCCCAGGCGAAGGCGACCGCGTCCGCCGAATCGGGTGGCGGCGTCAGGTCGGCCGGGCCGATCGAGAAGCTCTCCTTCAGGTCGGGCGGCCGCTTGTCGCCGAGCGACCGGGCGAGGCTCTCCCCCGCCACCGGGGAATAGCCGTAGGGATAGCCCGGCCGCGGCATCACGACCGACCGCTTCGCTGCTTCCGGCAGGTCGAAGAAAGCGCGGGCCGCGGCCCAGCCGCGGTCGATCACCGCCGCCGGCACGCCATGGCCGGTCACCACCAGAAAGCCGACGCGTTCGCAGGCCTCGGCCACCGACGTGGCCACCGCCCCTTTCTCCCCCGCCGCGAGATCGATCACCGGCACCAGGCTCATCCGCACCTCCTCATCCCCATCGGCGCCATCTCACGACGGCGTGCCGCCGCGGTCAAAGCCTGTCATGCCTTGCCGCGGAGGATGGCGGGCTTATCTGCTGGAACGACGGGCTTCGGCTCGTCGCCTGCGAGTCGGGTTCCGGAGGCTGCATGACGATCCCGCTCCATCGCCGCGCCCTGCTCCGTGCCGCCGGATCGGCCGCGCTGCTGGCCGGGCTGCCGGCCGCGTCCCGCACCGCCACCGCCCAGCGGCAGGGGCTGGCCCTCGGCCCGGCCGCGCCCTTCTCCTACGAGGCGCTGGTCGCCCGCGCCCAGACGATGGCGGCACAGCCGTACCAGCCGCCCACCCGGCCGGCGCCGGACATCGTGCAGGCGATCGACTACGACGCCCATGGCAAGATCCGGTTCAAGACGGATCTCGCCCCCTTCGCCGACGGCAGCGGCGCCTATCCGGTCACCTTCTTCCATCTCGGCCGCTACTCCGGCGAATCGGTGCGGATGTATCTGGTCGGCGGCGACGGCGCCCGCGAGATCCTGTACCGGCCGGATTATTTCGACATGCCGGCGGACAGCCCGGCCCGCAAGCTGCCGGCCGATTCGGGCTTCGCCGGCTTCCGCCTGCAGGAATCGCATGGGCGCGCGGACTGGCGCACCCAGGACTGGGTCGCCTTCCTCGGCGCCTCCTATTTCCGGGCGATCGGCGCGCTCGGCCAATACGGGCTGTCGGCGCGCGGCGTCGCGGTCGACGTCTTCGCCCCCGGCAAGCCGGAAGAGTTCCCGATCTTCACCCAGTTCTTCATCGCCGAGGCGCCGGATCCGGCGCAGCCGGCGGTGATCTGCGCCCTGCTGGATGGGCCCAGCGTCAGCGGCGCCTACCGCTTCACCCTGCACCGCACCGAAGGCGTGGTGATGGAGATCGAGGCCTCGCTGGTCCTGCGCCAGGCAGTGTCGCGCCTCGGCCTGGCGCCGCTGACCTCGATGTTCTGGTACGGCGAATACGGCCGCGGCCGGATGCTGGACTGGCGGCCGGAGGTGCATGATTCGGACGGACTCGCCATCTGGACCGCCGCCGGCGAGCGGATCTGGCGCCCGTTGAACAACCCCCGGACGATCAGGGTGTCGAGCTTCGGCGGCGACAGCCCGCGCGGCTTCGGCCTGCTGCAGCGCGACCGCAATTTCGACCATTATCTCGACGGCGTGTTCTACGACCGCCGCCCGAGCCTGTGGGTCGAGCCGCTGGCGCCTTTCGGCCGCGGCGCGATCCAGCTGGTGGAGATCCCGACCGACGACGAGATCCACGACAACATCGTCGCCTTCTGGGTGCCGGAAGGCCGGGCGGCGGCCGGTGACCGCCACGATCTGAGCTACCGGCTGCACTGGCTGGCAGACGAGCCTTATCCCGACCAGGGCATCGCCCGCACCATCGCCACCCGGATGGGCCGCGGCGGCGAGCCGGGCAAGCCGCGCCCGCCCGGCGTCTTCAAGATCGTCGCCGAATTCGACAACTCGGCGGTGATGCGCCGGATTCCCTACGGCGTGTCCCCGGAGGTGGCGGTCACCGCCTCGCGCGGCACCATCCAGCGGCCGTTCAGCGAACCGGTGCCGAACGGCAATGTCTGGCGTGCCACCTTCGACCTCACGGTCGACGGCAGCGACCCGGTCGAGCTGCGCATGGTCCTGCGCCTGGACGGCCGGCCACTGACCGAGACCTGGCTGTACCAGTTCCACCCGGAGCCGCCGCCGGCCTGAGGTGCCGCCCGGCGGTCAGCCCCGGGTCGCCTGGCGTGCCGCCTCCGCCACCTGCCGGCGCAGCCAGGCATGGGCCGTGGCCGCGCTGGCGCGGGCGGCGGCCTGAGGGCGGAGGCGAGGGGCCGAGACCCCTCGCCTGCCGGTCACCTCAGCTTCGCCTGCCCGTGGTCGCCGCTGCTGTAGGCCGAGCCGGCCCGGCCGAGCGCGTCGTGGATGGCGTCGGCCAAGGCTGGCCGGATGCCCCATCCGGACAGCGCCACCAGAATCGGCACGATGATGTACTTCATGTCGAACCCCTCGGATGCCGCAGCCGGACGATCCGGCCACGCCCCTGCATCCATGGCCGCGAGTCTAGCGGCCCGCGCCGGCCCGCCAGTGACCGCGCGCACAGACGAAAATGTCCCGAGCCCTGCGCTGAACGAATTCCTGTGTCCAATTGTCCGGTCTTTTCGTCGCCGCATAGTCGGCGCAGGCTGGGATCCTGCCGCCAAATAAAAAACGCCGCCCGGAAGACCCAATCATGTTCCGCTTCTTCGAAGCCCGCGTGCTGCCGACCGCCACGGGCATGCCTGGCCAGCCGCCGGGCGATCTGCTGCGGTTCTACTGGTTCTTCCTGCGGCAGGTCCGCTGGTACTACGTCGCCCTGCTCGGCGCCGGGCTGACGGTCGCGCTGCTCGATGCGCTGATCCCGGTCTTCATCGGCCGGGTGGTCACCCTGCTCAGCACCGTCACGCCCGAAGAGCTGTTCGCCGATCACTGGCACCTGCTGGCCGGCATGGCGGCGGTGCTGCTGCTGTGCCGGCCGGGCGCCCTGTTCCTGCAGGCGCTGATCACCAACCAGATCATCGCCTCGGGCTTCACCAACCTGGTCCGGTGGCAGAGCCACTGGCACGTGGTGCGGCAGAGCTGGACCTTCTTCCAGAACGACTTCGCCGGCCGCATCGCCAACCGGGTGATGCAGACCGGCGTGGCGCTGCGCGACAGCACGGTGACGTCGATCGTCGCGGTCTGGTACCTGACCGTCTACGGCACCAGCGCGCTGGTGCTGCTGGCCAGCGCCGATCTGTGGCTGGCGCTGCCGACGATGGGCTGGTTCGCGGTCTACATCCTGCTCCTGACCTATTTCGTGCCGCGGCTGAAGCAGCGCTCGCTGGAGATGTCCGAGGCGCGGTCGCTGCTGACCGGCCGGATCGTCGACAGCTACACCAACATCCTGACGGTCAAGCTGTTCGCCCGGGCGAAGGAGGAGGACGAATACGTCCGCGAGGCGGTGGACGGCCACACCACCATCTTCCGCAGCCAGCTGCGGCTGATCACCCTGTTCAACCTGTGCCTGTCGACCACCAACGCGACCCTGGTGGTGTCGACCGCGACCATCGCCATCCTGCTGTGGCGCCAGGGGACGGTGGCGCTGGGCGCCGTCGCCATGGTGCTGCCGCTGACCTGGCAGATCGTCAACATGGCCGGCTGGGTGGCGCAGCAGGTGACCACGATCTTTGAGAATATCGGCGTGGTGCAGGAGGGCATGATCTCGATCGCCAAGCCGCTGCGCCTGGTCGACAAGCCGGGCGCCAAGCGGCTGAAGGTGACCGAAGGCGGCATCCGCTTCGACCAGGTCAGCTTCAACTACGGCCGGCCGGGCGGCGTGATCGAGGCGATGAATCTCGACATCCGGCCGGGCGAGAAGATCGGCCTGGTCGGCCGCTCCGGCGCCGGCAAGTCGACCCTGGTCAACCTGCTGCTGCGCTTCTTCGACGTCGAGCGCGGCCGCATTCTGATCGACGGCCAGGACATCGCCGGGGTGACGCAGGAGAGCCTGCGCGAGCAGATCTCGGTGGTGACCCAGGACACCTCGCTGCTGCACCGGTCGATCTTCGAGAACCTGAACTACGGCCGGCCGAGCGCGACCAAGGCCGAGGTGGTCGCGGCCGCCAAGCAGGCCCATGCCCACGACTTCATCCTGGATGTCGAGGACTGGCGCGGCCGGCGCGGCTACGAGGCCCATGTCGGCGAGCGCGGCGTCAAGCTGTCCGGCGGCCAGCGCCAGCGCGTGGCGATCGCCCGGGTGGTGCTGAAGAACGCGCCGATCCTGATCCTGGACGAGGCCACCTCGGCGCTCGATTCCGAGGTCGAGGCGGCGATCCAGGAGCAGCTCGAGGACCTGATGGAGGGCAAGACGGTGATCGCCATCGCCCACCGCCTGTCGACCATCGCCCGGATGGACCGGCTGGTGATCCTGGAGCGCGGCCGCATCGTCGAGGTCGGCTCGCATGAGGAGTTGCTGAAGGCCAACGGCCATTACGCCTCGCTATGGCGCCGCCAGTCCGGCGGCTTCCTCGGCGAGGAGGAGCAGGCGGCGGAGTAGACACCGACCGGCCCTCTGCAGGCCCCCTACTTCCAACTGTCATCCAAATCCCCGACTAAGGCTGGATGTGCGGTCGGGAAGGGGCAGGGTTGGGGAGCGGTGGTGGAAGCCGGGGGATCTTTGGCCCTAGATGCTCGTCGAGCGAGTCT
>NZ_VCCH02000074.1 GCF_005938675.2 Mycobacterium sp. KBS0706
AACGCCCAGCTCAGCCTGGTGCAGGCGCGGCGCAACGAGGTGGTCGCGGGATATCAGCTGCTCAACGCCATCGGCACCCTGACGGCCCAGGACATGGGCTTGGCTGTCAAGGTCTATGATCCGGAGCCGGACTACCAGAAGACCCGTGCCCGCTGGTTCGGGACGTCAGTCGACGAGTGAGGATGGCGCCCGGCGTCGCTGGGAATCGCAATTCCGTCATTGCCGGGCTTGACCCGGCAATCCGGAGGGTATCGACAGTCTCCGGATGCCCGGGTCACGCCCGGGCATGACAATTCGGATGGAAGTGGAAGACGACCGAGAGGATGAGCGAGACGCGGGCACAGCAGGAGCCGTCGATGGAGGAGATCCTGGCCTCCATCCGGCGCATGATCACCGAGGACGATCCGGCGCGCGGCCGGGCCGCCCCGATCGATGCTGCGCGGGCCCAGCCGACGCCGTCCACCGCGCCGGCCGATGACGACGTGCTGGAGCTGACCGAGGCGCTGGACGATCCGCGCCCGGCCGCCCCTCCGCCGCCTGCCGCGGCTGCAGAGGACGACTCCGTGGTCTCCCCGGCCAGCGCCAGCGCCGCGCTGGCGGCCCTGGCCCGGCTGAACGCCGCGGCCCCGCCGCCGGCGGCGGTGCACAAGAGCCAGACGGTGGACGATCTGGTGCGCGAATTGCTGCGGCCGATGCTGAAGGAGTGGCTCGACGCCAACCTGCCGCGGCTGGTCGAGCAGGCGGTCGAGCGGGAAGTATCCCGCATCGCCAGCGGCGCTGTACGGCGCTGATCCGCCCCTCGCTTCACCGCTCCATCGTCAAGAATTCAAGAATACGGAAGGTTCAGCCATGCTGGACAAGACTTACGGGCCGCGCGAGGTCGAGGCCAAGCTTTATCCCGAATGGGAACAGAGCGGCGCCTTCGCCAACAACGTCCAGTCGAACGCGAACCCCTTCACCATCATGATGCCGCCGCCGAACGTGACCGGCAGCCTGCACATGGGCCATGCCTTCAACATGACCCTGCAGGACGTGCTGACGCGGTTCAACCGGCGGCGCGGCCGCGACGCGCTGTGGCAGCCCGGCACCGACCATGCCGGCATCGCCACCCAGATGGTGGTCGAGCGCGAGCTCGGGAAGCAGGGCATCAAGCGCCAGGACCTCGGCCGCGACGGCTTCCTGGAGAAGGTCTGGGAGTGGAAGGCCCAGTCCGGCGGCACCATCACCAGCCAGCTCCGCCGCCTTGGCGCCACGCCGAACTGGGAGCGCGAGCGCTTCACCATGGACGAGGGCCTATCCCGCGCCGTGGTCAAGGTGTTCGTGCAGCTGCACCGCGAGGGCCTGATCTACCGCGACAAGCGGCTGGTCAACTGGGACCCGAAGCTGCGCACCTCGGTCTCCGACCTCGAGGTCGAGCAGAAGGAGACCAAGGGCCATCTCTGGCACTTCCGCTACCCGATCGAGGGCGAGGAGGGCCGGTATATCGTCGTGGCCACCACGCGGCCGGAGACGATGCTGGGCGACACCGCGGTCGCCGTGCATCCGGACGACGAGCGCTACAAGGACCTGGTCGGCAAGAACGCCGTCCTGCCGCTGGTCGGCCGGCTGATCCCGATCGTGGCCGATGAGTATTCCGATCCCGAGAAGGGTTCGGGCGCGGTGAAGATCACCCCGGCGCACGACTTCAACGATTTCGAGGTCGGCCGCCGCCACAACCTGCCGCTGATCAACATCCTCGACGAGGAAGCCCGGCTGAACGGCGAGGTGCCGGAGGCCTATCGCGGCCTCGACCGGTACGAGGCGCGCAAGCGCGTGGTCGCCGACCTCGAGGCGCTCGGCCTGGTCGAGAAGATCGAGGACCATGTCCATGCGGTGCCGCATGGCGACCGCGGCGGCGTGCCGATCGAGCCGTTCCTGACCGAGCAGTGGTACCTGAAGGCCGAGGTGTTGGCGAAGCCGGCGATCGAGTCGGTCGAACAGGGCCGCACCGTGCTGCTGCCGAAGATGGCGGAGAGCATCTTCTTCGAGTGGATGCGCAACATCCAGCCCTGGTGCATCAGCCGGCAGTTGTGGTGGGGCCACCAGATCCCGGCCTGGTACGGGCCCGACAACGCGATCTTCGTCGAGGAGAGCGAGGCCGAGGCCAAGGCGGCGGCCGAGAATCATTATGGTGAGCCGGTTGAGCTGCGGCGCGAGACCGACGTGCTCGACACCTGGTTCTCTTCCGCCCTGTGGCCGTTCTCGACCCTGGGCTGGCCGGACCAGACGCCGGAGCTGCAGCGTTATTACCCGGGCGACGTGCTGGTCACCGGCTTCGACATCATCTTCTTCTGGGTCGCCCGGATGATGATGATGGGCATCCATTTCATGGGCGAGGTGCCGTTCCGCACCGTGTACTTCCACTCCCTGGTCCGCGACGAGAAGGGCCAGAAGATGTCGAAGTCCAAGGGCAACGTCATCGACCCGCTGGAGCTGGTGGACCGCTACGGCGCCGACGCGCTGCGCATGACCCTGGTGTCGCTGGCCGCCGGCCGCGACATCAAGCTGGGGCCGCAGCAGGTCGAAGGCTACCGCAACTTCGCCACCAAGCTGTGGAACGCGGCGCGGTTCTGCGAGATGAACGAGTGCCGGCCGGTGCCCGGCTACGACCCGGCGGCGAACACGCTGACGCTGAACCGCTGGATCGTCGGCGAGGTGGCGAAGACGGCGGAGAAGACCGCCGCGGCGCTGGAGGGCTTCCGCTTCAGCGAGGCGGCGCAGGTGCTGTACCAGTTCACCTGGGCCGGCTTCTGCGACTGGTACCTGGAATTCGCCAAGCCGGTCTTCTCCGGCACGGACGAGGCCGCCAAGGCCGAGACCCGCGCCACCACGGCCTGGGCGCTGGAGCAGATTCTGAACCTGCTCAACCCGATCATGCCGTTCGAGACCGAGGAGCTGTGGCGGCATCTTGCCGATCGCGGCGACGCCACGCTGGTGACCCAGCCCTGGCCGGACTATCCGGCCGGCCTGGTCGACCCGCAGGCGGCGGCCGAGATGGATTGGGTGATCCGGCTGATCTCGGCGGTCCGCACCATCCGGTCGGAGATGAACGTGCCGCCGGCAGCGGAGCTGACGGCGACGCTGCGCGACGCCTCGGCCGAGACGCTGCGCCGGCTCGAGACCCATGGCGCGCTGATCCGCCGCCTGGCCCGGCTGGCCTCGATCGACCCATCTGTGGCGGAGCCGGCCAAGGGTTCCGCCCAGGCCGTGATCGACGAGGCGACGCTGGTGCTGCCCCTGGCCGGGATCATCGATCTCGATAAGGAGCGGGCGCGGCTGAGCAAGGAGATCGAGAAGAACGCCTCCGAGGTCGAGAAGATCGACCGCAAGCTCGGCAACGCCCAGTTCCTGGAGAAGGCGCCGGACGAGGTGGTCGAGGAGCAGCGCGAGCGCCGGGCCGAGGCCCAGGCCGCGATCGAGAAGCTGCAGCAGGCGCTGGCCCGCGTCGCGGGCTGACCTCAGCCTTCGGTTGATCTGCTGGAACGGGCCCCTCGCGGGGCCCGTTTCGATTCCGGCAGGGGCTTCCGCGGAGGGATTGACAAAAAAAACTGTCAAGGGTGGAATGGGCGCATGCTGGATGTGGATGTCATCGACGACCCGGCGGCCGCCGCGGCCGCGCTCGAGCCGGTGCGCAGCCGCCTCCTGGCGGAGCTGGCCGAACCCGCCTCGGCCGCCGGGCTGGCGGCGCGGTTGGGGATTCCGCGGCAGAAGGTGAACTACCATCTTCGCGCGCTGGAGGCGCACCGGCTGGTCCGCGAGGCGGAGACGCGGCGCTGGGGTGGCCTGACCGAGCGGCTCTACGTTGCCACCGCCACCTCCTACATCGTCTCACCCCAGGCGCTCGGGCCGGTCGCCGCCGATCCCGCGCGGGCCTCCGACCGGCTGTCGGCGAGCTATTTGATCGCGCTGGCCGCACGGGTCGTTCGGGAGGTCAGCAGCCTGTGGCGGGCCGCCATCCGCGCGGAGAAGCGGCTGGCGACCCTGTCGATCGACACCGAGATCCGCTTCGCGTCGCCGGCCGACCGGGCCGCCTTCACCCGGGAGCTAACGGCGTCGATCGCCGCCCTGGCGGCGCGCTACCACAACGCGTCGGCGCCGGGGGGGCGGGACCACCGCCTGGTCCTGATGGCCTATCCCAAGCCCGCCGACCCATCGGAAAGGGGGGAGACATGCCACTGAAGAGCGACGCGACGCGGCGCTGGGTCGAGCTCGACGTGCTGCTGCCGGGAACGCCGGAACAGGTATGGCAGGCGATCGCCACCGGGCCCGGCCTCAGCGCCTGGTTCACCGCCACCACGGTCGAGGAGCGGGTCGGCGGCGCCATCCGCTTCGAGTTCGGCGAGGGCATGGCCTCCGCCGGCACCATCACGGCCTGGGAACCGCCGGTCCGCTTCGCCTATGAGGAGACGGGCTGGAACGGCGAGGCGCCGCCGGTGGCGACCGAATGCGTCATCACCAGCCGGTCCGGCGATACCTGCGTGCTGCGGCTGGTCCACACCCTGTTCACCACCGACGGCAGCTGGGACGACGAGCTGGAAGGCTTCGAATCCGGCTGGCCGGGCTTCTTCGTCATCCTGCAGCTGTATCTGAAGCGGTTTGCCGGCCTGCCGGCGGCACCGGCGCGGGCCATGGCCGTTCATCCCGGCCCCGATCTCGCAGCCTGGACCGACCTGGCCGGCCGGCTCGGCTTCGCCGGCGCGAATGTCGGCGAGCGCTGGAGCACGCCGGCCGGCGTGCCGGCGCTGGCCGGAACGGTGGAACGGGTGCAGCAGGACGCCAAGTCGCGCGAGGTGACGGTGGCGCTGGACCGGCCGGGGCCTGGCATCGCCCTGATCGGCATCCATGGCTGGCAGGGCCGGGCGCGGGTGGCGGCCAGCATCTTCTTCTACGGCGACCGTGCCGCCGACACCGCTTCGAAGTTCGAGGCCGAGCTGCGCCATTGGACCCAGGAGACCTATCCGGACAAGGAAGGGGATTAGCCATGCCCGTGAAGAAGGACGAGACCAGCCGTCGCTATGTCGAAGTCGAGGTCGAGGTGCCCGGCACGCCGGAGGAGGTGTGGCAGGCGATCGCCACCGGACCCGGCGTGACCTCCTGGTTCGTGCCGACCCGGGTGGAGGAGCGGGTGGGCGGTGCGGTGGTCGCCAATTTCGGGCCAGGGATGGACTCCCTCTCGACCATCACGGCCTGGGAGCCGCCGCGCCGCTTCGCCGCCGACAGCAACGACATGGGGCCGGGCAGCCCGGCCATCGCCACCGAATGGACCGTCGAGGCCAAGGCCGGCGGCACCTGCGTCGTCCGGGTGGTGCACGCCTGGTTCGCTGACAGCGACGACTGGGACAAGCAGTTCGAGGGGTTCGAGAACGGCTGGCCGGCCTTCTTCCGCATCCTCCGGCTCTACCTCACCCATTTCCGCGGCCAGAACGGCGTCAATCTCCAGCTGATGGGAGTGGCATCGGATCCGACGGCCGGAGAGGCCTCGGCGGCGCTGACCTCGCGGCTCGGCATCGCCGCAGCCGGGCCGGGACAGCGGGTGCAGGCGGCGGCCGATGCGCCTGCCCTGGCCGGGCAGGTCGAGCGCGTCGGGCCGGCCGAGCATCCGGAACTGCTGCTGCTGCTCGATGCGCCGGCGCCCGGTATCGCCCATCTCTTCGCCCTGCCGATGGGCGGGCAGGTCTATCTGCCGGTCCGGCTGTACCTGTTCGGCGACCAGCCGGCCGCCGTCGCCGCGCGGGAGGAGCCGGCATGGCAGGCCTGGATGGCCCGCCACTTCCCGATGCCGGCCCAGCCGGGCTGAGGCCTCAGCCGGCTTCGCGCTCCAGCAAGGCGCGCTTGCGGGCCACGCCCCAGCGGTAGCCGGACAGGTCGCCGTCGGAGCGGACCACGCGGTGGCAGGGGATGGCAACCGCCAGGTCGTTGGCGGCGCAGGCCTGGGCCACCGCGCGCACCGCCTTGGGCCGGTCGATCCGCCGGGCGATCTCGGCATAGCTGGCGGTGCTGCCGGCCGGGATGCTGCGCAGCGCCTGCCACACCTTCTGCTGGAAGGCGGTGCCGCGGATATCCAGCGGCAGGTCCAGCATCATCTCCCCATTGGCGGCCGACGGCGCCTCGACGAAGCCGACCACCCGGGCCACCAGCTGCTCGAATTCGGCATCGCCGCCGACCAGCCGGGCCTTGGGGAAGCGGTCCTGCAGCTCCTCCAGCAGCGCCTGCGGGTCGTCGCCGAACTGGATGGCGACGATGCCCTTGCCGGTCGCCGCCACCAGGATGGCGCCGAGATGGCATTGCCCGATGGCGAAGCGGATCTCCGCCCCGGTGCCGCCGTCGCGGAAGGCGGTCGGGGTCATGCCCAGCCGCTCCGGCGCCGCGGCATAGAAGCGGCCGTTGGAGTTGAAGCCGGCGCCGTAGATCGCCTCGGTGACGGTCTCGGTCTGCTCCAGCTCGTCGCGCATGCGGTCGGCGCGATGGGCGTCGGCATAGGCCTTGGGGGTGACGCCGGTGACCGACTTGAACATGCGGTGGAAATGGAACCGGCTCAGCCCCGCAGCGTCGGCCAGCTCGTCCAGGCTCGGCATCTCCTCGGCCGTCTCGATCTTGCGGCAGGCGGCGACCACCAGGGCGGTCTGGCGCTCGGCCAGCGACATCTCGTTCGGTTTGCAGCGCCGGCAGGGGCGGAAGCCGGCGCGCTCGGCCGCGGCGCCGTCGGCGTGGAAGCTGGCATTTTCGCGCCGCGGATGGCGCGAGGCACAGCTCGGCCGGCAGTAGATCCCGGTGGTGCGGACGGCGAAGACGAAGGCGCCGTCGGCGGCGCGGTCACGGCGCAGCACGGCGGCCCAGCGGGCCTCGTCATTGACGAAGACCGGGGCGGGGACGGGGGGCGGGGGGATGAAGCCCATGGGTCGCTCCTGTTCGACGGTGGGATCGACAGGTCCCGGTCATATGGGGATGCCGATCGTTCCGCCGAAGATGGCGGGCCACGCTACCGCCGGCACTCCGACCCTTGCTCTCAAATTCCAGGGCCGGCGGCGACCCGGTTCTTGCGATGCTTGCGGCCGAATTCGGCGGCAACAAGCGGAGCGCGGGGCAATGCCGATGCAGGGATGCTCCAGGCCCCACCTCCTTCCGTGAGCCCCCCATGTCCGCCACCGCCCCGCTTCCCGCGCCGTTCCGCCGTCTGGCCTGGTCCAACCTGGCCGCGCAGTCGGCGGAGCAGATCGGCCTTGCGGCCGCGCCGATCGTCGCCGTGCTCGCCCTCGGCGCCGGGGCCGGCGGCACTGGCTTGCTGCAGACCGTGCAGACGCTGCCCTTCCTGCTGCTGTCCCTGCCGGCCGGGCTGCTGGCCGACCGGTCCTCGCGCCGCCGGATGATGGCGGTGGCGGAGGCGCTGCGGGCGGTCTCGCTCTTCGCCGTGCTGCTGCTCCTGGTCACCGGTGATCTCAGCCTCGGCCTGCTGGCGGCGCTCGGCTTCCTCGGCGCCGCCGGCACCGTGGCCTACAGCGTGGCGGCGCCGTCGCTAGTACCCGATCTGGTGCCGCGGGCGACGCTGCCGGCCGCGAACGGGCGGATCGAGCTGGCGCGCAGCGCCGCCTTCGCCGCCGGCCCGGCCGTTGCCGGCGCACTGGTGGCCTGGACCGGCGCCGGCCTGGCCTTCGCGGCCGCCGCAGCCCTGTCGGTGCTGGCGGCGATCCTGCTGGCCGGCATCCGTGAGCCGCAGCGGCCGGCGATGCCGCGCCGTCACGCCCTGCAGGACCTGCGCGAGGGCGCCGTGTTCGTCCTGACCCATCCGCTGCTGCGGCCGGTGCTGCTGACCGCGGTGTTCTTCAACCTCGGCTGGTTCGTGCTGCAGGCGATCTACGTGCCCTATGCGGTCGACCATCTCGGCCTCGGCGCCTCGGCCGTCGGCGCCACGCTGGCGGTCTATGGCATCGGCATGGTGCTGGCCGCGCTGGCGGCGCCGCGGATCGCCCGGCGGATGCCGTTCGGGGCCACGCTGCTGGTCGGCCCGTTCTTCGGTCTCACCGGGGCCCTGCTGATGCTGCTGACGGTCTGGGTGCCCTTTGCGCCGATCGCCGGCCTGGCCTTCTTCCTGTTCGGCTCCGGCCCGACGCTGTGGGTGATCGCCTCGACCACCCTGCGCCAGGCGGTGACGCCGCCGGCGATGCTGGGTCGGGTCTCGGCGATCATCACCATGGCCACCTTCGGCGCGCGGCCGCTCGGCGCCGCCATCGGCGGGCTGGTCGGCGACAGCCATGGTGCTGCCGCCTGCTTGGCCGTCGCCGCGATCGGCTTCGTCATCCAGGCCCTGGTGATCGCCGGCTCGCCGGTGCCGCGCCTGGCCGCCCTGCCGGCGGAATAGGGCTCAGCGCGACCGGTCGAGCCGCCCCGCCAGCAGGGCGACCGCACTAAAGCCGGCGCCGATCAGGCAGATCAGCGGCCAGCCCCCGATGACCCAGGCGGCGCCGGCGGCGGCCGATCCAACCGCGCCGCCCAGGAAGAACAGGCCGACGAACAGCCCGTTCAGCCGGCCGCGCGCCTCCGGCCGCAGCAGGTTGATGGCGCGGCGGCCCAGCGTCTGGTCGCCGGTGACGCCGATGTCCAGCACCACGGCAGCCACCCCCATCGCGATCAGCGGCAGCAGCCTCCCGCCCGACGGCGCCGCGCCGGCCCAGGCGGCCAGGGCGAAGCCGCCGATCACGGCGAGATGCGAGGCCAGGGTCGCCGGCCGGGTCCAGCCGCGGTCGCCGGCCCGGCCGGCCAGCGGCGTCACCGCGGCCCCGCCGGCGCCGACCAGGGCGAACACGGCGATACCGCTTTGGTCCAGGCCGAAGGGTGGCTGCGCCAGGCGCAGCGCCACCGCGGTCCAGAACAGGCTGAAGGCCGCCATCACCAGGCTCGCCGTCAGCGCCCGGGCGCGTAGCACCGGCTCCTCGCGCAGCAATTGCCACAGCGAGGCGATCAGGGCCGGATAGCGCGTCCGGCCCGCCGGCTGCCGCCGCGGCAGCCGGGCGGCCAGCACCAGGGTCAGCAGCGCCATGGCGACGGCGCTGGCCAGGTAGAAGCCGCGCCAGCCGGCGCTGCCGGCGATGGCACTGGCCAGCGGGCGGGACAGCAGGATGCCGACCATCAGCCCGCCCATGACATCGCCGATGACGCGGCCGCGCTGCTCCGGCGGCGCCATGGCGGCGGCAATCGGCACCAGGATCTGGATGGCGGAGCAGGCGGCCCCCAGCAGCACCAGAACCGGCAGCAGCGTTGCGGCGGTCGGCGCCAGCGCGGCCAGGCCGGCACCGGCGGCGGCGCAGGCCAGCATCCGCAGGATCAGACGGCGGTTCTCGGCCAGGTCGGCCAGCGGCACCAGCAGGAACAGCCCGGCGGCGTAGCCCAGCAGGGTCGCCATCGCCACCAGCCCGGCCGCGGCAGCGGAGAGGCCGAGCGACGGGCCGATCAGCCCGACCAAAGTCTGCGGCGCGAACAGGTTGGTGACGATGACGCCGACCGAGGTGCCGAACAGCAGGATCAGCGGGCGGGTGAGGACGGCTTCGGGCTGGGCCGGGGCCAGGGAGTCGCTGGTGACCGACATGATCCACTCGATTGATGGATAGCTATATCGGTCGACAGCTTTATTCTCTCTTCGCAAGATGATACAATTCAATTGTCTCTATAAAGATTATGCGAAGTCGGTATGAACATCCCGGACCTGGAAGCCTTCATCGCCGTGGTGGAGACGGGGTCGATCGTCGCGGCCTCAGCCCGGCTGAACCTGACCCAGCCGGGCGTGACCCGGCGGGTGCAGAACCTGGAGGAGCGGCTGGGGGCGGCGCTGCTGGACCGCCAGTCGAAGCCGCTGAAGCCGACCGCTGCGGGGCGCCAGGCCTATGAGCAGGGCCGCCGGGTGCTGCGCTCGCTGGACGATTTGCGCGCCGCCGTTGCGCCCGGAGGCGAGGTGCGTGGCGAGTTCCGGCTGGGCGTCATGCCGTACCTGTCCGAGGCCGCCCTGTCGGTGCCGCTCGACCGGTTGCGCGCCGAATTCCCGCGGTTGACGCTGCGCGTCACCTCGGGCTGGTCGGTGCGTCTGGTCGACCAGGTGGCACGCAGCGAGCTGGACGCGGCCGCGGTGTGCCTGCCGGACGGGGTCAGCCCGCCGGAGGACCTGATCGGAGAGGATCTCGGCGTGCAGCGCGTGCTGCTGGTCGCGGCGCCGTCCCTCGGGGTGCCGAAGCCGGCCACCCTGCCGGAGCTGTCGCACTTTCCCTGGATCATGAATGAGGGCGGCTGCGGCTTCCGCGTGTATCTGCGGCAGCGTTTCGAGGCCGAGCGGCTGCCGTTTCAGGTGGCGATCGAGGCGTTGAGCGCCGATCTGCGGATGTCGCTGGTCGCGCGCGGCCTCGGCATCGGCATCCTCACCCCCTCAGCCTTCGCCGACAGCCGCTGGCGGGATGCGGTCGAGGCGGTCGAGGCCGTGGATTTCCAGCCGCAGGTGCGGGCCTGGATGCTGCATCGGCCGCCGGCAGGCCGTCTGGCGCAGCCGATCGCGACCTTCCGCGACGGGCTGGCGGAAGCCCTGGTTCTGCCCGTGCCGTTCGTGGCCTGATCCGGCCTGCCGGACCGTCCGATGGCCAGTTGAGCTTCCGCGGGCGGTGGGGATAATGCCGCCATCATTCGCGATGGCGGGGGCAGCAGGTGGGATACGGTCGTTCGATCCTGGAGCATCCGCGGAGCCGGGTGTTCACCGCCACCGCCGCGATCCTGTTGCTGATCGGCGGTGGCGCCGCCGCCCAGACAAGCCTGCCTGCGGATGCGACCAGCCAGGCCGTCGTCGCTCAGGCGGAAGCCGACGTCGCGGCCGGGCGCTACGGCCGGGCGATCGAACGCTATCGGCAACTGCTCAAAGTCACTGCTGACGCTGCGGCCGCTTTCGACTTGGCATTGCGGCTCGCGGAGCTGGCCAATGCCGTGGGGCGGCCGGATCTGTCCTATGACGCGCTGTTCCCGCGGATGAAGGCGCCCGCTACCGCAACGCCCGCCGAGCAGCTCGAGAGCGGATACGAGCTCTTGACCGAGGCGGCAGGCATGCTGGGCCGGCACGAGGACGCCATCGCCTATGCCCGGACGCTGGCGGCGGCCCGGCTGCAGCGGCTCGGTGAGGACGCGCCGGCGACGCTGGCGGTCCGCCTGACGCTGTCGGTCGTCCTTGAGCAGGCCGGCGTGGTGGAAGAGGCCCGCGGGCTTCGGAGGGACGCGCTCGACCGTCTCGGACGTGGCGACCCAGGCCGCTACATGCGTCTTCTCAACAACACCGCGATCGCCCTGCAGAACGGCGGCAGGCTGGACAGCGCTGCCGAGATGTTCGGCCTGCTCCTGCAGGCGCTGGCGGCGGAGCCGGAGAGCGTGGAACTCGGCATCGCCCAGTTCAACGCGGCCGTCCTCGACCGGGACCGGCGGCGATTCGATGCGGCGATCGAACACCACCGGCGGGCGATCGAGATCCTGGAGCGGCTGGAGGGACGGGTTTCACCAGAGACGATCGCGGCCGTGGGCGGCCTCGGCCAGACCTACGACATCGCGGGGCGCCCAGCCGCCGCGCTGCCGTTCCTGCGCGACGCGCATGACCGCGCCGTGCAGGCGCTGGGCGACAGCGACGATACGATGATCCAGGCGAACAACCTCGCCAATGTGCTGCGGCAGCTGCAGCGCTTCGACGAGGCGGAGCCGCTCGACCGCGCGGCGCTGTCCTGGCGCGAGCGGGCGCTCGGTCCGGCAGATGAATCGACCCTGATCAGCCGGAAGAACCTGGCGCTGGATCTCATCGGCCTCGGCAAGCCGAAGGAGGCCATGGAGCTGTACCAGCGGATCGTGGCGACCCTCGAACAGGCCCGCGGCCCCGATCATCCGACGACCGTGGATCTGCGCCGGGAGCGGGACCTGCTCGCGGTCCTCACCGGGACCGTCCCGGCCGACGACGCCGCGTTCGGAAAGCTCGCCGCCGACACCAAGCCCTCGGCCGACTCCGTGCGCATGGCCAATCTCCTCGCCGGCGTCGCCGAGAAGCGGGGCGACCTGGGCACCGAGGGGCGCCTGCACCGCCTCTCGCTGAAGCTGTCGGAGGCTTATTACGGCGAGCTGGACCCGCACACCCTCGCCATGCTGACCAATATAGCGCGCTTCGAACGCCGGCAGAAATCGAAGGGTGCGACCGCCGCGTACCGGGTCCTGGAGCAGCGGCTCCGGCTGTGGTCGCGGCGGGAGATCGCCTCCACGCCCGATCAATCCGTGATGGAGCAGGTCGCCGCCACCACCCGAGAGGCGCTCGGCGACATCCTCTCCTACTGTTTCTCCGCTTCGGCCAAAGACCCGGCGGCCACCGAACTGTTCGCAACCGTGCTGCTCGAATGGAAGGCCGTCGGCTCGCTGGAGCGAACCGTGCTCGACGCGGCCGCCGCCGGGCTGTCGGGCGAGGATCGGGACCTGCTCGACCGGGTGCGCGGCCTGCAGGCCGAAAGCCTGCGGCAGCCGCGCGGTTCGGCAGAAGCGGAGCGGACGGCGCATGACCTCACGATCGCGGAGGCGCGGCTTTCGGACAGGATCTCCGGATTGCGGACGCTGGAAGAGGAGCGCCGCCGGCCTTATGCCGCGATCCTGGCCACGCTCGGTCCGGATGAGGCAGTGGTCGACTACATGATCGCCCCCATGAAGATGCAGCCGGGCGTCGTCGAGGAGCGCGTGCTCGCGATGGTCGGCCGCGGCAACGGCGATGTGTGGCTGTACGATCTTGGGCCGGTCGCCGACGTCGACACATGGCTGGGTGCGCCGGACGAGATCACCGGAATGGACGGACGCCGGGCTCTCTACAAGATCCTGATCGCGCCGCTCACGCCGAAGCTGGGCGGGGTCGGGCGGCTGTACGTCGTGCCGGACGGCATTCTCCACCTCGTGCCGTTCGACGGGCTCGTCGACGGTGCCGGGCGCAACCTGATCGAAACCGAGGACATCCGCATCGCCCGCAGCGCCCGTGCCATCAGCGGGGACAAGTCACCGCAGACGCCGGCAACACCGGGCGGACTGCTGCTGGTCGGCGATGTCGACTATGGCGCGGGCTCGGCCATGTCGGCCCTGCCGTTCACCGGCATGGAGGTCGACACCATCGCCGGGGTCATGGGGGCAGCCGGGTTCACGCCCACGGTGCTGCGCGGCGATGCGGCCGATGAAACCGACATCCGTTCCGAGGCCGGGGGCCGGAGAATCCTGCACTTCGCGACCCATGGCTTCTTCGATCCGGTCTCGAAGCAGGAGGCGGCACCGCTCTGGCGGGCCGGCATCGCCCTCGCCGGCGCCAACGACGCCGGCGAGGATCGCGTCTCGGCGGATGACGGGGTGCTGTACGCGGCGGAGGTGACGACCTGGCCGCTGTCGGGTGTCGACCTCGTCGTGCTGTCCGCCTGCAACACGGCCCAGGGCGACCGCAGCTATGTGGAGGGGCTGAGCGGCCTTCCCTCGGCGCTGGCGGTGGCCGGAGCCCGGCGCAGCCTGCTCGCCCGCTGGCCCGTGAATGATCGTGGGGCGGCTCTCTTCATGATCAGGTTCTACGAGGCTCTCGCCGAGACCCGCTCCTATGAGCAGGCGATCCGCACGGCGAAGCTCGACACGGTCACGGGCAAGCTGCCGGGCGTGCCGGACGATGTCTGGCTCGCCTTCGCCTTGATCGCCAACTGAGGGCAGGGCGGACGACGGATCGTCGCGCCTAGCCCTTCTTGTCGGGCGCCGGCGTCTGCGGGATCTGCGTCTGGCCGGACTGGATCTGGCTCTGTCCGCCTTTCGCATCGGCCTGGGCGCTGTAGGGGCAGGCGAAGGCAGGCGACGCGATCAGCAGCGCTGCGGCGGCAAGTGCGATGAGCTTCATGATGGCCTCCCGTTCCTGCGCCGGAGCACCGGATTGAGGGTCCAGGCTACAACGCGATGGCATGAGGGATCGATCCGGATCATGGTACCCGGCTGCGCCCGATCTGGAAAGTCCGTGCCGCGAATGTAGCGCCCGTCGCCGATTTCAGGGAACCGGATCGCCAAGCCGGCGCACGCGCCCGGCCAGCGCCGGATATCCGCTGACGGCGGCGTGGAACCGTGCGTCGGCCGTCACGACCACCGTGTCTTCGCGTATCGCCAGGGCAAGGTAGAGGCAATCATAGACAGGATGGCCGAGTTGGGACGCGAGCCCGATTGCGGCGGCAATATCGGCCTCGACCGGTGTGGTGGTCACAGGCGCCTGCATCAGCTCGGCCAACCGTTCGGCCGCCTCCGTGGTCGTGATCTCTCCGCGTGTCGTCCGGCGCCATAGGGCATTCGCGGCTTCGATCAGCCAAAGCGACGGCGCAATGAGGTCCCGATCGAGAAGGGCGTCAGCCAAATCCTGTCCAGCTTCGGCCAGGACCCATTTGAGCGCCACCGATGCATCGATCACGATGCTGCTCATCGATTGTCGCGATCGGCCCGGATCAGATCAGCGGATTCACCCTGAAGACGGCCTGCCGTCGCTGCACGCAACCGCGCGGCGCGCTCGCGAAAGCCGGCGCGGCCCGCCCGCAATGCCTCTTCGAGAATGGCACGATGCTCCGCCTCGGCGCTGCGGCCGTGCAAGGCAGCGCGGCGCTTGAGCGCCTCGACCACGTCGCGAGGAACATCTCTGACCAACAGCTGCGCCATCGCCGTTCCTTCGTTTGCTAGCAACAAGCTAGCAGAATGATAGCATGCGATATCGCCTGTCGATAGGAGCCCTCTCGGCTCACGCCCGCTGCTTCTGCCGGGCCTGCTGCAGATAGGGCGCCAGGTACTGGCCGGTGTAGCTGCGCTTGGCGCGCACCACGTCCTCCGGCGTGCCGGCGGCGATGATCTCGCCGCCGCCATCGCCGCCCTCGGGGCCGATATCGACGATCCAGTCGGCGGTCTTGATCACCTCGAGATTGTGCTCGATCACCAGCACCGTATTGCCCTGGTCGACCAGCTCGTGCAGCACCTCCAGCAGCTTGCGCACATCGTCGAAATGCAGGCCGGTGGTCGGCTCGTCCAGGATGTAGACGGTCTTGCCGGTGGCCCGGCGCGACAGCTCCTTGGCCAGCTTCACCCGCTGCGCCTCGCCGCCCGACAGTGTGGTCGCCGCCTGGCCGATCTTGACGTAGTCGAGGCCGACCCGGTGCAGCGTCTCCATCTTGTCGCGGATCGAAGGCACGGCGCGGAAGAACTCCGCCCCTTCCTCGACCGTCATCTCCAGCACCTCGGCGATCGACTTGTCGCGGTACAGCACCTCCAGCGTCTCGCGGTTGTAGCGATGGCCCTTGCAGACGTCGCATTGGACATAGACGTCGGGCAGGAAGTGCATCTCGATCTTGATGACGCCGTCGCCCTGGCAGGCCTCGCAGCGGCCGCCCTTGACGTTGAAGGAGAAGCGGCCGGGGCCGTAGCCGCGGGCCTTCGCCTCCGGCAGCCCGGCGAACCAGTCGCGGATCGGGGTGAAGGCGCCGGTATAGGTGGCCGGGTTCGACCGCGGCGTGCGGCCGATCGGCGACTGGTCGATGTCGATGATCTTGTCCAGGAACTGGACGCCCTCGATCGCATCATGCGGCGCCGGATGCTCATGCGCGCCCATCAGCTGCCGCGCCAGCGACTTGTACAGCGTCTCGATCACCAGGGTCGACTTGCCGCCGCCGGACACGCCGGTGACGCAGGTGAAGGTGCCCAGCGGCACCTCCATGGTGACGTTCTTGAGATTGTTGCCGCGGGCGCCGACCACCTTCAGCACCTGGCCCTTGTGGCCGGGGCGGCGGGTCGTGGGAACCTCGATGCGCTTGGCGCCGGTCAGATACTGGGCGGTGATGCTGTCGGCGCTGGCCATCACCTCCGCGGGCGTGCCATGCGCCACCACCACGCCGCCATGCACGCCGGCGCCCGGGCCCATATCGACCAGGTAGTCGGCGCTGCGGATCGCGTCCTCGTCATGCTCGACCACCAGCACGGTGTTGCCGAGGTCGCGCAGCCGCTTCAGCGTGCCCAGCAGCCGGTCGTTGTCGCGCTGGTGCAGGCCGATCGACGGCTCGTCGAGCACGTAGAGCACGCCGGTCAGGCCGGAGCCGATCTGCGACGCCAGGCGGATGCGCTGGCTCTCGCCGCCGGACAGCGAGCCGGAGCCGCGGGAGAGGGTCAGATAGGTCAGGCCGACGGCGCTGAGGAAGGTCAGGCGCTCGTTGATCTCCTTCAGGATGCGGTAGGCGATCTCCTGGTCCTTGGCCGACAGCGTGTCGTTCAGCGCCGCGAACCACTGCCCGGCCTCGGCGATCGACTTCTCCGCCACCTGGCTGATGTGCAGCCCGCCGATCTTCACCGCCAGCGCCTCCGGCTTCAGCCGGGCGCCGTCGCAGGTGTCGCAGGGGCGGGTGCCCTGGTACTTGCCCAGCTCCTCCCGCGTCCAGGCGCTGTCGGTCTCGCGGAAGCGCCGCTCCATGTTCGGGATCAGCCCCTCGAAGGGCTTCTCGGTCTTGTAGGTGCGCAGCCCGTCATCGTAGCGGAAGGTGATCGGGTCCTTGCCGGAGCCGTGCAGGATGGTGTTGCGCACCGCCTCCGGCAGGTCGCGCCACGGCGTGGTGGTGCTGACGCCGTAATGGGCGGCGATCGCCTCCAGCGTCTGGTGGTAGTATTTCGAGGACGAGCCCTCCCATGGCGCCACCGCGCCCTTGGCCAGGGTCCGGCTCTCGTCCGGCACCACCAGCTCCGGGTCGAACACCAGCTTGGCGCCCAGGCCGTCGCAGGCCGGGCAGGCGCCGTGAGGGCTGTTGAAGGAGAACAGCCGCGGCTCGATCTCCGGGATGGTGAAGCCGGAGACCGGGCAGGCGAATTTCGACGAGAACAAGGTGCGGTCGCCGCTGTCGGCATTCTCGGCGATGGCCAGCCCCTCGGCCAGGCCCAGCGCGGTCTCGATCGAATCGGCCAGGCGGTTGCCCAGGTCGTCGCGCACCACCAGCCGGTCGACCACCACCTCGATGTCGTGCTTCAGCTTCTTGTTCAGCGCCGGCACGTCCTCGATCTCGTACAGAGTGCCGTCGACCTTCACCCGCTGGAAGCCGCGGGCCCGCAGCTCCTGCAGCTCCTTGCGGTACTCGCCCTTGCGGCCGCGCACGATCGGGGCCAGCAGATACAGCCGGGTCCCGTCGCCCATCGCCATCACCCTGTCGACCATCTGGCTGACCGTCTGGCTCTCGATCGGCAGGCCCGTGGCGGGGGAGTAGGGCACGCCGACGCGGGCGAACAGCAGCCGCATATAGTCGTAGATCTCGGTCACCGTGCCGACGGTCGACCGCGGGTTGCGGCTGGTCGTCTTCTGCTCGATCGAGATCGCCGGCGACAGGCCCTCGATCGAATCGACGTCCGGCTTCTGCATCAGCTCGAGGAACTGGCGGGCATAGGCCGACAGGCTCTCGACATAGCGGCGCTGGCCCTCGGCATAGATGGTGTCGAAGGCCAGGGAGGATTTGCCCGAGCCGCTCAGGCCGGTGATCACGATCAGCTGGTCGCGCGGCAGATCGACGTCGACATTTTTCAGATTGTGCTCGCGCGCGCCGCGGACGCTGATGGACTTGTGCATCGCCAGGATCACTCTTGCGGGAAGGGCGTCCCCGGGCTCCCGGGCACGCCGATGTGCAATATGGGGCGGGTGAACCGCGAAAGCGACTCCGGCCCGGCCGTCGGGATCGCTGCAGGGGTGCGGCCGCATTCCAGTCCGCAGCGAGTCCGATATCGGGACTCGAACATATCGGGAACGTTGCGGTCAAGCGGAAAGCAAGATAGGATGCCCGTCCAAAGCCTTCCAGGGGCGAAACCCTAAGGCCTTCGGTGCTTCGCAGGTGCGGCAGGATGCGGAGCGATCGGTCCGCTGCGCTGGAGATCCCATGATCCGTCGGGTCGGCTTGGTTGCGCTTCTGCTGTTGCTGTCGGGGGCCGGCGATCTGATGGCCGCCACACCGGATTGCGGCGGTGCCGGCCAGCGGCTGTGGAGCCGCAGCGATCCACAGGTCAATCTCAGCCACATCTTCTGCGGCGAGATCGGGCGCAACGGCGACCCCAAGGGGTTTCACTCGCGCGCCGCCGGCCTGCCGACCGGAGCGGTCGACCGGGTGGAGGAGACCGCCCATCGCGGCGGCGAGGTCTACGACGCGACCGTGATCTTCAGCAACGGCCGGCGCAAGCGGTCGACCTTCTATCCCGACGATTGCCCGGCCGAGGCGATTCTTCGCTCGGTGCTCTACGCCTGGCGCAACCAGACCGGCGCGCACCCCGCCTGGGGCGTGCTCGGCCCCTCTGCACCGGACGGCGGGAGCCAGGGGGACGGCTATTGCCGTGACGGCCGCGGCCTGCCCTTCGAGATCCGGATCGGCACGATCCAGCGCCGGGGCCAGGATGCGGTCAACACCGCGTTCCCCAACTGAGAGGCCGCGATGAAGGGGAAGCATAGCATGATCGAGGTCACCCGCGACGCCGAGGGCCGGCCCCGCGTCGTGCCCGGCACCGCGGCGCCGATCCTGGCCGATTTCCTGGAGACTGACTTGCGCGGCGACGCCGCCTGGACCGCCAGGGTGGCCGAGCGCCTGGGTGAGGACGGGGAGGGAGGCGAGCCGATCACCGGCAACCTCTACGCCTTGGAGATCCGCGGCGCCCAGTCGGTGCTGCGCAACATCCACGATGTCAAGGCGCCGGCGCTGATGCTGCCGACCCGGGATCTGGCGGTGGCGGTCGGCGCCTGGCTGGCGGCGCTGCGCAAGCCCGCACGCGCGGCACGGCCGCGCCGGAAGGGATGAGCCTGGCGGGGGCTCAAACGTGATTGGAATCGGCGGATCATCCGTCTAGGGTCCGCCCCCGAATGAGCATCGAGTGAGGTCTGGATCATGGCTGGCAGCGTCAACAAGGTCATTCTCATCGGCAATCTCGGCCGCGATCCGGAGATCCGGTCCTTCCAAAATGGCGGGCGGGTGGCGAACCTCTCGGTCGCGACGTCGGAGAACTGGAAGGACCGCACCACCGGCGAGCGCAAGGAGCGCACCGAATGGCACCGCGTCGCGGTGTTCAACGACGCGCTGGTCGGGGTGGTCGAGCGGTTCCTGAAGAAGGGCTCGAAAGTCTATATCGAGGGTCAGCTCGAGACCCGGAAATACACCGATCAGAGCGGCGCCGAGCGCTACACCACCGAGGTGGTGCTGCGCCCGTTCCGCGGCGAGCTGACCATGCTCGACGGCCGTGAAGGCGGCGGTGGCGGGGGCGGCGGCTTCGAGGACGAGGGCGGCGCGGGCGGCGGATACGGCGGTGGGGGCGGTGGGGGCGGCTATGGCGGCGGCGGCCGGTCCTCGGGCGGCGGTTCCTCCGGCGGCGGGTCGTCCGGCGGCGGCCGCGGCCCGATGGCGGACGATCTCGACGACGAGATCCCGTTCTGATCCATCCGGATGGGCGAAACGGAACGGGTCGGCTGGGTCATCCAGCCGGCCCGTTTGCATTCAGGCTGTGCGTTTAGCCGATCGCCTCGATCGGATCCCGCCTCATATTGTCGGGCGGCGTGCGGCGCACTCCGGGCTGGGCGGCCCAGGAGGCGGCGTTGGCGATCACCTTCTGGACCTCGGCGTTGTGATAGCTCGGGAAGGTCTCGTGCCCCGGGCGGAAGTAGAAGATCCGGCCGTAGCCCCGGCGGTAGGTCAGGCCGCTGCGGAACACCTCGCCGCCCTTGAACCAGCTGACGAAGACCAGCTCGTCCGGCTCGGGCACGTCGAAGAATTCGCCATACATCTCCTCCTGCGGGATCTCGATGTAGCGGTCGAGCCCGGCGGCGATCGGATGCGCCGGGGCGGTGACCCAGATCCGCTCGGTCTCGCCCTCCTTGCCGTGCACCCGCCAGTTGACGCTGCAGCTGGTGCCCATCAGCCGGCGGAAGATCTTCGAGTAGTGGCCGGAATGCAGCACGATCAGGCCGAGCCCGCCCATGACGTGGCGGCGCACCCGCTCGACCACGGCGTCCGACACGTCCTCATGCGCCTTGTGGCCCCACCACAGCAGCACGTCGGCGCCGTTCAGCACCTCGTCGGTCAGACCGTGCTCGGGCTGGTCCAGCGTCGCGGTCGTGACCGGGAAGCCGCGCTGGCGCAGCGGGTCGGCGATCGCTTCGTGGATGCCGTCGGGATAGACCGCCGAGACCTCGGGGTTCTGCAGCTCGTGCCGGTACTCGTTCCAGACCAGCAGGCGGGGAAGGGCCATGTCGCTTATCTCCGGGATTGTGGGCGGTCAGAGACCGTTCGGGAATGCGCTGGTGTGAGTCGGCTGGCGGTGGTTTCGAGAACCGGCGCGCAGCGGACGTTAAGGTCCGTGAGCACCGGAAGCGCAGAAACCGCCGTCAGACGGCCGCACCAGTAGCAGTCCCGGACGGTCTCAGGGCAGGATCTCGGACAGCGACACCCACGTGCCGTCCTGGGCGCCCGACCGCATGCAGGCGAAGCTGGTGGCGAGGGAGTGGATGTTGTCCTCGCCCGAGGTGAAGTAGCGCGGCGGCTTGCCGCGGACAGCGGCGGCGAACGCATTCAGCGTGCCGGCGCGATCGATCAGCGCCAGCGGCTTCATCGGCAGGTCCCGGACCGACCCGTCCGGCTTGCGCAGCGCCAGCTTGTCGGCGATCTCGCCGGCCATGCCGCGGGCCTGCCACACCAGCTGCCCCTCCTCGCATTCGACCGCCCATTCGCCGGTCCAGGTGGTCGGCGTGCCGCGCGACACCCAGGAGCCGTTGTAGGACACCATCAGCCCGTTCTCGAGCGCCAGCAGCGCGTGGGCGGCGGCGTGGTCCCTGAATGGGCTGTCCGGTGTGTTCCAGCTCCGGCAGGCGACCCGCTGCACATTCTCGCCGAAGATCATGCGCATCAGGTCGAAATGGTGGATCGCCATGTCCAGCAGCAGCGGGCCCGGGATGTCGTGGTAGCGGTGCCCCGTCACCTTCCAGTTCTGCCGGAAGTCGATCAGCGCCGACAGTGGCCGGCCATAGGTGCCGTCGCGCACCAGATCGGCCACCGTCTGCACCGCCGACATGTAGCGGTAGTTCTGGCTGACCATCAGGACCCGGTCGACCCGCCTGGCCAGGGCGATCAGCTCCTGCGCCTCCTCCAGCGTCGAGGTGAAGGGCTTCTCCACCAGCACATGCTTGCCGGCCTTGAGCGCCGCCTCGCTGACGGTCTTGTGCCCGGCGGTCGGCAGCACCGCCAGGACCGCCTCGGCATCGAGCGCGGCGAGGGCGGCGTCGAGGCTGGGGAAGCACTTCTCCTCGGCCAGGCCGAGGGTTTCCTGGGCTCGCTTCAGCACGTCTGGACTGGCGTCGACGAAGCCGACGACGTCGACCGCCTTGACCTGCGGCAGGATGGTGTGGGCCCAGTTCATGCCCCAGCCGCCGAGGCCGACCTGGATGACCTTGACCGACATTCCGTCTCCCTTCGTGCTTCCGTTATCGCGTGATGCTCACCAGCGGCCGCCGCGGCTCAGCCGGTTCAGGTCCTTCTGCAGCTGCGCCAGGTTGGCGGCGCCGTCGCCCTGCTTCGACAGGGTGCTGTGGACCGCGTTCCAGAACAGCGACGAGACCTCGCTGTAGCGCTCGCCCGTCACCGCGGACGGCCGCGCCACGGCGCTCTCCAGGATCTGCCGCGTCGTCTTGAAGAAGGGCCGCTTCTGCAGCAGCTCCGCATCCTCATAGAGGGCCGGGATGGTCGGCTGATAGCCGCCTTCCATGGCCCGACGCTTCTGCTCGTCCCGGGAGGTCAGGTAGATGGCGAAGGCCGCCGCCTCCTTGGGGCTCTCGGAGTATTTCGAGACCGCGATCTGCCAGCCGCCCAGCGTCGCGGCGGCGCGCGCCCCGTCGCCCTCGCCCTTCGGCAGGGGGGCGTAGCCGACCTTGCCCTTGACCGGGCTGTCGGCGGCCTCCGCCAGGCTGGCGGCGTAGGGCCAGTTGCGCATGAAGGCGGCGTTGCCGGACTGGAACACGCCGCGCGCATCCTCCTCCATATAGTTCAGCACGCCGTCCGGCGCGATGGTACCGACCCAGGAGGCGGCGGTGTCCAGTGCCTTGGCCGCCTGCGGATTGTCGACGGTGATCTTGCCGTCGGCGCCGACGACGGTGCCGCCGCCGAAGCTGGCGATCCACTCCAGGGCGTCGCAGGTCAGCCCCTCATAGGCCCGGCCCTGGAACACGAAGCCGAAGAAGCGGTCATTGCCGGCCTTGCGCTCGCCCTCCTGGATGGTCTTGGCGGTCTCGGTCAGCTCGGCCCAGGTCCCGGGGACCTTGAGCTTGTACTTGTCCAGCAGGTCCTGGCGGTAATAGAGCAGCCCGGCATCCGTGTACCAGGGCAGGGCCAGCAGTTGGCCGTCGCGGGTCAGCCCCTGCACGATGTTCGGGAAATACTGGTCGATCGTGGCCTGATCGACATATTGCTTCAGGTCGATGAAATGGCTGCCGAGGATGCCGGGCCAGATCACATCGACCTGGAACACGTCGATGTCGCTCGATTTGCCGGTCAGGAACTGCTGGTAGAGGGCCAGCTGCTCCGAGGTCGATTGCGGGGCGGCGACGACCTTGACCGTGTTGCCAGTCTCGGCCGACCAAGCCTTGGCCGCCTCGTCGCACAGCCTGGACTGGATACCGGTCGAGCCGCAGGCGAAGGTGATCTCGGCGCCGAGGGCGGCGGAAGAGGCCGCCAGGGCCAGGGCAAGTGCTGCGAGAGCGGTCAGGTGTTTCCCGGACATGGTTCCTCCTGTGGTCTCGACAAACGGATTCTGTTGTCCGCTGCAATCGTTTGCAGATTAGTGGCGCGAGGGCGTTTGGCAACCGGCAATCGATGCCGCTGGCCACATCCGCCGGACCGGGGTCAGTAGGAGGGAGGGATGGCGACAGGGGTCTGCTCAATGGGCTAGGCGTACTCAAGGACTCGGCAGGAGCCACGCCCGCCAGTCCCTACAACCAGCGGTCGTGGCTTCCAGGACACGGCTGGTCGTTTTCTCAACTCGAACTCAGACAAAAAAATGGACATAAATAAATATTCCATATATTTCGATATAGTTTGCAGCACTCGGTTGGGCTTCAGTAGGAATGCGCTCCGGCGCAGCCTAGGTTCATTCTTATGCATAATATAGTATGTAGGCTTCTCTGCTTTCCGACTTCTAGTGAGGTCGGACTTTGGTTTGATGAAACCTAATGAAGCTTGTGTGTTCGCATGGTTTGTGCTACATAGCCGGTTATTAGTGCTAGTTTAGCTAATCTTTTAGGAAAGGCGGGGAATGGACAAATATTCTGGAGTTCTGAGGGGCTAGGCGAGTAGGTTTGAAAAATGCCTTCCCGCTTGGCAGGTGCATGGTTTTGAGATGTACATTGTAGTCCCCCGCCTATGAACACGAACGCGCTGACAAGAGCTTATCTGGTCCTCGGGGGGCTGGGGGCGGCGTCGCTGATTGCTTACGGCATCTACAAGAGCTCCGTCCCGGCGAGCATGGCCTCTACGCCGGCGCCGGTGGTCCAGCCTGCGCCTGTCGATACGAAGGTGTTCGGCGTGATGACGGCCGCCCGGTTTATCGCGCGCGGACAGGCGATCACGCGCGAGGACGTGGCCACCACCTCGATTGCCGGCGCTGTGCCGCGGGGCGCGCGGACGGCGATCGGCGACGTGGTTGGCAAGGTGGCGACCACCGACATCCTGCCACAGCAGCTGCTGCTCGACTCCACCATGTCCGCCGATCCGGCCCAGGCGGGGCTGGCCGCGCTGGTTCCCGCCGGCTTCCGCGCGATCAGCATCCTGACCAATGACGAGATCGCGGTCAGCCAGTTCGTCCGGCCGGGCGACAAGGTCGACATCCAGTTGGTGCTGCCCGACGCTGTCCTGAACACGCAGCCTGGGCTGGAACGACCGGACGGCAATCTCGGCGAGGCGCGCACCGTGCTGCAGGACGTGCTCGTCCTCACCGTCGGCACCACCCTGGGCGATCCGAGCCTGGCGCAGGCCGCCAGCGAGCAGGCCGCCGGCGCCACGGGGCGCCGCAGCGAGCCGTCACGCACCATCAGCCTGGCGATGACACCGGACCAGATCGCCAAATTCGCCCTGGCCCGCAGCCTCGGCTCTTTCTATCTGTCCCTGCGCGGTTCCGACGACCTGCAACTCGTCGACGACAACACCGCCAAGCTCTCCGACATCCGCGGTCCCACGCCGCCACCATCGGCCCAGGCGGCGCCGCAGCAGCGCCCGATCGAACTGATCGTCGGCGACCGCACCCAGCTGATCTACCCGAAGACGTCCGGAGAGCCGCGATGAGGTTTGTGGTCCGCCTGCTGTATGTCGCGGTCCTCGTCCTCGCGACCCAGGTCGCGGGGGCGGAGGAGCTGCGGCTCGGCGTCGGGGCCCAGCGCGTGATCAACCTGCCGGCCCCGATCACCCGCATCGTCGTCGGCCAGGGCGGCATCATCGACGCGACCGCCCTCAACGAGGACCAGTTGCAGATCACCGGGCTGCAGTCCGGCCAGACCACGCTCAGCATCTTCACCGCCCAGTCGGAACAGGGGGTCTCCTACGACGTCACCGTCGGCGGCGCGAGCGTCGCCCTACCCACCATCCCCGACCGCGGTGATCCGGCGCGGCAGATCCGCGGCCAGCCGGGGCTGCAGGGGGTAAGGGTGAACCGTGACGGCGACACACTGGTCCTGTCCGGCACGGTGCCGGATCTCGACGCCCATGCCCGCGCCTCGAGCATCGCCCGCGCCTATGGCGGCGGCAACGTCGTCGACCTGACCCGGATCACCGGCAACCAGATGGTCGCGGTCGACATCCAGTTCGCGGCGGTGTCGGCAACCACGCTTCGCGCCCTCGGATTCAACTTCGCAGCGCTCGGCGGCAGCGACTTCCAGGGGGCGATCGTCGGTCCGAACTCGCTGCAGAGCTTCCAGGCCAACCCCAATCTGTCGCTCTCGGCCTCGGTCCCGCTGGCCAGCGCCTTCAACCTGTTCCTCGGCGACCCCCGCAACGGCATCATCGGCATCCTGAGCGCTCTGTCGCAGGCCGGGCTGACCCAGCTCCTGGCCCAGCCGACGCTGCTGGTCCGCTCCGGCGACCAGGCCGAGTTCCTGGCCGGCGGCGAGGTACCGATCCCGGTGCCTCAGGGCGGCGCGTCGCTCGGCACGGTGACGATCGAGTACCACGAATACGGCGTGAAGCTGCAGATCGCGCCGGTGGTGATGTCGGACAAGCGCATCGTGCTCAAGGTCGCGCCCGAGGTCAGCGAGCTCGACTTTGCCAATGCCCTCGAGTTCCAGGGCTTCAGCGTGCCGGCCTTCCGCCGCCGCTCGACCTCGACCACAGTCGAGCTGGGCAACGGCCAGAGCTTCATCCTGGCCGGGCTGATGTACAGCAACAGCCAGATCAACGAGAGCAAGTTCCCCTGGCTCGGCGACCTCCCGATCATCGGCATGTTCTTCAAGAGCACCAGCAACCAGCAGGAGCGGCAGGAGCTGATCATCGTCGCCACGCCGCGGCTGGTCACCCCTCTGGCGCCCGGCAAGATCCCGCCGCTGCCGGGGGTGGACACGCGCAAGTACAATCCTTCCATCGGCGACATGATCCTGAACGTGGACCAGGTCCAGGATCATCTCGCGCCCTACGGGCTGATGAGGTAGGCCGCCGATGTTCCGGATCGTCGCCGCCACCACCGACACTGCCCTCGCCGCCGGCCTGATCGCCGCGCTGGAAGGGGCCGCCGCGATCATCCGCTCGGCGCCGGAGACGCCGTCGCTGGCAGAGCTGTGCGGCAAGGCGAAGCCCGACCTGATCCTGCTCGACGCCGACCCGATTGAGGGTTTCGGCACGGCTCTCACCGAAGCGGTTCGCGCCGTGGGGGCGGCCGACCCGGACGCCCCCATCATCGTGCTGGGCGACGAGGGGGATGCTCGGTCGGTGCTGCGGGCGATCCGCGCCGGGGCCGCGGACGTCATCGACCGCGGCAGCGACCGGGAGGCCCTGCGCAGCCAACTCGGGCCGCATCTGGCCGGCGCGCCTCGCGGCGATTCTGGCGGCAGTGGGACCATGACCCTGGTGCTCAGCGGGCAGCCGGGCGGCGAGGGGCTGTTCGCGGTCAATCTCGCGGTACTGCGGTCCAAGGCGGCGGGAGGGGCGCTTCTGGTTGACGGCGCGCTGCCGTCGAGCGAAGCCGGTGCCGCGCTCAACGTGCCGCTCAACTACACGATCCGCGACGCCGCCCAAGACCTGTCGCGGCTGGATCGCACGCTGCTGTCCTCGGCGCTCGGCCATCACGTCGCCTCCGGGCTGCACATCCTGCCGCTGGCCGTGGCGGGGGAGGAGGTCCACGACATTACGCCCGAGACCATTGCCTCGATGCTGCTGGTGCTGCGCGCGCTGTTCGGCGAGGTGGTGCTGAACGCCGGCGGCATCCGCCATCCCGGCCTGCTCGATGAGTTCGTCCGTGCCGCTGGCCGCATCTATCTCGTCGCGCCGCAGAAGTTCACCGCGGTCAAGGCCTGCCGCGACCTGCTGGTTCAGATCGGCCCGAACGCCCAGATGCTGGACCGTGTCACGCTGGTGGTCGAGGACCACATGCCGGGGATTGGCTTGACCGAAGAGCAGATGCGCGAAGCGCTCGGCGTGCCCCGGTCGGTGCGGCTGCCCGCCGCCCGGGTCGAGCTGATCAACGCGCTCAACGCCGGCCGCCCGCTGGTGCTGGAACAGCCGCGCGCGCCCTATAGTCGGGCGCTGGAGAAGCTCGCGGCTGAGGGCGTGTCGGCCCCCAAACCGGCTGTCCGGCCTGCATCGCGCGGCGTCGGCCTGTTCGGCCGGCTGCGGACGTCGTGAGGGGCCGGCGATGGCGGGGCTGATCAACAGCGTCGGAAGGAGGGCTGCGGCGGATCCCGAACTGGCCGCCGCCGAACTGCGCACCACTGACGGCTATCAGCGTACCAAATTCGCCATCTTCAATCTCGTGCTGGAGCAGCTCGAGGCACTCGGCATCACCGCCGAGACCGCCAGCGTGGCGATGATCCGCGACGGCATCGAACAGGCCATTACCCGCTTCGCAGCGAAGGAAGGCTTGGCCCTGAACGCCGCCGAGCGGGCGCTGCTGGCGTCCGAGGTGCAGAACGAGGTGGTCGGCCTCGGCCCGATCGAGCCGCTGCTGAAGGACCCGACGATCGACGACGTGATCGTCAACGGGCCGTTCCGGATCTATGTCGAGCGCGCCGGCCAGCTCTCGGCGGTGCCGGTCCGGTTCCGCGACACCGCGCATCTGATGAACATCATACAGCGCATCGTCAGCCCGATCGGCCGTCGGGTGGACGAGGCGACGCCCTATGTCGACGCCCGCCTCCCGGACGGGTCGCGGGTCAATGTGGTGATTCCGCCGGTCGCGCTGGACGGGCCGATGGTGTCGATCCGCAAGTTCCGGGTCCAGGCTATGGGCGCTCAGGACTATGTCCGGCTCGGGTCGATGAGCTCGGAGATGCTGGGCTTCCTGGCCGCCGCCGTGCGCTCGCGCCTTAACATCCTGATCTGCGGCGGCACCGGCTCGGGCAAGACCACCCTGCTCAACATGCTGAGCAGCTACATCGAGGAGAAGGAGCGGCTGATCACCATCGAGGACGCGGCCGAGCTGCAACTGCGGCAGAGCCATGTGGTGCGGCTAGAGACGCGGCCGCCCAATCTCGACGGCAGCCGCGAGGTCACCGCCCGCGACCTGGTGCGCAACGCCCTGCGGATGCGGCCCGACCGCATCATCCTGGGCGAGGTGCGCGGCGCCGAGGCGGTCGAGATGCTGCAGGCGATGAGCACCGGCCATGATGGTTCGATGGCGACGATGCACGCCAATTCCAGCCGCGACGCGTTCGGCCGGCTGGAGATGCTGCTCGGCTTCGGCGGCCTCAACGGCGATCCGAAGACGCTCCGGCGCTACATCGTCAACAGCGTCCAGATTATGGTCCAGGTCAATCGCATGGCGAACGGCAAGCGGCGGATCACCTCGGTGTCCGAGCTGACCGGCCTGGAGGGTGACAGCTACAGCCTGAACCAGCTCTTCACCTTCGAGGAACAGCCACCGCTGAGCGGACTCGGCGAGTTCCGGGTCCATTCGGCGCGCCCGTTCTTCGCCCATCGGCTGGTCGGGGCGCCGGATCTTCGGGCTGCCGTGGGGGTACTGCCATGACCGGCTTCGGCTTCCTGCTGTTCGGCATCATGGCGCTGTTCATCATGGCCGGGCTGAGCCTGCTGGCCGGCCGGGCCCAGCGCCGCCGGCAGCAGCAGGTGCAGGCTCGGCTGCAGACGTTGCGTGACGACGGCGTGGTCGACGAGACGGTGATAGGCGGGCGGCCCATCGCCGTCCCGGGCCGGATGCCGCATCTGCTGCGCCTGTGGCTGGCCCGCGCCGACTTGGCGTTGTCGCCGCGCTTCCTCGTCGTCGCCGGCCTGCTGCTGATCGGGATCGTCCTCGTCCTGGCCTGGCTGTTCGGCCCGATCGCGGCCGCTGCGGTCGCGGTGGCCGTCCCGGCCTGCGGCGTCTACGCTCTGGCGAATGTGGCCGGACGGCGCCTCAACGCCTTTATCGCCGGCCTCCCGATGTTCCTCGACGCCGTGCGCCAGCTGCTGATGGTGGGCAACTCGACCCAGCAGGCGCTGCTCAAGGCGGCGGAGAACGCGTCGCCGGCGCTGCAGCGCTACCTGCAGCCGATGATCCGCCGCATCAACAACGGCGCGCCGATCCCGGACGCGGTGTCCTGGCTCGCCACCCGGCTGGGCGTGCCGGAGCTGTACATGCTGGCGACGGCGATCGAGACCAATTTCCGCTTCGGCGGCCGGCTGTCGGCGGTGCTGGCCAATCTCGTGCAGATCCTGCGCGACCGGGCCCGGGTCGGGCGCGAGCTCAAGGCGGCCACGGCCGAGATCCGGTTCAGCGCGATTATCCTCGGCCTGATGCCGATCATCGCCGCCGCGATGCTCGGCGTGGCCAAGCCTAGCTATGTGATGTTCTTTTTCGAAGCCGAGCAGGGGCCTCGGCTGGCAATGATCGCGATCGGACTGCAACTGGTCGGCATCCTGATCATGCGCCGCATCATGCGGCTGGAGTTCTAGGCCATGCCGGTCTCCAGCCTTGAGCTCGCCGTCCTCGTCATCACCGCAGGCTCGACCCTGCTTCTGCTCGGGCTCGGCCTGCGCGGCACGGTGGGCGAAGCGAGGCTGCGGCGCCGGCTGACCGGGATCTCCGGCCGGTCCCATGTCGGTGAGGTCGGCACGGTCGGCTGGCTGAAGCCGTTCGAGCGGATCCTGGTCGGCGGCGGCAAGGATCGTGAGGAGATCCTGCAGTCCCTGCGTGCCGCCGGCTTCTACGATCCGCGCGGCCTGATCGTCTTCGCCGCGCTGCGCTTCGCCGCGACGATCGCTGCGATCGCCGCCGCGGCGCTGGCGGTGTGGCTGACGGGCCGTTGGTCCGGCCTGGAGCGCTTCTACCCGCTGGCAGCCGGCGGCATCGCCTATATCGGCGCCAAGTTCGTGCTGCGGGCGCTGGCATCACGACGGCAGCGCAAGATCGGTGCCGAGTTGCCCTTCGCCCTGGACGTCTTGCTGCTGATGCTGGAGAGCGGCGTCAGCCTCGACCAGTGCTTCCGGTCCTTGGCCCAGGGGGATGGCAGAGCCATGCCACGCATCCACCAGTCGATGCGCATCCTGGTTGACGACCTCCAGCGCGGCATGGGCTACGACCAGGCGCTGGATCGCTGGGCCGAGCGGCTGGCCGTGAACGGCATCCGCGAGGTCACCTCGCTGTTCAAGCAGACCCTGATCTACGGCACCGAGCTCGGGCCGGCGCTGCGGGACTTCGTGCGCGAGTTCTCCGACAGGCGGGTCTCGACCGCCCGCGAGAGCGTTGGCCGCAAGACCACCCAGATGACGGTCATCATGATCGTGTTCCTGATGCCGGCGCTGTTCATCGTGCTCACCGCGCCGGCGATCGTCTCCATTCTCAAGACCTTGTCGGGGCTGGGTAAATGACGCGGACGGCGCTTCGTCTCTCAGTGCTGGCGATGCTGCCCTGGCTGACGGCCTGTTCCAGCCTGTTCGGCGGCGACAGTGCATCGCGGCGCGAGCCATCCCCTGCAGACCAGCTGCCCCAGGCGGCGCCGCTCGACGCCGAGAATTCGCGAGACCTTTACCTCGGCATCGTCGACAAGTTACGGCAGAGCGGCAAGTCGCGGGCCGCGCTGGCCTATCTCGACGACTACGACAATCGGCACCCCGGCGATCTTCGGGCCCAGGTATTGCGGGCAGACGCGTTCCTCGACATCCAGGATTACGACCGGGCGGAGGCGATCTATCGCGAGCTCGTGAATGGCGACCAAGCGGCGGCTGCCTATGACGGGCTCGGCCGCGTCGCCGCCGGGCGCGGCGACTGGGCCAAGGCCCGGGCGCAGTTCCACGAGGCGGTGCGGCGCGAGCCGATCAACGTCAAATACCTGAACGACCTCGGTTTCGCCGAGATGCGCATTGCCTCCTATGATGAAGCACTGTTCACGCTGCGCCAGGCCAGCGAGCTCGCGCCGACCAACGCCCAGGTCCGCAACAACCTGATCCTCTGTCTCGACGTCGCCGGCCAGGGCGATGCGGCGAAGACCATGATCGGCCGGATCATCGACGCCAAGGAGCGGCGGGCGGTCGAGCAGATGATCAGGTCGGCCCGCAGCCAGATCCGGGCGCCGACCACCGCGGGCACCGGTGCGGTGTCCGCCCCGCGGCGCCTGGCGCAAGCTCCGGAGACCCAGCCATGATCCGACCGGCATCGACGAAAGCCCGGCTGCCGGCCCTGTGCGCCGCCCTCCTGCTGCTGCCGGTGGCCACGGCAGGGGCGCAGCAGGCGCTGGTTCCGGCCCGGCCGGCCCAGCCCGACTGGTTCGAGTCCAACCGCACCCTGCAGGTGCTGCGGGCGCAGCAGCAGCCGGCGCCTCGGTCGGGCGGGCAGGGCGGGCTCGCCGCCGGCGAGGCAGGACAGATCTACGACAACTATATCCAGGATATCGGCAGGTCCCTGCCGAGCGGGAACAGCAGTTCGTCCTCCGGCGGGTCCGATTTCGGCCCTGGATCGGGCAGTTCGTATGGATCATCGGGAGGGCGGCCATGAAGCCCCGCATCTTCGGTCCGATCTTCGGCGACCGCGGAGCCATCGCGCCCTTCGCCGCCCTCATGCTGCTGCCGCTGATCGGCACCGCCGCGCTGGCGACCGATGTCGGCCTCTGGTACGCCCAGCGCCGCCACCTGCAGACGGCAACGGACATGGCGGCGCTGTCGGCGGCGCAGAACCCGACGAATGCATCGGCCGTCGCCGGCGATCTGCTGCAGCGCAACGGTTTCGACGCCAGCGCGCTGGCGTCCACCACCCTCGGCACCTACTGCCCGGATTTCGAGAACATCAAGGTCCCGGCCGAGCGGTTCCGGCCGGGTCTCGTCGCATGTCCCGACGGACGGACCCCGCCGGCGCCGAATGCCGTCATGGTGTCGGCCCAGACGACCGTGCCGGGCGTCTTGTCGCGCGCCGTGGTCGGGGGCGATGACGGCGGCGGGCATATCGGCGGAACGCCGGGTTCCGAGGAGGACCCCAACCTGCACAAGGTCAGCGTCCAGGCCACCGCCGCGCGGATCGACGAGGCCGGCTTCCAGGCCGGAACCGGCCTGGTCGCGGTCGACACCCAGAAGAGCGCGCTGCTCAACGCCGTCCTGGGCAATGTGCTGGGCACCCGGATCAACCTGACGGCGGTCCAGTATGAAGGGCTGCTGAACGCCGATATCGATGCGCTGACCTTCCTCGACGCTCTCGCGGTCAATGTCGATGTCTCGGCCGGCACCTATGACGGGCTGCTTGATGCCACGGTCGGCATCGGCGATCTGCTGGAGGCGGCGATCCAGGCGCTGAGGAAGGCCGGCACCGTCGCCGGCGTCGCGATCGATGGCCTGGTGTCGCTGCAGGGGCAGATCGTCGGCAATCCGGACCTGACTGTCGGCGATCTGGTGGATCTCGGTGTCTGGAAGAACCTGCCGATCGGCGAGTCGACGGCGCCCACGGCGCTGACCGCCGACCTGAACGTCTTCCAGCTGGTCACCATGGCGATCCAGGTGGCCAACAAGCACAATGCGATTTACATCCCTGCGCTCAATGTCGGGCTGCCCGGAATCGCGTCGCTGCAGGTCACCGCGACGGTGATCGAGCCGCCGAAGTCGCCGCCCTTCGCCTTCGGGCCGGAAGGGATGACGGTCCACACCGCGCAGGTCCGGCTGCAGCTCAAACTGCAGCTACTGGATCTGTTCGGGCTGCTTGGCCAGGGCATCCAGCTGCCGCTCTATGTCGAGGCCGGCTATGGGGATGCGACGCTGAAGGATATCTCCTGCGGGCTCGAGCCGGCCAAGGACGCCACCGTGGCCGTCTCCGCCAAAAGCGGCGTGGCCAAGGCTTTCATCGGCGTGTTGCCGCCCGATCTGATGACCAATTTCAGCCGTGAGCTCACCGTCGAGGACTTCCAACCTGCAGCGCTGGTGGACGTCAGCCTGCTGGGTCTGATCGGAATTGTTCGGGTCTCGGGCCGGGCCGGGATCACCGTGGGCAGCGGCTCCTCCCGGGATCTGGTCTTCGACCGCGACGATATCGACAACCATGTGGCGCAATCGGTCGCCAGCACCGGCATGCTCGACAATCTGCTGGCCGAGCTCGGCGGCAACGACCCTGTCACCAAGGAGCCGAGGCTCAAGCTGAGCGCCTGCATCATCAGCCTCGGCGGACTCTGCCTGATTCCGGTCAAGCTGGACACGGTCGGCAACACCGTCGGCGCCCTGCATACACTTCTCGACCCCGTGATCAAGACTGTTCTCGATCCGCTGGTCGACAATCTTCTCGCCGCCCTGGGCATCCGCCTGGGCGTCATGGATGTCGTCGTCACCGGGGTGCGCTGCGGCGTGCCCGTGCTGATCCGGTGACGAAGACGCTGCCAGCGGCGCCGGGGCCGCTGGCGGGGTGAAAATGATCCCGGTTGTTCAGGAGGTCACATGATGTTGCGGAATTTCTTGAAGAAGACGCGCTGGATCGCTCGCGACGAGCAGGGCATTTCAGCCGTCGAATATGCCATCCTTGGAGCCCTGGTCGCACTCGGTATCGCCACGGCGGCATCAGGCTTGGCATCAGACATCGGAACCGCCCTCGGCAATATCGGCTCGAGGATCACCGGCACCGGCGGCGGCACGGGCACCGGCACCTAGCCCAAGGCTGCCCAACTCACTTCAAGCGTTCATGGGAACAGCCATGATCTTCTCTGCACGACGTGCAACTCGGATGGCGGGCCGTCAACGGCCCGCCATCATCTCCGACGAATCCGGGCTGGCCGCGGTCGAATTCGCCCTGGTCGCCCCGGTCTTCGTCATGCTGCTCTTCGGCATCATCATCTACGGCATCCACTTCGGCACCTGGCTCGCCGTCAACCAGGCCGCGACCGAAGGCGCACGCGCCTCCGTTGCCGGGCTGGACAAGGATGAACGTGAGACTTTGGCGAAGCGGACGGCAGAGGCGGTGCTTGCCGCATACGGGCCGCTTCTGGGCACCGCCGGCTGGGAGGTGACAGCCACGCCGTCAACCGCGGATGAACGCCTGTTCGAGGTCACGGTAAGCTACGATCCCTCCAAGCCGGGAGGAAACGGCAGCTGGGGGGGCGACAACGATCTGGGCGAATTGCTGCCGCTGCCGACGAGCACGCCGAAGGCCACGGCCACTGTCTCCAACGGCGGATACTGATGGCCGGGCTGGATTTCATCTGTCTCGGCCTTCTGGTCCTGCTCCTGCTGCCGATCGTGCTGATCGATCTGCGCGAGAGCCGGATCCCCAATGTCTGCAACCTGGCGCTGGCCGCGGGCGGGCTGGCGCAGGCCCTGGTCCGTAGCCCGACGCTCAAGACCCTTGGCCTGTCGCTCGGCGTCGCCGTGCTCACCTTCCTCCTGCTCGCCGCCACCGCCTGGCTCATGCAGAAGATCGACCGGAATGCCAGGATCGGCTGGGGCGACCTGAAGTTCCTCACCGCCGCCAGCCTCTGGGTCGGGCTGCAGGGCAGCCTGATCGTGCTGGTTGTCGCCAGCCTGGTGGCGCTGCTGGCCACTCTGGCCCTGGCGCCCTGGCGCGGTTTGAAATGGCGCGAGATGCGGCCCTTCGGCCCAGCGCTCGCTGTCGGCCTGCTCGCCGTCACTGTCACTGTCTTCATCCGTGGCGCATGATGCTCACCGTATTTTGCATTCGGTCGGTGTTGAATAGATCAAATCCCTTCATCTAACATGACAGTGGTGCTTAGCTCCCGCCATCCATAGCTGGGGAGCGTGTCATGAGCACCGATGTGAATCGCCGGATCCTGCTGGCCGCGCGGCCGGTCGGGGAGCCGAAGGACACCGATTTCCGCCTGGTCGAGGAACCGGTGCCGACGCCAGGCCCGGGCCAGCTGCTGGTCCGCACGCTGTGGCTGTCGCTCGACCCCTATATGCGCGGCCGGATGAGCGATGCGAAATCCTACGCGGCGCCGGTCGAGATCGGCCAGGTCATGGTCGGCGGCGCGGTCGGCCGGGTCGTCGCCTCGAACCTTCCCGGCTTCGCCCCGGGTGACATCGTCGAGGGCCGCACCGGCTGGCAGGACTATGCCCTGTCCGACGGCACCGGGCTGCGCCAGGTCGATCCGGCGCTGGGACCGATCTCGACCGCCGTCGGCGTGCTCGGCATGCCGGGCATGACGGCCTATACCGGCCTCCTCACCATCGGCCAGCCCAAGCCGGGCGAGACCGTGGTGGTCTCCGCCGCCTCGGGGGCGGTGGGCGCCGTGGTCGGGCAGATCGCCAGGATCAAGGGCGCGCGCGTCGTCGGCATCGCCGGCGGGGCCGAGAAGGGCGCCTATCTCACCGGCGAGCTCGGCTTCGACGCCGCGGTCGACCACCGGGCGCCGGACTTCGCCGAGCGGCTGCGCGCGGCCGTGCCGGACGGGATCGATGTCTATTTCGAGAATGTCGGCGGCGCGGTGTGGGAGGCGGTGTGGCCGCTCCTGAACCCCTTCGCCCGGGTCCCGGTCTGCGGCCTGATCGCCCAGTACAACGCCACCGGCCTGCCGGACGGGCCGAACCAGGTACCGGCGCTGATGCGCAGCGTGCTGTCGAAGCGGCTGACCCTGCGCGGCTTCATCGTCAGCGACTTCGCCGACCAGCACGCCGCCTTCCTGCGCGACGTCTCCGGCTGGATCCGCGACGGAAAGCTCCGCTACCGGGAGGACGTCGCCGAGGGGCTGGAGAATGCGCCCCGGACTTTCCTGCGGCTGTTCCGGGGCGAGAATTTCGGCAAGCTCCTGGTCAAGGTGGCGGAGTAGCATCTGCTTCGGAGGTCACAGGAGGGTCCGTCCCGCGACGGCCATCAGGCCGATGCGGGTGATCGCGGCATCGAACTCCGCGTCCATCTGCAGGCCGAGGTCGCGGCGGGCGGAGTCGCTCAGCGTCTCCAGCCGCAGCCGGTTCTGCCGCGCGGCCGGTCGCGCCGGGCCGCCGGCAAAGCGGCGCCAGATCCGCTCCAGCAGGCCGGCGGGGCGCTGACGCAGCGGCAGGCGCAGGGCATGGGTGCTCATGACGATCTCCTGGAAGCCATGGAAAGGGGGCAGGCGGCGGCCTTCGGCGCCAGCGCCGGGACCGTGTCGATGCCGTATCGCCCGACGATCACCGGGCCGGTGGCGTCAGACACCGTGACCACGGTCTCGGCCGCGGCGCCGGGCCGGGCCCGGTACATCACCACCTCGGTCAGAACGGCCATGAGGTCCTCCATCTCCGGCCCCGGTGACCCGAGGCGATGATGGGAGACTACGCCACCCCTCCTGACAACATCCTGTCAGGAGAGGCGGTGGGCCATTGCATCGGACGGTCGCGAGGCAGAAGCTGAGGCTGAACGCGGACGTACGTCATTCGATAATATCGAGGAACGCCTGTACGTTTCCGTTCAGGGTGGCGGGTGCATATGAGGCGGGTCCCGGTCCGAACGCTCAGCCGCGGCTGGCGATCAGCGCGGCGGATCCCGCCATCATCGCGGCGGCGGAGCGGTTGACCAGTCGCAGCCGTCGCGGCGACCGGAAGAAGCTGCGGGCGCGCACGGCGCCCAGCACATAGGCCGACTGCACCAAGAGATCGATCCCGATCTGCACCGCGAACACCGCGGCGATGCTGGCCGCGTCCAGCGTGGTCAGGTCGACCACCTGCGGCAGCACCGCGCCGTAGAATACCACGGCCTTCGGGTTGCCCAGCGTCAGCGCTGCCCCGCCGAGGACCCCGCCGGTCCGGCGCGGCGTCGCGTCCGGTTCCACCGCCGGGGCGCGCCAGAGCTTCCAGGCCAGCATGGCGAGATAGGCGATGCCGGCCCATTTCACCGCGACGAAGACCGGCTCATAGGCCAGCGCCAGCGCCGACAGGCCGAACACCGCGGCGGCCAGCCACAGCGCGTTGCCGGCGATCATGCCGAGGACGAAGGGCAGGGCCTCGCCGCCGCCGCGCGACAGCACCCTGGCCACCAGGGCGGTCTGGGCCGGGCCGGGGAGCAAAGCGGCGATGGCGACGGGCACGGCGAACAGGGCGAGGGCGGTGATCATCGCGGCGGCCTGCTGGTGATGGTGGGCCAGCATAGCCGTCGGCTGCTGTCGAGAGAACCGCATGGCAGTCCGGCGTTCGGACCCCTGATATCCACCGTTCCGTGCTGCTAGGGTGCCGCTCCAAGGGAGAGGCGCCGGCGATGTACCAGGTTCCGATCCGGCCGGGCGAAAGCTGGATGCGCGCCCGGGTCCGGCGACATGTCTATGAGCTGCTGCGCCTGGCGCTGCCGGTGATCATCGCCCGCGCCGGGCTGATCCTGATGGCCCTGGTCGACACCCTCTTCGTCGGCCGCTACGGCAGCGCCGACCTGGCGCATCTGTCGATCGCCAACGCCCCGATCGGCAGCATGATGGGCACCGCCACCGGCCTCGTCATCGGCACGCTGGTGATGACCGCCAACGGCCTCGGCCGCGGCCGGCCGGAGGAGTGCGGCGCGGTCTGGCATCGGGCGCTGATCTATGGCGGCGCCATCGGCCTGGTCCTGGCCGTGCTGTGCCATTTCATCGAGCCGCTGCTGCTCCTGACCGGCCAGACGCCGGAACTGTCGAAGGCGGGCGCCGACATCGCCATCGTGCTCGGCTGGGGCATGCCGGCGGCGGTGGTCTACACCGTCACCGCCTTCTTCCTCGAGGGGCTGAAGCGGCCGGTGCCGGGCATGATCGCGATGATCTTCGCCAACCTCCTGAACGCGCTGATCAACTGGCTGCTGGTGTTCGGCGTCGCCGGGCTGCCGGAGCTCGGTGCCACGGGCGCGGCCTGGGCCAGCACCGGCTCGCGCATCTTCCTGGCGGCCAGCCTGGTCGTCTATGTCTGGCTGATGCGGGACCATGCGGCCTTCGGCATCCGCCGTTGGCAGGGCTGGCGCTGGCGCGACTGGGCCAAGCAGCGCCAGCTCGGCTATGGCGGCGGCCTCAGCATCTTCATCGAATCGGGCGCCTTCACCGCGCTGACTTTCTACGCCGGCCTGCTCGGCACGCTGCCGCTGGCCGCGTTCTCGATCGGCCTCAACCTGATCGCGCTGATGTTCATGGTGGCGCTCGGCCTCGCCTCCGCCACCGCGGTCAGGGTCGGCGTCGCCCATGGCCGGCGCGACCTGAAGGACATGGTGCTGGCCGGCTGGGTCGGGCTCGGCGTCAACAGCGTCGTCATGGTGGCGCTGGGGGCCGTGCTGTGGATCTTCGCCCGGCCGATCGCCGAGGCCTACAGCAGCGATCCGGGGCTGATCCCGCTGCTGGTGCCGGTGGTCCTGGTCTCGACCTTCATCCTGGTGGTCGATGGCGGCCAGGTGGTGGTGGCCAACGCCCTGCGCGGCCGCGGCGACGTGGTGGTGCCGACGCTGCTGCACACCATCTCCTATGTCGGGGTGATGACGCCGCTCGGCTGGTTCCTGGGCATCCATCTCGGCCGCGGCGCGGTCGGGCTGTTCGAGGCGATCCTGATCGCCAGCGTGGTCTCCGTCGGCCTCCTGGCCGGCCGTTTCCACCTGCTGGCGCGCGGCGACGCCCGGGCTTCGGCGGCGGCCGGCGCAGCCGCCTGAGGGCTGCTGCGGCGCGATTGTTCGCAGGTGCGGAAACGTGCTAGCGTCGCCGCGCCCGGCAGGCTGTCCGGGCACGTCCTTTTGCCAGCCCGGACAGTGCTTTGACCGAACGTCCCACCACGCCGCCCCACTTCGACATCACCCCGGTGACGATCGAGGAGGAGATGCGGCGCTCCTACCTCGATTACGCCATGAGCGTGATCGTCTCCCGCGCCCTGCCGGATGTCCGCGACGGCCTCAAGCCGGTGCACCGCCGCATCCTGTTCGCGATGAAGGAGGGCGGCTACGATTCGACCAAGCCGTTCAAGAAGTCGGCCCGCGTCGTCGGCGACGTCATGGGTAAGTATCACCCGCATGGCGACACCGCGATCTACGACGCCATGGTGCGCATGGCGCAGGACTTTTCGATGCGGCTGCCCCTGATCCAGGGGCAAGGCAATTTCGGCTCGATGGACGGCGACCCGCCGGCGGCGATGCGCTACACCGAGGCGCGCCTGGCCAAAGCCGCCGAGGCGATGCTGGACGACATCGACAAGGACACGGTCGAGTTCCAGCCGAACTACGACGAGACCCAGTCCGAGCCGACGGTGCTGCCGTCGCGCTTCCCGAACCTGCTGGTCAACGGCGCCGGCGGCATCGCCGTCGGCATGGCCACCAACATCCCGCCGCACAATCTCGGCGAGGTGATCGACGCCTGTCTCGCCACCATCGACAGCCCGGGCATCACGATCGAGGAGCTGAACCAGATCGTGCCGGGGCCGGATTTCCCGACCGGCGCCCTGATCCTCGGCCGCTCCGGCATCCGCTCGGCCGTCGCCACCGGCCGCGGCAGCGTGGTGATGCGGGCCCGCTCGAACATCGAGGAGATCCGCAAGGATCGCGAGGCGATCATCTTCACCGAGATCCCGTATCAGGTGAACAAGTCGCGGCTGATGGAGCGCATCGCCGAGGTCGTCAACGAGAAGACGGTCGAGGGCATCGCCGAGCTGCGCGACGAGAGCGACCGCGACGGCGTCCGCATCGTCGTCGAGCTGAAGCGCGACGCCAGCGCCGATGTGGTGCTGAACCAGCTGTATCGCTCGACCCCGCTGCAGACCTCCTTCGGCGTCAACATGCTGGCGCTGCATGGCGGCCGGCCCGAACTGCTGAACCTGAAGCAGATCATCGACGCCTTCGTCGCCTTCCGCGAGGAGGTGATCACCCGGCGCACGCGCTACCTGCTGAACCGCGCCCGCGAGCGCGCCCATGTCCTGGTCGGCCTCGCCACCGCCGTCGTCAACATCGACGCGGTGATCGAGCTGATCCGCCGCGCGCCAGACCCGCAGACGGCGCGCGAGGAGCTGATGGCCACGGCCTGGCCGGCCGGCGACATCGCGCCGTTGATCGCACTGGTCGACGAGCCCGGCCATCCGCTGGCCGAGGACGGCACCTACCGGCTGTCCGAAGTCCAGGCCCGCGCCATTCTTGACCTGCGCCTGCACCGCCTGACCGGACTGGAGCGCGACAAGATCGGCGACGACCTGCGCGCCATCGTCGCCGAGATCCAGGAATACCTGTCGATCCTGGCGAGCCGCGAGAAGCTCCTGGAGATTCTGCGCGGCGAGCTGATCGAGATGAAGGAGCAGTTCGCCACCCCGCGCAAGACCGAGATCCTCGACCTCGAATTCGAGGCCGACATCGAGGACCTGATCCAGCGCGAGGACATGGTCGTCACCGTCTCCAACGGCGGCTACATCAAGCGCGTGCCGCTGTCGACCTACCGGGCGCAGCGCCGCGGCGGCAAGGGCCGCAGCGGCATGGCGACGAAGGAGGAGGATTTCGTCTCCGACCTGTTCGTCGCCAACACCCACACGCCGATGCTGTTCTTCTCCAGCCGCGGCATCGTCTACAAGCTGAAGGTCTACCGACTGCCGATCGGCACGCCGCAGTCCCGCGGCAAGGCGATGGTCAACATGCTGCCGCTGCAGCAGGGCGAGACCATCTCCACCGTCATGCCGCTGCCGGAGGACGAGAGCACCTGGGACCAGCTCTACGTCATGTTCGCGACGGCCTCGGGCGGTGTTCGCCGCAACAGCCTGGCCGACTTCACCAGCATCAATCGCAACGGCAAGATCGCGATGAAGCTGGACGAGGGCGACAGCCTGATCGGCGTCAAGGTCTGCCGCGACGACCAGGACGTGCTGCTGGCCACCCATGTCGGCATGTGCATCCGCTTCCCGGTCACCGATGTCCGCGTCTTCAAGAGCCGCGATTCGGACGGCGTGCGCGGCATCCGCCTGGGTGAGGACGACCGCGTCATCTCGATCTCGATCCTGCACCATCTCGACGCCACGCCGGACGAGCGTGCGAACTATCTGCGCATGGCCAATGCGCTGCGCCGGGCCGAGGGCGAGGAGACCGACGGCGAGGACAGCGAAACGGTGGAGGAGCACGACCTCGACCCCGCCCGCTTCGCCGAGTTCGAGGCCGGCGAGGAGTTCATCCTGACGGTCAGCGAGGAAGGCTTCGGCAAGCTCAGCTCCGCCTATGGCTACCGCATCACCGGCCGCGGCGGGAAGGGCATCTGGACCATGGCGATGGGCGAGAAGAATACCGCCGTCACCGCCTGCTTCCCGATCTCGCCGAACCAGGAGATCATCCTGGTCACCGATGGCGGCCAGCTGATCCGCTGCCCGGTCGCGGATGTGCGGATCGCCGCGCGCAAGACCATGGGCGTGCGGCTGTTCAACGTCGCCGAGGGCGAGCATGTCGTCTCCGTCGCCTCGGTGCCGGAGGAGAACGGCGAGGGCGGCGAAGGCGACGCGGCCGACGACGGTGGTTCGTCCGGCGACGCCACGGAAGAGCAACAGGACGGCGCCGCGTCGGGCGGCGACAGCGCATAAGAAAGGCCGCAGGGATGTCCAAGCCGCGCATCGGGGTCTATCCCGGCACCTTCGATCCGATCACCAAGGGCCATATGGACATCATCCAGCGGGCGACACGGATCGTCGACCAACTGGTCGTCGCCGTGGCCCGCAACGACGGCAAGGGCCCGCTGTTCTCGACCGACGAGCGGGTCGAGCTGGTGCGGGCCGACGTCGCGCCCCTGGTGGCCCAGGGAATCTCGATCGAGGTCCGCTCCTTCGACGTCCTGCTGATGCACTTCGCCGCCTCGGTCGGCGCCACCACGGTGGTGCGCGGCCTGCGCGCCGTCTCGGATTTCGAATACGAATTCCAGATGGCCGGCATGAACGCCAAGATCAATCCGGTGATCGAGACGGTGTTCCTGATGGCGTCGGACCGCTACCAGTTCATCTCCTCGCGCTTCGTCAAGGAGATCGGCCGGCTTGGCGGCGACATCGCCCCCTTCGTCAGCCCGCTGGTGGCCAAGCGCCTGAACGAGCAATTCGCACGCAAGGGGGTTGTCGCGGACTAGGACGGCGATCGCGCCTCGCGAGTGTTGACCGTCGGGCGGTGCCTCCCTAATGTGCGGCCCGCCCGCCCGGACATGCTCCGGGCCGGCAGTGTGAGCCGGTAGCTCAGTCGGTAGAGCAGAGGCCTTTTAAGCCCCTGGTCGTGGGTTCGAGTCCCACCCGGCTCACCAATCTTTTCAAGTGCTTAGCAGATGGTGGCGTGGTCCATTCCGACACGCCTGCAACGCCTGTTCAGATTGTTTTGTTTTTTGGAAATATGAACTGGGCGGTTCATGAATTCTGAACAATCCCGCCGGAGCAGGCTCTGCCTTAGTTTTACGAGCGACACAGGAGCCAGCGCAGGCGAATCGGGCCGACTGTTTGTTCAAATAGGAGGTCCAGCGGCCTTTTTCATAGCTCTGCCGCAGGCGTGGCTCGGTGGTGCAACGGGAGGCAATCTGCCAGCGGGAAGAGCGAGGAGGCAAAACTATCCCCCGTGACAATGCTACACGAAGGTTTAACTGCGCGTGATCGTCGTGCCAGATCGTGTCCCAGGGAGTGGTGTAGGAGCCAGCGGATGATCACCGTGCTCTCCGGCGGGGCCGGATTGGTCAGGCGGCCCAGATGTGCAGGCTGACGAGGGGATCATCGCCGATGGCGGCGACGCTTTCCAGGGTCATGTAGCGGCAGCGCTGGACGGCCCATTCGTCGTTCTGCTCGAGGAGCAGAGCGCCGACGAGGCGGAGGATGGCGGCCTCGTTGGGGAAGATGCCGACCACCTCGGTACGACGCTTGATCTCGCCGTTGAGCCGCTCCAGCGGGTTGGTGGAGTGGATCTTGGA
>NZ_VCCH02000075.1 GCF_005938675.2 Mycobacterium sp. KBS0706
GATCCGCAAGAGCCGCGCCGCGGTGGCCATCATCGGCAACCGGATGCGGTCGCGCACCCGGGCGGCGGCACAGCTCGACACCTTCCTCGGCGGGCTGGGCCACACGGTGGTGTCGCGCATCCGCGACAGCACCGCTTATACCGAGGCTGCGATGGACGGCCTCAGCGTGTTCGACCTGCGCGGCCGCCGCGCCGAGGAGCTGCGCGAGGATTGGGCGCCGCTGCTGCACCATATCGAGCAGGCCGGCAACGGCTGACGGCTGGAGCCGGACAGTGAGGTGTTGCCTCTCCCGCGACCTTTCAAAAATAGGTGAAGCCGTTCCTCTTTTAGTCCCCCCTCCCCTTGCGGGAGGGGGGACTCTTTTCTGCTCACCCCTTGGCCGGCACTCGCGCGGTGGCTTCGATCTCGACCCGCATATGCGGCTGCACCAGCTGGGCGAAGATCGTGGTGTTGGCCGGGCGGGCGGCGTCGCAGTGGCGGCGGATGATCGGCACGATGCGCTCGAACTCGGCCTGGCTGGTGACGTAGATCACCACCCGCACCAGATGCTCCAGCCCCGCCCCGGCCTGGCCGAGCGCCCAGGCGATGTTGCGGAAGCAGTTCTCGCACTGGGTCTCGACATCCTCCGGGAAGGAGAAGTCCGCGGCATTGAAGCCGGTGGTGCCGGAGACGAAGATCCAGCCATCGGCCACCACGGCGCGGGCATAGCCGGCCCGGTCCTCATAGGGCGAGCCGGTGAAGATGCGGGTTCCGATCATGGTCTGTCCTTTCGATGAGCGTCAGAGATGCAGCGCGCCGCCGGCGACGGTGACGCAGCGGCCGCGCAGCTCGACCTTGCCGTCCGCCAGCCGCACCGCGATGCGGCTGGGCCGGCCGAGGGCGTGGCCCTGTTCGATCGCAACCTCGCCGGACGACGGCGCCAGGCCGCGCGAGGCCAGGTGCCAGGCCAGCGGGCCGGCGGCACTGCCGGTCGCCGGATCCTCCCACAGGCCGACGGTCGGGTTGAAGAACCGGGCATGGGCCGCGGCCGAGGGGTCGACCGGGTCGAGGCTGTAGAGATAGCAGCCCTGCGCCCCGGCCCGGCGCAGCTGCGCCAGCAGCCGGGCGGCGTCCGGCCCGGCCGCCGCCACCGCGGCGCGGTCGCGGGCGTGGACCATGAGATGCGGCGCGCCGGTCGAGACCGTGCGCGGGCCGGGCAGCAGGTCGTCGCCGCGCAGCCCCAGCGCCGCCGCCAGCGCCGCCGGGTCGGGGTGTTCCACCAGCGCCTGCGGCTCGCCTTGGGTCAGGCCGATCGCGGCGAGCCTGCCGCCCCGCGCCTCGACCGCGACCGGCAGGACCCGGCCGCCGAGCTGCTGCCGCAGCGCCAGGCCGTCGCCGAGCGGGCCGAGCCGCCCCGATTCCGCCAGCCACCACCAGGCGCCGAGCGAATTGTGGCCGGCGCCCGAGACCTCGGCCCCGGCCGGGGTGAAGGAGCGCAGCCGGGCCGCGGCGCCGGGCTCGGTCGGCGCCAGCAGGAAGGTGGTCTCGGACTGGTTGAGCTCGCGCGCGATCCGGCGCAGCAGGGCCTCGTCGAGCCCGTCCGCCGCCGGTACCACGGCCAGCGGATTGCCGGCCAGCGGCTCGTCGGCGAAGACGTCGACCAGATGGAACGGGACGGTGGTCATGACGCGGCCTGCCTTTGAATTGATCTCAGGATCCGGCGGCATCATTTCGTTGCAATGCCCGCCGATCCAAGCGAGAACTCCTCAACGGTATTGAGGAAATCTCAACATGCCCCTGCCCTCCCTCAACGCGCTGCAGGCGGCCGAGGCGGTGGGCCGGCTCGGCTCGTTGTCCCGCGCCGCGGCGGCGCTGGGCGTGACCCCGAGTGCCGTCAGCCACCGGCTACGCGGGCTGGAGCAGCAGCTGGGCCTCGGCCTGTTCGAGCGCAGCGAGGCCGGGCTGACCCCGACCGCGGCCGGACGGCGCCTGCTGCCGGGGTTGAGCGAAGGCTTCCAGCGCATCGCCGCGGCGGTGGCCGAGGCGACGGCGCAGGAGCGCGGCACCGTGACCGTCACCTGCGGCCTGGCCTTCGCCGCGAAATGGCTGGTGCCGCGGCTGGTCGGGCTGGCCGCGCGCCACCCGGAGCTGGAGGTGCGGCTGGTCACCACCAGCCGGCTGGTCGAGTTCGACCGCGAGGACATCGACCTCGGCATCCGCTTCGGCCGTGGCCGCTGGCCCGGCCTGAAGGCGCAGCTGGTGGCGCCGCAGCCGCTGGTCCCGGTCGCCAGCCCGGCGATCGCCGCCGCCCTGGCCGATCCGGAGCGGACGGCCACGGTGCCGCTGATCGAGGACGAGCAGAGCCTGTTCGGCTGGGATGCCTGGGCGGCAGCCGGCGGGCCGGCGGCCCTCGCGGTCCATCCGCGCCGGCGCTTCCCCGACGCGTCGCTGGCGGTCGAGGCGGCCCTGGCCGGCCACGGCGTCTGGCTGGCCTGGCCGCTGCTGGTCGACGAGGCGCTGCAATCCGGCCGGCTGGTCCGCGCCTTTCCCGACCGCATCGATGCCGGCCTCGGCTATTGGCTGGTCTCCACCCCCGCCCGCTGGCGCCGCCCCGAAGCCGCCCGGTTCCGCGGCTGGATCACAAGCATGCTCGGCGACGAGCGCGACGCCGCCGGGCCGAGGGACGCGCCTACCCGTTGTTCGGCCGTCAGGAATTCTGATGCCGGATATCCGGGGTAGCGCGGATCTGTCGAACAAACCACCCAGGCTAGGCGAGCGGCTCAGCGCTCCGCAGACGATGGGCCGACACCGGGCTGCAGCGCGGCAGATCGACCATGCCGTCCGGCATGGCCGGTGGTGCGACAAACGCGGCCGGTAACCTCCGCCCCCAGTGCGGCCGAACGGCAGGCGCCGGTCGCCTGAGGGCGGGCCGGCCGAGTCCGGAGTGTGGAGCGTCTCCGATCATGAGCAATGATTTCCCGGCGACCAGGGCGGCAGCGGCCCTGGCGAGTTCCGGGCGGGACCAGCAGATCCTGGTCATCAAAGGCGATCCGGTGAATGTCGACTCGATCGCCGGTTACCTCGACCGCTACGGATTTCAGGTCAGGACGAAATCGAACCCGCAGGACGGGCTTCGCGACCTGGCCGCCAGGGCGCCGGACCTGGTGATCCTGGACCTGCATCTCGGCCGGGCCGAAGGGTTGGAGACGCTGCAGGCGATCCGATCGCAATCCGACGTGCCGGTGATCATCATCACCGACACCCGGGACGACGAGCTCGACCGCGTCCTGAGCCTGGAGCTCGGCGCCGATGATTGCGTCACCAGGCCCGTCGGGCTGCGCGAGCTGGTGGCCCGGATGCGGGCCGTGCTGCGGCGGCGGCAATCCGTCGCCGGCCCAGGGCAGGACCGCGGCCGCTGCCGCTTCGGCGGCTGGGTGCTGGACCGCCGCCGCCGCAGCCTGACCGATCCGGCCGGGTCTCCGGTCGGCCTGTCGAAGGGCGAATATGCGCTGCTGGTCGCCTTCCTCGAGGCGCCCCGGAGGCCGCTCTCCCGCGTGCATCTGCTGCAGGCCACGCGCCTGCATGAGGATATCTTCGACCGGTCGATCGACGTGCAGGTGCTGCGGCTGCGGCGGAAGCTGGAGACGGACCCGGGCGCGCCGCGAATGATCCGGACCGAACGCGGCGTCGGCTACAGCTTCACCCTGCCGGTCGAGCATCTCTCCTAGTCGTGAAACAGTTCGCTGACGGACTCTCCCGCGTGGATCCGGCGCATCGCCTCGGCCAAAGCGGGGGCGATGGAGAGGACCACGAGCTTCGGATGATGTTCGGCGCCGTCCACCGGAATGGTGTTGGTGCAGACGATCTCCAGCACGTCGTCCTGGGCGCCCAGCCGTTCCAGCGCGCCGCCGCAGAACAGCCCGTGCGTGCAGGCCACGCGGATCGACCGCGCGCCCTGGCGGCGGAGATGACCCAGCAGCTCCAGCACCGTGCTGCCCTTGGCGATCTCGTCATCGATGACGATCACGTCCTTGCCGCGCACCTCGCCGATGACGGTGCTGATCTCGACGCGGTCGTTCTCGTAGCGCTGCTTGGCCCCCATGGCGACGCCGGCGCCCAGCCTGCGCGCAAAGGCGGAGGCCTCCTTCGCATAGCCGAGATCCGGCGAAACCACGACGGCGTTGGACAGGTCGTGCCGGCGGAAGTGGCCGGCGAGCTCGCCGAGGGCATGGAGATGGTCCACCGGCACGCTGAAGAAGCCATGCACCTGGGGCGAATGCAGCGCGACCGTCAGGACCCGGTCGGCCCCCGCCGCGGTCAGCAGATCCGCCACCAGCCGGCCGCCGATCGAGATGCGCGGTGCATCCTTCTTGTCCGATCGGGCATAGGCGTAGTGCGGGATGACCACGGTGATCCGCGAGGCCGAAGCGCCGCGGGCCGCATTGATCATCAGGAGCAGCTCGACCAGATGCTCCTGGACCGGAGGGTTGAGCGGCTGGACCAGGAAGACGTCGCGTTCGCGGCAATTCGCCTGCAACTGGACCTGCAGGCAGTCATTGGCGAAGCGCTGCACCCTGGACGGCTGGAGCGGCACGCCGAGCGCGGCGCTGATCTCCGCTGCCAGGCCGGGATGCGCGGTTCCGGAGAAGACAGTCAGATCCGCCATTGGTCCCCCTGGACGCCCGGGTCTTCGGAACGGCGCCACGCTAGAAGCGACTAGAGGCCTTGTCCACGAACCGGCCTTGCCCCCGGACGCGCATCGGCGATGCGGCAATCGCGCAGGAGGAGAGAGCCTTCATGACGGTATCTATCGTGTTTGGCTGACCCGTCGCGGCGAGCCCGAAAAGGTGCCATCGGCACCGGACCTGGATGGCTGTGTCGGCTTCACCTGCGGCAGACACTGCGCCGACGCCACCTACACCTCGGGATAGGCGAAACTGGACCCGCACCCAAATCGACCGGCGCGGGCGGCGGGATTAGCGTTTGCGGCAACGACCCCCTGAAGGACATCCCGCCATGAAGCACGCCATTCTCGCGGCCCTCCTCGTCGCCATCCCCGCCGCTCCGGTCTTCGCCGAGGGTTCGGGCTCGAAGAACGCCAGGGTCACGCTGGTCTATGAGCACGCCTTGCCGGACGTGCCGGGCAAGAGCGTCAAGGGCGTTCTGGTCGAATACGGGCCGGGCGGCTATTCGCCCGCGCACACCCATCCCAAATCGGCGCTGATCTACGCCACGGTGCTGGAAGGCGCCGTCAAGATCCAGGTGAACCAGGGGCCGGTGCGCATCTACAAGGCCGGCGAGAACTTCACCGAGATGCCCGGCGACCATCACGGCGTCAGCGCCAATGCCAGCGAGACCGAGCCGTCCAAGCTGCTCGCGATGTTCGTGGTCAATTCGGACGAGACCGAGCTGGTGACCCCGGACGCGAAATGACATCGCCGTGCGGCCGCACACCCCGCGCTTGCCAGATCGGAAGCATTAAATCTAAATGATTGAGCAACTGGTCGGGACAAGCGATGCAGGAGGTCGCCGCCGCACGCCGCGCGGGCGCCAATCTGGAGGGGGCGAGCGCGCATAACCGCCGCGTCGTGTTCGACCTGCTGCGCCTGTCCGGGCCGCTGTCGCGGGCCGAGCTGGCACGGCGCACCGGCCTGTCGTCGCAGACCGTGTCCAACATCATCGAGGATTTCGCCACGGCCGGGCTGGTCGAGACCGGCGATCGCGTCGCCGGCCGCCGCGGCCAGCCGCCGACGCCCTACCGCATCCGGCCCGGCGGCGGCTACGCCATCGGCCTGCATCTCGACCATCACGAGGTCCGCGGCGTGGTCTCCGATCTGTCCGGCACGCCGCAGCGCCGGGCCAGGCGCTGGCTGCATGCCGGCGACGCCGCGACGCGCGAGGCGACGCTGGCCGAGCTGGTGGACGAGCTGGGCCGCGACCTGGCCGCGATCGACGCCACCGCGCCCGACCGGCTGCTCGGCATCGGCCTGGCCATGCCCGGCCCCTTCGACACCCCCCTGCCCTCGGTCGCCGGCCGGCCCGCCGCCTGGATCGAATCGGCAAACGACTATGTCGCCGATCTGACCGAACGCACCGGCCTGGTGGTGACGCTGGAGAATGATGCGCGCATGGCCGCGATCGGCGAGCGCATGGTCGGCGCCGCCCGCGGGCTGGACAATTTCGTGCAGCTGTTCATCGGCCAGGGGCTGGGCGCCGCGATCGTGATCGAGGGCGAGGTGATCCGCGGCGCCGCCCGCAACGCCGGCGAGATCGGCACGCTGCCGGCGGCGATGTTCGGCGGCCCGCCGCCGCCCGGGATGCCCGGCGCGTCGCTGGAGGAGCTGGTGTCGCTGACCGCAATCGCCCGCCATCTCGGCCTCGACCCGGACATGACCGACCTGCACGACCGGCTGGAGGGCATCCGCAAGCGCGACGAGCCGGCGCTGGCGCAGTGGATCGGGATGGCCGCCGGCCGGCTGCGCGCCGCGGTGCATCTGGTCGAGACGCTGTTCGACCCGGAGGCGATCCTGCTGGGCGGCCAGTTCTCCGAGCCGCTGCTGGCCCGGCTGGGCGCGGCGATGGAACCGCTGCTGCCGTCCCTCGCCGACCGGCCGGGGCGGTCGCATCCGCGCATCATCATCGGCACCGCCGGCCCGTGGGCGGTCGCCATCGGCGCCGCCACCGAGCCGATCGCGCGGACCTGGGCGCCCCGCTTCCAGGCGCTGCTGAATCCAGTGGTCTAGCAGGGCTCGACTCCACGTTTCACAGACCAGAAGCGTTCCGCATTTCTGTCATTGCCCGGCTTGACCGGGCAATCCAGGGGCCACCGAGAGCTGTTTTGAAAGCCCTGGATCCTCGGGTCCAGCCCGAGGATGACAATTTTCTTTCACAGCACCACTCATCGGAAACGCACATATGTCGCCCGCAACGTGAGTTTGCCGTCCTGAGTGGTCTAGTCCACTCTTGACAAGCGGTTTGGGCTGGGGCCACGATTAATTCGAAATGAATGAAGAAAAGCCCAAAGCGGTCGGGACCACATTTGCCGGAGGGAGGCAAAAATGCAGTTCTGGAAGACCACGATCCTCGCCGCCCTGACGCTCGGGGCGCCGGCCACGGCCGTCGCCGAGACCGTGCTGACGCTCCACATGGAGGAGCAGAGCGCCTGGGTGCGCAACTTCAACCCGTTCAACCTCGGCTCGCGCCGCGCCAGCACCATCGACCTGATCTACGAGCCGCTGGTGATCTTCAACCCGATGGAGGGCGGCAAGCCCTATTACCGGCTGGCCACGGGCTTCACCTTCTCCGACGACCTGAAGGCGATCACCTACACGCTGCGTGACGGGGTGAAATGGTCCGACGGCCAGCCCTTCACCGCCGAGGACGTCAAGTATTCGATCGAGCTGGCGCGCGGCAACCCGGCGGTCGACGCCTATGGCATGGCCGATGCGGTGGAGTCGGTCGAGGCCGTCGACCCGCACACGGTGACGGTCCATCTGAAGGGCGTGGATTCGACCTTCCCCGAGACCTTCAGCGACGCGCCGATCGTGCCGAAGCATGTCTGGTCGGCGATCCCGGACCCGATCGCCACCGCCAACGAGACCCCGGTCGGCACCGGCCCGATGACCGAGATCCGGCGCTTCACCACCCAGGTCTATGAGCAGTGCCGCAACCCGAACTACTGGGATGCCGCTTCGCTGAAGGTCGACTGCCTGAAATTCCCGCAGATCGCCGGCAACGACCAGACCCTGGCGATCGCGCAGAGCGGCGAACTCGACTGGTTCGGCTCGTTCCTGCCGGACATCGAGAAGACCTATGTCGCCTCCGATCCGGCCAACCACCATTACTGGCAGCCGCCGGCCGAGACCGTGTCGCTGATGTTCAACCTGAAGACCGAGAACGCGGGCAACCGCGAGGCGTTCAACGACCTGGCCTTCCGCCAGGCCGTCAGCCTGGCGATGGACCGGGACTCGATGGTCACCGTCGCCGGCTACGGCTATCCGACGGCCAATGCCCATGCCAGCGGCTTGCCGCCGCGCTTCGAGGTCTGGCGCAGCAAGACCGATTCGGCGCAGTGGGACGCCTTCATGGGCTATGACGTCGAGAAGGCGAAGGCGCTGCTCGACAAGGCCGGCTACAAGCCGGGGGCGGACGGGATGCGCACGACGCCCTCGGGCAAGCCGATCTCGTTCAAGATCCTGGTGCCGAACGGCTGGAGCGACTGGATCGACGACAGCCAGATCGCGATCGAGGGGCTGCGCGCCATCGGCATCGACGCCGGGGTCGAGACGCCGGAGCTGGAGCAGCGGACCACGGCGATGCTGGCGGGCAGCTTCGACGCCGGTCTGGGCTCGACGCTGGACGGGGCGACGCCGTTCAAGTTCTACAACGACACCTACAATTCGAAGAGCGGCGGCCGGGTCGAGGGCGGGTCGGCGCGCTACAGCAACCCGGATCTGGACGCGGCGCTGGCGGCGTTCCGCGCCACCACCGACAGCGCCAAACAGCATGAGCTGATGGGCAAGGTGCAGGACATCGTCTCCGCCGACCTGCCGGTGATTCCGCTGTTCAACAACCCGACCTGGTACCAGTACTCGACCAAGCGCTTCACCGGCTGGGCGACGCCGGAGAAGCCCTTCGCGGTGCCGGAAGACCATGACGGCGTGCACACCCGCATCCTGCACCTGCTGGCCCTGCGCCCGGTGCAGTAACTGAGGGGCCGGTGCCGCCCCCTCACCCGAAATCGCCAACGCGATTTCGACCTCTCCCCGAGGAGAGGTGAACATTCCCTCTCCTCGGGGAGAGGGAGGGGCCTGGCGCCGAAGGCGACGGGAGGGTGAGGGGGTGTCACGCCGGCAGATGACAAGACGACCCGTCCAGCGCAGCCTTGATCCGACCGGCTGGGAGGCCGCATGCGCGTTCCGTATCGACGCCTGCTGATCTATGCCATCGCCTTCGCGGTCGCGATCGTGATGAACTTCCTGCTGCCGCGGCTGATGCCGGGCAGCCCGGTCGAGGCGATGATCGCCCAGTTCGGCAAGCGCGCCACCCCGGCGATGATCGAGGCGATCAAGATGCGCTTCGGCCAGGGCGACGCCACGCTGCTGGAGCAGTTCTGGGACTATCTGAAGGGCATCGCCAGCCTCGATCTCGGTATCTCGACCAAATACTACCCGCAGACCGTGCTGGAGGTGCTGGGCCGGTCGATCGGCTGGACCCTGCTGCTGGTGACGACATCGATCGTGTTCAGCTTCGCCCTGGGCAGCCTGCTGGGCACCATCGCCGCCTGGCGCCGCGGCAGCCGCTTCGACGGGGTGATGTCGCCGCTGGCGGTGGTGCTGCTGGCGCTGCCGCCGGTGGTGATCGCGGTCAGCGCCCTGTTCCTGTTCGCCGTCAGCCTGCGCTGGCTGCCGCTGGGCTATGCCTGGGACCCGGCGCTGGACCCCGAGCTGTCGCTCGCCTTCCTCGGCAGCGTCGCGTGGCACGCCATCCTGCCGGTCGCCACCCTGTCGCTGTTCCTGGTCGGCAACTTCCAGGCGACCATGCGCAACAGCATGATTTCGGTGATCGGCGAGGATTACGTCACCATGGCGCGCGCCAAAGGGCTGGGCGAGAGCGCCGTGATGTTCAGCTACGCCGCCCGCAACGCGGTGCTGCCGAACCTGACCAACCTGGCGCTGGCGCTGGGCAGCGTGTTCGGCGGGTCGGTCGTCACCGAGATCGTGTTCAACTATCCAGGGCTGGGCCTGACCCTGTTCCAGGCCGCGATCTCGCGCGACTACCCGGTGATCCAGGGCCAGCTACTGATCATGACGCTGGCGACCCTGCTGGCCAATCTGGCGGTCGACATCGTCTATCTGTGGCTCGACCCGCGGCTGAGGGACCAGGCGGCATGATCGGGCTGTTGCACACCCTCTGGCGCCGGAAGCTGGTGACGATCGGCCTGGCCATCGTCCTGGCCTTCGTCGTAATCGCCCTGCTGGCGCCGGTGATCGCGCCCTATGATCCGGTCGCCCGCGTCGGCCGGCCGCATGAGGCGCCCAGCGCCGAGCACCTGCTGGGCACCACCCGGGTCGGCCGCGACGTGTTGAGCCAGATGATCTGGGGCGCCCGCACCTCGCTCGTCGTCGGCCTCGTCGGCGGCCTGGTGATCACCGTGCTGGGCACCGCGATCGGGCTGATCGGCGGCTATCGCGGCGGCAAGGTCGACGAGGTGCTGGACCTGGCCACCAACGTCGTGCTGGTGATCCCGAACCTGCCGCTGCTGATCGTGCTGGCCGCCTTCCTCGGCAATGCCGGCACCGGCGCCATCGTCGCCATCGTGGCCCTGACCTCCTGGCCCTGGGGCGCGCGGGTGACGCGGGCCCAGACCCTGACCTTGCGGCACCGCGAGTTCGTCCTCGCCGCCCGGCTGGTGGGCGAGCCGACCTGGCGCATCGTCGGGGTCGAGATCCTGCCCAACCTGGCCTCGATCATCGGCATCAACCTGGTCGGCAGCATCATCTACGCCGTGATCGCCCAGGTGACGCTGGAGTATCTCGGCTTCGGCGACCCGCTCAGCGTCTCCTGGGGCCGGATGCTGTACAACGCCCAGAACTCGTCCGCGATCACGGTCGGGGCGTGGTGGGACATCCTCACCCCCTGTGCCGCCATCGCGCTCCTGGGCCTCGGCCTGGCCCTGATCAACTTCACGCTGGACGAGGTGGCGAACCCGCAGCTGCGCTCCGGCCCCGCCCTGACCCGCTGGCTGCGCCTGGTCGACCGGCGCCGGCGCGAGAGGAAGCCGGCATGAGCGAGCCGCTGCTGCAGGTGCGCGACCTGGTGATCGAATACCTGCTCGACCGCGGGTCCTTCGTCGCGGTCGACCGGGTGTCCTTCGAGATCGGGCGCGGCGAGATCTTCGGCCTGGCCGGCGAATCCGGCTGCGGCAAGAGCACCATCGCCTATGCCATCACCCGGTTGCCGCGGCCGCCGGCCTGGATCCGGCAGGGCGAGATCCGCTTCGACGGCACCGACCTGATGACGCTGGACGAGCCGGCGCTGCGGCGGCTGCGCTGGCGCCGCATCGGCATGGTGTTCCAGAGCGCGATGAACTCGCTGAACCCGCTGCTGCGGGTCGAGCGCCAGTTCTTCGACGTGCTGCACCGGCACACCGGCTGCAGCCGGGCGGAGGGGCGGGCCAAGGCCGAGGCGATGCTGCGGCTGGTCGGCATCGACCCGAAGCGGGTCGGCGACTATCCGCACCAGTTCTCCGGCGGCATGCGCCAGCGCCTGGTGATCGCCATCTGCCTGGCGCTGGAGCCCGACCTGATCATCATGGACGAGCCGACCACGGCGCTGGACGTCGTGGTCCAGCGCGAGATCCTGCAGCAGATCTGCGAGCTGCAGGAGCGGCTGGGCTTCTCGGTCCTGTTCATCACCCACGACCTGCACCTGATGTCGCAATTCTGCGACCGCATCGCGGTGATGCTGACCGGGCGGATCGTCGAGCAGGGTCCGGTCGACCAGATCACCCGGGCACCGCAGCACGACTACACCCGCCGGCTGTGGGAAGCGATCCCGCGCCTGCCGGCGGCCGCCGGCGTCGAGGCCGAGCCGGCCCGCGAGAGGATCCGGACATGACCGCCCCTCCGCTGATCGAGCTCGAAGGCGTCGCCATGCGCTTCGGCGCCGGCGACCACATGGTGACGGCGCTGCGCGACGTCTCCTTCCAGCTGCGGCCGGGCCGGGCGATCGCGCTGGTCGGCGAATCCGGCTGCGGCAAGACCACCTGCGCCCGGCTGATCGCCGGCCTGTACCGGCCGACCGAGGGCCAGGTGAGGTTCCGCGGCCGCGACGTGACCGGGCAGGCCGGGCGGGCGGGCGAGCTGGCCTATCGCCGCGCCGTGCAGATGATCTTCCAGGACCCGTTCGCCTCGCTGAACCCGGTGTTCAACGTCGCCCATCATCTGTCGCGGCCGGTCAAGCTGCACGGCCATGCCGCCGCGGCCAGGGCGGTGGAGGCGCGGGTGGCGGAGCTGCTGCGCTGGGTCGGGCTCGACCCCGACGTCACTGCGATCAAATACCCGCACCAGCTGAGCGGCGGCCAGCGCCAGCGGGTCAACATCGCCCGCGCTTTGGCGGTGGAGCCGGAGATCCTGGTGGCGGACGAGCCGACCTCGATGCTCGACGTCTCGATCCGCCTCGACATCCTGCACCTCTTGGCCGAGACCAAGGCGGCGCGCGGCCTGGCCATGCTGTACATCACCCACGACATCGCCACCGCGGCGCATGTCGCCGAGGAGGTGGTGGTGATGTTCGCCGGCCAGATGGTGGAATGGGGCGACGCCGCCGCGGTCACCGGGGCGCCGCAGCACCCCTATACCCGCCTGCTGCTGTCGGCCGTGCCGGACCCGGATGTCCGGCTGCGCGGCCAGGGCAGTCGCGCCTTCCAGGCGAAGGCAGAGGCAATCCGTGCCGCCAGCCGTCCGGCCAGCGACGAGATCCTGGCGCTCGGCCCGAACCATTTCATGCGCGCGGTGCCGGAGCTGCGGCTGCGATAGTCTTTCCGGACGAGGCTCATAGCCGGATAGTGGGTGCCACAAAGCTGGCGAGGCCGATTTCTTCCTCTTTGATAATCTTCACACCTATGAGATAATTACTCAAAATTTACGAAAGATAGATCGAAACAAACAATCTCGATCTGACGTGCTCCACCGGGGCCCCTTGCGGGTTCGGAAGTTACTGAGATTTTCGCTCAGTCGGGGGGTATCCTTGGCTTACGCCGCCCTTATCAGATGGGTCGAACGGGCAGCTGTCGACGGTCTGACACTGGTGGCTTTGGTGTTCGCGACGTCGCTTCCCGTCGTCCGGGCCGAGACCATCGAGGTCCGGCTCGAACCGGACCAGACCATCCGGCAGCTTTCCGAGCGATATCTGGGTGACCCCGATCTCTGGCCCGAGATTCTCAAGGCCAGCCAGCTGGCTTCGGTGGCGCAGCTCGCTCCGGGCCAGACGCTCCGGGTGCCGGTGGATCTCATCGCGGCCGCGGAACGGGCCCTGGCCCGCTGCGCCGACCAGATCAGGCTGGCCAACCTGGCCGGCGCGCAGCTGTTCGCGCCGGATGAGATCGGCCGCGCCATCGATCTCTATGACCGGGCGCTGGGCCGCCGCGTCGAACGCGCCTGGAGCGATGCCAAGGAGCTGGCGCTGGAATCCCACTCGGAAGCCGCGAAGGCCCTGGCCCTGTCGGAAGAGCGGCGCGACGAGGCGGCCGAGGCGCTGCTGAGCGACAAGCGCGGATCGGTCGAAGCCCAGAAGCCGAAGGACCTGGCCTGGAACGACGCCCAGCTGCGCGCCGTCCTGGTGGAGGAGGAGAAGGTCCGCACCCTGTCGGAATCGACCGCGCAGCTGACCTTCCGCGACGCCAGCAGGCTCCGGCTCAACGCCAATTCGAACGCCGTCATCCAGGAGATGCGCTACGACCCGCTGACCAAGCATGAGGAAGCGAAGGTCAGCCTGGTCGAAGGCGACTTCTATGCCCTGCTCGCCGGCGAGAGCGACCGCACGAGCTTCGCCGTCGACATCCCCGAAGCCAAGGCCCGCATCGAGTCCGGCGATTTCTGGGTCAGCAGCGGCGGCGCCGGTACCGGGGCCAAGTTCACCAATTACGACGATCGTCCCGTCTCGGTCGCGACCAGCGGCGAGACGGTCGTGCTCGGGCGGAACGAGGGGCTCGTCCTCTCCGCAAGAGGCAAGGCCGGCGAGAAGCACGACGTGCTCGACCCGCCCAACCTCTCCGCCCCTGCCAATGACGACATCGCCTACAACACGTCCGTCGATCTCGCCTGGGCCGGCCCGGAGGGCGCCGGAGGCTACTGGCTCGAGATCGGGGCCGACCAGTCGTTCGACACGATGCTCATCTCGGAATTCGGGCTTCAGAAGCCTGCCTATCGCGCCGAGCAACTGCCGCCCGGCGACTACTACTGGCGGGTCTCGGGCCTGGACGCCTTCGGCCTGCCGGGGGAGCGCAGCGCGCCCTGGCGCTTCACCGTGGCGATCGACAAGGTCGCGCCGTTCCTGAGGATCGATGCGCCGGAGGAAGGCGCGATCGAGCGTGACGCTGCACTCGATGTCCGGGGCGAGACGGAGCCGGGCGCCGCGGTCGCCGTGAACGGCCATCCGGTCGAGGTGACTGCCGCCGGGCGGTTTGCCGGGCCGGTGACGGCCGGTGAGGGCGACAACCGCGTCGAGATCGTGGCCACCGACCCCGCCGGCAACGTCACCCGGCTTTCGCGCCGGTTCAGCTTCATGCCGGACCGGTCCGAGGCGGTCGTCCTGGACGCGTCGGTTCCCCGGGATCCGGCCGGCCGGGTGCTGGCCGCCGGCGACACCGTTTCGCTCGCCGGCCGCACCAAGCCGGCCTCCCGCATCGACGTCGTCGCGGCCGACGGCACCCTCCGCGGATCGACGGCCAGCGATCCGGCCGGCCGCTTCGCCCTCAACATCGGGCTCGGCGCCGACGAGGAGGCGCTGTCGATCGTCGTGACCGCCCCCTCGGGCTTCCGCAGCGCCCAGAAGATCGAGATCGCGGTCGACCGCCAGCAGCCGACGATCACTCTTTCGGAGGAGTTGCCGCGCCTGACCGCATCTGAAACGCTGTTCGTCAAAGGCCAGGTCGCCAAGGCCGACGCGGCACTCCTGATCAACGGCAGCAAGGTGGGGCTGAAGGACGGAGGCTTCGATGAGATCGTCAGCCTGCGCGCCGGCGACAACCCGATCGAGCTGGTCGCCACCGACACGCTGGGCAACACCGACGTGGCCCGGTTCACGGTCACGCTCGACAAGGATCCGCCCCGGCTGGTGACGGCGAAGCTGACCCCCGAGTCCGGCGATGCCGGTTCCTATGCGGCGATCGAGATCCGCGCTTCCGACGCCTCGGGGCTGGCGGCGACCGCGCTGGCGACCGTGGGCTATGGATCGGCGACCGCGGATGCCGTGCTGCGGTTCAACCGGGAAGCGCAGGCCTATCAGGGATCGCTTCCTATCCCCCGCGGCGCGCTGAAATCGGCGGCGGTCCGGACGGTGGAGCTGACGGATGCGGCCGGCAATCGGCAGTCCTACCGCATCGATTGAACGGGACATCGTTTCTGGCAGGCACGATCGGGGCCATGGGCATGAAGGCAGGTCGGACGGGAGCAGCACTGGTTGTGGTTGCGGTGGCCTTGCTGGCGGGCGGATGGGCGGGCCCGGCGCAGGCCAATGAAAGACCGGCCCTCATCACCTACGGCCCGAAGGCAGCCACCCGGGAAGGCGACTTCTACCGCGAGCAGACGATCTATATCAGCGTGCCCGAGGACTCGACCGAGCGGCTCTGGATCAATGTGTTCGACCCCGGGATCAGCGCGGAATACGACCAGTCCGTGGGGCCGCCCGGGGCGAGCCGGACCCGCTATGCGGTATTCGGCGGCGCCGGCGCCTTCTTTCTCCCGCCGCTCGTCCCCGCCGTCCCGCCGCCGGAGCAGGCGGCTGCCGGCACGCTGATCGCGGAGAAGCTGTTCGGCGACGAGCCGGATGCGATCGGCCAATGGAAGACGGTGGCCGTCGTCGACCCGCGCCAGGGCGACGCCGTCGACGGGCGCCGGATCTTCCGCCTGCTGGTGCAGGGCGTGGCGGGGGCGGCCGGCAATGTCTACGACGTCGCGGTGAGCGCCCGCGAGGCGCGGTCCTTGAAGCCCGAAGGGCTGGAGATCTTCGCATATCGGCCGGTGGTCCGCGTCCCCGATCAAAAATCCTTCGCCGAGCTGCGGTTCCGCCCGCCGGCGGAGGCCGACCGGCTGGTCGTCCACAACTTCGATCTGGCCTTCGGCTCCCTCGACCTGACGACGGCTTTCACGTCGGTCCCGCTCAAGGCCTCCGGCCAGGACGAGTGGCGGGCCGACGAGATCCCCGTCCCGCCCGGCCTGGGCGGGGCGGAGGCGGCGCTCGAATTCGGCCGCGGCGTGGAGATGCCGAACGACGCTACCTTCATGATCGCCGACGGCGCCGGCAACCCCGTGCGGTTCGAGCTTCCGGTGAGGCTCTGGCCGGCCCTGGCCCGGCCGAAAGCCGCGATCGACCGGTCCGACCTGGCGGCCTGCGGGTCGATCTCCTTCGACGCCGGCCGGTCCGTGGACCCGAAGGGCGGGAACCTCGCCTACCGATGGGATTTCGGCGACGGCTCCGCCGCCGAAGGCCCGCTGGTCCGCCACGACTACAACGCGCCGGGCCGGTACAAGACCCGGCTGGAGATCCTCGGCTCGTCCGCCAGGATCGGCGACGGCGCCGCAACCGATGTCGAGGTCGACGTCCCGGTGCCCCCGGAAGCCAGCATCGGGGCCCCGCTCTCCGCCTCGGTCGGCGCCGATGTCGCGTTCGACGGCAGCGCATCGGTCGCGGGCCGGTTGCCGATCAGGCACCTGACCTGGCGCTTCAACGACGGCGCCACTCTGGAGGGCGCCCGGGTGGGCCGGCGGTTCGACAAGCCGGGCCGCTACCTCGCCAGCCTGACGGTCGATGACGGCTCCGGCCAGCCTTGCGGCGCCGACACCGCGGAGGCCTCGATCGTCGTCAACACGACACCGGTCGCGGTCCCGGGCCCCGCAAGGCGCGTCTCGGTGGCCGAGACCATCGCCTTCGACGGCCGCCAGTCCTTCGATGCCGATGGCCAGATCACAGCCTATGAATGGGATTTCGGCGACGGCACGCGGAGCACCGACGTCCAGCCGGCCCACGCCTATGGCCGGCCCGGCACCTACATTGTCCAGCTGACTGTCGCGGACGATGCCGGGCTGCCCAATTCGACGGCCTCGGCCACGACCACCATCGTCGTCAATGCCCCGCCGGTGTCGGTCGCCGGCGCCGACCAGTCGGCGGCCATCGGCGAGCCGCTGGTGTTCGACGGCTCCGCCTCCAGCGACCCGGACGGCCGTCTCCTGACCTGGGACTGGAATTTCGGCAACGGCGACACGGGAACCGGGCAGAAGACCACCTACGCCTTCAGCCGGCCCGGCACCTATCGGGTGCAGCTCACCGTCCGGGATGATTCCGGAACCAGCTCGGCGACCGGCGACAGCACGCTCAGCGTGCGGGTCAATGCGCCCCCCGTCGCGCTGGCCGGGCCCGATCAACTGGTCACCGCCAGCGCGGTCACCTTCGACGGCGCCGGCTCCTCCGATCCCGACGACGCGGTCGGTCAATATGTCTGGGATTTCGGCGACGGCAGCACCGGCACCGGCCCCAGGCCGACCCATGTCTACGAGGCCCCCGGCCGCTACCCGGTCCGCCTGACGGTGACCGATCGGTCGGGAACGAAATGGAACTCGGCGACCGACAGCATGACCGTGACGGTCAACGCCCGCCCTGTGGCCGACCCCGGGCCCGACCGGATCGTCGCGCCCGGAGAGAAGGTGGTGTTCGACGGCAGCCGCTCGCTCGACCAGGACGGCGACATTGTCGAGTACCGCTGGGACTTCCGCGACGGCAGCGAGGGCAAGGGCCGCATCACCTCGCACAGCTTCGCCCGGCCGGGGATCTACGGTGTGAGGCTGGCGGTGACCGACGACAGCGGCGATGCCGATGCCGTCGACTACAAGGAGGCCAGGATCACCATCAACGCCGCACCGGTCGCCGACCCGGGCGGCGACCTGATCGTCGCGCCGGGCGATCCGGTCCGGCTGAGCGCCGCCAGTTCCTATGATCCGGACGGCCGGATCGTGAGCTATCGCTGGGATTTCAGCGACGACAGCCCCCCCGTCTCCACCGCGCAGGTCGAGCGGAAGTTCGATGCGCCGGGGCTCTACACCGCCCGCCTCACCGTGGCCGATGACAGCGGCGCGTCCAACGGCTTCGATTCCCGCGAGATCAGCATCGCGGTCAATCACGCGCCGGTCGCGGATGCCGGCCGCGATGTGGTGACCGAAAGCCTGATCGTCTCCTTCGACGGCACTGCCTCGGTCGATCCGGACGGCGACCCCCTGACCTATCGCTGGGATTTCGGCGACGGGGCCTCGGCCACCGGCGCCAGGGTCCAGCACAGCTATGCGGCCGCCGGCACCTATCCGATCATCCTCGTCGTCGATGACGGCAAGGGGCTGCGGAACTCCGTCGACCAGGTCGCCAGGTCCCTGATCATCCACCAGCCGCCGGTGGCGGATGCCGGCGGCAATCGCGTGGTCTGCACCGGGGACGTGATCACCTTCGACGGATCGAAGTCCCTCGACCCCCAGGGCGGCGCGCTGCGCTACGAATGGGATTTCGGCGACGGCACGACCTCCGACATCGTCAACCCGACCAAGACCTACCGCAGCGGCGGCGTCTATCCGGTCACCCTTTCGGTGCGGGACAGCGCCAATCTCGCCAACAGCGTCGATGCCGACCGGGTGTCGATCAAGGTCGACCAGGGACCGTCGGCGGATGCCGGGCCGGACATCGAGGCCTGCGCCATGTCCCCGATCGATTTCGACGCCTCGCGCTCGTTCGATCCGAACGGCACGATCAAGCGCTACGACTGGGATTTCGGCGACGGCAAGTTCGCGATCGGCGAGAAGCCGAACCATGTCTATGAGCGTCCCGGCGACTACCGGGCGTTCCTGAAGATCGAAGGCCAGCGCGTCGGCCAATGCGATCCGCACTCGATCGACGAGATGGCGGTCAGGATCCTACAGGGACCCATCGTCAGGATCGACGCCCGCGCGGCCGCGCCGCTCGGCGAGGTCGCCTTCGACGGCTCCGGCTCGGATATGCCGGGCGGCAAGATCACCGGCTGGCACTGGGATTTCGGGGACGGTGGCACCGCCGAAGGCGCCACGGTCAGCCATGTCTTCACCGAATCCGGGCGGAAGAAGGTCACCCTGACCGTGACCAGCGATTCACCCTCGCCCACCTGCCAGCGCGTGGCCGCGACCCATGTCGTGACCATCAACGCCCCGCCGGTCGCGGTGATCGCGGCGCCGGACAGCGGCTCCCAGGGCGAGGATCTGCTGCTCGACGCCAGCCAGTCCCGTGACCCGGACGGGGCGATCGCCACCTACAGCTGGGACTTCGGCGACGGCGGGACGGCGACGGGCGTCCAGGTCAGCCACCGCTTCACGGCCGCGGGAACCACCAAGGTTCGCCTGACTGTCACCGACGAAGCCGGCGTCGAGAACTCCTCCGCGACGGTGGAAAAGGTGCTGGCCGTGCGCCCGCCGCCCGCCCCCGAGATCGCACTGCCGGCCGCCGCCTGCACCGGCGAGGACGTCGATCTGCTGGTCAAGGGATCGGCGGCGGTGAAGCCGATGGAGGATGGCTGGCGCGACGCGGGCGCCAAGGACGGGGCCCACGGCTTCGTCCGGCGCTTCGAGACCCCGGGCCGTTACGACGTGACCATCATCCCCGATGACGGCCGCGCCCTGGCCAGCAGCCGCCGGCCGCAGACCCGGATGCTCCACATCAACCGGCCGCCGGTGCCGATGCCCGGCCCGCAGCGGACCGTCTGCCCGATGACCGAGGTCGCCTTCGACGGCACGGCCTCATACGATTCCGATGGCCGCATCGTCCGATATCAGTGGGACTTCGGCGACGGCGGCAGCGCGGAGGGCCCGACCGCCACCCACATCTTCGACAAGCCCGGGACCTACGATGTGGGCCTGACCGTGACCGACGACACGGAGTCGAGCTGCGCGGCCGTCCGCCGGTCGGTGCAGGTCGTGGTCAATGCGCCGCCGATCGCCGATGCCGGGCCGGCTTTCGAGGCCTTCGTCGGCGGGGCGGCGGATGCGGTGCTGCTCGACGGCACGCGGTCCAGCGACCCCGACGGCGGCGCCCTGACGCATGTCTGGCGGATCGGCGACGGCACGACCGAGTCGGGCGAGCGCGTCCGCCACCTGTTCCGGCAGACCGGCGAGATCCCGGTGGAGCTCACCGTCACCGACACGTCGGGGCTGCCCTGCGGCGTGGCGACCGACCGCATCGTCGCCACGGTCCATCGGCGCGCTTCGGTGCTGGCGACCGAGACGCCCGCGGCGGGCTCTCAGAACTGACGGCGGCGCCGAGATGTCATGTCGCTGAGCCTCCGCCGCAAGCTCCTGTCGCTGAGCCTCCGCCGCAAGCTGCTGCTGTTTTCGGTGCTGATCGCGGCGTTTCCGCTCCTCTTCGCCGGACAGTCGCTGATCCGGATCGCCCGGGACGAGATGAAGAGCGCGGCCAATGAGCGGCTGGTCACCACCGTCCGCGAGGTGACAGGCCAGATCGACGACATCTATGAACGCGCCTGGCTGGCCCCCCTGCTGCTGATCCGCAGCGCCATCGACAGCGATAAGATCAGCGTCGGCGAGAAGGTCGCCATCCTCACCCATGGCATCGCCCAGCTGCCGGACATCGTCGCCCTGCAGATCACCCTCGACGGCGGCCGGCTGCCGTTGGTGATCTCGCAGAACCGGTTCAGCACGAGGCTTACCGAGGCAGGCATCCAGCCCCTGAACGTGCTGCGGGCAGCACCGGAGGTGATGCTGGCCGCGGCGGCGCCCGATGGCGAGATGGCCGCGTGGGTCACCGCCGTCGACTATGAACCGAAGACCGAATCCTGGCTCGCGACCGTCATCCTGCCGCTCGATACCCGGTTCAGCGGCGCGCGCGCCGTGCTCTCGGCCAAGATCGATCTCGGCCGGATCCGGGGCTTCATCGAGAGCCAGCCGTTCCGCCAGGTCGGCATGATCACCACGGTCGACGCGGAAGGGCGGAAGCTGTTCGATCCCGAGCTGGACGAGTCGGGCCGGGTCAAGCAGCTGGGCCGGCGCGACATCATCAGCGAAGCGCTGGCCGCGCGCGACGGCAACCGCTCCCGCGCGATCAGCGTCGAAACCTATCTGCGGCCGGACGGCACCCCGATGCTGGGAACCTTCGCCTTCACGCGAAGCTTCGACTGGGCCGTCGTCGTCGAGCAGAAGGAGGCGGACGCCTACTACGCCGCCGATGTCATGATCGAGAGCCTGGTCTTCTGGCTGATCGGCGGGCTGGCCGTCGCGGTCCTGGGCGCGGCGGTGTTCGCCCACCGCATCAGCCGCCCGATCCTGGCGATCGGTGAGGCCGCGACCGAGGTGGCCAAGGGCAACTACCGGGTCCAGGTCCGGACCGTGCATTCCAGAGACGAGATCGGCGATCTGGCCAAGCGCATCAACAACATGATCGTGCAGATCAACGAGCGCTTCGAGCTCGCCAAATTCGTGTCTCACGGCACGATGGACGCCATCCAGCATTCGGACGAAACTGGCGTTCACCTGGGCGGAAGCCGCTGCGAGGTTGCGATCCTATTCGCCGATATTCGCGGCTACACGGCGTTTGCGGAGAGCCGCGACCCGGAAACGGTGGTCGAGACGCTGAATTTCTATCTGGCGGCGCAGGCCGACCTGGTGGCCGGCCACAATGGCGACATCGACAAATTCGTCGGCGACCAGGTCATGGCCGTGTTCCAGGGGCCCGCCATGGCCGCGGACGCGCTGCGCTGCGCCGTGGCGATGCAGCGGCACATGGCCGAGGCCTCGGCGGCCAGCCCCGACCGGAACCTTGCGATCGGCATCGGCATCGACATGGGCGAGGTCGTCATGGGCGCGATCGGCGCGCGGGACCGGATGGACTTCACCGTGCTCGGCGACCACGTCAATGTTGCCGCGCGCCTGTGCTCGGCGGCGAAGCCGGGCCAGACGCTGGCGGCCGCGGCCGTGGTCGAGGCGGCGGCGTCGCGCGCCGATCTGCCGCTGATCTCCCACGCCCTCGACCCGATCATCCTCAAAGGCAAGAGCGCGCCGCTCGAGGTCTACGACATCCAGCCGGCGAGCCAGGCGGCGGCCTGACGCCGCGGAGAGCGGCTCTCCAGCCGCTCTGACGGCCTCCGACAGCCCTGCCCCCTCCTCTTGCGGGCTACCGGGTTCATACCATCCCCTCTTGAGGCCGACTCTCCTTGCCCTTCCTCGCCATGCCGGCGAGGGACGCGCGTTCTGAAAAGGTCTCGCAAGCGGGAGAGGTCCGACGCGGATCGATGCCGGCCGCCCGGGTGTTTGCCGCTCGACCGCACATCGCGATCGATGGACAATCGCGACAATGATGGCTGGGGGGCCGTTCTGGAGATGCATCCGGTCCATCGCCGATGGCCCGGCGACCGACAGATCAGAGCGGGGATCCAGAGATGCCGTTTGCTTCGAGATCGCGACCGATCCTGCTGGTGTCGGGATTGGTCTACGGCCTGATCGGCCTGGCGCTGGCGGCGGGCGGCGCCTGGCTCGCCGGTCTCGGCGGCTCGCTCTACTACCTCCTTGCCGGCCTGGGCATCCTGGCCACCGGCGCGCTGCTGGCGGCCCGGCGGCCGACGGCCCTGTGGGTCTTCGCCGCCGTCCTGATCGGAACGCTGGCCTGGGCGGTCGCCGAGATCGGCTTCGACTGGTGGCCGCTGGCGGCCCGCGGCGATGTCGTCTTCCTGCTGGGGCTGTGGCTGCTGACCCCGTGGGTCACGCGTGGCCTCGGCGATCCGGCCGGGACGCCCCGCGGGGCCATGACCCTGCCGCTGTGGGCCGGGATGGCCGCGAGCGTGGTGGTGCTGGCGATTGGCCTGCTGTCCACCTATCACCGGATCGACGGCACGATCGCCGCGTCCGGCGCACCGCCGCAGCCGCCGGCCGGCCAGCCCGACGAGGACTGGCGCAGCTATGGCCGGACCCAGTCCGGGCAGCGCTATTCGCCGCTGGCCGAGATCACCCCGGCCAATGTCAAGGAGCTGAAGGTCGCCTGGACCTTCCGCACCGGCGACCTGCCCGGCGAGAACGATCCCGGCGAAACCACCTTCGAGGTCACGCCGATCAAGGTGCGGGACACGCTCTACCTCTGCTCGCAGCACCAGCGCCTGTTCGCGCTGGACGCCAAGACCGGCACGCTGCGCTGGTCCTATGATCCGCAGCTGAAGTCCGATCCGACCTTCCAGCACCTGACCTGCCGGGGCGTCTCCTACCACGAGACCGCGGCCGGGGCAGTCGACACCACCGGGGCGCCGGCGCCGGCCGAGTGCCGGCATGCAATCTTCCTGCCGGTCAATGACGGCCGCATGATCAAGCTGGATGCCGACACCGGCGCCGCCTGCCAGAGCTTCGGCGACCACGGCACCCTGAAGCTGCAGGAGGGGATGGGCGTGCAGACGGCCGGCTTCTACGAGCCGACCTCGCCGCCGGTGGTCGGCGACAAGATCATCGTCATCGCCGGCGCCGTCATCGACAACTACTCGACCCAGGCGCCCTCGGGCGTCATCCGCGGCTTCGACATCCACACCGGCCGGCTGGTCTGGGCCTGGGACGCCGGGGCGGCCGACGAGAACGCCCTGCCCTCCGCCACGCACACCTACACCAACAACTCGCCGAATTCGTGGATGACCGCGTCCTACGACCCCAAGCTGGGCCTGGTCTATGTGCCGATGGGGGTGCAGACGCCGGATATCTGGGGCGGCAACCGCACCCCGGAATCGGAGCGCTATTCGAGTTCGCTGGTGGCGCTCGACATCAACACCGGCAAGCGCGTCTGGCATTACCAGACGGTGCATCATGACCTCTGGGACATGGACCCGCCGTCGCAGCCCAGCCTGGTCGACCTGGCCGGGCCGGACGGCGTGCGCCCGGCCGTGCTGCAGCCGGCCAAGACCGGCAACCTGTTCGTGCTGGACCGGCGGACCGGCGAGCTGATCGTGCCGGCGCCGGAGCGGCCGGTGCCGCAGGGCCCCGCCCCGGGCGACCGCCTGTCGCCGACCCAGCCCTTCTCCGAGCTGACCTTCCGCCCGGAGGCGCTGCTGACCGGGGCCGACATGTGGGGCGCCACGATCTTCGACCAGCTGGCCTGCCGCATCCTGTTCCACCAGATGCGCTACGAAGGCACGTTCACGCCGCCCTCGCTGCAGGGCACCCTGGTGTTCCCGGGCAATCTCGGCATGTTCGAATGGGGCGGCATCGCCGTCGACCCGGTCCGGCAGATCGCCATCGCCAACCCGATCGCCATCCCGTTCGTGTCCAAGCTGCTGCCGCGCGGCCCGGACAACCCGGCGGCGCCGAACGAGGCGCACCCCTCCGGCAGCGAGATCGGCGTCCAGCCGATGTACGGCACGCCCTATGGCGTCGTCCTGCACCCGTTCCTGTCGCCGGTCGGGCTGCCCTGCCTGCGCCCGCCCTGGGGCTACATGGCCGCGATCGACCTGAAGACGATGAAGATCGCCTGGATGCACAAGAACGGCACCATCCGCGACAGCGCGCCGCTGCCGATCCCGATCGAGATGGGCGTGCCGAGCCTGGGCGGGCCGATGACCACCGCCGGCGGCGTCGCCTTCCTGACCTCGACCTCGGACTACTACATCCGGGCCTATGACGTGACCAATGGCGACCAGCTGTGGCAGGACCGCCTGCCGGCGGGCGGGCAGTCGACGCCGATGACCTACGCCGTCGACGGCCGCCAGTACGTCGTCACCGCCGCCGGCGGGCACGGGTCCTTCGGCACCAGGATCGGCGACTACGTCATCGCCTACACCCTGGCGAAATAGGCGGCTTCCGGCCTGATCATCCCGCCGCGGCCATGTCCATCCACATCGGCTCGAAGACATGGCCGTCGGGGTCCTCGAAGGTGCGGCCGTACAGGAAGCCCAGGTCCTGGCGCTCGCGGATGTCGGCCCTGCCGCCGGCCGCCGCCGCGGCCTCGGTGATGGCGTCGACCTCCGCCCGGCTGTCGCGCGACAGGGCGATCAGCATGCCGATCGCCTCCCGCGGCTGCGCCAGCGGCCGCGGCGCGAAGGTCTGGAAGTAGGCCTGCGTCAGCAGCTGGAAGGTGATGGTGTCGGACCAGACCATCGAGGCGGCACGGTCGTCGCTGAACTGATCGTTCTTGCGGCAGCCGATCGCCTCGTAGAAGCGGATCGAGGCGGCGAGATCCGCCACCGGCAGGTTCACGAAGATCATCTTGGGCATTGCAGCTCTCCTTCTCGTCCCCCGAGGGACGGTTCACGTCACGCCGGCGCCTGCACGATCGTGTCGCTGGGATGGATGCCGATCAGCTCGAGCCGGCCGGTGCCGGTGTTCTCGAAGCGATGCGGCACATTGGCGGCGGCGACGACGATGTCGCCCGGATAGCCCTTCGTCGTCTCGCCGCCGACGGTGAACTCGGCCTCGCCCTGCCGGACGATCCAGGTCTCGGGATAGGGGTGCACATGCAGCGCCGATCCCTGGCCCGGCGCCGCATCGACCAGGAAGCACGACACCGCGCTGCCGAAGTCACGGCCCTCGAAGCGGACGGTCCGGCTCTGGCCCGGCTGCGGCTCCTGATGGCGACGAACCTGGAACATTCGAGATCCTCCCCGCGATGGATTTATCTTCTCGAGAAGATATATTTGCGAATTATCTTCTCGTCAAGATATCTTGGGAAGGCGCCGTGGAAGGCGTATGTGTCGCCTGCAGGTGCGGAGGAACGGATGACGGACGGAACCGACGGGACCGAGGACCATGTCGACCGGCTGCGCCGGCAATGGGCGCGGGAGCTGCCCGACCTCGACACCGAGCCGATGGCGGTGCTGGGGCGGGCCTACCGGCTGTCGAACCTGGTGCGCGGCGACATCGAGGCGACCTTCGCCGGCTTCGGCCTCGACCGCGGCGAGTTCGACGTGATCGGCACCCTGCGCCGGTCCGGACCGCCCTACCGGCTGACGCCGACCGAGCTGTACACCGCGCTGATGATGTCGTCGGGCGGCCTGACCCACCGGCTGGACCGGCTGGAGAAGGCGGGGCTGATCCGGCGCGAGAAGTCACCGCAGGACGGACGCAGCGTGCTGGTCGGCCTGACCGCAGACGGCGCGGCGCGGGCCGAAGCCGCCTTCCGCGCCGACATGGCCCAGGAAGCCGCCGTGCTGCAGGCGCTGGACCCGGAGGAGCGCGCGGCGCTGGCCGGCCTGCTGCGCAAGCTGATCACGCGGATCGAAGCTGATTCGAATATGAAGGTTTCGAGACAAAGTTGAGATTTCACCGCGAAGTCCGGCGGAAATCCCAGACTTCCGATGACCGCCGACAGCAATCTCAGCACTCGCGTTTGACAAGGACTTCCATCGCATCCTAGCGTCGCGCCCCCGCGGGTCGCCGCGGCGCAATCAAAAAAACAAGCCCAAGAACGAGAGCGGAAGACCAGATGACCAAGATCGCCTCGCCGGCCTTCAGGGCCGCCCGCGACCCCGCCACCGACAAGCGAGCCTGGCTCGAATCCCATGAGGAGGGCTATCACAAGGGCCTGAAATCCCGGCAGGTGCAGATGATCGCCATCGGCGGCGCCATCGGCACCGGGCTGTTCCTCGGCGCCGGCGGCCGGCTGCAGCTGGCCGGCCCGGCCCTGGCCCTGGTCTACCTGGTCTGCGGCTTCTTCTCGTTCCTGATCCTGCGCGCCCTGGGCGAGCTGGTGATGCACCGCCCGACCTCCGGCAGCTTCGTCTCCTATGCCCGCGAGTTCCTCGGCGAACAGGCGTCCTTCGTCGCCGGCTGGATGTTCTTCCTGAACTGGGCGATGACCGGCATCGTCGATATCACCGCCGTGGCCCTGTACATGAAGTACTGGCCGATGTTCGGCGACGTGCCGCAATGGCTGTTCGCGCTGGCGGCGCTGGGCGTCGTCACGGTGATGAACCTGGTCGGGGTCAAATGGTTCGGCGAGATGGAGTTCTGGTTCTCGCTGATCAAGGTGGCGGCGCTGGTGCTGTTCCTGGTGGTCGGCACCCTGATCCTCGGCAGCGGCATGGATGTCGCCGGCCACGCGTCGGGGCTGCAGCTGGTCTCCGACAATGGCGGCATCTTCCCGCACGGCATCCTGCCCGCCGTGGTCATCGTCCAGGGCGTGGTCTTCGCCTATGCCGGGATCGAGCTGATCGGCACCGCCGCCGGCGAGGCCGAGGATGCACGCAAGATCCTGCCGCGGGCGATCAACAGCGTGATCTGGCGCATCGCGCTGTTCTATGTCGGCTCGGTCGTCCTCCTGGTGCTGCTCTTGCCCTGGACCGCGTACCAGGCCGGCACCAGCCCCTTCGTCACCTTCTTCGGCGCGCTCGGCGTACCCGGCATCGGCACGATCATGAACATCGTGGTGCTGACCGCGGCGCTGTCCAGCCTGAACTCCGGCCTCTACTCCACCGGGCGGGTGCTGCGGTCGCTGGCGATGGGCGGGTCGGCGCCCGAATTCGTCGCCCGGATGAACGCCCGCAAGGTACCCTATGCCGGCATCCTGGTGACGGTCGCGATCTACGCCGTCGGCGTGGTGCTGAACTACATCGTGCCGTCGCAGGTGTTCGAGATCGTGCTGAACATCGCCTCGCTCGGCATCATCAGCACCTGGGCCTTCATCCTGGTCTGCCAGCTGATGCTGCGCCGGGCGATCCATCGGGGCGAGGCCGATCCCGTGTCCTTCCGCATGCCGGGAGCGCCGGTCAGCACCTGGATCACGCTCCTGTTCCTGCTGGGCGTGCTGGTGCTGATGGCGCTGGACTACCCGGTCGGATCGCTGACCGTGGCGGCGCTGCCGCTGATCGGCCTCGGCCTGCTGGTCGGCTGGGCGCTGGCCCGGAAGAAGGTGATGGCGCTGCGGCCCGACAGCCCGATGGCGGAGACCGAGCCGCTGGTGGCGACCGAGGGCCGGTCCTGACGCGGATTGCCCCGGCTGCATGACCGGGGGCCACCGTCAACCTGGCGCTGGAGCGGCCGACATCGCCGTCGCCCCGGACGGGCCGGCTTCGGCCGAGGCCGATCTCCGCATCGCCATGGGCGGCGCGCCGACCTGGCGCTGGAGGCGGCGGCGATCACGCTGATGCGATCGGACCCGCGGCTGGTGGCCGATGCGCTGGCGATCAGCCGGGCGACCGGGAACAAGGTGCGGCAGAATTCGTTCTGGGCCTTTGCGTACAATGTGGCCGGGCTGCCGCTGGCGGCGCCGGGCTTGCTCAATCCCGCGCTTGCCGGCGCGGCGATGGCGCTGAGCAGCATCAGCGTCGTCACCAACGCGCTGCTGCTGCGGCGCTGGCGGCCGCGGGCATAGGAAGCGGTGTCGGGGCGCATCGGGCGCTTGCGCAGCGGGCATCCGATGCGGTCCACTGGACCGGCGAGGGAGACGGCGATGAACATCGGCGAGGCGGCACGGCATTCGGGCCTGCCGGCGAAGACCATCCGGTATTATGAGGAGATCGGGCTGGTCCGGCCCGATCGGCGCGACAACAATTATCGGGACTACGGTGCCCATACGCTGGAGGTGCTGCGCTTCCTGCGCCGGTCGCGCGAGTTCGGCTTCACCATCGAGCAGTGCCGCGCCCTGCTGACGCTGTATGAGGACCCGACGCGCTGCTCGTCCGAGGTGAAGTCGCTGGCCTCGACCCGGATGGTCGAGATCGACGACAAGATCCGGGAGCTGGAGGCGCTGCGCGAGAGCCTGGGCAAGCTGGTGCACCAATGCCCCGGCGACCAAGACCCCGCCTGCCCGATCATCGACGAACTGGCCGGCGCGCCGCTGCGCCGCACGGCGCTCGCCGCGATGCGATGATCGCGCGCCGGGCGCTGTTCCTGGTCAATCCGAAGGCCAGCCGGGCCGAGACCGGCCTCGACGCCGTGATCCGCACCCTGATCGATGGCGGGGTCGAGCCGGTGCGGCCGCTGAACGACGATGTCGACACGCTGATCCGGCGCCACGCCGCCGCGGTCGAATGCGTCATCATCGGCGGCGGCGACGGCACGCTGAACCGGGCCGCGCCGGCGCTGATGGAGACCGGCCTGCCGCTCGGCATCCTGCCGCTCGGCACCGCCAACGACCTGGCGCGGACGCTGGAGCTGCCGGCCGACCCGGTGGCCGCGGCGCAGGTCATCGTCGACGGCCGGCTGCGCAGCATCGACCTGGGTGAGGTCAATGGCCGGCCCTTCTTCAACGTCGCCAGCCTGGGCATGAGCGTCGAGCTGGCGAAGTCGCTGGACGGCGACACCAAGAAGCGCTGGGGCCGCTTCGGCTACGCCCTGGCGGCGCTGCGGCTGGTGCGGCGGCTGGAGCGCTTCTCGGTCGAGATCCGCGGCGATGACGGCCAGGTGGTCCGGGCCAAGACCATCCAGGTCGCGGTCGGCAACGGGCGCTTCTACGGCGGCGGCATGACCATCGCCGAGGACGCGGCGCCGGACGACGGCAGGCTCGACGTCTATTCGATCGAGGTCGACCACTGGCTGTGGCTGGCGCTGATGTACCCGTCCTTCCGCGCCGGCCGGCACGGCCGCTGGGACGAGGTCAACGCCTTCCGCTGCCGGTCGGTCGAGATCCGCACCCGCCGGCCGCGCGACATCAACACCGACGGCGAGGTGACAACCCAGACCCCGGCCCGGTTCCGGGTGCTGCCCAAGGCGGTGCGGGTCTACACCCCGCCCTTCAGCCCTCCGAGCCCCCCGGCCGTGGCCGGCTGACCGCGAGCAGCCACAGGCTGCCCAGCGCCGCCGCGATCAGCGACCCGGCCAGCACGCCCATCTTGGTCGCGTCCTGCAGCGCCGGGTCCTCGAAGGCCAGCGAGCCGATGAACAGACTCATGGTGAAGCCGATGCCGGCCAGCACCGAGACGCCGCCGATCTGGGCCGTGGTCGCCCCCGCCGGCAGCGCCGCGAAGCCGAGCCGGATCGACGCCCAGGCGGCGACGCCGACGCCGAGCGACTTGCCGATCACGAGGCCGGCGGCGATGCCGAGCGGCACCGGCTCGAGGAAGCTCGACAGGCTGGCCCCGGCAAAGGAGACGCCGGCATTGGCGAAGCCGAAGATCGGCACCACCAGGAAGGCGACGACGTCGTGCAGCCCGTGCTCCAGCCGCAGCAGCGGCGGCTCGTCCTCGTCCTCCGCGGTGCGGTCGAGCGGCACCAGGAAGGCCAGCACCACCCCGGCCAGCGTGGCATGCAGGCCGGATTTCAGCACGAACAGCCAGACCACGGCGCCGACCACCAGATAGGGCCACAGCGCCTGCACCCTGAGCCAGTTGAACAGACACAGCAGGGCGACGCCGGCGACGGCCCAGGCCAGGAACGGCAGCGAGATGTCGCCGGTGTAGAACAGGGCGATGATCACCACCGCGGCGACGTCGTCGATGATCGCCAGCGCGGTCAGGAACACCTTCAGCGACACCGGCACCCGGCTGCCCAGCAGCGACAGCACACCGAGGGCGAAGGCGATGTCGGTGGCGGCCGGGATCGCCCAGCCGCGCAGCGCCACCGGGTCGCCGACATTGATCACGGCGTAGATCAGGGCCGGCAGCACCACGCCGCCGACCGCGGCGATGCCGGGCAGCATCAGCGTCTCGCGCGACGACAACTCGCCCTGCAGGATCTCGCGCTTGATCTCGAGACCGACCAGCAGGAAGAACACCGCCATCAGCCCGTCATTGACCCAGTGCAGCAGCGTCTTCTCGAGCGCCAGATTGCCGAAGCGCAACCCGATCGGCAGATGCAGCAGGTCGTCATAGGCGCCGGCCAGCGGCGAGTTGGCGACGATCAGCGCCAGCACCGCCACCGCCATCAGCACGATGCCGCCCGCAGCCTCGATCTCGAGGAAGGAGCGGATCGCCGAGATCGGCTTGCGGACCAGCCAGGTCTTCACGGTCTCGGGCATCGGCTCCTGTCCGGCGTCGTGTCGGGCATGCCAAGGTGGGCGATCCGCCGGGCCGGCTCAACCGGAATCGGGGTGAGAGCGGTCGCGCGTAGGCTGGGTTCGCTTCGGGCGAACCCAACATTCCGCCACCGTCACGACCCCGATCCTGTTGGGTCCGCTGCTGCGAGCCCAACCTACGAAGCTGCTTGGCACCGGCCACCCCGGCGCGGCAGTGTCGGGCATGGACCGACCGCCCCGCCGACCGCCCGCGCTCGACGATGCCGCCCTGGAACGGGCGGCGCTGGATTATCTCGGCCGCTATGCCGCCTCGACCGGTCAGCTGCGCCGGGTGCTGCAGCGCCGGATCCGGCGCGCCCTGCAGGCCGGGGCCGAGGTCGATGTCGAGGCGGTGGAGGCGCGGATCGCGGCGCTGCTGGACCGCATGGCCCGGTCGAAGCTGCTGGACGACGCGCAATTCGCCGAGATGCGGATCGCCGGCCTGGCCCGCCGCGGCCGGTCGACCCGGGCGATCCGGGTCAAGCTGCGCGAGGCGGGAATCGACGAGACGGTTGCGGCCGAGGCGCTGTCCCTGTATGGCGGCGCGCCCGGGTTCGATCCGGACCGGACGGCGGCGATCCGGCTGGCGCGCCGGCGCAAGCTGGGACCGTTCCGGGCCGAGGCCGACAGGCCTGAGCACCGGATGCGCGACCTGGCGGCGCTGGCCCGGGCCGGCTTCGCGCCCGGCCTGTGCCGGGCGGTGGTCGACGCGCCGGACGTGGCGGCGCTGGAGGCGGCGGAGGACTGACCCGCGGTCGCCGGGGGTTCGCGGTGTTGCATTGACGTTCGGAAACGCGCTTCGGATAGTGTTTTGCGAACATGGTCGGGGCAGGGGAAGACAGAGATGCGGCGACGCACATATGTCCTGGCGATCGACCAGGGGACGACATCGACCCGGGCGATCGTGTTCGATCCCCAGGGCCGGCCGGTGGCCAGCGCCCAGCGTGAGCTGCGCCAGATCTACCCGGCCGACGGCTGGGTCGAGCACGACCCGGAGGGGATCTGGGCCGACACCGTCTCGGCCTGCCGCGACGCCATCGCCCGCGCCCGGCTGACCGCCGACCACGTCGCCGCCATCGGCATCACCAACCAGCGCGAGACCACCGTGCTGTGGGACCGCGAGACCGGCCGGGCGCTGCACTACGCCATCGTCTGGCAGGACCGCCGCACCGCCGGCTTCTGCCGCGAGCTGGCGGCGGCCGGCCACGAGACCGCGGTGCAGGCCAAGACCGGCCTGATCATCGATTCCTACTTCTCCGCCACCAAGCTGACCTGGCTGCTGGACAACGTGCCGGACGCCAGGCGCCGGGCCGAGGCCGGGGAACTGGCCTTCGGCACGGTCGACAGCTTCCTGCTGTGGCGGCTGACCGGCGGCCGGGTGCACGCGACCGACGCCACCAATGCCGCCCGCACCATGCTGTTCAACATCCGGACCCAGGCCTGGGACGACGAGCTGCTGGCCCTGTTCCGGGTGCCGCGCGCGATCCTGCCGGAGGTGCATGACAACGCGCATCATTTCGGCACCACCGACAAGATCCTGTTCGGCGCCGCCATCCCGATCACCGGCATGGCCGGGGACCAGCAGGCCGCGACCTTCGGCCAGGCCTGCTTCAAGCCGGGGATGATCAAGTCGACCTACGGCACCGGCTGCTTCGCCCTGCTCAACATCGGCGACAAGCCGAAGATCTCGCGGCACCGCCTGCTGACCACCACCGCCTACCGGGTGGACGGCCGCCCGACCTATGCCATCGAGGGCGCGATCTTCAGCGCCGGCGCCACCATCCAGTGGCTGCGCGACGGGCTGAAGATCATCAAGAACGCGGCCGAGAGCGAGATCCTGGCCCGGTCGGTGGAGGATTCCGCCGGGGTCTATCTGGTGCCCGCCTTCACCGGCCTCGGCGCGCCGCATTGGGACCCCGAGGCGCGCGGCACCATCCTGGGCCTGACCCGGGATTCGACCTCCGCCCATATCGCCCGCGCGGCGCTGGAGGCGGTGGCCTTCCAGACCCGCGACCTGATGGAGGCGATGACGGCCGATGGCGGCGCGAAGCCGCGGGAGCTGCGGGTGGATGGCGGCATGGTGGCCAATGACTGGCTATGCCAGATGCTGGCCGACATGCTGGACACCCCGGTCGAGCGGCCGAAGGTGATCGAGACCACGGCGCTGGGCGCGGCCTACCTCGCCGGCCTGACCGCCGGGGTCTACCCCTCGGTCGAGGGCGTGGCCGAGGCCTGGCAGCGCGACCGGCTGTTCGAGCCGGCGATGCCGGCCGGCACCCGCAGCCGGCTGTACGAGGGCTGGCAGAAGGCGGTGCGGCGGGCCCGGGGCGTGCGCTGAGTCGCATTCCCCACGCCGGCGCGGAAACGCGCCTTGATGTGCGGATGTGAAAATTGTCGCAAAAGCCTCGGCGCGCTGGCATGGTGCGGGGATGCGGCGCCCTGAGAGCGCCGAGGCACAAGATTCGGGGAGAGACACCATGAAACTGCGCCTTGCCACGGCCGCCGCCGCCGCGGCCCTGACCGTCAGCCTGCCCGCCCTCGCCGCCACCGAGATCCAGTGGTGGCACGCCATGACCGGGGCGAACAACGAGGTGGTCGAGACCCTGGCCAAGGAGTTCAACGACAGCCAGGCCGACTACAAGGTCGTGCCGGTGTTCAAGGGCACCTATCCAGAGACGCTGAACGCCGGCATCGCCGCCTTCCGCGCCGGCCAGCCGCCGCACATCCTGCAGGTGTTCGACGCCGGCACCGGCACCATGATGGCGGCGTCCAGCGCCGTGGTCCCGGTGGCCAAGGTGCTGCAGGCCGACGGCGTCACCTTCGACAAATCGCAATATCTCGGCGGCGTGGTCAGCTACTACAGCACCGCCGATGGCGAGCTGCTGTCCTTCCCCTACAACAGCTCCTCGCCGATCCTCTATTACAACAAGGACGCCTTCAAGAAGGCGGGGCTGGACGAGAACACGCCGCCCAAGACCTGGCCGGAGCTGTTCGACGCGGCCAAGAAGATCAAGGCGGCGGGCTGGCCCTGCGGCTTCACCTCGACCTGGCTGACCTGGATCCAGCAGGAGAACTTCGCCGCCTGGAACAACGTGCCCTACGCCACCGAGCAGAACGGCCTGGCCGGGCTGGACCCGCAACTGCTGATCAACAGTGACCTCTATGTCCGCCACTTCCAGACCCTGGCCGACCTGCAGAAGGCCGGCGTGTTCTCCTATGGCGGCCGCACCTCCGAGGCGAAGATCAAGTTCACCAGCGGCGAATGCGCCATGATGACGGAGTCCTCGGGCGGGCTGGGCGACATCGTCAAATCCGGCATCAACTACGGCACCAGCACCCTGCCCTACTACCCGGAAGCGGCGGGCGCGCCGCAGAACACCATCCCGGGCGGCGCCAGCCTGTGGGTCCTGGCCGGGCATCCGGACGCCGAATACAAGGGCGTGGCCAAGTTCTTCGAGTTCCTGTCGCAGACCCCGATCCAGGCCCGGCTGCACCAGAAATCCGGCTACCTGCCGATCACCATGGCGGCCTATGAGGAGACCAAGAAGTCCGGCTTCTACGACAAGAACCCGGGCCGCGAGATCCCGATCCTGCAGATGATGGGCAAGGCGCCGACCGACAATTCCAAGGGCGTGCGGGTGATCAACCTGCCGCAGGTCCGCGACATCATCAACGAGGAGCTGGAGCTGATGCTGAACGGCCAGCAGGACGCCAAGACCGCGCTCGACAAGGCGGTCCAGCGCGCCAACGCCGCGATCAAGGAAGCCGCGGACCTGTAAGGCATCGTAGGTTGGGTTCGCTTCGGCGAACCCAACAGCGACCGGCATCCCTGTTGGGTTCGCGTGCCGCGAACCCAACCTACGCATCCACCACGACCCGCCCCGCATGAATCGTCGCGCGATCTTCCCGAACACCGTCCTGCCCTATCTGCTGGTGGCGCCGCAGATCGCGATCACCGTGGTGTTCTTCTTCTGGCCGGCCGCCCAGGCAATCCGCCAGTCGATGCTGCGCGAGGATCCGTTCGGCCTTAGGACCCGCTTCGTCGGGGTCGACAATTTCGGCCGGGTGCTGGCCGACCCGGCCTATCTGAACTCGCTGCAGGTCACGGCCGTGTTCTCGATCGCGGTCGCGGTCTCGGCCCTGGTGGTGGCGCTGCTGCTGGCGGTGATGGCCGACCGGGTGGTGCGCGGCCAGGGGCTGTACCGCACACTGCTGCTGTCGCCCTACGCCATCGCCCCGGCGATCGCCGGCATGCTGTGGCTGTTCCTGTTCAACCCGTCGATGGGCACGCTGGCGGTGCTGCTGCGCCAGGCCGGCTTCGACTGGAACCCCCTTCTGAACGGCGGCCAGGCGATGACGCTGGTGGTGGCCGCGGCCGCGTGGAAGCAGATCAGCTACAACTTCCTGTTCTTCCTGGCCGGGCTGCAGGCGATCCCGAAGAGCCTGATCGAGGCCGCGGCGATCGACGGCGCCGGGCCGGCCCACCGCTTCCGCACCATCATCTTCCCGCTGATCTCGCCGGTGTCGTTCTTCCTGCTGGTGGTCAACACCGTCTACGCCTTCTTCGACACGTTCGGCATCATCCACGCCGTGACCTCGGGCGGGCCGGGCAAGTCGACCGAGATCCTGGTCTACAAGGTCTACAATGACGGGTTCGTGAATCAACAGATGGGGGTATCAGCCGCCCAGTCGGTGATCCTGATGGTGCTGGTGATCGCGCTGACCTTCGTCCAGTTCCGCTATGTCGAGCGCCGGGTGCATTACGCATGATCGAGAACCGGCCGCTGGGCACGCTGCTGGCCCATTTCGTCCTGATCGTCGGGATCGTGCTGGTCGCCTTCCCGGTCTACTACACCTTCATCGCCTCGACCTACCCGACCCAGGCGATCCTGTCGCCGCCGCTGCCGCTGGTGCCGGGCGGCGAGTTCCTGGCCAATTACGGCGGCGCGCTGTTCGGCGGATCGGGCCGGATCGGCGGCATCGACATGGTCCGGGTGCTGTTCAATACCACGGTGGTCGCACTGGCGATCGCGGTCGGCAAGATCGTGATCTCGCTCTTGTCGGCCTACGCCATCGTGTTCTTCCGCTTCCCGCTGCGGCTGGTGTTCTTCTGGATGATCTTCGTCACGCTGATGCTGCCGGTCGAGGTGCGCATCGTGCCGACCTACCAGGTGATCGTGGATCTCGGCCTGCTCGACAGCTATGCCGGGCTGACCGTGCCGCTGATGGCGTCGGCCACCGCCACCTTCCTGTTCCGCCAGTTCTTCCTGACCATCCCGGATGAGCTGGTGGAGGCGGCGCGGATCGACGGCGCCGGCCCGCTGCGCTTCCTGCGCGACATCCTGCTGCCGCTGTCGCGCACCAACATCGCGGCCCTGTTCGTGATCACCTTCATCTATGGCTGGACCCAGTATCTGTGGCCGCTCTTGGTGACCAACGACAACAGCATGAACACGATCATCATCGCCCTGCGCAAGATGATCTCCTTCGCCGATGCCGACACCGAATGGAACCTGGTGATGGCGACCACGATCCTGGCCATCATCCCGCCGGTGGTGATCGTCCTGCTGATGCAGCGCTGGTTCGTCAAAGGCCTGATCGAGAGCGAAAAGTAATGGCGACAGTCGAGATCCGTCAGGTCCGCAAGACCTATCCCGGCGCCGCGCAGGAGACCATCAAGGGCATCGACTGCGTCATCGCCGACGGCGAGTTCCTGGTCATGCTGGGCCCGTCCGGCTGCGGCAAGTCCACCCTGCTGCGCATGGTGGCGGGGCTGGAGAGCATCGGCGGCGGCGAGATCGCGATCGGCGGCCAGGTGGTGAACAAGCTGGAGCCGAAGGACCGGAACATCGCCATGGTGTTCCAGAACTACGCCCTGTACCCGCATATGTCGGTCTACGACAACATGGCCTACGGGCTGCGCATCCAGGGCCTGTCCAAGGCCGAGATCGACAAGCGGGTGCGCGAGGCGGCCGGGACGCTGGAGCTGTCGGCCCTGCTGGAGCGCAAGCCGCGCCAGCTGTCGGGCGGCCAGCGCCAGCGCGTCGCCATGGGCCGGGCCATCGTGCGCGAGCCGGCCGTGTTCCTGTTCGACGAGCCGCTGTCCAACCTGGACGCCAAGCTGCGCACCCAGATGCGGATCGAGATCAAGCGGCTGCAGTCGCGGCTGGGCGTCACCAGCCTGTACGTCACTCATGACCAGGTCGAGGCCATGACCCTGGCCGACCGGATCATGGTGATGAATGGCGGCGCGGCCGAGCAGGTCGCCCCGCCGCTCGATGTGTATCTGAAGCCGGCCTCGATCTTCGTCGCCGGCTTCATCGGCTCGCCGGCGATGAATTTTTTGCCGGCGACGGTGACGGCGGACGGAAACGGCGTGGTGCTGCCGGGCGGCCAGCGCGTCGCGACGAAGCGGGCGGCGGGGCTGGGCGGGCGGAAGGTTCTCGCCGGCATCCGGCCCGAGCATCTCACGCTGGACGGCCCGTCCGACCCGGAACATCGGCTGGAGGTCGCGGTCGAGCTGGTCGAGGCGCTGGGCGCCGACACGGTGCTGCATGGCCGGCTGGGCGACGGCACGACGCTGCTGGCCCGGCTGCCCGGCGTGGCCCCGGTGCGCGACGGCGACCGCCTGGCCTTCGCCGTGCCGGAGGACCAGCTGCACCTGTTCGACCCCGACACAGGCCGCGCGCTGGGGTGATACCGTGGAGACCGCGATCGGGGTCTCTCACCGCTGTCTGTGCAGTCCGATTGCCTCTCCCGCTTGCGGGAGAGGTCGGAGACGCGAAGCGGCTCCGGGTGAGGGGAGTTTGTCGAGGCCTGGGCCAGCCCTCACCCGGCCGTCCTGCGGACGTCCGACCTCTCCCGCCAGGCGGGAGAGGCAATACGAGAAGACGCTCGACATCCTGTTCGAAAAGCAAAGGGGCCGGACGTGACGTCCAGCCCCGATCGTCAAACCCCGCCCTCAGCGGATGGTCAGGCCGCCCTTGAACAGCGGGCTGCGCTTGGCTGCCGCCGCGCGCTTGGCGGCCGAGGCTGCGAATTCCGCAGTGTCGGTTACCGGGTCGCCCCGCATCCCGAACACGATCACCGAATTCGCCACCGCGTCCGAGAACTGGTCCAGCGCCGTGTTGCTGATGTTGGCGATGCCGTCGCAGGGCTGATGGTAGCAGGCGTCGTAGGGCTGGCCCGCCGTGCCGCCATAGATCCGCGCCTCGGCCTCGGATTTGACGTTCTCGGCGCCGCTGAACAGGCCGCCGGCCGGGATGCCGTTCTCGATGAACGGGCCGTAGTCGGACCGGCCGTCGAAGGCGGTGGGGGTGGTGGCCAGGTTCTTCCGGGCGAAATGGGCCAGGAACACGTTCTCGATCAGGCCCGAGCCGTCCGGCCCGGCATCCGGCGTGTCGGAGCCGTTGCCGTCATAGACGAAGCGCACATAGTTGGGCGAACCGAGCATGTCGAAGTTCAGGTTCAGCAGGATCTTCGCCTTCTCGGCATCGCTGAGCGATTCGACGTAATGGGTCGAGCCGAGCAGCCCCAGCTCCTCGCCGCCCCAGAAGGCGAAGCGCACCTTGTTGCGCAGCAGCAGCTGGCGGCGGCCGACCTGCTCGGCGACCTCGAGATTGGTCGCGGTGCCGCTGCCATTGTCGTTGATGCCCGGGCCGACCTGCACCGAATCGAGATGCGCGCCGACCGTGACGATCTTGTTCGGGTTGCCGAAGCGGGTGTCGGCGATGACGTTCCAGGTCGTCCTAGGCTCGTTGATCGCCTCGACCTTGATGCGGACGGTCACCGGGCCGGACTGGGCCTGGGTGTACAGCTCGTTGCCGACCTCGAAGGTGGTGAACACCCCCGGATACGGCCGGGGCGCGCCGAGGCCGACGCCTTCGACCACCTCGGTCCGGCCGGGCTGGCCCTCATTCATGATGATGACGCCGATGGCGCCGGCCGCCTCCGCCATCTCCGCCTTCTGGGCGAAGGGGCAGGTGCCGCGCTGGATCAGGGCGATCGCCCCCGCCGTCTCGGGCGGATAGTCGGCGGCCTCGCAGCCGCTGGCCGAGCTCGGCTCCGGCGTCGGCGGCAGCACGATGTTGTTGGTCGGCACCACCCGGCCGGTGACCTCGGTCGAGGCGGAATAGAGCGTGGTCGCGAAATCGGTGTTGGGCGTATAGGCCCGCGGCGACGGCGACACCCGCGCGAATTCCGGCGTGCCGGTCTCCAGGAAGAAGTCGAACTGGAACGGCTGGAGCGTGACCTGGTAGCCGGCCCGCTGCAGCCGCTGCTTCACATAGTCGACCGAGGCCTTGTAGCCCGGCAGGCCGGCGGCGCGGTTGCCGCCATTGGCGGTGGCGATCGCCTGCAGCGCCGTCAGGTGCTGGCGGATGCCGGCGACCGTAACTGCCCGCTGCAGGTCGGCGCTGATCAGCCCGGTGATCAGGTCGCCGATCAGGCCGCGCTGGGCGGCCGCCGACGGGACGGTGTTGGTGGTGGCGGCCAGGGCCGAGGACGCAGGGATGGCGATGGCGGTCGCCAGCAAGGCGGCCGCCAGATGACGCAGTTTCACGATGGTCCCCCTTCAAGTCGTTGCGGTGGGGCTTGTGGCCGCCCGGATCGCAATCGAATGGCCCGTGTTTCGGCCCGCCCCCACTTGGCCAGCACTGTCCAGCAGCGCTGGGAAAGGCGTCAATATAATTTTTGAATCTTGTTTTGATCTGTATTTGCAGAAATTTGATACGGTCGATTTTCGTCTGACAATTTCTACACGGCTTCGAAAATAACCAGCGTATTGCCTGACAAATTACTGATCTCACCAAACGGAACGGGGTCCGGACGCGAGCGCCCGGACCCCGAAACCCGGCTGACGCGACGTCAGCGGATCATCAGCGGACCCTTGTAGAGCGCGCCCTTCGTCGCCGTCCGGGCGACCCGCTTGGCCGAGGCGGACGCCGCCAGGCCGACCGGGTCGACCACCGGGTCGCGCCGCTGGGCGAACACCACGACCGAGTTCGCCACCGCATCCGAGAACTGGTCGAGCACGGTGTTGTTGATGTTGGCGATGGTGTCGCAAGCCTGGTGGTAGCAGGGATCATAGGCTATGCCCGCAGTGCCGCCGTAGATCCGCGCCTGGGCCTCGGTCTTGATCACCTCGGCGCCGGTGAAGATGCCGCCGGCCGGGATGCCGGCATCGGTGAAGGCGACGTAGTCCGACCGGCCGTCGAAGGCCGTCGGATCGGTCGCCAGGTTGCGCTGGGCGAAGAAGGCCAGGAACACGTTCTCGACCAGGCCGGAGCCGTTCGGGCCCGCCGCGTCCGGGAAGGTCGACCCGTTGCCGTCATAGACGAAGCGGACGTAGTTCGGCGACGCCAGCATGTCGAAGTCCAGCATCACCTTGACCTTCGCGCGCTCGGCGTCGCTCAGCGACTCGACATAGTGGAACGCGCCGAGCAGCCCGAGCTCCTCGGCCCCGAAGAAGGCGAACCGCACCTTGTTGCGCAGGAGCAGCTGGCGGCGGCCCAGCTGCTCGGCGACCTCGAGGTCGGTCGCGGTGCCGCTGCCGTCGTCGTTGATGCCCGGGCCCGCGGGCACCGAATCATTGTGGGCGCCGACCACCACGACCGAGTCGGGCCGGCCGAAATACGTCTCGCCGAGGACGTTCGAGGTCGGACGGTTCTCGGACAGCGTGTTGGTGGTGACATGCACGGTCACCGGGCCGGCCTGGGTCTGGGCATAGAGGTCGGCGCCGACCTGGAACGTCGCCTTGAGCACCGGGATGTCGATCGGCACGTCCATGGCGGCGGTGGGGAACAGGTCGGTGCGCCCGGGCTGGCCTTCGTTGAAGATGACCACGGCCTTGGCGCCGGCCGCCTTGGCGTTGGCCGCCTTGACGCTGAAGTCGCAGGTGCCGCGCTGGACCAGCGCGATGTTGCCTGACACCGCGGCCGGGAAATCCGCGGCCTCGCAGCCGCTGCTCGAGTTCGGCGCCGGCGCCGGCGGGATCTCGATGTCGTTGGTCGGCACCAGCCGGCCGATGACGTCGCCCGAGCCGGAGAACGGCATCGTGGTGAAGTCGGTGTCCTCGACGAAGGTCTTCGGGGTCGGCGCCGTCTCGGCGAAGGTGCCGGGCCCGAGCTCCTCATAGAACGGGATGTCGAAGTTCTGCACCGTCACCCGGTAGCCGGCGCGCTGCAGCCGCTGCTTGAGGTAGTTGACCGTGGCGACGTTGCCCGGCGTGCCCGCGGCGCGGGTGCCGCCATTGGCGTCGGCGATCCGCTGCAGGGCGGCGAGATGCAGGCGGATGCCGTTAACGGTGACCGCGCGCTGCAGGTCCAGGCTCATCAGCGTCGTGATCAGGTCGCCGAGCGGATTGCCCAGCGACAGGGTGCTGGCGGAAACCTTGGTGACCGCGGGCGCCGACTGGGCCAGGGCCGAGGACACGGGAAGGGCGATGACGGACGCCAGCGCGGCGGCCGCCAGATGACTCAGTCTCACGATCGGTCCCCCTTAAGTGTTGCGGTGGGGCTTATGGCCGCCGGATCGCAAAACAAATGGCCTCGGTCCGGCCAGCCCCCCACGAGGCAAGCACTGTCCGGCAGCGTGGGGACAGACGTCAACATTACCGATTTAGGGCAATTTGTCTGAAACTCTGTTCAAACATTTGCGTTATACGTTAACAATTCTACCGATCGGCGGCGTCTCATCTGAGATTTCGCCAGACAAAATTGGCGCACCCTTTTCTATACTGCACTGCGGCACATCGTCATGCGGAGAAGTACTGGTTCCAGACCTCCGCCACTTCAGTGTCGGCCAGGAGGCGGTTCCAGAGGGTGCTGAGCGGCGTCATCTCCTCGCGGAAGTCGTACCAGGTCAGCAGCAGCAGCAGATACAGGTCGACAGCGCTCCGCCGCTCCCCCAGCAGGAACGGGCCGGGCATCAGCGCGTCGGCGACCAGCGCCCAGTAGCGGTCGACGGCGCGGTCCGCCGCCTCCCGCACCGCCGGCGCGCCGGCGGGGTCGGCGGTGTAGCGCTCGGGATAGGCTTGGCGCAGCACGGCGCCGTACAGGTTCACCGCCATGAACAGCAGCCAGCGGTCGAAGCGGGCGCGGTCGGCGCTGCCGGGAGGCGGCGCCAACCCGGCCGCGGGATGGGCATCGACCAGGTGCAGGATCATCGCCGCCGATTCGGTCAGCACCGTGCCATCCGGCAGCACCAGCGTCGGGATCTCGCCCATCGGGTTGAGGCGCAGATAATCGGGATCGCGGTGCTCGCCGGTCTTGTGGTCGACGCGGATCCGCTCGCAGGGCACGCCGGCCAGGCGCAGCACGAGGTCGGGGGCGAAGGCGCCGGTGTCCTTGTTCCAGTACAGCCTGTACATCGCCGCGCCCTCCCGATTCCGGACCGCTGCAACCATGATGGCGCGAAACCGGCCGGGATCAACGCCCTGCGCGCCGCGGCTTGCTGCAATGCAGCGACTCGGTTGCCCCCTGAGATTCAGGTGCTATTGTGCGGCCCGTTTCGCGGGCGGCCTCAGGCGCCGCGCTCTCACCCAGGACGGACGGTCC
>NZ_VCCH02000076.1 GCF_005938675.2 Mycobacterium sp. KBS0706
GGCCGCCGACGACCTGGAGGCCGCCGACACCGGGTGACGGCCGACGGGCTGGCGCCGGCCCGGGATCGATCCCCGCCGCGGTGTGTTAGCGAAGTGACGTCCGCCGCCGCGGGCGGCCTCGCCGACACCGCATCCGGACCGCCGATGATCAATTTCGACAACCTGTGGGCGCTGTTCGCCTTCTACGGCCTCAACGCACTCTATGCGATCGTGCTGCTCGGCCTCGGCTGGTGGCTGGCGCGATTCATCGAGCGCTGGCTGCTGCGCCTCGCCGGCCGCACCCGCCATGTCGACCCGACGATCGCCGACTTCCTGGCGTCGCTGATGCGCTATCTGGTGCTCGCCGTCGTCGTCATCGCCGTGCTGCAGATCTTCGGCATCCAGACCACCAGCCTGGTGGCGGTGCTGGGCGCCGCCTCCCTGGCCATCGGCCTGGCGCTGCAGGGTACGCTGTCGAACCTGGCGGCCGGCGTGATGCTGCTGATCTTCCGGCCGTTCAAGATCGGCGACGCAGTCGAGGTCGCGGGCAAGGCCGGCACCGTCCGGTCGCTGTCGCTGTTCATGACCGAGCTGGTGACCCCGGCCAATGTCCAGATCCTGCTGCCGAACGGCGCGGTCTGGGGCGCCGCCATCGTCAACAATTCGACCTATCCCGGCCTGGCGAAGATGGAGCTGACCTTCCCGGCGCCGGCCGGCCCGGCGGGCGAGGACCTGGCCCGCGACATCGTCGCGGCGCTGAAGGCCGATCCGCGTCTGGCGCCGGGGGCGGAGCCCGCGGTCGCCGTGTCGAAGCTCGTCGACCTGTCCAAGCCGGGCGCCGGGGTGGTCGAGCTGACGGTCAGCGCGCCCCTCGCCACCGCCAATGTCGGCGCCGTGAAGACGGCGCTGATGCAGCGGATCAATTCCGGCATGGGACGCCTGACCGCGGGCGGCCTTGCCTCGGACGCGCCCGCCTCCTAAAAACCGCGGGCAACCCGGAAGATCTGCCCGCATGTCCTCGCTCGCCTCGAAGCTGACCGAAACTGTCGCCGCCGCCTTCGCCGCGGAGGGGCTGCCGCCCGAGCTCGGCCACGTCATCGTCTCGAACCGGCCGGATCTCGGCCATTTCCAGTGCAACGGCGCGCTGCCGGCGGCCAAGCGCGTCGGCGCCAATCCGCGCGAGATCGCGGAGAAGGTGGCCGAGAGGCTGAAGGCGGACCCGCAGTTCAGCGCCGTGTCGCTGGCCGGCCCCGGCTTCATCAACCTGTCGCTGACCGATATGGCCATCGCCACCCATGTCGATGCCCAGGCCCGGGACGAGCGGCTGGGCGTGCCGAAGACCAACCCGCAGCGCCGGGTGGTGCTGGACTATGGCGGGCCGAACATCGCCAAGCCGATGCATGTCGGTCACCTGCGCGCGTCGATCATCGGCGACAGCCTGCGCCGGCTGGTCTTGTTCGCCGGCGACGAGGCGATCGGCGACGTGCATATGGGCGACTGGGGCACGCCGATGGGCATGGTGATCAGCGAGATCGCCCGCCGCCAGCCGGACCTGCCGTATTTCGATCCCGGCTTCACCGGCCCCTATCCGGCCGAGAGCCCGGTGACGATGGAGGACCTCGAAGTCCTTTACCCCGCCGCGTCCCAGGCCTCCAAGGCCGATCCGGCGCGGATGGAGGAGAGCCGGCAGGCGACGGCGGAACTGCAGGCCGGCCGGCCCGGCTACCGCGCGCTGTGGCAGCATTTCATCGACGTCTCGGTCGCCGGCATGCAGCGCGAATTCGGCGCGCTGGGCGTGCGGTTCGACCTGTGGAAGGGCGAGGCCGCCGTCCACGACCTGATCGAGCCGATGGTCGACGACCTGAAGGCGCGGGGCCTGGCCGAGACCGATGACGGCGCCGTCATCGTCCGGGTCGCCGAGGAGGGCGACAAGAAGGAGGTGCCGCCGCTGATCCTGGTCAAGTCGGACGGGGCCTTCACCTACGGCACCACCGACCTCGCCACCATCGTCGACCGGCGCCAGTCGCTCGACCCCGACCTCGGCCTCTACGTCGTCGACCGGCGCCAGTCGCTGCATTTCGAGCAGGTGTTCCGCGCCGCCCGCAAGGCCGGGCTGAACCACAAATCGGCGCTTGAGCATCTCGGCTACGGCACGATGAACGGGCCGGACGGCAAGCCGTTCCGGACCCGCGCCGGCGGCGTCATGAAGCTGTACGACCTGCTCGACACCGCCACCGAGATCGCGCTGAAGCGGCTGGAGGAGGCGCATCTGGCCGAGGGCTATCCGGAGGAGGAGCGGCGCGAGATCGCCCGCCGGGTCGGCATCGCCGCGGTCAAGTTCGCCGACCTGTCGAACAACCCGTCCTCGGACTATGTCTTCGACCTCGACCGCATGCTGCGCTTCGAGGGCAAGACCGGCCCCTATCTGCAATATGCCGCGGTGCGCGCCAAGTCGCTGCTGCGCCGCGCGGACGGGCAGGGCGACGCGCCCGGCGCCATCCTGCCGGCGGCGAACGAGGCCGACCGGGCGCTGATGCTGCAACTCGGGCAGCTGCCCGACGCGGTGCGCAACGCCTATGACAAGCGGGCGCCGAACGAGCTGTGCGACTTCGCCTATGCCCTGGCGCGGGAATTCAGCCGCTTCTACGACGCCTGCCATGTTCTGAGCGAGCCGGATCCGGCACGCCGCGCCTCCTGGCTCGGCCTCACGGCCTTGACGCTACGGCAGCTGGAGCAGGTGCTGGACCTGCTCGGAATCCAGATCCCGGACCGTATGTAAACCAACGAATTTCGTATATCATCCGACCAAAGGCGGAACGACGGGGTATGCCCATTCGTTCTACCGTGAGGGCAGAAAGCCCCGCTGCGGACCGTCGTCCGCGGTCGAAGGAAGAGGACGGGTGATATGACGGGTACTGCCGACCAGAGCGCCGCGCTCAGCGCCGCCTGGGCCGAGCCTTGGGCGTCTGCCGTCGAATACTGGGTCGATGCGGCGCAGCGCAGCGTGCTGTTCTGGGACGTGATGCGCCAGCGCGGCAACCAGTATCTCGCACATGCGGCCGACCCGACGCCGCATGTGCTGTCCTACCAGTTCGAGCTGATCCTCGACGGCCGCACCCTGGAGCGGCCCTGCAACTACATGCTGGTCCGGATCGTGCCGCCCGAGGGCGTGACGGTCGACCCGGACAAGCGCCCCTTCGTCGTCGTCGACCCGCGCGCCGGCCACGGCCCGGGCATCGGCGGCATGAAGCCGGAAAGCCAGATCGGCCGGGCCCTGCGCGCCGGCCATCCCTGCTACTTCATCGGCTTCCTGCCGGTACCGGTGGCCGGCCAGACGCTGGAGGATATCGGCCGGGCCCAGGCCGAATTCCTGCGCATCGTCGCCGAGCGCCACCCGAAGGCCGAGGGTAAGCCCTGCGTCATGGGCAACTGCCAGGCCGGCTGGGCGCTGGCGATGCTGGCCGCGGTCAAGCCCGGCATCGTCGGGCCGATGATCCTGGCCGGCGCGCCCTTGTCCTACTGGGACGGGCCGCGCGGCAAAAACCCGATGCGCTATCTCGGCGGCCTCGCCGGCGGCGGCTGGCCGGCGGCGTTCAGTGCCGACCTCGGCAACGGCCGCTACGACGGCGCCCATCTGGTGCAGAACTTCGAGAGCCTGAACCCCGCCAACACGCTGTGGTCCAAGCAGTACAACCTGTACAGCAAGGTCGACACCGAGGTGGCGCGCTATCTCAGCTTCGAGAAGTGGTGGGGCGGTTACGTCCAGCTCAATGCCAACGAGATCGAGACCATCACCGAGGACCTGTTCGTCGGCGACAAGTTGACGGCCGGGCAGCTCGAAACCTCGAGCGGCAAGCCGATCGACCTGCGCAACATCACCTCGCCGATCGTGGTGTTCTGCTCGCAGGGCGACAACATCACCCCGCCGCAGCAGGCGCTGGGTTGGATCCTCGACCTGTACGACTCGACCGACGACATCGTCGCCAACGGCCAGACCATCATCTACGCCATCCATGACGACATCGGCCATCTCGGCATCTTCGTCTCCGGCCGCGTCGCGGCGAAGGAGCACAACGAGTTCATCCAGAACATCGACCTGATCGACACGCTGGCGCCCGGCCTCTACGAGGCGGTGATCATCGAAAAGCAGGCCGACGACCCGAATGCCGGGCTGATCCGCGGCGACCATGTGGTGCGGTTCGAGGCGCGCAGCATCAACGACCTGCGAGCGCTCGGCATCAACACCGCCGACGAGGACAAGGCCTTCGCCACCGCCGCGCGGGTGTCGGAGATCAATCGCTCCCTCTACACCTCGACGGCCCGCCCGCTGGTCCAGGCCATGGCCAATGAGCCGGCGGCGGAGATGGGGCGGCGGCTGAGCCCGGCGCGGCTGCAATACTCGCTGTTCTCGAACCGCAACCCGGCGATGCTGCCGGTGGCGATGGCGGCCGAGCAAGTGCGGGCGAACCGCCGCCCGGCGGCGCCGGACAACCCGTTCCTGGCCTTCCAGGACCTGGTGTCGAGCCAGATCGTCACCGCGCTGGACGGCTGGCGCGACCTGCGCGACCGCTGGATCGAGAGCAGCTTCTACACGATTTATGGCAACCCGGTGCTGCAGGCCATGCTCGGCGTCGGCGACGGCACCCTGGCCGACCGCCGCCCGCCACGCCGCAGCGAGCCGGAGGAGGAGCGCGAGGCGCTGCGGGCCGAGGTCGCCGAGGGCGACATCCACGCCGCCGTGCTGCGCGCCATCCTCTATGTGATCTGGCCGATGCGGGCGGTGGACGAGCGCGGCTTCGCCACGTTGCGCCAGCTCTATGCCGACCGGCTGCCGGGGCACTGGGCCTCGCTGGCCGAATTCAAGGCGGCGATGCGCCAGCAATACCTGATCCTGCGCTGGCTGCCGGAGGAGGCGATGACCGCCCTGCCGGGCCTGCTGCCGAACGACGCCGCGACCCGCGACGGCGCCTTCGCCGTGATCGAGTCGGCCGCCTCCGCCGCTGGCCCGGTGACGGGCGAGGTCAAGCTGCGCCTCGATCGGATGCGCGAGGTCTTCGCCGCCGTGGCGCCGGCCCCCGCCAAGCCCGTCCGCCGCGGCCGCACCGGCCGGCCGCTGAAGGTGGTGGAGTAGGGGCATAGGCCCCTTTCGCCGTCATTTGCGAGGCGAAGCCATCCATGCCTGCGTTTGCGCTGTGCCATGGATGGCCTCGCTGCCCTCGCAGTATCGGTCCCGGAGTATTTCTCTTGACCTAAATGTTCTTGTTATGTTCTGATTGTGGGATGGAGATTGCCCACAAAAGGTAACAAGACTTCGCTCCAGGCATGTCACGGCGCTCCAAAGGGTGCGGCCGGAATCCTTGCGATGATGGTCTGGCCGGAGAGCCGATCTCAAGGGCCAGGCATCAGTCCATTGTCGGTGTCGGCGGCCATTGGCGGGCGGTGTGGACCAGTGCCAGGACCCACACTGTGTCGCCTTCGATCTCATATACGAGGCGATAGTTCTCATGCGGGATCAACTCGCGTGTACCAGTAATTTTCCCAGCGCGGCCGAGCATCGGGAAGTCGGCCAGCTTTGCCGCTGTCTCCCCGAAACGCCGATCCATCCGGCTCGCCGCCGAGCGGTTGTCGGCGGCTATACGATCCTGAATATCGCTACGATCCTGCTCGGCTTCCGGCGTCCAGATGACCTTCACGAATCGGTCTCGTCAGCCTCGCGCAACAGTTCCGCCCGCCGGGCCGCGAACTCGGCCTCGACCTCTTCATTCGACCGACCACGGCCGGCCCGCATCGACGCACGCGCGATCTCGACCTTGCGGCGCAGGAAGTCGTCGTATTCGCGCTCCTCGCGCCGGCGCTGGACGAATTCGCGCATCAGCTCCCGCATTACCTGCGAGGCTGGCCGGTGGGTTGCCTCGGCCTCAGCCATGAAGGCGTCGCGGAGCTCCGCCTCGAGCTTCATCGTGAAGACGGCTTCTTTCGGCATGGTCGTCATCTCGCATCCGGCGGATACTGAGGAAGTATATACGACCTCATTACCAGGCGCAAAACAGGCGCCCGCCGGCTGGTCAGCCCAGGCCGTGGATTGCCGCGACCGCCGCCTGCGGATCGGTCCAGCCTTCTGCCGCCACGCGCCGGAAATCGGCCTCGGGGAGGGCTGCGACGCAGGGCACTTCCATCATTTCGGTCCACCAGGACACGATCTCGGTATCGGCGTCGAAGCCGACGAAATCGGCGCCGGCCTCGCCGGCCTCCATCGCCTCGTGCCGGCTGGTGCCGACCGTGACGCCGACGATCGCCTGGGTGCCGACGGCCTTGCGCGCCGCGCCGTAGGCGCCGGGGCCGACCACGACGCCGTCGCAGCCCGACCGGGCCGCCAGCGCCGCGTCGTCGCGCAACAGGAAGGCGACGCCGCGCTCCTGCGCGATGCCGCGCAGCCGCTCGACCGCCGCCTTCGCCGCGGCCGGATCGGCCGGCACCGCCATCTCGACGCAGGCGACGTCGCCGGCGCCGAGGGCGGCCGCGAACACCGCCGGATCGAGCTCCGGCGGGATCGCGATATAGATGCGGGAGTCGCTCAGGGTCTATTCCTTGCCCTGGAAGATGCGGACCAGGGTGTCCAGCAGCTCCAGCGCCTCGTCCCGCGGCCGGCGGAAGCAGTTGCGGCCGATGATCGAGCCGTTGCCGCCACCATCGCGGATGGCGCGGGCGTCGTCCAGCACCGAGGCGGTGTCCTTGGCGGCGCCGCCGGAGAACACGACGATGCGGCGGCCGGCGAAGCAGGAGCGCATGACCTCGGCGACGCGCTCCGCCTGGGTGCCGATCGCGATCCTGGCGCCGTCGAACTCCTTCTTCGCCTCCTTCTGCTCGATGAAGTCGGTCGGCAGCTTGACCTTGATGACATGGGCGCCGAGCTGGCTGGCCAGATGGGCGGCATAGGCCACCACGTCGATCGCGGTCTCGCCGTCCTTGGTGATGTTGCCGCCGCGCGGATAGGACCACAGCACGGTCGGCAGGCCGACCGCCTTGGCCTCGCGGATCAGCTCGGCGATCTCCTCCATCTGCTCCAGCCCCTGGTCGGAGCCGGGATAGATGGTGAAGCCGATGGCGGTGCAGCCCAGCCGCAGCGCGTCCTCGACCGACCCGAAGATCGCCTGGTCGGCGTCTTCCCTCAGGCGGGACAGGCTGTTCGAATGGTTCAGCTTCAGGATGGTCGGCACCTGGCCGTACAGCTTGCCGGTCGACACCTCGAGCTGGCCCAGCGGCGCGGCATAGGCGTTCAGCCCGGCATCGATCGCCAGCTGGTGGTGGTAGAACGGGTCGTAGCCGCCGGGGTTGACGGCGAAGCTGCGGGCGGGCCCGTGCTCGATCCCCTGGTCGACCGGCAGGATGATCATCTTGCCGGTGCCGCCGAGGCGGCCGTTCATCAGGAGCTGCGCGAGCTTGGCCTTCACCGCCGGGTTCTCGCTGTCGTAGTTCGACAGGATCTTCTGCACGCGCGGGCTGATTCTCATCGTCTTCCTCGAGGCGGTGGGGGCGGTCGGCTGCAATCCCTAGCCGACCGGGTCGGCTTGTTCAACGCCGCCGGCGCACAAATGTTTCGTTATAAATGTACGACGAATTCGCCGGCGTCAGGCGGCGGCCTCGGTCCGGGTCCGGATCGAGGACAGCATCAGGCTGGTCTCGGTCTGCGAGATGCCCTGGACCTGCCGGATCCGGCGCAGCGTCTGGTCGAATTCCTCCAGCGTCGCCGTCTCGATCTCGGCCAATATGTCCCAGCGGCCATTGGTCGAATGCAGCGCCCGCACCTCCGGGAAGCCGCGCAGCCGCTGCATCACCCGGTCGGCGGCCTGGCCCTCGACCTCGACCATGGTGATGGCGCGGATCGGGTTCGGCTGGCTGCCGGCCTTGACCACGATGGTGAAGCCCTGGATCACGCCGGTGTCGACCAGCCGGTCGATCCGCGCCCGCACCGTGGCGCGGGAGACGCCGAGCGCCGGCGCGAGGGTGGAGACCGGGGTGCGGGCATCGGCCCGCAGCAGCGACAGCAGCTTGTGGTCGAGATCGTCCATTCTGATCAGTACGCCTTGCCAATTTGCTAGATCCATTGAGCAAAATAGCCAAGATGCCGGCTTTATGTCACCCCCTCGTGAGGGGATAATCAGGTCTCACACCCCGCCGACAGGGATGGCAGAGATGGACGGAACGCAGACCGATCGCGGACAGGATCGCCCCTCGCGCATCGCCCTGGTGGGCGCGCCGGTCGAGGTCGGGGCCGGCCATCGCGGCGCGGTGATGGGCCCGGCCGGGCTGCGCACTGCCGGCCTGCTGCCCAGCCTGCAGGGCCTCGGCTTCGAGGTCGAGGACCAGGGCGACCTCGCCCCGGCCCGGCCTCTGCCCGCCGTCGTCGAGACGCCGCAGATGCGGTTCCTGCCGGAGATCGCGGGCTGGTCCCGGATCCTCAGCGACCGCGCCTACGCCCTGATAAACCAGGGCGTCCTGCCGATCTTCCTAGGCGGCGACCACAGCCTGTCGATGGGCACGGTCAACGGCGTGCTGCGCCACTGCCGCGAGGCCGGGCGCGAGCTGTTCGTGCTGTGGCTCGACGCCCATGCCGACTTCAACACCCCGGCGACCACGCCGTCCGGCAACATGCACGGCATGTCGGCGGCCCTGCTGTGCGGCGAGCCCGGGCTGGACGACGTGTTCGGCGCTGAGCCGCGCGAGCGGCTGGACCCGCAGAACCTGACCATCCTCGGCGCCCGCTCGATCGACCGCGAGGAGCGGGCGCTGCTGCGCCGCCGCGGCGTCGAGGTGTTCGACATGCGCCTGGTCGACGAATACGGCGTCTCGGTGCTGATGCGGCGGGTCCTCGACAAGGTCGCGGCGCGCAACGGCGTGCTGCATGTCAGCCTCGACGTCGACTTCCTCGACCCGTCGATCGCACCGGGCGTCGGCACCACTGTGCCGGGCGGGGCGACCTATCGCGAGGCGCATCTGATCATGGAGATGCTGTACGACAGCGGCCTGGTCGGGTCGCTCGACGTGGTCGAGCTGAACCCCTTCCTCGACGACCGCGGCAAGAGCGCCCTGCTGCTGGTCGACCTGGTCTCCAGCCTGTTCGGGCGGCAGATCATCGAGCGGGTCGGGGCGGTCGAGCGCGCGGCCTCAGGCGCGCTATAGGACGGGAACAGGAGCAGGACCATGGCCACATCGGCGACCACTCTCATCGAGACCGAAGCCCGCCTCGGCGCCCACAACTACAAGCCGCTCGACGTCGTGCTGTCGCGCGGCGAGGGCGTCTGGGTCTGGGATGTCGACGGCAACCGCTACCTTGACTGCCTTTCGGCCTATTCCGCGGTCAACCAGGGTCATTGCCACCCGAAGATCCTGGCGGCGATGGTCGAGCAGGCGCAGAAGCTGACCTTGACCTCGCGCGCCTTCCGCAACGACCAGCTGGCGCTGTTCTACGACGAGATCGCGGCGCTCACCGGCTCGCACAAGGTGCTGCCGATGAACAGCGGCGCCGAGGCGGTGGAATCCGCGGTCAAGGCGGTGCGGAAATGGGGCTACGAGGTCAAGGGCGTGCCCGACGGCCAGGCCGAGATCATCGTCTGCGAGAACAACTTCCATGGCCGCACGCTCGGCATCGTCGGCTTCTCGACCGACCCTGATGCGCGCGGCGGCTTCGGGCCCTTCGCGCCCGGCTTCAAGGTCGTGCCGTTCGGCGACGCCGCTGCCTTCGAGGCCGCGATCACCCCGAACACCGTGGCCTTCCTGGTCGAGCCGATCCAGGGCGAGGCCGGGGTGATGATCCCGCCGGCCGGCTACTTCAAGACCGTGCGCGAGCTGTGCACCCGGCACAACGTCACGCTGATCCTGGACGAGATCCAGACCGGGCTCGGCCGCACCGGCAAGCTGCTGGCCGAGGCGCATGAGGGCATCGAGGCCGATGTCACCCTGGTCGGCAAGGCGCTGTCCGGCGGCTTCTACCCGGTCTCGGCCGTGCTCTCGAACTCCGAGGTGCTCGGCGTGCTCAAGCCCGGCCAGCACGGCAGCACCTTCGGCGGCAACCCGTTGGCCTGCGCCGTCGCCCGGGCCGCGCTGAAGGTGCTGGTCGAGGAGGAGATGATCGAGAATGCCGAGCGCCAGGGTGCGTATTTCCAGGCCCAGCTGGCCGGGCTGCGCAGCAACCTGATCCGCGAGGTGCGGGGCCGCGGCCTGATGCTGGCGGTCGAGCTGCATCCGGAGGCCGGCGGCGCCCGCCGCTACTGCGAGGCGCTGCAGAAGCGCGGCGTTCTGGCGAAGGACACCCATGGCGACACGATCCGGATCGCGCCGCCGCTGGTGATCACCCGCGACCAGGTCGACTGGGCGATGGAGCAGTTCGCCGCGGTGATGACCGGGACGGCCTGACAGAGGCCCGCCGCCGCGCTACGGCTTCGGCAGCCCGAAGCCGTACTGCTCGGCGAACAGCACCAGATCCTCGATGGTGTGGATCTGGTGGCGCTGGATGTTCGGGCCGTTGCGGGCATTGGCGTCGTATGTGCCCATCGGGTAGTCGCCTTTGTCGTTCGACTCGACCTGCAGGGCGTTGTCGATGAAGAAGTCGCGCTTGCGGACCGGCAGCGTGTAGAACCAGTCGACCAGCTGCGGCAGCTCGTCCTCCTTGAAGCCCAGCCGCTTGCCCAGCGTCGGCAGCATGGCCAGGAACGGCCGGCCCTCCTCGTCGCAATTGGCCAGGCTCTCGGGCTTGTCGACGTCGGGATAGGCCGACTTCAGCCAGACGCCCAGCATCGGCTCATAGTGGTTACACGGCGTCGAGCGGGCGGCCATGGACCAGGGCCTAGGCGGTGGTGGGCAGGGTCAGCGGCATCAGGCTCTTGTCGAGGATCGGCCCCATGATCGGGGTCGGCTTGCCCAGCGCCACCTTCCAGGTCTTCCAAGCGTTGCCGGCGAACCAGTAGCCCCAGGCGTTGTTGATCGTCTTCGGGTCGAGCGTCGGCGCACCCGTGATCACCTCCGGCGTCTCCTTCGGCCGGATGAACTCGACCCCGCCGATGGCGGAGAACAGCGATGTCAGCGGTGTCGCCGGCGCGCCCTGCAGCGCGCGGATGAAGTCGTCGCCGTTGCGGACGATGAACATGCCGTTCGGTCCGGACAGGCCCTTATTCCGGCGCAGCGCCGTCCTGGTGTAAGAGGAGCCATGGACGCCCTGACCGACCTCGCCGTCGCCGTGCTGGACACGGCGGATCCGCTGCGCAAGATCGAGCTGAGCCATAAGGCCGCCGCGGCCTGGCGGCAGCGCGCGATCCCGGTGCTGGGCACGCGCCGCCCGCCGCCGCGCCCGGCCCGGCCGGCGCGGCCGGAGCTGCGGCGCCCGGGCGACATGCCGAAGCGGCGCCTGGGCGGGGAGGCGGGACGGATCGCCCTGCTGCACGCTTTGGCCCATATCGAGCTGAACGCGATCGACCTGAGCTGGGACCTGATCGCCCGCTTCGCCACGGCGGAGACGCCGGAGGGGTTCTTCGACGACTGGGTCAAGGTCGCCGACGAGGAGGCGACGCATCACGGGCTGCTGTCGGTGCGGCTGAATGAGCTCGGCTCCGGCTACGGCGCCCTGCCGGCGCATGACGGGCTGTGGCAGGCGGCGGAGGAAACGGCGGCGGATCTGCTCGGCCGGCTCTCGGTGGTGCCGCTGGTGCTGGAGGCGCGCGGCCTCGACGTGACGCCGGAGACGGTGGAGCGGCTGGAGCGCGCCGGCGACGCCGACAGCGCCCGCATCCTGCACCGGATCTACACCGACGAGATCGGCCATGTCGCAGCCGGCCGGCGCTGGTTCGAATGGGAATGCGGCCGCCAGGGCAGGGCGCCGATCCCGACTTATCACGAGCTGGTGCGGCGGTATTTCCGGGCCAGGCTGAAGCGGCCCTTCAACGTGCCGGCCCGCGACCTCGCCGGCTTCGCCGCCGCCTTCTACGAGCCGCTGGCGGAGTAGGGCTTATCCCATGCCGACTTCGTTCGGGAACGCAGCGAGACTGTCAGTTCGCTGTCACTCCGCAAGCCGCTGGGAAGTGGAGCCCTCAGTCCTTCCGTTCGTAGATCACGTACAGCTTGCGGGCCGGGGTCACGTTTGCCCAGGTCCCGGCGAAGCCGGCGGGGATGACGAAGCTGGCCCCGGCCTCGAAGCGGCGGGTGTCCCCGGTCTCGTCGGCCAGTTCCACCGTGCCGGACAGCAGGTGGCAGAACTCCTCTTCGGTATAGTTCACGCGCCAGGCGCCGACCGCGGCCTCCCAGATCCCGGCCGAGAACTGGCCGGTCGGATCGCTGTAGAAGTTCCGCGCCGTCTGCAGCGGATCGCCGTTCAGCACCTTGGCCGGGTCCGGCCGCCAGGTCGCGTCCTCGGACCGGGCAGTGGCGAAGTCGACGATGTCGGCGGCGGTCTTGCTCATGCGGGCCTCGCTGGCGGGATGCGGCGAGACTGCCGGCTTCAGCTGCGGCTGTCGAGGCTCCAGGACGGGCGGGCGAAGCGTTCGGCCAGGAAGTCGACGAAGCTGCGGACCTTGGCCGACAGGGTGCGGGCCGGCGGGTAGACGGCGTGGATGCCGAGCTCCGGCAGCCGCCACTCCGGGAGGATCTGGACCATCCGGCCGGCGGCGAGGTCCGGCGCGGCGATGAAGTCCGGCTGCCGGGCGATGCCGTAGCCCTCGCGGATCGCGGCCTGGATGGCGTCGCCATTGTTGATCTGCAGCCGGGCGCCGATGCGGATTCGCACCTCGCCCTCCGGCCCGGTCAGCACCCATTCGCCCCGGTCGCCGCCATAGGCATAGGCGATGCAGCGGTGCCGGATGAGCTCGGATGGATGCGCCGGAGTGCCGTGCGCCGCGAGATAGGACGGCGCGGCGCAGAGCAGGATGCGGCAGGGGGCCAGGCGGCGGGCGATCAGCGAGGAATCGGCCAGCCGGCCGATGCGGATCGCCAGGTCGGTGCCGTCCTCCAGCAGGTCGACGACCCGGTCGTTCAGGGTCAGGTCGACCGAGACTTCGGGGTAGCGCTCGAGATAGCCGGCCATTGCCGGGGCGACATGCAGCACGCCGAAGCTCATCGGCGCATTGACCCGCAGCAGGCCGCGCGGCCGGGCGTGCAGCGCCGCGGCCTCCTCCTCGGCCTCGACGACATCGGCTGTGATGCGCTGCGCCCGACGGTAGAAGGCGGCGCCGGCCTCGGTCAGGCTCAGCCGGCGGGTGGTGCGGTTCAGCAGGCGGGTGCCGAGCCGGGTCTCCAGATCCAGGATCGCCCGGCTGGCCAGTGCCCGCGACAGGCCCAGCTGCTCCGCCCCCGCGGCGAAGCTGCCGGCATCGACGATCCGCACGAACAGGTCCAGCGTGGTCAGGCGATCCATGATTGTCAAAAATGGATCAACAATCTTTTGATGTCACGCCGGATTATCAAAACCCCCGAGAGGCGCAATATGGCGAGACGGCGGAGGTCGCGGCCGGCCGTCCCGTGCCGCCCCGCCCTGGAGATCAATCATGTCCACGATGCCCGCGCTCTTCGTCTCCCATGGCTCGCCGATGCTGGCGCTGTCGGACGAGCCGGCGGGGCGGTTCTTCGACGCGCTCGGGCCGTCGCTGCCGCGTCCGGACGCGATCCTGCTGGCCTCCGCCCATTTCGAGACCGAGGTGCCGACGCTCGGCGCGGCGCAGCAGCCGGAGACGATCCACGATTTCCACGGCTTCCCCGAGCCGCTGTACCAGGTCCGCTACCCGGCCACCGGCGCGCCCGGCCTGGCGCGCCTCGCCGCCGAGCGGATTGCCGCGGCCGGGCTGCCGGTGGAGATCGACGACAAGCGCGGCCTGGACCACGGCGCCTGGGTGCCGCTGCGCCGGATGTATCCGGCGGCCGACATCCCGGTCGCGACCCTGTCGATCCAGCCGCACCGCGACCCGGCGCACCACTACGCGGTGGGCCAGGCGCTGCGCGGGCTGCGGGACGAGGGAGTGATGGTCCTGGCCTCGGGGTCGCTGACCCACAATCTGCGGGCGCTGGACTGGCGCGGCGGACCGGATGCGCCGGTCTCCGGCTGGGCCCGGGCGTTCATCGACTGGGTGGCGGCGGCGGTGGACGAGGGCCGCACCGAGGACCTGCTGAACTACCGCCGCCTGGCGCCCGAGGCAGTGAAGAACCATCCGGCGGACGAGCATTTCCTGCCGTTCTTCGTTGCCCTCGGCGCCGGCGACCTGCCCGGCCGCCGGCTCCATGCCAGCGTCACCATGGGGGCGCTGGCGATGGACGCCTATTCCTTCTGAGATGGGTGTCGCAGGCGGTCGTCAGGCCGCCTGCCGCACCCGGCCCAGAGCCTCCTCCAGGCCGATCTCGCCGCGGAAGCCGCCGCTGCTGCGGGCCGGGTCGCCGTGCTCGATCGCATGGGCGAACTGCACCGCCGGGTCGGCCTCCAGCCGCTCGAACAGGCGCTGCAGCCCCGGGTAGTCCCGGCGGTCGACCACGTCGTGATATTTGGTCCAGCGGGCGATGCCGATGAAATAGGCGTCGGCCAGCGTCCGGTCGCCCAGCAGCCAGTCCCGTCCGCCCAGCATCGCCTCCAGATCGGCATGCGCCTTCGCCACCTTGGCTGCGCCGAAGGCCCGGAGCGCGTCGCGCTCCACGCCCTCGACGCCGTGCTCCAGCGCGTACCACAGCGGGCTGAAGGCGTTGAAAAAGGCGGTGTTGAGGAAGCCCAGCGCCTGGTTCAGCCGGTCGAAGCCGGCCTTGCCCTGGACGAAGGACAGGCCTTTGTCGACGCCGCGCGCGCCGAGATGGTTCAGGATCGCCATGCTCTCGCTGATCAGCCGGCCGTCCGCCGTCATCAGCGTCGGCGTCTCGCCGACCGGGTTGAGGCGGCGATAGGCCTCGCTTTGCACCACCTCCGGCATCTCGACGCGGCTCAGCCGGTATGGCTCGCCGAGCCATTCCAGCGCCACGATCGAGCCGAAGGAGCAGCCCGAGGGCACGCCGTAGAAGAGGATCGGTTCCATGTTGGGGTTTCCTTGTTTCGGTCACCCGGGGAATATGCCTATGTGGACTTTGGGCCTGTAGCCGTGCTGATATGGACTTGAGGTCCACACATATGGACGACGGATATGCTCAACCTCAATGACCTCGGCCTATTCGTCCAGGCCGTGGACAGCGGCGGCTTCGCCGCGGCGGCACGGCGGCTGGGCTTGCCGAAATCGACCATCAGCAAGCGCGTCGCGGAGCTGGAGGCGGCGCTCGGCGCCCGCCTGATCCATCGCACCTCGCGCAGCTTCGTGCTGACCGAGCTCGGGCGCGACTTTTATGACCATGCCCGCGGCGCGATGATCGAGGCGGAAGCGGCTGAGGGCGTGGTCCTCCGCCGTCTGACGGAGCCCAGCGGCACCGTCCGGATCACCGCCTCCGTGCCGACTGCGCAGTCCCGGCTGTCCGGCCTGCTGCCGGCGCTGGCCCGGGCCTACCCGAAGATCCGGCTGCAACTGCACGTCACCGACCGCTTCGTCGATCTGGTGCAGGAGGGCTTCGACATCGCGGTGCGCAGCCATTTCGCGCCGCTGCCGGATTCCGATCTGGTGCAGCGGCGGATGGCGGTCGAGCGGATCACGCTGGTGGCGGCGCCGGACTATCTGGCGCGCCGCGGCGTGCCGCAGGAGCCCGCGGATCTCAAGGACCATGACGGGCTGCTGACCGGCCCTACGATCTGGCGGCTGCGCCACCGCGACGGCCGCGAGGCGCAGGTCGCGCCGGCGTCCAGCTTCATGGCCGATGAATCCGTCGTGCTGCTGAAGGCGGCTGCTGCCGGGCTGGGCATCGCCTGCGGGCCCGAGACCATGACCGCGGAGGCGCGGGCCGCCGGCACGCTGGCGCCGGTCCTGGCGGAGTGGGAGGCCGGCACGGTGTGGACGACGCTGCTGACGCCGCACCGACGCGGCCAGCTGCCGGCCGTCCGTGCCGTCATCGACTTCCTGGCGAGGGAGGCAGCTTAGCCCTTCTGCGCCGCGGCCAGCACCGCCTCGACATGGCCGGGCACCCGCACGCCGCGCCACAGGCCACGGACGATGCCCTGCTCGTCGACCAGCACCGTCGACCGGTCGATGCCCATATACTTCCGGCCGTACATCGACTTCTCGACCCAGGCGCCGTAGCGCTCGACCGTGTCGTCGTCCTTGGCCGAGGCCAGGGTGAAGGTCAGGCCGTATTTCGCCGCGAACTTGTTCAGCGCGGGCACCGGGTCCTTGGAGATGCCGATGATCTCCGCGTCGACGCCCTCGAACTCCGGCAGCGCGTCGTTGAAGCCGCAAGCCTCCTTGGTGCAGCCTGAGGTGTCGGCCTTCGGATAGAAGTAGACGATTGCCTTGCGGCCGCGCAGGGCCGAAAGCGAGATCGTCCCGCCGCCGGCCTTGGGCAGGGTGAAGTCCGGGGCGGGCTTGCCGATCTCGACGCTCATTCGGATCTCTCCAGGCGGGATTCGCTGCGTTTGACTAGGATGCCGCAGGCTTGGTGGCAAGCTCGTCCGTCGGCGGCGGCCCGATCAGGCGGTCGAACACGGCCATGACCTTGGCCGCCCACCGCCGCATCCCGGCTGCGGCGGCGTCGAGATCCTCCGGCGGGTCGGCGGCGGCATCCTCGGCCACGGCGCGCAGCAGGCCGCGGATCATGGCGTCGGAGGCTTCGGCTGGGTCGAACCTGTCCTCGACGGCGAAGCGCAGGAAGGCCTGCACCCGCTGCCAGGTCGCGAGTGCCCGCAGCAGCGTCTCCGCCTCCGCCTCGGGCAGGACGCCGGCCGCCGCGGCGCGGCGCAGCACCTCGGCCGTGGCCTGGTGCAGGATCTCCGGATAGTCGGCGGCGTGCCGCAGCTGGAGGTACTGGGCGATGAACTCGACATCGACCAGGCCGCCGCGGAAATGCTTGATGTTCCAGATGTCGCCGCTGTCGCGCTGGCGCGCCATCCGGCCGCGCATCTCGGCGATGTCGCGGCGCAGCTTGTCCAGGTCGCGGGGCAGGGCCAGCAGCGACCGGATCTCGGCCTCGATCCGGCCGCGCAGCGGACCGTCGGCGTGGATCACCCGAGCCCGGGTCAGGGCCATGTGCTCCCAGGTCCAGGCGTCGCCGCGCTGATAGGCGGTGAAGGCCTCCAGGCTGGTCGCCAGCGGGCCGGCATTGCCGGAGGGCCTGAGCCGCATGTCGACCTCGAACAAGGCGCCCTGCGCCGTCGGTGCGGTGATCGCCGAGACCAGGCGCTGGATCAGCCGGGTGTAGTAGACCATCGGCCCGATCGGCTTGTCGCCGTCCGACATCTGGTCGGCGCCGGCGTCGTGGATCATGATCAGGTCGAGGTCGGAGCGGATGGTCATCTCGCGGCCGCCGAGCTTGCCCATGGCGAGGAGGGCGATCCCGCCTTCGGGGAAGCGGCCGTGCCGCCGCGCAAACTCCGCCTCGACCCGCGGCACCAGGGCCTGCAGCGCGACCTCGGTGACGTCGGACAGGAAGGCGGCGCAGGTCGGCGTCTCGGTCAGGCGGCGCAGGATGTGCACCGCGGCGCGGAAGCGCTGGTCGTTGGTCCAGCGGCGCAGCACGTCGAGCATGTCCTCGAAGTCGCGCGCCGTCGCCAGCTCCGCCGCCAGCCGCTCCTGCAGCCGCTCCCGCCCCGGCAGGGTGCTGAAGAAGCCCGGCGCCAGCACCGCTTCCAGCTGGCCGGCATGGGCCGTCAGATAATCCGCGATCCGACCGCCGAAACCGAGTATATCGATAAGGAGATCAAGGAGATCGGGGTTGACGTTAAACAAAGCGAAGAGCTGGACGCCGGCCGGCAGCCGGGCCAGGAACCCGTCCAGCCGCTGCAGCGTGGCGTCCGGGTCGGCGGTGCCGCCGACGATCGACAGCAGCCGGGGCACCAGCCCGGTGATCAGGCCGCGCGCCCGCTCGCTGCGCAGCGCCCGATAGCGGCCGTGCAGCCAGCCGCGCACCACGGCGATCGCCTCCGGCGGCCGGGCGAAGCCCAGCCGCTGCAGCGTCTCGACCGTGCCGGGATGGTCGTCGACGCCGGCGAAGACCAGGGTGACGCTGCCCTCGGGCGGCCGGTCCTCCTGGAACAGCTCGGCATAGCGGCTCTCGACCAGCCGCAGCGTGTCGGTCAACGTGGTGCGGAACGACGCCGGATCCGGGAAGCCGAGGAAGGTGCCCAGCGCGTCGACCTCGCGCGGGTCCTCCGGCAGCGCATGGGTCTGGTGGTCCTCCAGCATCTGGATGCGGTGCTCGACCCGGCGCAGGAAGCGGTAGCATTCGGCCAGGCTGGCGGCGGTGCCGCGGTCGATCCGGCCGGCCTCGGCCAGCCTGTCCAGCCCGGCGACCGTGCCGCGCAGGCGCAGCTTCGGCTCGCGGCCGCCGAAGATCAGCTGCTGCATCTGCACGAAGAACTCGATCTCGCGGATGCCGCCGCGGCCGAGCTTCAGGTCGTGGCCCTCGATGGCGACCGAGCCATGGCCGTGATGGTGGTGGATCTGCCGCTTGATCGCGTGGATGTCCTGGATCGCCGCGAAGTCGAGGTTGCGGCGCCAGATGAAGGGCATCAGGAAGTCGAGGAAGGCGTCGCCGGCGGCGCGGTCGCCCGCCACCGGCCGGGCCTTGATCATCGCCGCGCGCTCCCAGCTCTGCGCCAGGGTCGTGTAGTAGCCCTCGGCCGCCGCCAGCGACACCGCCGGTGGCGTCGCGCCGGGGTCGGGCCGCAGCCGCAGATCGGTGCGGAACACATAGCCGTCGATCGTCCGCTCCTCCATGATCCGCACCAGGTCGCGGGCCATCCGGGTGAAGGTCTGGCCGAGGTCGTCCTGCCGGTCGGTCGGCACCTTCTCGGCGTCGTAGAGGATGATCAGGTCGACATCGCTGGAATAGTTCAACTCCCGCGCCCCCAGCTTGCCCATGCCCAGCACGATCAGGCCGGAGGCGTCAGGCGCCGCTACCGCCTCGGGGCGCAGCAGGCCGCGGGCCGTGGCGCGGGCCAGGAGATGGGCGACGGCGAGGTCGAGGGTGGTCTCGGCGAGGTCGGACAGGGCGCCGGTCACCTGCTGCAGCGGCCACAGCCCGCCGATATCGGCCAGCGCGATCAGCAGGGCGACGCGGCGCTTGGCCAGGCGGAATGCCTGCATCAGCCGGGTGGTGTCGGCCTCGGCGGCGGTGTCGGCGCGCAGGGCCGCCAGCTCCGCAGCGACGGCGGCATCGGGGCCGTCGGCGAGGAAGCGCCGGACTGTCGCCGGGGTCCGCAGCGCCAGCTCAGTCAGATAGGGGCTGCCGCCGAACACCGCCTCCAGCAGCGCTCGTCCCTGCGGGTCGTCTGGCAGCGCCACGGCAAAATCGCGAAGCTCGGGATCGGATTGCTCGGTCGCGCGTTCAAGCCACCGTTCGACGCCGCGCCGGGCACGGTCCGGATCGCCCGCGCGGGGCCAGACGGCATCAGCCAATGCAGCTTCGTAACGTGGCATCGCGCTGTCCATGTGCCTAAGGTGCGGGCGCAGCATCGGGGTCCCGCGGGGATGGGTCAAGCGAGGGTGAAACGTTCGGGATGAGGGCGCTGAAGATCCTGGCCGAGATCGTCGGGCTGGCGGTCGCGGGCTTTGCCCTCATCGTCGTCGTGCTGGCATGGCGGCTGTCCTCCGGGCCGCTGGAGATCGATTTCCTCACTCCCTATGTCGAGCAGGCCCTCGCCGACCGCGACGCCACGGTCGAGATCGGCGCGCTGTCCCTGCGCTGGGAGGGGTTCGACCGGCCGGCGGCGCTGGCCGCGCGCGACGTGCGGGTGCGCCAGAAGGACGGGACGCTGATCGCGTTCACCCCGGAGGCTACGGCCGATGTCAGCATGCCGAAGCTGCTGCGCGGGGTGGTGGCGCCGTTGCGGATCGACCTGATCCGGCCGCATCTGCGGGTGACCCGGACCGAGACCGGGGAGTTCAGCTTCGGGCTCGGCGGCAGCGAGGCCGGAGAGGGCGGGGCATCGACGCCGGCGCAAGGGGCGCCGACCCGCGACGTGGTCAAGGATCTGCTGGCGGCGCTCGACGCCCAACTCGGCAGCGAGGGCAGCCCGATCGCGTCGCTGACCCGCCTGACGCTGGTCGACGGCAGCGTCCGCATCGACGACCGCATGCTGGGACGCAGCTGGATCGCGCCCAGGGCCTCGGCCGACCTGCGTCGCAGCACGAGTGGCGTCGAGGGCCTGGCGTCGCTGTCTGTCGTGTCCGGCGATCGGACGGCCCAGTTCGATGGCGAGATCCGGTATCAGCGGGCCAGCCGCAGCGGGCAGGCGACGATCACCTTCGCCAATGTCGTCCCCGCGGCCCTGACCCGGATCTCGCCGGTGCTGGCGCCGCTGGAGGCGATCGAGAGCCCGGTGTCCGGCCGGCTCGAGGCCGATTTCGACTCCCACTTCCAGCCGACGACCGGACGGTTCTCGCTGACCAGCATCGAGACCCGGCTCAAGCTGCCGCTCCTGTGGAGCCAGTCGTTCGACGCCGCCCGGACCAGCCTGTCGGGCTCGGTCGACCTGCCAAAGCGGCGCCTGACACTCGACGATTTCAGCATCGATCTCGGCGGGCCGAGGATCTCCCTGTCCGGTCAGGTCGACGCGGTCGGCGACACGCTCGAGGCGATCACGGCCGGGGCCGTCACCAACCTGCCGGTCGACCTGCTGGACAGCCTTTGGCCGCCGGGTGTGCCGAGTGGGCTGCGCGACTGGATCACAGCCAACCTGCGTGACGGCGTGCTGGACCGCACCGAGTTCAGCCTGCACGCCCGGGCGCCGCTGTCCAACCCCGAGGCGGTGACGCTGGTCGCGGCCGACGGCACGCTGCAGGCGCGCGACATGACGGTGACCTATTTCAAGGGGCTGCCGCCGATCACGGGCCTCAACGCCGCGGCCAGCTTCAACCAGTCAACGATGCGCATCGTCACGGCCGGGGGGCGCCTGCAGGACATCGCGCTGCAGCCCTCCGACATCACCATCACCGGGCTCGACCTGCACGACCAGGTGATCGACATCGACGCCCGGGTCGAGGGGCCGGTGAAGACGATCATGTCGGTGCTCGACCAGCCGCGGCTGGGCTACGCCAAGAAGGTCGGGCTGGTGCCCGACCGCATGTCCGGCCGGGCGGCGGCGCGGCTGCATTTCGGCTTCTCGCTGCTGGCCGACCTGCCGTTCGAGGCGATCCGCATGGGCGTGGAGGGCACGCTCAGCGATGTCGGCATCGCCGCCGCCAAGCCCGGCTACGACCTGGCCGGCGCCGATGCCAAGCTGACGCTCGACAAGGCGGGCATGACGCTGGCGGGCAAGGGCCAGATCAACACCGTGCCGGTCGCCTTCTCCTGGCAGGAGGCGTTCGACGACTCGGCCGTGCAGACCAGGGTGTCGGCGCAGACCACCCTGACCGCCGCGGCACGGGCAGCGCTGCGCCTGCCGGAGTTCGAGCCGGTCGACGGCACCGTCGGCATCGACGTCGACTACGCCAAACGGTCCGGTGGGGCGGCGACGCTCGACGCCAAGCTGGATCTCACCGACGCGCGGATCGCGATCGACCCGATCGGCTGGGTCAAGCCCACCGGCGACAAGGCGAATGGGACGGTCAGCCTGGCCCTGGCCGGCGAGCGCGTCGCCAAGGTCTCGCAGTTCAGCGTCTCGGGCGGCGACATCAGCGCCTCCGGCAGCGCCGACTTCGCCCGCGACGGGTCGCTGGCGCAGCTCAGCATCGCCTCGTTCCGGCAGGGCCCGAACGACGTCAAGGGCCAGGTCGAGGTGCTGGGCCCGGACAGCTACCGACTGGCGCTCACCGGCTCGCGTCTCGACGTCTCCGGCATCCTGGAGCAGCGTCGCGCAGCGCAGGGCAAGGCCGCCGACTCCAGCTCCACCACCAGCCCGGCCCCCGGTCCGCGGATCGACGCCACCTTCGATGTCGGGGAGCTGTCCTTCGGCGAAAGACGGTCGCTGCGGGCGGTGCACGGGCGGGCGATCGGCCGCACCACCAACCTGCAGGACGTGACCCTGGCGGCGCAACTGCCCGGGGGGGCGCCGATGGACCTGCGCCTGACGCCGCAGCAGGGCCAGCCGGACCACCAGATCCTGACCGTGCGCAGCGAGGATGCCGGCGAGACGCTGCAGGTCTTCGACATCGCGGACAACATCACCGGCGGCAGTCTGCTGGCCACCGGCACCCGCAACGGCGTCACCGGCGCGATCGAAGGGCAGTTCGACGCCCGCAACTTCGTGCTGCACGACGCGCCGGGCATGGCGCGGCTCCTGGCCGCCACCTCGCCCTCCGGCCTGCAGGACCTGTTCGGCACCAGCGGCCTGACCTTCAACCGGCTCGACGCCGACTTCACCTACGCCGCGGCGCAGCGCCGGGTCACGCTGAAGCAGGGGCGGGGGGCCGGCGGCGACCTCGGCCTGGCCTTCGACGGGCTGATCGATCTCAGGGCCGAGACCATCGATCTCGCCGGCACCATCGTGCCGATCTACCACATCAACAGCGTGATCAGCTCGATCCCGCTGATCGGCGACATCCTGACCGGCGGCGAGGGCGGCGGGCTGTTCGCCTTCACCTACACGATCCGCGGCTCCTTCGCCGACCCCTCGGTCTCGGTGAATCCGCTGTCGGTGCTGGCCCCCGGCTTCCTGCGGCGCCTGTTCTTCGAGGAGACGCCTTCCGCGTCGGATGGCGCACCGCGGCCGCCCTCGCCACAGCCGCCGCCGCGGCCGCCGCGCGACCGCGCCAACAGTCGATAGCTATTCGCCCACCGCCAGCCCGGCCGGGCGGCGGTTGTCGTTGGCGCCGTAGACGAAGCCGGGCAGCATCTTGCCGCCGAAGGCCCGGTCGTTGCCGGAGGAGGCGGTTGTGGACCCGGCCGCCGCCGCGGAGGGCTGCAGCGCGATCAGCTCGGTGGCGCCCCAGGGCGACTGCACCGTCACCTTGTGGCCCATCTGCTCCAGCAGCTTCACCGTGTCGGGCGACAGGGCGTAGGGCTCGGCGAAGACTTCGTCCGGCAACCACTGATGGTGGATGCGCGGCGCGTCCACCGCCTCCTGCGGCGCCATGCCGAAATCGATCATGTTCAGCGCCGCCTGCAGCGTGATGGTGATGATGCGCGCCCCGCCCGGGCTGCCCAGCACCAGCACGATCTCGCCATCCTTGGTCACCAGCGTCGGCGCCATCGACGACAGCGGCCGCTTGCCCGGCGAGATGGCGTTGGCCTCGCCCTGTACCAGCCCGAACAGGTTCGGCACGCCGGGCTTGATCGTGAAATCGTCCATCTCGTCGTTCAGCAGGAAGCCGGTGCCGGGCGCGATCACCCCGGCGCCGAACAGCCCGTTGATGGTGTAGGTCACCGACACCGCGTTGCCGTCCTTGTCGACCACCGAATAGTGGGTGGTCTCGGTCTTCTCATGCGGCGTGGCGCCGGGCTGCACCTCCTTCGACGGGGTCGCCTTGTCCGGCAGGATCCTGGTGCGGATCTGGGCCGCGTAATCCTTGCTCAGCAGCCGGTCCAACGGGTTGTTCACGAAGGCCGGGTCGCCGAGATAGGTGTTGCGGTCCATATAGGCGTGGCGCATCGCCTCGACCATCAGATGCACCCCGGCGGCGGAATGCCAGCCCAGCGCCTTCAGGTCGTAGCCTTCGAGGATGTTCAGGATCTCGCACATCGTCGTACCGCCGGAGGAGGGCGGCGGCGACGATACGAACTCGTAGCCGCGATAGCTGCAGGTCACCGGCGCCGTCTCGGTGACGGTGTAGGCGGCGAAATCCTGCGCGGTCATGATCCCGCCGCCGGCCTTCATCGCCGCCTCGACCTTCTGCGCGACCGCGCCCTTGTAGAAGGCGTCCGGCCCACCCTTGGCGATGGCCTCCAGCGTGTCGGCCAGGTCCGCCTGCACCAGCCGGTCGCCGGGCTTGAAGGCCGAACCGTCGGGGCGGAAGAAGATCTTCGCCGCCACCGGGTCCTGCTTCAGCAGCTTGGCGCCGGCGTCGAGGATGTCGGTGTCGCCGCGGGTCAGGGTGAAGCCCTCGCGCGCCAACTTGATGGCCGGCGCCATCACCTGCTCGCGCGGCAGGGTGCCGTAGCGCTGCAGCGCGGTATCCAGCCCCAGCACGCTGCCCGGCACGCCGACGGCGAGATAGCCGTACAGGCTGGCGCCCTTGACCGGGTTGCCGGCGGCGTCGAGATACATCGCCTTGGTCGCGGCCGCCGGCGCGGTCTCGCGGAAGTTCAGGAAGGTGTCGCGGTCGTCCTTCGCCAGGTGGATGACCATGAAGCCGCCGCCGCCGATATTGGCGCAGCAGGGGTTGGTGACCGCCTGGGCGTAGCCAGTGGCGACCGCGGCGTCGACGGCGTTGCCCCCGGCCCGCAGGATCTCGGCCCCGGCGTCGGAGGCGAGGTGCTGCGACGACACCACCATGCCGTCCGGCGCCTCGACCGCGGGCGGGGAGGCGGCCCAGGCTGCGGCCGCGCCCAGCGCACAGGCCACCAGCGCCAACGATGCCATCGCATGCCGGATCATCATGCCCCTCCTGTCGTCGCTTGGCCGTGCCGGATTTGGGCACCAGCCTCGGACCGTATGCTGCCTTGGCCGTCCCTCCGCCGCAATGCCGGCGCGATGCCGCCATCTGGCCATCCTTCGCATACGGACGATACATCTCGGCGGGGCGCGCGACATCTGCCTGATACAGGACTTGCGTCATTCTCTCGCATGCACGGGGCGCCATCGGGCGCGCGGCTGTGACGGAGAACGACCATGGCGGTCTATTTTGGAGATGCCGGCGACAATGTGATCTTCGCCGGTGACGAGAACGACCTGGTGCACGGGCTGGGCGGCAACGACCCGCTGGGCGGGGGCGTCGGCGGCGACATCAACGGGGACTCGACGGCCGATTTCAACATCGTCCTGACCGGTACCCCGGCCCTCGTCGCCGGCGACTTCGTGCTGTGATGGCCCGGCGGCCGGCCTCCCTATGGCCGGCCGCCGAACTCTCGTCCGCCTGGTGCGCCCGGCCCCTCAGGCCGGCCGCACCAGCGCGTGCTTCTTGCGCCCGGCGGAGAGCTTGATCACCCCGTCGGCGCCGATGTCGCGGTCGCCGATCGCCTGCTCCGGATCGGCGATCGCGGCATCGTTGACGCGACCGCCGCCGCCCTGGATCAGCCGTCGGGCCTCGCCGTTCGAGGCCGCCAGTCCGGCCCGGGCGAACAGGCGGAAGGCCTGGATGCCGGCCGCCAGCTCGGCCCGCGGCACCTCGATCGAGGGCAGGCCCTCGGCCGACACGCCTTGCTCGAAGGCTTGGCGGGCGGTCTCGGCCGCCGCCTTGGCCTTGTCGCGGCCATGCACCAGCGCGGTGGCCTCGGTCGCCAGGATCTTCTTGGCGTCGTTGATCTCGGCCCCGCCCAGCGCCGCCAGTCGGTCGATCTCGTCCAGCGGCAGCTCGGTGAACAGCTTGAGGAAGCGGCCGACATCGGCGTCCTCGGTGTTCCGCCAGTACTGCCAGTAATCATAGACCGGCAGCCGCTCCTCGTTCAGCCAGACAGCGCCGGCCGCGGTCTTGCCCATCTTGGCGCCGGAAGAGGTGGTCAGCAGCGGCGAGGTCAGGCCATACAGCTCGCGCCCGGCGATGCGGCGCGCCAGGTCGATGCCGTTGACGATGTTGCCCCACTGGTCCGACCCGCCCATCTGCAGCACGCAGTCATGGCGGCGCGCCAGCTCCAGGAAGTCGTAGCCCTGCAGGATCATGTAGTTGAATTCGAGGAAGGTCAGCGGCTGCTCGCGATCCAGCCGCAGCTTCACCGAATCGAAGCTCAGCATGCGGTTGATGGTGAAGTGCCGCCCGACCTCGCGCAGGAACGGGATGTAGGCCAGCCCGTCCAGCCAGTCGGCGTTGTTGGCCATGATCGCGCCGCCCTCGAAATCGAGAAATCGCGCAAACACCCGACGGATCGAGGCGATGTTGCTGTCGATCGTGGCATCGTCGAGCAGCGGCCGGGCATCGTCGCGGAAGGACGGGTCGCCGATCTTGGTGGTGCCGCCGCCCATCAGCGCGATCGGCCGCCCGCCGGTCTTCTGCAGCCAGCGCAGCATCATGATCTGCACCAGATGCCCGACATGCAGGCTGTCCGCCGTGGCGTCGTAGCCGATATAGGCCGTGACCGCTCCCTTGGCCGCCAGGGCATCCAGGCCCTCGGCATCCGTCGCCTGATGGATGAAGCCGCGCGCCTCGAGGGTGCGCAGGAAGTCGGAGCGGAATCCGGTCATGATCGTCGACTGCTTGTCGGAGATGGCTGTCTGTCAGCGGGCTGACAGGGAAGGGCTGTAGCACGAGCGCCGCCCGTGCCTCAAACCGAACTTCCCCGGACGCGGCGGATCACGCCGTGGCGGTGACGACCCAGGCGGCGGCATCCAGCAGAACGCCCTCAGCGGTCTGGTGCGGTGCCAGCGCCTCGCGCACCGCGGCGGCGACGGCGTCGCGCTTGGCCTCGTGCTCGCGCAGCAGGGCGCCGACCGGGCCGCTTCGCAGCACCAGGGCGAGGGTCTGCTCCAGGTCTCCCACGCCGGCCTTGGTGTCGAAGGCCGTGACGCCGATCCCGGAGAAGCCGGCGCGGCCGAGGATGTCACGGATCCGGTCAGGGTCGGCGAAGGCGAAGGCGCCCGGCGCGCCCGGGATCGGGGGCGGCGGTGCCGGCAGGTGGCGCAGCGCAGCCGTCAGGGACACGGTCGCCCAACCGTTCTCGGCCAGGGTGCGCCAGCACACGAAGGCGAGGCGGGCGCCCGGCCGCAGCGCGCCGTGCAGGTTGGCGAAGGCGCCGACGGGGTCGTCGAAGAACATCACGCCGAAGCGCGAGAACAGCCCGTCGAAGCCGCCCGGCTCGATGCGGGCGGTTTGCGCGTCGGCCTCGATGAAGCGGACATTGTCCAGGCCGGCCTCGGCGGCGCGGCGCCTGGCCAGGCCGAGCATGGGGGCGGAGATGTCGAGGCCGAGCACCTGACCGCCGGGCCCGACGTGGCACGCCAGATCCAGCGTGCTGCCGCCGCTGCCGCAGCCGATGTCGAGCAGCCGTTCGCCCGCCGCGGGCGCCAGCACCTCGACCACCTGCCGGCTGAACGGGGCGGTCATGCGGTCGAGCTGCGCCTGCATCTCCACCCACACCGACCCGCCGGCCTCGTTCCAATAGGCGATCTGGTCGCCGTTCGGCCTCTCGGCTTCGTTCGTCGCCATGGTCGATCCCCCCCTTGGCGCGGCCCGAAGCCGCGCGGTTCAGTCCGCGGCCTGCTGCGGCGCCAGCTTGACCGACTTGGTCAGGTAGTCGTCGATATGGGCCAGCAGCTGGTCGTTGTGCAGCGTGAAGAAATGGTTCGCCCCCGGGATCACCCGGTAGTCGATCTTGATGTCCTTCTGCTGCGACAGCTTGTTGACCAGCTTCTGCACCGAGTCATGCGGCACGGTGTCGTCCTTGTCGCCCTGGACGATCAGGCCGGAGGAGGGGCAGGGCGCCAGGAAGGTGAAGTCGTATTTGTTCGCCGGCGGCGCGATCGAGATGAAGCCGTCGATCTCCGGCCGCCGCATCAGCAACTGCATGCCGATCCAGGCGCCGAAGGAGAAGCCGCCGACCCAGCAGGCCTCGGCGTTCGGGTTCAGCGCCTGCATCCAGTCCAGCGCCGAGGCGGCGTCGGACAGCTCGCCCTCGCCGCGGTCATGGATGCCCTGGCTGCGGCCGACGCCGCGGAAGTTGAAGCGCAGCACGGTGAATTCGTGCTTCTTGAACGCCTGGTACAGCGTGTGCACGATCTTGTTGAACATCGTCCCGCCGCCCAGCGGGTCCGGATGCAGCAACAGGGCGATGGGCGCATTGGTGCGCTTGCTCGGGGTGTAGCGGCCTTCGAGGCGTCCCTCGGACCCGTTGAAGATGACGTCCGGCATCGGCCGTTAAGCTCCTCGAGGTGGCGGCGGGCGGACCGACGCGGTGGGGCGGCTTTCTTGACCATTACGCTCGGATATCTATATCTAAGCGGTCACTCACCCTGCCACGACGCGGACCGTGCCGGCCACCCGCCGTCAACACGATCCACGCGAAATGTTCGTATACCATCGGGACGGCCTTGATGTTCAAGCGTCTTGATCGAGGCATGCGGGACTGGCTGGGGCTGAGGAACGCGGATTGCGCCGCAGATCGGGCCGCCGGACACGATCGGCAGCCGGTCCGCGGCTCGGGCAGCAGTCGCAATTTCGGTCCGGCGGGCAGGCCGGGCCGTTGGGGGCGCAGAAGATGCGTTTGAGCACCAAGGGACGCTACGCCGTGATGGCGATGGTCGACCTGGCGCGGCACGGGGCCGACGGCCCGGTGGCGCTCGCCGACATCGCGCTCCGCCAGGAAATCTCGTTGCCGTATCTGGAGCAGCTGTTCGCCAAGCTGCGCCGCGGCGGCCTGGTCCGCAGCGTGCGCGGGCCCGGCGGCGGTTACCTGATGGCCCGGCCTTGCGGCACGGTGCGCATCTCCGACATCATCTTCGCGGTGGACGAGCCGATCCAGGCCACACGCTGCGAGAAGCACAGCCCGCTCGGCTGCCACAGCGACAAGAGCCGCTGCCTGACCCACGATCTGTGGGAGGAGTTGGGCAACCAGATCCATATGTACCTGTCCTCGGTGACGATCGAGGACGTGGTCAACCGCCGCGTGCTCGGTTCCAGCCATCTGTTCTCCCACGGGCAGGGCGTGACCGTCGCCGCCGAGTGAGGCGCACGCCGTGACCTCCGTCTATCTCGATCACAACGCCACCGCGCCGCTGCGGCCGGAGGCGCGCGAGGCCATGCTCGCGGCGCTCGGTGCCGTCGGCAACCCGTCCTCGGTGCACCGCTTCGGCCGCGAGGCCCGGCGGCTGGTCGAGGCGGGGCGGGCACAGGTCGCCGCCTTGGCCGGTGTCGTCCCGGCCCAGATCGTCTTCACCGGCAGCGCCACCGAGGCCAACGCCCTGGCGCTCACCGGCCTCGGCCGCCGCCGGATCCTGACCTCGGCGATCGAGCATGACAGCGCCCTGGCCTGGGCCACCGACCGCGTTCCGGTCGGCAGCGATGGCCGGGTCGACCTCGACGCCCTCGACCGGATGCTGGCGGCCGGTGCCGAGCCGGCGGTCGTCTCGGTCATGGCGGTGAACAACGAGACCGGCGTGATCCAGCCGGTGGCGGAGGCCGCCGCGATCGCCCGCCGCCACGGCGCGCTGGTGCATTGCGATGCGGTACAGGCCGTCGGGCGGATCGCCTTGCCTGCGGTCGGGACCGAGGTTGACGCCCTCAGCCTGTCCGCCCACAAGCTGGGCGGGCCGCAAGGCATCGGCGCCCTGGTGCTGCGCCACGGGCTGCCGCTGGCGCCGCTGCTGCGCGGCGGGGCGCAGGAGGGGCGGCGCCGCGCCGGCACCGAGAATGTCGCCGGCATCGCCGGCTTCGGTGCCGCGGCGGCAGCCGTGGCCGACCGGGCCGAGATGCCGCGCATCGCGGCGCTGCGCGACGAGCTGGAGCGGCGGCTCACCGCCGACGGCGCGGTGGTGCTGGGCGCCGGCGCGCCGCGCGTCGCCAACACAAGCTGCGTCGCCATGCCCGGCGTCACCGCCGAGACCCAGGTCGCGGCGCTCGACCTCGCCGGGGTCGCGGTCAGCGCCGGCTCGGCCTGCAGCTCCGGCAAGGTCCGCCGCAGCCATGTGCTGGAGGCGATGGGCCTGCCGGCCGATCTGGCCGAGAGCGCGATCCGGATCAGCCTGGGACCCGCGACCGACGCCGCGGCGATCGACCGCTGCGTCGCCGCCTGGTCGGATCTCTCGCGGCGAAGGCGCAGCCGTGCGGTCGCCTGAGGGCGGGCATGAGGTTTCGCCGGTTGCCCCTTGTCCCCGGCTTTCGTAGAACACCACGTCTTCGAGCAGGAGTACGGGCCAGAATGCCCAGGATCATCTTCATCGAGCCGGACGGGAACCGGCGCGAGATCGACGCCCCGGCCGGGCTGTCGATCATGGAGATCGCGCACAAATACGACGTCGATCTGGAGGGCGCCTGCGAGGGCTCGCTGGCCTGCTCGACCTGCCATGTGATCGTCGAGCCGGACTGGTACGAGAAGCTGCTGCCGGCGCGGGAGGACGAGGAGGACATGCTCGACCTCGCCTGGGGCCTGACCAAGACCTCTCGCCTCGGCTGCCAGATCATCATGAACGACGATCTCGACGGGCTGACCGTCCGGCTGCCGGGCGGCAGCAACAACATGATGTGATACAAGGATCTTCCGGCATGAGCGATCCGCATGCCGGGGTCCAGCGGAGCGCGGCTGAGAACGACTCTCGCAGTCGGGTTTTCGCTGGCAATCGCCGCCGAAACGCCTATCTATTGGCGAGAGAGGGGCGGCAACACTGGCCTCCCAAGGGGTATCCTTTGGGGCCTTCCGCATCGGAGTACCCGACTAGCCCACTCGGTTAATCGGTTCTGGCACAGGGTTGAGGAGCGAGGCATGGCGGCAGTCCAGGAGACGGTCCGGCAGGTCGAGGAGATCACGAGCGGCCGCTACAAGCACGGCTTCTTCTCGGACATCGAGATGGAGACCGCGCCCAAGGGGCTGACCGAGGAGACCGTCCGCTTCATCTCCGCCAAGAAGAACGAGCCCGAATGGCTGCTGGAATGGCGGCTGCGCGCCTTCCGCCTGTGGCAGACCATGGAGGAGCCGCACTGGGCGCGGATCAGCCACCCGCCGATCGACTACCAGGACGCCTACTATTACGCGGCGCCGAAGAAGAAGCCCAAGCTCGGCAGCCTGGACGAGGTCGACCCCGACATCCTGGCCGTCTACGAGAAGCTGGGCATCCCGCTGCGCGAGCAGGAGAAGCTGGCCGGCGTCGCCGTCGACGCCGTGTTCGACAGCGTCTCCGTCGCCACCACCTTCAAGGACCAGCTCGAGAAGGTCGGGGTGATCTTCTGCTCGATCTCCGAGGCGGTGCAGAAATACCCCGAGCTGGTGCGCCAGTACCTCGGCTCGGTGGTGCCCTATTCCGACAACTACTTCGCCACGCTGAACTCGGCCGTCTTCACCGACGGGTCGTTCGTCTACATCCCCAAGGGCGTGCGCTGCCCGATGGAGCTGTCGACCTATTTCCGCATCAATGCGGAGAATACGGGCCAGTTCGAGCGCACCCTGATCATCGCCGACGACAGCAGCTACGTCTCCTACCTGGAGGGCTGCACCGCGCCGCAGCGTGACGAGAACCAACTGCACGCCGCGGTGGTCGAACTGGTGACCCTCGACGACGCCGAGATCAAATACTCCACCGTCCAGAACTGGTATCCGGGCGACGAGGAGGGCAAGGGCGGCATCTACAATTTCGTCACCAAGCGCGCCGCCTGCCGCGGCCGCAACTCCAAGGTCAGCTGGACCCAGGTCGAGACCGGGTCGGCGATCACGTGGAAGTATCCGAGCTGCATCCTGCAGGGCGACAATTCGGTCGGCGAGTTCTACTCAGTCGCGATCACCAACAACCGCCAGCAGGCCGACACCGGCACCAAGATGATCCATATCGGGAAGAACACGACCTCCCGGATCATCTCCAAGGGCATCTCGGCCGGCAAGTCGGACAACACCTATCGCGGACTGGTGCGGATCCTGCCGGGCGCCGAGGGCGCGCGCAACTTCACCCAGTGCGACAGCCTGCTGATCGGCGACCAGTGCGGCGCCCACACCGTGCCCTATATCGAGAGCCGTAACCCGTCGGCGCAGGTGGAGCACGAGGCGACCACCAGCAAGGTCAGCGACGACGTGCTGTTCTATTGCCGCCAGCGCGGCATCGGCACCGAGGAGGCGCTGGGCCTGATCGTCAACGGCTTCTGCCGCGAGGTGCTGCAGGCGCTGCCGATGGAGTTCGCGGTCGAGGCCCAGAAGCTGGTCGGCATCAGCCTGGAAGGCTCGGTCGGTTGAGAACCAGCCGCTCCGTGCGGCTTTGCGAATTTGACAGGCCGCGATGAAGCGGCGAGGGAACGCGGAATGCTGGAGATCAAGGACCTGCACGTCGCCGTCGACGGCAAGGAGATTCTGAAGGGCGTGTCGCTCTCCCTGAACCAGGGCGAGATCCACGCCATCATGGGACCGAACGGCTCCGGCAAGTCGACGCTGAGCTACGTCATCGCCGGCCGCGACGGCTACGAGGTCACCGGCGGGTCGATCACCTTCAACGGCGAGGACCTGCTGGCGATGGAGCCGGAGGAGCGGTCGCGCGCCGGCCTGTTCCTGGCCTTCCAGTATCCGCTCGAGGTCGCCGGCGTCGGCACCGTCACCTTCCTGCGCACCGCCTACAACGCCCACCGCAAGCATCGCGGCGAAGCCGAACTGGACCCGATGCAGTTCACCAAGCTGCTGCGCGAGAAGGCCAAGGGCCTCGGTATCGACACCGACATGCTGAAGCGCTCGGTCAATGTCGGCTTCTCCGGCGGCGAGAAGAAGCGCAACGAGGCGCTGCAGATGGCGCTGCTGGAGCCCGCCCTCGCGGTGCTGGACGAGACCGACAGCGGTCTCGACATCGACGCGCTGAAGGTGGTGGCCGAGAGCGTCAACAAGCTGCGTTCGCCCGACCGGGCCTTCCTGGTGATCACCCACTACCAACGCCTGCTCAGCTATATCGTCCCAGACCATGTCCACATCCTGGCCGACGGCCGGATCGTCCGGTCCGGCGGCAAGGAGCTGGCGCTGGAGCTGGAGGAGAAGGGCTACGCCGGCGTTGTCCCGGCGGCCGCGTGAGGCAGAGATGAGCGAACGGATCGCCACCTCGCCCGTCGTCGCCGCCCAGCGCGAGCGTTTCTCGGCCAGCCGGTCGGCGCTGCCCGGCGTCGGCCACGGCGCCGTCGCCCGCCGCCGCGAGGCGGGCATGGCGCGGTTCGAGAGCCTGGGCCTGCCGACGCGCAAGCAGGAAGCCTGGAAGTACACCGACCTGCGGCGGCTTGAGAAGCTGGGCCTGAACGGCGCCACGGCGCCGGCCGATGCGGCGCTGCCGGAGGCGCTGCAAGCCTTCGTGCCGGCGCAGGGCCCGTCCATGGTCTTCGTCAACGGCCGGCTGCGTCCGGAGCTGTCGCATCTCGACTCCCTGCCGCAGGGGCTGCGCCTCGACGGCTACGCCGCGGCGCTGGAGACCGGCGACGCCGAGGTCGAATCCCGCTTCGCCGCGGCCGCCGATGCGGCCTCGCTGGTCGAGCTGAACACCGCCCTGGTCGAGGACGGCGCCGTGCTGCGCATCGCCGCTGGCGCGGTGATCGAGGCGCCGGTCCGCCTGGTCTTCCTGACCGCGCCCGGCCACGCGGCGGTGGCCAGCCACCCGCGGATCCTGGTCCTGGCCGGCGCCAACAGCCAGGCGACGCTGATCGAGGCCTATCACGGCACCGACGACACCGGCTATTTCACCAATGCGGTGGTCGATGCCGAGATCGGCGACGGAGCCCGGCTGCGCCACTACCGGCGGCAGAGCGAGGGGCTGAACGCGGTGCATCTGCTGAACGGCAGCGCCCGCATCGGCCGCGATGCCACCTATGACAGCTTCACCCTCAGCCTCGGCGCCGACCTGGCGCGGACCGAGGTGGTCGCGACCTTCACCGGCCGCGGCGGCAACGGCCATGTCACCGGCGCCTATCTGGCCGACGGCGCCCGCCATATCGACACCACCACCCTGATCGACCACGCCGTGCCGGACTGCCGGTCGCGCGAGGTGTTCAAGGGCGTGCTGGACGGCAAGGGCAGGGGCGTGTTCCAGGGCAAGATCATCGTCCGCCGCGACGCCCAGCGCACCGACGGCTACCAGCTGAACCGCGCGCTGATGCTGTCGCGCACCGCCGAGATCGACAGCAAGCCCGAGCTCGAGATCTACGCCGACGACGTTAAGTGCAGCCACGGCGCCACGGTCGGCGAGATCGACGCCGAGGCGCTGTTCTACCTGCGCAGCCGCGGCATCGACGAGCGCGCGGCCCGGGCCATGCTGGTCGAGGCCTTCCTGCGCGAGGCGCTGGAGGAGGTCGCCGACGAGGCGGTCCGCGACGAATTCGAGGCCGCGGTCGGGCTGTGGCTCGCCGCGCGGCATCAGGAGGGTTAGGTCCGATGGACACGCGGCTGCATGCGAGCGGCATCAACGCCTATGACGTGAACGCCGTGCGGGCGGATTTCCCGATCCTGTCCCGCACCGTCTACGGCAAGCCGTTGGTCTATCTCGACAACGCCGCCTCGGCGCAGAAGCCGCGCTCGGTGATCGACGCCGAGAGCCGCGTCTACGAGCAGGAATACGCCAACGTTCATCGCGGCCTGCACTATCTCAGCGGCGCCGCGACCGACGCCTTCGAGGCGACGCGCGAGGCGGTGAAGCGCTTCATCAACGCCGCCTCGATCAAGGAGATCGTCTACACCCGCGGCACCACCGAGGCGATCAACCTGGTGGCCCAGAGCTATGGCCGCGCCTTCCTGAAGGAAGGCGACGAGATCATCGTCTCGGTGCTGGAGCACCATTCCAACATCGTGCCCTGGCAGCTGCTGGCGCAGGAGAAGGGGCTGGTCCTCAAGGTCGCCCCGATCGACGACGACGGCAACTTCCTGCTCGACGAGTTCGAGAAGCTGCTGTCGCCGCGCACGAAGCTGGTCTCGATCACCTACATGTCGAACGCGCTGGGCACCATCGTCCCGGTCAAGGCGGTGATCGAGCGGGCGCATGCGGTCGGCGCCAAGGTGCTGCTGGATGCCGCCCAGGCGATCACCCACATGCCGGTCGACGTCCAGGCGCTGGGCTGCGACTTCCTGGCCTTCTCCGGCCACAAGCTGTACGGGCCAACCGGCATCGGCATCCTGTACGGCCGCGAGGCGCTGCTGGAGGCGATGCCGCCCTGGCAGGGCGGCGGCGAGATGATACGCACCGTCAGCTTCTCCGGCACCACCTTCGCCGAGCTGCCGGCCAAGTTCGAGGCCGGCACCCCGGCCATCGCCCAGACCATCGCGCTGAAGGCGGCGATCGACTACGTCACCGCGCTCGGCCTCGACACCATCGCGGCGCATGAGCGCGAGCTGCTGGACTACGGTGTCGAGCGGCTGTCGCATGTGCCGGGCCTGACCATCGTCGGCCGGGCGCGGGAGCGCGCCTCGATCATCTCCTTCGCCATGGACTGCGCCCATCCGCACGACATCGGCACCATCGTCGACCAGGCCGGCGTCGCGGTCCGGGCCGGCCACCACTGCGCCCAGCCGCTGATGGAGCGGCTGCAGCTGCCGGCGACGGCGCGCGCCTCCTTCGCCCTGTACAACACCAAGGCCGAGATCGACGTCATGGCCGAGGCGCTGGGCAAGGTGGTCAAGCTGTTCGGGAAATGACCATGCAGGCCAGGCTGTCCCAGGAAGAGCTGGAGGAGAACTTCGCCCTCCTCGACGATTGGGAGGAGCGCTACGCCTACATCATCAGCCTGGGCGACGCGCTGTCGCCGTTCCCGGAGGCCGAGCGGGTCGAGGCCAACAAGGTGCATGGCTGCCAGAGCCAGGTCTGGCTGATCGCCCGGCCCGAGGACCAGGCGCCGGACCACATCGTGTTCCAGGGCGACAGCGACGCCCGCATCGTCAAGGGGCTGATCGCCATCGTCACCGGCGTGTTCTCCGGCCGCCGGCCGGAGGAGGTGGCGGCGATGGATTTGCGCGGCCTGTTCACCCGGCTCGGCCTCGACACCCATCTGACCAGCGGCCGCCGCAACGGGCTGGCCTCGATGGTCGAACGGATCAAGGAGATCGCGCGGCGCCACCTGGCCGCGCGGGAGGCGACATCATGAGCAGTTTCCCCGACGACGGCCTTGGCCTGCACGACTTCATGCGCGCCGGCACGCTCGACCTGCCGGAGCCGGACTGGATCCATGTCCGTACGCCGCTGTCGAAGGTCTCATACCCGCTCGACGTCGAGGCCACCCGCTCGGCAGTGATGGACAACCTGACCCTGGTGTTCGACCCGGAACTGCCGGTCAACATCGTCGAACTCGGCCTGATCTACCGCGTCGACGTGTCGCCGGACGGCAAGGTCGGGATCGACATGACGCTGACCGCGCCGAACTGCCCGGTCGCCGGCTCGATGCCCGTGATGGTGGAGCGGGGGGCTCTGTCGGTTCCCGGCGTGACCGAGGCCAAGGTGACCCTGACCTGGGATCCGCCCTGGTCGATCGAGCGCGCCAGCGAGGACGCCCGGCTGGCGCTGGGGATGTGAGAGGGACGGGCCGGTTTGCCCGTGACGACCTGCATTGCAGCCGCAGACCGTTGAATCCTTTCTGCAATCGGCCCATCTTGAGGGTCGAGGACACGAGGTGACCTGATGCGCCCCCTACCGCCGCCGATTTCCCTGACCGACCGCGCCGCCGACCGCGTGCGCGAGCTGATCGCGAAGTCGCCGAAGCCGATTCTCGGCCTGCGGGTCGGGGTCAAGGCGCGCGGCTGCTCCGGCCTCAGCTACTTCATGGAATATGCCGAGGAGCGGAAGAAGTTCGAGGATGTGGTCGAGAGCAAGGGCGTTACCGTCCTGATCGACCCGTCGGCGATCATGTTCCTGCTCGGCACCGAGATGGACTGGGTCCAGGAAGAGTTCGGCGCCCGCTTCGTGTTCAACAACCCGAACGAGGTCGATCGCTGCGGCTGCGGTGAGAGCTTCCGGGTGGCCCAGCCCGAGGGCAAGGAACCGGCCCCCGTCGGCGCGTAACGCGGCCAGGCCGTCGCCGTGGCGCATCCAGCCGGTGACGCGCCGGACCTGACCCTGCGAACCCTCCGCCGCCTGCTGTCGCCGCCGCGTTTGCGGCGGCTTCTGCGTTTCGCCGTCGGCGGCCTGCTGGTCGGCTGCATGGCCGTCGCCTTCGCCTGGGCCGCGGACGAGGCGCAGAGCCTGTTTTTCCGGATCACCGACGGCCGGTTGTGGCTGGCGCCGATCCTCGGCGCCGTCGGCTTCGGCGTTTCCGCCCTGGCAGCGCAGCGGTGGTTCCCGGCGGCGCCCGGCAGCGGCATCCCGCAATGCATCGCGGCGATGCGGCGGCCGCTGGAGCTGGTGCCGACCCAGCTGGATGCCCGCACCGGCATCGGCAAGATTCTGCTCTGCCTGGTCGGGCTGGCCTGCGGCGGCTCGATCGGGCGCGAGGGGCCGACCGTGCAGGTCGGCGCGGTGATCCTGGCCTGGCTCACGCCGCACGCCACCCCGGCGCGGCTGCGCCGGGTGATCACCGCCGGCGGCGCGGCCGGGCTGGCCGGCGCCTTCAACACCCCGCTGGCCGGCATCGTCTTCGCGCTGGAGGAGCTGGTCGGCGGCTTCGACATCCGCAACCGCATGGCGGTGCTGGCCGCGATCTTCCTGTCCTCCGCCGTCGCCATCGCCGTGCTCGGCGACTACACCTATTTCGGCCGGCATGCGCTGGATTTCACGCCCGGGGCGATCCCGGTCTTCCTGCTGGTCGCGGTGCTGGCCGGCATCCTCGGCGGTCTGTTCGGCCGCTGCGTCCTGGCGCTGACCCGGCTGCTGCCGCGGCTGTTCCGCCGGTTCGGCCGCTGGTCGGTGCTGGCCGCCGCCGCCAGCTGCGGCCTGCTCGCCGGGCTGATCGGGCTCGCCGCCGGCGGCGTCACCTTCGGCACCGGCTACGAGCCGACGCGGCTGGCGCTGGAAGGCGGGCACAGCCTCGCCTGGTGGTTCTTCCCGGCCAAGTTCGCCGCCACCGCCCTGGCCTCTTCGGCCGGCATCCCGGGCGGCCTGTTCGCGCCTTCGCTCTCGGTCGGCGCCGGCTTCGGCGCCATCTTCGCGCCGCTGGTCGGCCCGGACCTCGTGCCGTCGCTGATGCTGGTGGGTATGGCCGCCTACCTGACCGGCGTCACCCATTCGCCGGTCACCGCGCTGGTGCTGCTGGCGGAGATGACCGGCGAATCCCGCGGCCTTGCCATCCTGATCCCGGCCGTCGGCCTGGCCTGGGCAGGGTCGCGGCTGGTGCTGCGGCATGGATTGTATCATTTGTTGGCCGAGCGAATTCTTGCACGAGCCGGCTGGAATCCTTCGGCGACAACCTGATATCGTCTGCCGCAAAGGAAAAAGCACCTTCGGGGGTTCAGGTGAGATTCGGTCTTCCGGCGCTGGCCGCGCTGGTGCTCCTCGGCTGCGCACAGGAACCGCCGAGTGAGCATTCAACCGTTCTGTCGCGGACGGTGACGGTGGACGGCCTCGATATCGGCGTCACCCGACTGTCGGAGTCGGTCTGGGGCGCCTGGCTGGTGGGGCCGAGCCTGATCGGCCCGTCCCCGGCCAAGGTCCGCGCCGCCGAGCGCAAGGCGATCGAGCAGGTCTCGGCCTGCAAGGTCACCAACGTCGCCCCGGGCGACAATCCGATGCGGGCCGAGTATGTCGAGCTGACGGTCGCCTGCTGAACGCAGCGCTTGCGAGCAGGTTTGGGGTCGCGTCCGCGAACCCAATACGGCCTCAGCCGGTCGGCAGCTTCAGCTCGTAGCGCTCGGTCCAGCGGCTGCGGTCGTAGGGCGGCTCGCCGGAATCGGCGAAGACCTCCACCGCCTCGGTGATCTGGCCGTCGCGCAGGCGGTACAGCGAGACGGTGTGCACGATGTCGTTGCCGTCGGTCAGCAGCACCCAGGAGACCGCCCGCTCGCCCGCCTCGATCAGCTCCCGCAGATGGCAGCGCCAGCGGCCGGGAAAGTTGGCGTTGAGGGCGATGAAGGCGTCGGCACCACGGACGCGCTCGCAGGTCTGCGGCCAGTCCGCCACGAAGTCGTCGGACAGCAAACCGAGGGCTCTGGCCCAGTCGCGCGCATCAAAAGCACGCCACAGAGCGGTGACGACATGGTCGTCCATGGCATTTCGGTCAACTTGTTCCCAATTTGTTCATTATGCCGAAGAGAGGCCCGTCTGTCGAGAGCGCTATAGAGTTACGGTTAATTTTTGTATTTTATAAAATCTATTTCCACAATATCGTATGCTATTCGATAATCAACGGGCCGGGATCGTGGATCCAGCCGGCCGAGAGGACCGACCATGATCACCCTGTCGCGCCGCCTGCTGCTGGCAGGCTCGATCGTCGTTGCCGCCCTCGCTCCGGCGGCCGGCAGGGCCGCCGATCCGGTGTCCGCGATCACTCTCGACTGGGCCTATTACAGCCCGGTCAGCCTGGTGCTGAAGGACAAGGGCTGGCTGGAGGAGGCGCTGAAGCCGCAGGGTGTGTCGGTCACCTGGGTGCAGAGCGCCGGCAGCAACAAGGCGATCGAGTTCCTGAACTCCGGCAGCGTCCAGTTCGGCTCCACCGCCGGCGCCGCGGCCCTGTTGGCGCGGATCAACGGCAGCCCGATCAAGGCCGTCTATTCCTACTCCCGGCCGGAATGGACGGCGCTGGTGACCAATGGCGACAGTCCGATCCAGTCTGTCGAGGACCTCAAGGGCAAGCGTGTCGCCGTCACCCGCGGCACCGACCCCTATATCTTCTTGCTGCGCGCCCTGGCCGATCACGGCCTGGCGGAGCAGGACATCGAGGTGGTGCTGCTGCAGCATGCCGACGGCCGTAACGCCCTGATCGGCCACCAGGTCGACGCCTGGGCCGGGCTCGACCCGATGATGGCGCAGGCGGAGCTGGAGCAGGGGGCACGGCTGTTCTACCGCAAGCCCGAGCTGAACACCTATGGCGTGCTGAACGTGAACGAGCAGTTCGCCGCCGACCACCCGGAGATCGTCGAGACTGTGATCCGCGCCTATGAGCAGGCACGGACCTACGCCCTGGCCCATCCGGAAGAGCTGCGCGCCGCCCTGGTCCAGGCCGCCGGCCTGACCGATGCGGTGGCGGCCAGGCAGCTGGAGCGCACCGACCTGTCGGGCCCGGCGATCGACGCGTCGAAGCACGACACCATCCTGAACGCCGGGCTGGCGCTGCAGAAGGCGGGCGTGATCGACTCCGGGGTCGATGTCGCGGCCACGGTCGACGCGCTGCTCGACGCCCGCTTCAAGACGGCGCTGGCGAACTGACCATGGCCAGCCTGGACCCCGCCGCGACCGGTGCCGAGATCCGCGAGCCGCGCGCCGCCGGCGTGCTCGGCGCCGTCGTGGTCGGGCTGATCCTGCCGGTCGGGCTGGCCCTGGGCTGGGAGGTGCTGGCCGCGCTCGGCCTGGTCTCCACCCGCCTGCTGCCGCCGCCGTCGCAGATCCTGAAGACGCTGGGCGACCTGGCGAGCCGCGGCGTGCTGCTCGACCATGTCCTGGCGACGCTGTGGCGGGTGTGGTGGGGCTTCCTGCTCGGCGCCGCCGCCGGCACCGCCCTGGGCGCCGCCACCGGCGTCTGGCCGCTGGCCCGCCGGTTGCTGGACCCCACCATCCAGGCGCTGCGCAGCATCCCGTCGATCGCCTGGGTGCCGCTGTTCATCCTGTGGTTCGGCATCTTCGAGACGCCGAAGGTGCTGTTGATCGCGGTCGGCGTGTTCTTCCCGGTCTACCTGACCCTGGCCGGCGCCATCGCCTCGGTCGACCGCAAGCTGGTCGAGGTCGGGCGGATCTACCGCTTCGGCACCTGGGACCTGGTGCGCCGCATCCTGCTGCCGGCGGCGCTGCCGACCTACATCACCGGCCTGCGCGGTGGGCTCGGCCTCGGCTGGATGTTCGTGGTGGCGGCGGAGTTCATGGGCGCCAGCAAGGGGCTCGGCTATCTGCTGGTCGACGGCCAGATGACCGGCCGCCCGGCCACCATCCTGGCCGCGATCCTGCTGTTCGCCGTGCTGGGCAAGCTGACCGACATGGCCCTGGCGTCGCTTGGCGCCCGGCTGGTGCGCTGGCAGGACGGCTTCAGGCCGGAGGGAGCGTGACCATGCTGTCGCTGCAGGGCGTCGCCAAGCGCTATCCGACCGGGCTGGACGCCCTGGCCGGCATCGATCTGGCCGTCGAGTCCGGCGCCATCGTCGCCGTGGTCGGCGCCAGCGGCTGCGGCAAAAGCACACTGCTGCGCTTGATCGCCGGGCTGGAGCGGGCGACGGCCGGCACGCTCTCGGTCGCCGGCCATCCGGTGGACGGGCCGGGCGAGGATGTCGGCGTGGTGTTCCAGGAGCCGCGGCTGATGCCCTGGCTGACGGTCGAGGCCAATGTGCGCTTCGGCCTCGGCCGGCTGCCCAGGGCCGAGGCGGCACGGCTGGCTGCGGAGGCGATCGCCCGCGTCGGGCTCTCGGGCTTTGCCGGTGCCTGGCCGCGCCAGCTCTCCGGCGGCATGGCCCAGCGCGTCGCCATTGCCCGGGCCCTGGTGGCCCGGCCCAAGGTGCTGCTGCTGGACGAGCCGTTCAGCGCTCTCGACACCTTCACCCGGCGCGACCTGCATCGCCACCTGCTGGAGATCCGCGACTGGCTGCAGCCGACGCTGGTGCTGGTGACACATGACATCGACGAGGCGCTGGCCCTGGCCGACCGCGTGGTGGTGCTGGCCGGCCGCCCGGGCCGGATCGCCGCCGACATCGCCGTGCTGCTGCCGCGGGCCGAACGCGCCGGGGCGCCGGAGCTGCTGCGGCTGCGCGAGGCCG
>NZ_VCCH02000077.1 GCF_005938675.2 Mycobacterium sp. KBS0706
TGACCTGGAGTGAAGCAGACGAGCACCAGGAACCCAGATCATGATGAGCACGGTTGCGCATGGGCTCTACCGGATCATCGGGCTCGATCCCGCGATCTCGGGTTGTGACACCGCCTCGACGCGATGACCAAAACCCGCCGGAACAAGCGACCTGTTCGCAACGGCCATTGCGGCGGCCAAAACAATGCTGTTGGCGCATTCGAGGTCGGGGTCGTCGTGGTCTCCGACCGCTCCGCTGGTGCCCGGTCTTCGACGGCAAATCGTCCCGCGTACGTCGCGCTTGGTTATGTCGTTATAATGACATATAGAGTTAGCATATTAAGCTACAGTCATGGGGAGTAGGGGATGGGAGGTATTCGATCGACGAAGGCGGCTGTCCTCGCCGCTGTGATCCTTGCATTGCCGCGTTTCGGTGCCGCCGCCGAGGTTACCGTCTCGTTCCTCACCCACTGGCCGCCGGAGACCGTGGCCCAGCTGAAGGCCGCAGCTGATCGCTATCAAGAGGACCATCCCAGCGTTTCGGTCGAGATCCGTGCGGTTCCGTTCGGCGATCTCTTGACCACCCTGCGCTCTCAGGCCGGGCGCGAGAATGGGCCGACCATCGCCGGCATCTACGATCTCTGGCTGCCCGAGCTGGCGCGCGACGGCATCGTCGCGGAGATGCCCGCGGCACAGGCGGCGGATGTCGGCGCCAACTGGCCGCAGGCGGTGGCCGGGGCCGCCAGCGTCGGCGGCAAGCCATACGGCTATCCGAACGAAATCGACCTCTATGCCCTGATCTACAACAAGCGGCTCTTCGCCGAAGCGGGGATCACGGCGCCCCCGAAGACCTGGGACGAGCTGCTGGCGGCCGCGGACAAGCTGACCGTGCGCGATGGCGGTCGGATCACGCGGCAGGGTTTCGGCCTGATCAATTCCTGGGCCGCCGGGGTGGTGCACCCCTTCGGTTCGCTGCTGGCCTCGAATGGCGGCGCCCTGATCGCCGAGGGCAAGCCTGCGCTCGACAGCGAGGCGGCCCGGCAAAGCTTCGAGCTGATCCAGACCCTGATCGACCGCAAGCTGTCGGACCCGACCATGGCGACGGCCGACGCCAACACCACGGGGCCGTATCTCGACAACTTCGTCTCCGGCAACACCGCCATGATCGTCATGGCGAACTGGTGGGAATCGGCGTTGCGCGCCGGCATGGGCGACCGCTTCGCCGACATCGCCACGGCGCCGATCCCGGTCGGGCCCAAGGGCGACGGACCGCACCCGGTCTCCTATTCCTGGCTGACCGTGGTCAATGCCGCGGCAGGCGAGGCGGAGAGGGCGGCGGCCTGGGACTTCCTGGCCTGGCTGAACGGGCCGCAATCCGGTGAGGGCGGGGCTTCGGCGATGGGCGGGCTCCTGCTGGCCATGGGCATCCTGCCCTCGCGCAGCTCCGACATCGCCGCCTTCGCCGACCGGCTGAGCACGCCGTTCCTCAAGGGGTATGTCGACCAGCTGCCGGCGGCGCGGCCGTTCCCGGTTGTGCTCGGCGGGCAGGAGTTCACCGAGGCACTCCAGCAGCATCTCGAAGCGGTGCAGTACGGCCAGGCCACCGCGGCGGACGCCCAGGCTGCAGCCCAGTCCGACGTAGCCTCGATCCTGGAGCGTGCCGCGCAATGATGGTGGCCGCCCGCCACGGCCGGTGGACCGCGGTGCTGCTGGCGCCGAGCGTCGGGCTGATCGGCATCTTCGTGCTGGTGCCGATGGCGCTGACGGTCTGGCTGTCGTTCCACCGCTGGTCGACCCAGACCGGCTTCGGCGACGCCACCTGGATCGGCCTCGGCAACTATGAGGACCTGTTCGGCCCCGGCTCGGTCGGGCGGGACTTCCGGCAGGCGATGGCCAACACCGCGCTCTATGCGGCGCTGTCGATCGCATTGCTGCTGCCGCTTTCGGTCGGCTTCGGGGTCCTGGTGCACCAGGCTCGCCTGCGCGGCGCCGGCCTGCTGCGCACCGTCCTGTTCAGCACCTACATGGTGCCGATGATCGCGGTGGCGCTGGTCTGGTCGAAGCTGTACTCGCCCAGCGAGGGACCATTGAACCAGATGCTCGGCTGGGTGGGGCTCGGCCCATCGCCGTTCCTGTCGTCGCCCAGCACCGCGCTGGTTTCGATCGTCTTCCTCAATGTCTGGCAGCAGGTCGGTTACTTCACCGTGCTGGTGGTCGCCGGGCTGACCCAGATCCCGGACCCGCTCTATGACGCGGCGCGGATCGACGGCGCCCGGCCGGCCCGGCTGTTCCGGTCGATCACGCTGCCACTGCTGCGGCGCACGCTGCTGTTCAGCGGCGTGATCGCGCTGATCAACGCGGTGCAGGTGTTCGAACCCGTGGCGCTGATCACCCAAGGCGGCCCGATCGGTTCGACCAATGTCATGACCTTCCACATCCGTCGGGTCGGCATCGAACGCGCCCAGGGCGGGCTGGGGTCCGCCATGGCGGTGGCGTTGCTGCTGGCGCTCGTGGTGGCCGTGGCGGCCGCCTTCGCCCTGGCGCGGCGGGAGCCGGAGGCATGACCATGGCCGCTGCCTTTCCCGAGGCGGCCGCCCGGCCGCGGCACCGGATCGCGGCGGGGCGGGCGGCGCTGCATGCCTTGGCTCTCGCGGCCGGCGTCGCTGCCGCCTTCCCTTTGGCCTGGATGGTGCTGTCCAGCCTGAAGACCCCGGCCGAGACGATGCGCACGCCCCCGGTCTGGCTGCCGGCGGTGCCGATGCTCGACGCCTATGCCGCGGTCGCGGAGGTGATCGATGTCGGCCGCGCCTTCCTGAACTCCCTGGTGATCGCCGGGGTGACCACGGCGGGCATCCTCACGACCAGCCTGATGGCCGGCTACGTCTTCGCCAAGCATCGTTTCCCCGGCCGCGGCGCGCTGTTCGCCGTGATGCTGGCGACCATGTTCCTGCCGCCGATCGTGACCCTGATCCCGCTCTACCGCATCGTCGGCGCGCTGCAGCTGGATGCCAGCCTGGCGGGCGTGATCCTGCCGAACCTGGCCAACGCCTTCGGCATCTTCCTCATGCGCCAGTTCATCGCCGGGGTGCCGAACGAGCTGATCGAGGCGGCGCGGCTGGACGGCGCGTCCGAGCTGCGGATCGTCTTCCGCATCGTCGCGCCCGTGGTGATGCCGGCCCTGGCGGCGTTGGCGCTGTTCGCCTTCGTCTACCACTGGAACAGCTATCTCTGGCCGCTCACCGTGCTGCAAGGCGATGACCGGCAATACCCGATCGTGCTCAGCCTCAGCCGCCTGCTCAGCTACAACCGCAGCGCGCTGAACACCGGGCTGGTGATGGCCGGGGCGACGCTGGCCGTGCTGCCGCCGCTTCTGCTGTTCGCGCTGCTGCAGCGCTTCTTCGTCAAGACCATCGTCAGCACGGGGTTGACAGGATGAAGCGCGTCCTCGCCCTCGACCTCGGCGGCACCAGCCTGCGGGCGGGCCGCTCCCGCGCCGATGATCCCGCCGCCATCGAGATGCTGGGCCGATGGCCGGCGCCGCGGCAGCCGGATGCCCTGCGGGCGGCCATCCTGCGCCTGGTCGAGGACCTGGAGCGAGACGCGCCGCTGGCCGGGATCGGCATCACAATACCGGGGCTGGTTGAGGCCACGACCTGCCGCTGGGTGCCGAACCTGCCGGAGCTCGACGGCATCGACCTGGCCGCGCTGCTCGGCCGTCCGGTCTCGGTCGGCAACGACGCGCATCTCGCGCTGCTGGCCGAAGCCGAAGGTGGTGCCGCCCGCGGGCTACGCGATGTCCTGCTGCTCGCCATCGGCACCGGGATCGGCTCCGCCGTCCTGGCCGATGGCCGGATCCTGCGCGGGGCGCGGGGTGGCGCCTGCTCCTTCGGCTGGGCCTGTGCCGATCTGGACGACCCGGGGGCGGAGCGCGCCGGATGGCTCGAGCGCCAGGCTTCGGGCTCAGCCCTCGATGCCGCGGCCGCGCCGGGGCAGAACGGACCCGCGCTGATCGCCGCGGCCCAGCAGGGAGCCCCCGATGCTCTCGCCGCCGTCGAGCATGCGGGCCGGGCGGTCGGTGCCGTTTTGGCTGGCGCCGTCGGGTTGCTCGACCCGGCCGTCATCCTCCTGGCGGGCGGGGTGGCGGAGGCCTTCGACCTGCTGGTGCCGACGATCCGGACGATGTTGCACCGGCACCTGCCGCCGCATCTGCACCAGGTGCCGATACGGATCGGTGCGTTTGGTCCGCAAGCCGGGCTGGTCGGGGCCGCCTTCGCCGCGGCACGCGGTGCCCAATGGTGGAAGCTGTCATGAGCGACACCTTGCTTCTCCCCGACCGCCGCCGGCCCGAGCCGCTGTGGCATCAGGTCGAGCAGGCGATCCGCGCCCGCATCGCCCAGAACCTCTGGCCGCCGGGAAGCCAGCTGCCGGCCGAGGACAAGCTGTGCGAAATGCTCGGTGTCAGCCGGATCACCCTGCGGCACGCCATGCGGAACCTGGAGGCTAGTGGGGTCCTTCGGCGCGAGCATGGCCGCGGCACATTCGTGCGCAACGCCACCCTGGTGGCCGGCGCCCGCGGCCTGACCAGCTTCACCGACGAGATGGCGCTGCTTGGCCTGTCCGGCGGCTCGCGGATCCTGGACAAGGCCTGCATCCCAGCCTCGCCCGAAGCCGCGGCCGCCCTGGCGATCGAGCCGGGCGAGCCGGTGGCGCGGATCCGCCGGCTACGGCTTGGCGACGGCCTACCGATCGGCGTGCAGGACGCGCATCTGCGCCTCGACCGCGCTCCCGGCATCCTGGAGGACGAGCTGGCCGGCGGCTCGCTCTACGCTCATCTGCGCCAGCGCTACGGCATCGTGCCGTTCGAGGCCACCGAGACCTACCGCGTCGCAGCTGCCGCGACCGAGGAGGCCGACCTGCTCGGCATCCCGCCCGGCAGTCCCGCCTTCATGGTCGAGCGCATCACCGTCGACGATCGCGGCCCCTTCGAGTTCACCGTCTCCACCATGCGGGGCGATCGCTACGAGATCCGCTCGACGCTCCGCAGCACCCATCCCTGACAGGAAAGACAGGCCTTCATGACCGATCTCTATCTGCATCGCATCACCGCCCTCATCGCCGAGGCCGGCCGCGCCAACGATGCCGGGCTCGATCAGGCAGCCGGGCGCTTCGCCGACAGCCTGGCCGGGGGCGGGCTGGTCCATCTGTTCGGGTCGGGCCATTCGGTGCTGCCCTGCCAGGAGGCGTTCCCGCGCTACGGCTCCTATGTCGGCTTCAATCCACTGACCGATCCGCGGGTGATGTGGCACAACGTGCTCGGCGCCGGCGGCGTGCGCGAGCTGCTGTGGCTCGAGCGGACCGAGAACTATATCGACAAGTTCCTGGACCACCAGCCGTTGAACGCCGGCGATTCCCTGATCGTCTACAGTCATGGCGGGCGCAATTCCGCCGGCATCGAGGCGGCGATCTACGCCAAGGCGCGCGGGCTGTTCGTGGTGGCGGTGACCTGCGCCAAGACCCTGGACCGGCCGGCGAGCCATTCCTCCGGCAAGCGGCTGGCCGACGCCGCCGATCTGGTGATCGACACCGGCGCGCCGGTCGAGGATGCGGTGGTCCCGGTCGAGGGGTGGAGCCGGCCAGTGTCCGGCGTCTCGACCGTCCTGGCGATGATCCTGACCCATGAGCTGATCGCCCGCACTGCAACGGCACTGGCGGACCGAGGGATCGAACTACCGACCTTCGCCTCGCCGACCATTCCCGGGGTGACGCTGCACGACACCGACAAGGTCTACGGCGTCTATCGCGAGCGGATTCTGGAGGCGCAGAAGCGCCACCTCGGAACCTTCCAGGCGAAGATGGCGGGCGGCGCCGGCTAGCCCGCAGGGCAGGGGCCCGGCCCGAAGCGGGCCCGACATCACGATAAAAACAACGGAGGCTGACCATGCTGCGACGGGATTCGACGACAAGGGGCCGGCGGGGTGCCGCCGCGATCGCGGCGGCGCTGCTGGCCGGCGCGCTGATGGCCGCACCGGGCGTGGCTCGGGCGGAGGACACGACGGTCACGATTTGGAGCTGGCGCACCGAGGACCAGGCGGCGATGGAGCAGATCTTCGCCGGCTTCTCGGCCCAGCATCCGGGGATCAAGGTCAAGCTGCAGTTCACGCCCGACGCCGACTACCAGAACCGGCTGAGCACAGCCCTGCGCGGCGGCGAAGGCCCGGACATCGCCCAGCTGAAGGCCTATGGCGAGCTGCAGCCGCTGGTGGAGGCGGGCTATCTCGACGCGATCGACGACGCCGTGCCGGAGCTGAAGGACTTCCCGGAGGCGGCGCTCGGCGGCGCACGCGGCCTCTCCGACGGCAAGCTCTACGGCGTGCCCTATTCCACCCCGAACATGGGCGTGTTCTACAACACCGACCTCTTCGCCAAGGCCGGGGTGGGGGTGCCGAAGACCTATGACGACTTCGTCGCCGCCTGCAAGGCGCTGAAGGCGGCCGGAATCGTGCCGATCGCGGCCGGCGGCGCCAACGGCTCGGCCTGGGCGCTGGAGATCAGCGCCGGCGTGGTCGGCCCGAACATCTATGGGCCCGACTTCTACGACCGCATGATGAAGGGCCAGGCCCGCTTCACCGATCCACTGTGGGTCAAGACGCTGCAGCGGCTGAAGGACCTCCGGCCCTATTACCAGGACGGCTTCGCCGGCACCGACTACACGACCGCCATCCAGCAGTTCGTCAACGGCCAGACGGCGATGTTCTTCGGCGGGTCCTGGGAGAACGGCAGCTTCAAGGCCCAGAACCCGAAGCTGAAGTTCTCGATCTTCGCCTTTCCGGCCGACGCCGCGGGCCAGCCGGCCTTCACCTCGACCTTCGCGGACGGGTCCTACGGGCTGGTGACGGATTCGGAGCACAAGGAGGCCGCGACCGAGGTGCTGCGCTTCATTGCCTCCGCGGGCTTCTCGCAGCAGTTCGCGGACATGCTCGGCTGGCCGCCGGCCCGCAGCGGCGTGACCGCGCATGATCCCGTGCTGCAGCAGATGATGGCGATGCAGGCGCACAGCACGCCCTATCTGACGCTGGTCGGCTTCCGCTGGCAGACGCCGACCGCCTCCTCGGTGCTCCAGGCCGAGGTGATCGACATGATCGACGGCAAGATCGCCCCGGAGAAGCTGGCCGCGGACATGGACCAGGCCGTCAGCGGCTGGTTCAAGCCGAAATCCTGAGTCCGGCCGCACCGGAGAGCAGGCGAATGCGGCTGGGCCGGTCCTGGCGGGTGCATGGGGCGGCGGCGATGTTCGTCGCCCCGGCACTGCTTCTCTATGCGCTGTTCATCGTCTACCCGCTGGCGCGATCGCTGTGGGGCAGCCTGTTCCAGTGGCGCGGGCTGCGACAGCTGGGCTTCATCGGGCTCGACAACTTCGCCCGGCTGTTTGCCGAGCCCAGCCTGACGCGAGTGGCCGGCGCACTGCTGCACAACGCGGCCTGGTTTGCCGGCATCATGCTGCTGCAGAACGCGTTGGGCCTCGTCCTCGCCTATCTCCTGTTCTTGCGGAACCGGGGATCGCAGCTGCTGCAGTCGGTCTTCTTCCTGCCGGCGATCCTCAGCCCGGTGATCGTCGGGGCGCTGTGGCGCCTGCTGCTGGCGCCGGACGGGCCGCTCGACGCCGCGGCCCGGGCCATGGGGCTGACCGATGCGCCGCTCACGATGCTCGGCGACAGCAGCTGGGCGCTGTGGGTGCTGATCGCCGTCGACGCCTGGAACTGGATGGGGCTGCCGGTGCTGGTCTTCCTCGCCGGATTCCAGGCGATCCCGTCCGAGGTGTTCGAGGCGGCGAGGCTGGAGGGCGCGACTGCCGCCCGTATCCTGCGCTCCATCGCCCTGCCGCTGCTGCTGCCTGCGGTCAGCTCGCTGACGACGCTGACCTTCATCAACAGCTTCAACCAGTTCGACCTCGTCTATGTGATGGAAGGCGTGCAGGGCAACCCGTCCTACTCGACCGACACCCTGGTCACCTATTTCTACCGCCTCGCCTTCGGGGCGGAGGGCAGCGCCGGCATCACCGACATCGGCCTCGCGCTGGCGCTCGGCAGCGGGCTGTTTCTCCTGCTCTCAGTGTCGACCGTGGCGATCCTGCGCTACTTCGACCGCAAGGCGGCCGCGCTGTGACCGGTCACCCGCGTGCATGGCGGCGCTGGCCGGGCTGGATCCTGTTGTTCGCCTGGGCCGCCGCCGTGATGGTGCCGCTCTACATCCTGATCGTCTCGTGCTTCAAGTCGACCGGCGAGATCTATGCCGACAGCCTCGGCCTGCCGTCTTCCTGGACCTTCGACAACTTCGTGCAGGCGTGGGAGCGCGGGCGGTTCAGCCTGTACCTGCTCAACAGTCTGCTGGTCACCGGCGGCGCGGTGGTCCTGACCATCCTCGCGGCGGCGATGGCGGCGTATCCGCTCAGCCGCTACCGGCTATGGTGGGGGCTGCCGCTGCTGGGCTTCTTCCTCGCCGGCATCATGATTCCGGTGCGGCTCGGTTCGGTCGAATTGTTCAACCTGATGAAGAGCCTGTCGCTGCTCGACTCCCGGCCAGGGCTGGTGCTGGTCTACGCGGCGATCCGCATCCCCTTCGCCGTGTTCATCTTCGCCAACTTCATGCGTGCCGTGCCGCAGGACCTGGAGCACGCGGCGCGCATCGACGGCGCGCGGGAATGGCGGATCCTGTTCCAGATCATTCTGCCGCAGATCCGCCCGGCGGTCGGCGTGGTCGCCATCTTCACGGCGATCGCGGTGTGGAACGACTTCTTCTTCCCGCTGATCTTCATCTTCGACGACGACCTGAAGACCGTGCCGCTCGGCGTCACCACCTTCATCGGCCAGTACCGGACCGATTGGGGTCTGCTGTTCGCGGCCTTGACGATCTCGATGGCGCCGTTCCTGCTGTTGTACCCGTTCGTGGCCCGGCGGCTGCGCGAAGGCGTGGGCGCCGGCGGAGGGATCCGCTGATGGAAGACATATTGCTGTCCGGCCGCCCGATCCTGGTGATCGGTGCCCATGCCTTCGATGCCGAGGTGATGGCCGGCCCGCTGGCCGCAGCGGCAGCCGCCCGCGGTGCCACGGTCACCTTCCTGCATCTGTCGCTGGGCGAGCAGGGACACAGCGAGCTGCCGCCGGACCAGTATGCCGAGCAGAAGCGGCAGGAGGCCGCGGCCGCTGCGGCAGTCCTGGGCGTCCGCTGGCAGACGCTCGACCTCCCTGACGCCTTTGTCCCGGACGACGACGCGACCGCGCTTCGCGTCTGCGACGTGGTCCGCGAGGTCCGGCCGGAGGTGGTGATCGGCCACTGGCACGGCAGCTGGCACAAGGACCACCGGGCGGCCCACCGACTGGCGACGACAGGCGTGTTCTTCGCCGGCCTGCCGACGCTCGTCCGCCAGGCACCGGCGCACGACGTACGGCACATCCTGTTCGGCGAGAACTGGGAGGACGATGAAGGCTTTCGCCCCGAGCACCTGGTCGACGTCACGCCCGGGTTCGATCTCTGGCGCGCGGCGGTCGCCGAGTACGCGCTCGGCCGTGGCCTCGGCTCCTTTCCCTATGTCGACTACTACAGCGCGCTCTACCGGATGCGGGGCTGCCTGCGCGGCACGACCTATGCCCAAGGCTTTGCCTCGGCCTCGCTGTCATGGGCGGCCAATGCGGGGCAGTTTCTGCCGCCGCGCCCCTCGACCTGATGAGCAGCCGCTTGACGAGGAGCCGGCGAGATACGAAGCGGAACTGAAGGTTGGTTTGGCCGACGGATCTGACGCTGACTCGCACGCCAGAGAGCGGCTTCCAATATCAGGCGCATTCAATCGGTGATCGAGAGAGTCTGGTTGCGCGGGCAATTGTGAAGTCGCTGTGAGTTGGCCGGCAATGGCGCCCCCCGGTCACCATCGAGGCCGGGTGGGGAGTCTCTGCCGGCGGGTATCGGAGACCTAAGGAGGGGCATGGCGCCAACCTGGCGCCATGTTTCGCGCAATGGTGCCATGAAAAAGGATGTGCAGACAGCGACTTAGGCGCCGGCGTGTGCCGGTGCTTTAATCTTGCCCTACCGCCGTCTCTCTCTCTCTCTCTCTCTCTCTCTTGGCGGCGATCCGGATCATGCTCGGGCGCGGGATCAGCGGCCTGCCCGTCGTCGACGAGGAGGGAGACCTGGTCGGCATGATCACCGAAGGCGACCTGCTTCGCCGGGTCGAGATGCGCACCGAGAAGCGACGTCCCGACTGGTTGGCCTTCTTTACCGGCACCGACCGGCTGGCACGCGAATACGTCCAGTCGCACAGCCGCAACGTCGCGGACGTGATGACGCGGGACGTGGTCTCGGTCTCCGAAGACGCCCCGCTGGAAGAAATCGTGGAGCTGATGATCGGCCGGCGGATCAAACGCGTGCCGGTTGTGCGTGGCACCAAGCTGGTCGGCATCGTCACTCGTGCCAACCTGCTGCATCTCCTGGCCGAACTGCTGGATGTCCGGGCCGAGAGCGGCAATGACGACAAGGCGATCCCTGAGCGGATCTTCGCCGAGCTGAGCGAACAGCTCTGGGCCCGGGTCGAAGGGATGCGGGTCGATGTGCAGCATGGGGAGGCGACGCTCACTGGCGTCATCACCCACGAGTGGGTCCGCGATGCCCTCCGCGTAGCCGTGGAAAACGTGCCCGGGGTGGAGGGGGTCAAGGACGACATGCTCCTGCTCGAGCCTTTCACCGGCACGATCCTTGATCCCGCTCTCCAGCGACGGCTTTGAACGCAGCGGCGCGCGATCGAAGACGTCGGGAACTGGCCGGGCCCGATTGCGGTGGCCGTCAGGGCACTGCGGTGCCGAAGAGGGGCCCGAGCCCGAAGCCGACCAGGTAGGCCAGCGCGGCCGCCATCCTCGGCGAGCGCGGGCTGGCGGAGAGCCCGTACTCCTCCGCCAGCATGGTGCGGATCTCCAGGTCAACATCGATCAGCGTGCGGCGCTGGCGGAGCAGGCGAAGCATGCCGCCTACGTGAAGGCCGGCGACATCATCGCCGATTTCCAGGTGCCGGAGGTCGATGGCGCGCTTCTCTCGCTCCGCATGTTGCTGACATCCGGGCCTGAATGGCTCACAAAAGCCACGCCTGGAGATAGGGTGCCGTGCGCGCGGAACTGATTGGCGGGTGCTCCAATGTCCGTCTCGGGCAGGTACAGTATAGTCGTGTATGGAACCACGACGGCGGACGCGTCATCATTCGCCGTCGGAGGGGCGATCCGATCCGCCGCAACGCCGGCCCTCCTTCGTAAATGAACAAACAGGGAGCAACAGGCGATGATCAAGATGACGGAGATGGACCGCCGGCAATTCCTGCTGGCGACGGCAGCGGCCAGCGCCCTGACGGCGCTGGGAGGCATCCCCGCACAGGCGCAGGCGCCGAAGGTGCTGCGGATCCGGTCCTATTCGGACCTGCAGGTGCTTGACCCTGCCTATCGGCTGGCGGCGCCGGAGGACGACATCTTCCGCAGCGTGCTGCCGGCGCTGATCACCTACAAGAGCGGCGGTGACAAGTGGGAGTGGAAGCTGGACGCGGCGGAATCGATCGAGCAGGTCGACGACACCCATATCCGCTTCAAGCTGCGGCCGGGCTGGACCTGGTCCGGAGGCTTCGGCGAACTGACAGCCGAGGACGTCAAATTCTCGTTCGAGCGTATCGCCGACCCCGCCAACAAATCACCCTATCAGAGCGATTGGGCGGCACTGGACCATGTCGAGATCACCGACGCCCATTCCGGGGTGATCGTGCTGAAGGAGTATTTCGCGCCGCTCTGGTCGACCACCCTGCCCACCGGGTCGGGCCGCATCGTCTCGAAGAAGGCGGTCGAGGCGCTGCCGGACAAGAAGTTCACCACCACGATCCCGGCCGGCTGCGGCCCCTACCTCCTCAAGGAATGGCAGCCCAAGCAGCGAACGACGTTGGTCCGCAATCCGGACTACAAGGGGTCGGCGCCTTATTTCGATGAGATCCATATTCTGCCGATCGAGGACGAGAAGGCGGCCGAGGTTGCCTTTGATGCCCGCGAACTCGACTTCACCCAGATCGGCCTTGGCACCCTGGCGGGCTATAAAGGCCAGGCGCCAGCCGGCACCGCGTTGGTCAACAAGCCATCCCTGGCCTTCATCTGGCTCGGCATGAATGTCGAGAACGAGATCCTGAAGAACGAAAAAGTCCGCAAGGCGATCCAGCGGGCGGTCGACGTCGATTCCGTGCTCGACGCCGCCTATTACGGCGAAGCTGCACGGTCGACCGGCATCGTCGCACCCGGCCTGATCGGCCATCGGGACGCCAATCTGAGCAAGTTCGACCCGGAGGCGTCGCGGGCGCTGCTGGCCGAGGCGGGGGCCAGCGATCTGCACCTCACCGTCCACCTGCAGAACAAGACCGATTATCTCGCCATGGCCCAGGTGCTGCAGGCCAATCTCGCCGATGTCGGCATCACGGTGGAACTGGTGCCACTGGATTCCGGCAGCTTCTGGACACTGGGTGACCAGAGCGCCGGCGACAGCTGGAAGAGCATCCAACTGATCATCAGCCGGTTCTCGATGAACCCGGACCCGGCCTGGGCGACCGAATGGTTCACCCCGGAGCAGATCGGTGTCTGGAACTGGGAGCGCTGGAACAGCGCTGAGTTCGGCCAGCTCGACAAGGACGGGGTGAAGGAGCGCGATGTGGCCAAGCGCGACACGCTCTACAAGCACATGCAGGATCTGATGGAGGACAGCGGTGCCTATCTGTTCCTGACGCACGGTGCCGCTGCGTTCATCCACCGGTCGCAGCTCCGGCCGGGACTTTGGCCGGACGGCAAGCCCGCCTTCCACGAATTCACCGAGGCGTGAGGCCGGTCATCGGCCCTTCTCAAGCGAGAGGGGCCGGTCGATCCAAGGGAAAATGGCAGCGGATCTCGCGGCCGCCGCCATGGTCGTGCAGGGTCGGGGCCTCCGCGGCACAGCGCGGCTGGGCGAAGGGGCAGCGGGTGCGGAACTCGCATCCCTGCGGCCTGCGAGCCAGGCTCGGAACCTCCCCCTCCAGCACGATCTCCGCCCGCCGCCGCGTCGGGTCGGGATCGGGCTGGGCTGCAAGCAGCGCCGCGGTGTAGGGATGGGCCGGCCGGGCATAGATCGCGGCGGTCGGGCCGCGCTCCACGATCCGGCCGAGATACATGATCGCGATCTCGTCCGCGATGTGGCGGACAAGGGCGAGGTTGTGGCTGATGATCAGATAGGTCAGGCCCAGGTCGCGCTGCAGGTCGCCGAGCAGGTTGATCACCTCGCCCTGGACGGAGACGTCGAGTCCGGCAGTCGGTTCGTCCGCCACGACGAGCTTCGGCGACAGGGCCAGCGCCCGTGCGACGCCGACCCGACGCGCCTGGCCGCCGCTCAGCTCATGCGGGTAGCGCCCGGCGAATCCGGCTGGCAGGCCGACCAGGTCGAGCAGCCGCGCCGCCTCCCGCCGCGGATCGGCATCTCGGATGCGGTGGATGATGAAAGGTTCGCCGATCAGCGACTGCACGTTCATCCGCGGGCTCAGCGAGGCGACCGGGTCCTGGAACATGAAGGCAGCTTCGCGCCGGAACAGCGCGGGCGCATGCCGCGCGCCGGCCGCGAGCTCGACCCCGTCGAAGCGCACCCGTCCGGCGTGGGAGCGGGTCAGGCCCAGCGCGGCGCGCGCCAGCGTGGTCTTGCCGGATCCGCTCTCGCCGACCAGCGCCAGGGTCCGTCCGGCCGCGACAGCGAGGGACACGTCGAGCACCGCGTCGATGAAGCGGTTTTGCAGCCCCGCGAGCCGCGCCAGGAGCGGTCCGGCGATCCGGAACCGCACGCCCAGGCCGTCGATGGCGAGCAGCGGGGCGCCGGTCATGCGCCCTCGCCGGCGAAATGGCAGCGCGCGCGCCGCGTTGCGGAGACGGCGTTCCAACTCGGTGCCTCCACCCGGCAACGATCTTCGGCGCGCGGGCAGCGAGGGTGGAAAACGCAGCCGGATGGCGGCTGCACCAGGTCCGGCAAGTCGCCCGGAATCGTCGGCAGCGTCCGGCTGACCACGTCGATCCGCGCCGGGTCGCAATCGAGCAGCATCCTCGTGTAGGGGTGGCGCGGAGTGTGGAACACGTCGAGGACCGTGCCTTCCTCGACAACCTCGCCGGCGTAGAGGATGACCACCCGGTCGCAGAGCTCGGCGACCAGGCCGAGATCATGCGAGACAAACAGGATTGCGCCGTCGATTTCGCGTCGCAGCCGGCGCAGCAGATGGACGATCTGCGCCTGCAGCGTGACATCGAGCGCGGTCGTCGGCTCATCCGCGATCAGCAGCGCCGGGTTCATCAGCAGGGCCATGGCGATGGCGATGCGCTGCCGCATCCCGCCGGAGAATTCGTGCGGATGAGAGGCCAGCCGCTGCGCGGCGTCGGGGATGCCGACCCGTTCCAGCGCCGCCAGGACCCGGGCCCGCTTGCCGGTGCGGGACAGCGTCGCGTCCCGGTACTGGATGTCGATCATCTGCGACCCGATCGACAGCACCGGATTCAGCGACGTCATCGGGTCCTGGAACACCATGGCGACGGTCTGGCCGCGCAGTTTCCGCAATCCGGCCGGCGGCAGCGACAATACGTCCTGGCCGCAGACGGCGACCGTGCCGGAGCGGATCTCGGCATTGGCGGGCAGGAGCCGGGTCGCGGCGAGGGCGAGGGTCGACTTGCCCGAGCCGCTTTCACCGACCAGCCCGACGATCTCGCCACGGCGTGCGGTCAGGTCGACCCGGCGCAGCGCCTGCACCGCGCCGGCGGGGCTGTGGAAGGCGACCGAGAGGTCGCGGATCTCCAGGACCGGATCGGTGCCGGTCATCGCCGGCTCCGCAGCCGGGGGTCGAGCAGGTCGCGCAGCGCCTCGCCGAGGAAGGTGAAGCCCAGCGTTGCCAGGATCAGAGGAATGCCGCCGCTGACCACGATCCATGGCGCCTCGCGGATGAAGGAATAGCCTTCGTTCAGGATCCGGCCCCAACTCGGCGCTGGCGGCGGCACGCCCAGGCCCAGGAAGGTCAGCCCGGCCTCGAGCGTGATCACCACCGGGATGTCCATGCTGGCGAGGATCAGGAGCGGCCCGACGACGTTGGGCAGGATGTGCCGCAGCAGGATCCGTGGCGTGCCGGCCCCGAGCGAACGTTCGGCCAGGACGAATTCGGCCGTCTTCAGCGACAGGGTCGATGTCCGCACCAACCGCGCATAGGTCGGAAAGGTGGTGACCACGATCACCAGCAGGACGCTGGCCGAGCTCGGCCCCAGGACGGTGATCACGGCCAGCGCCAGCATGACTCGCGGAAAGGCGTTCACCGTGTCGAACAGCAGGACGAACAGGCTGTCGGCCCAGCGCGGCCCGTAGCCGGCGATCAGGCCCAGGGTCAGCCCCAGCAGCACCGACAGGCCGGTGGCGACGGATGCGAAGTAGAGGGCGATGCGGCTGCCTTCGACCACGCGCGAGAACACGTCGCGCCCGAGATTGTCGGTGCCGAAGAGGTGCAGGAGGGAAGGGGGCAGGAAACGGTCCCGGACCGCGATCTTGAACGGATCGTAGGGGGTGATCCAGCCGGCGAACAGGCCGCAGGCCAGCAACAGCAGCACCAGCACCAGCCCGGCCAGGCCGAGCGGGTCGCCGAGCAGGCGTCTCGACAGGGACGGGCCGCCGACCGCGCCGGTCCGAACCGGCGGGGGCGCAGCCTCAGAGACCGGCTCGGACACGGGCATCGAGAAGCGCCACCAGGAGGTCGGCGAGGAGGTTGAACAGGGCGAAGAGAAAGACGGTGACCAGCACCGCACCCATGACCACGGGGTAGTTGCGGGTCTGGGCCGCGCCGAACACCAGAGAGCCGATGCCGGGGCGGTTGAACACGACCTCGGCGAAGACGGCGGAGGACAGCAGGCTGCCGATGCCGATGCCGATCAACGTCACCGTCGGGAGGATGGCGATGCGCAGCGCATAGCGGTAGACGATCGTCCGCTCCCTGAGGCCGAAGGCCCGGGCGGTGCGGATGTGGTTCTCTCCCATCACCTCCAGCATCGAGGCGCGCACCAGACGCGCGAGATAGCCGACCCAGCCGAGGCCGACCGCGAAGGCCGGAAGGATCAGGTGCAGCAACTGGTCTCCGGGATCGCCCGCATTGCCGGCGCCGATTGCAGGAAGCCACTGCAGGGCGACGGCGAAGATCAGGAGCCCGTAGATGGCGACGACGAAGGACGGCATCGAGATGGTGGCGACCGAGACCACGCCGACCAGCCGGTCAACCAGCGTCCCGCGCCGTACCGCGGACAGGCAGCCGAGCGGGATACCGAGCACGACCGCCCAGCCGAGGCCGGCCAGCGCCAGCGCCAGCGTGTGCGGCAGGGCTTCCATGACGATGGTGGCGACGCTGCGGTTGCTCATCACGTCGACGCCGAGATCGCCGCGCAGGGTGTTGCCGAAGAAATACAGGACCTGCAGGACGAGCGGCTGGTCGAGGCCCATGCGGGCACGCAGCGCCGCCTTCATCGCGTCGCTCGCCCGTGGCCCCAGCGCGATGCTCGCGGGATCGCCCGGGATGACATAGACCGCGCAGAACAGGATCGTGAGCGCGAGCACGCAGATCAGCAGGGCGAGGCCGAGGCGCTGCAGCGCGTACCAGATCACCGGCCGACGCCCCCTCTCTCCGACCCTCTTGCCTCATGCGGGAGGCGAGGCAGGGGGGTGGTGGGGAAGGCCGTGCCCTGCCGCCGGCTCACCGCCAGATCTCGCCAGCGAGGCGCAGGAAGTTGCCGCCCAGGACACCGCGGACGACCTCCTCGGGATGGCCGCGGCGGAGCAGGATATCGGTGAGCTCAACGAGCTGGGACGGCGCGGCGTAGTTGGTCTTGACGCCGGCATAGCCCCGGTCGGGCGGCCAGAAGTCGGGATTGGCCTCGATCACGGTGTCGATGCCCGGGGCATCCACGGGGAAGGCGTAGTCGAGGCCGAGTCCGACATGTCGCGGCCCGGCGAGGTCCAGGAGATAGTCGACGTGGTCCGCCAGCCGCTCGGACCGGACGTCATTCTCGCCCAGGAACAGCCCGAGGCCAACGACGCCGACAATGCCGCCGGTGGCGGCACAGGCCTTGATCTGATCGTCGCGGATATTGCGCTCGTGATCGCAAAGCGCCCGCGGATTGGAATGCGAGAAGATCACAGGGCGGCCGGAATACTCCATCGCCTCCATGCTGGTGCGATGGCTGCAATGGGTGACGTCCACGAACATGCCGAGGCGGTTCATCTCGTCGATCACGGCGCGACCGAAATCGGTCAGGCCGACATTCTCGTCGTGGCAGCCGCCGCCGGTAAGGTTGTTGCGGTTATAAGCGAACAGCATCTGCCGGACGCCGAGCCGGTGATAGAACTCGACCATCTCGATCCGGCCGTCGAGGGCATTCATGCCCTCGATGTCGAAGGTCACGGCCATCTTGTGGTCCGCCCTGGCCCGTTGGACCTCGGCGGCCGTCCCGACCAGGGCGAAATCGTCCGGGTGCGCCAGGATCCAATGCCGGAAGGCGGCGAGGGTCTTGACCGTGCGTTCCCATGGCAGAAGATCGAAGCCGACATCGATCGACAGATAGTCGACGCCCGCGTCGCGCCACAGCCTGAGGTTCTCCAGATCGGCGGCCGGGTCGGGCATGAAGCCGGAGTGGGTGTCCCAGACCAGGGCGTCGTCGTAGAGCGCGCGGGCCCGCGCGCCAACGGTCGACGCTGCCGTCCCCACCCTTTCGCCGCGGTCCGCCATCACGACTCTCCTTCGTCATGCCCCGTCAGGCACAAACACGACTGTACGGTATGTTGAGGTGCAGACAACCCTATCGACCGCTCGATCTTCGGCGGCTTTACACCAGGTCGCGGGGAATGGTGGTCGTCCACGCCCGGCTGCACACCAGATTGTCGTCCTCATAGGCTTCGAGCGCGGCATCCAGCAGGAACTCGGTCGGAGTCGAGCGCAGAACCGTCCGCGTCTCGGTCCGGATCCGCCAGGCGCCACGTCCCATGCGCAGGGTATAGGATTTGGTGATCACGGCGGAGTTGGGGTCGGTCTCGCCGATCCGATGCTCTGATCGCTTGATTGCCTCATGCTCCAGCCCATGCGCGTCGAGCCGTTCGACGCCGGCATCCTCGACCGTGGTCATCACCGTCTCTCCGGTCGCGTGGTCGCGGGTCCAGTGCACGGTGGTCGTGCCTTCGCGCAGCACGGTCTTCCGCTGCGGCGGGGCGATCTGAGCCGGCGGGAAGTCGGGCAGCGCCGCGTCTTCGGCCCGCGGCGGGCGAACCGGCAGCAACAGGCTGCTCGTGCCGGACTGCAGGGTCAGGGTGAACGCTTCGGGCGACGGCCAGGCTATCGGCCAGTAGCTGGTCGAGATCGCGACCCGGATGCGGTGGCCGGCCGGGAAACGGTGGGCGATGTCGTTGAGCTTGACGGCGACACGATAGCAGCGGCCGGGCTCGAGCGGTGCCGGCGCCTCGTCGCTGTCGCGATGGGTGAGGTTCAGGAGGCCGTAGGTGACGCGCAGCGACCGGCCGTCGGGCGCGACGTCGTTCAGGCGTACCGCCACCAGAGCGACCGGCTTGTCCGCCGCGACCTCCAGCTCGACCACCGGCGCGCCGAGGATCTCGACCGGGGCGGCCAGAGGGGCGGTGTCGAAGACCAGGGATTTGCCGTCGTCCTCGCGCTGATCGCTGGGGAAATCGGCGCCGACACCGTAGGGGCACCAGCGGCCGGAGCCGAGACCGGCGTGCTGCGGCGACCGGATGGTCAGGGTGGTTGGGAGGCCCGGTTCGCGGTCGAGACCGCCGGCATTCAGCGCCCAGCGTTCGGCTTCGATCCGTGGACTGGGCCAGGAGGCTTCGGCCACCCAGCGGCCGGGCCGATCCTCGTAATGCGGCTGGGGGTCGACCCAATCCTCCATCCAGGCCCTGAGCATCGGCTCGTCCATGATGCCGGTTTCCCGGCGCTTGAGCCATTGATCCCACCAGCGAAGGCATTCCTGCAGGAAGCCGATCCGCGGCCCGGGCTTGGCGAAATGCGGGTATTTGTGCGCCCAGGGCCCGATCAGCCCCTTGCGCGGCACCGACAGTCCGGCGAGCAGGCGCGGGATGGCGTTGGAATAGCCGTCGCCCCAGCCGCCGACGGCATAGACCGGGCAGGTGATGGCGCCGAAATCCTCGCACACCGAACCGTGCTTCCAATAGGCGTCACGGCGCTGGTGCCGGGTCCAGATGTCGACCAGGAGCGGCTCCTGCTCCAACCGTTCCAGCCACATGGCCCGCCAGGCGTCGCCGACCAGCGCCGGGTCGGGCGGATTGGTCATGATCCCGAACATGGTCGAGGCCCAGCCGATGTTGTCGTTCAGCAGGCATCCGCCCATGTAATGGACGTCGTCGGCATAGCGATCGTCGGTCGAGCACAGGGTGATGACGGCCTTCAACTGCGGCGGCCGGCGGGCCGCGACCTGCAGCCCGTTGAAGCCGCCCCAGGAAATGCCGATCATCCCGACAGCCCCGGTGCACCAGGGCTGCGCCGCAATCCAGGCCAGCACTTCCAGCGCGTCGTCCTGCTCTTGCTTGAGATACTCGTCCTCCAGCACGCCGTCGGACTCGCCGCTGCCGCGCATATCGACCCGGACACAGGCATAGCCGTGGCCGGCGACATAGGGATGGGTCAGGGTGTCCCGCTCCGACGTGCCTTCGCGCTTGCGATAGGGCAGGTACTCCAGGATCGCCGGCACCGGATCGGCCTCGGCATCCTCCGGCAGCCAGATTCGTGCCGCAAGCCGGCAGCGGTCGGACAAGGTGATGAAAACATTCTCGATCTCACGGACCGAGCGAGGAAAGTGAGCCACGATATCCAAGATCAGGGCCTCCACTGCGCCATTCGTTGTCCCGGGCGGGATCATGCTCCGCCCTGATCGGCCATTCGGCGCACATCCTGAACTCAGGCGCCCGCCGAGGATACAGGCGCGGTGGTGCAGGCCGCCTTGGGTGAGGCGAAAAGCTGTGCCGGCGCGCTCCATTGCCGCTTCGTGCCGGAGCTTTCGCCGGTCAACAGCGTACGCATCTCCGAGAGATAAGTCGCGACGAAGAAAGCGGTCTGCGATTCCAGCGGCGTATACGGGCCGGGGCGGTAGGCGCGCGAGGCGATGCCGTCGGCATTATCCTCGACGATCTTCTTGTCCTGCACGGTCGTGACGTCCCACATCCAGGCGATTTTTTCGGCGTCGATCTCGCTATCGGCGTCCTTGTCGACCAGCCAGGTCAGGATGACGTCGGTCGCGTTCACATCGCGCGGGATCATCTGGACCATGCACAGATAGTCGTTGGGAGCGCTGAGGAAGCAGAGCCGGCCGATGCGGAACCCGGTCTCGCCCCCGTCATACGCGGTTCGTCCGCCCATCAGCCGCGAGACCGGCTGTCCGTCGTCCGAGAGCGTCTTGCGCCCCGAGCCGATCGGCTTGCGGTGCATGGCGTAGGGCACCCGGTCGAGGCCGCCCGCTTCCCAGGCCCCTTTGTGGAACTCGGCATCGCCGATGATGCTATGCCAAGCCTCGATCTCCTTCTGCCATTCGGTCGCCTTGTTGGCGTCGCGCATGGCGGTGACTTTCACGTGGCCGTTGACGCGGAAGTATTCAGGATGTGCCGGCCGGCAGTGGTAGCATTCGAAGAAATTCTCAAGCACCAGCTTCCAGTTGGCTTTGGTCGGATAGCTCTTGCGCAAGACGATGCGGGCCTGGTCGACCCCGTGCTCGCGCAGCCCCTGCGAAAGACCTCTGGCGAGCGGGTCCATGTCCGGCAGGGCCAAAGCATCGAGCCCGCACATCACAAGGCCGCCAACGGAGCGGGTCGGTACCTTGTGCAGGCCGAGCGCCTCGGGGTCGGCGTCCTCGGGCAGATCCCGTTGCGTCTGGAGTTCTCCGGTCAGGCCGAACGACCAGGCATGATAGGGGCACACGAGCAGACGGCCGCGGCCATCTTTCGTGCACAGCCGCGACCCGCGGTGGGTGCAGACGTTGTAATACGCCGAGATATCGGCCTCGCCGTCACCGTGGCGGACGACGATGATCTCCTCGTCGAACAGCTGCCGCACGATGTAGCGACCCTTTTCCGGCACCTCGCTGAGGTGGGCGACGATCACCCATTGGCGCGGAAACCACAGCTCGCGCTCGAGCGCGAAGATATCCGGGTTGCGATAGAAGGCCTGTTCGAGAGACCAGTCGGCCCGTTGCCGGTCGATCAATGCGACGACATCGTTGCGGATGGCTGCGAACCCATTCTGTCCCACGGCGTTCACCGCTACTCTAGCGTTGGCGGGATGACCCTTGGTTGCCAGCGTCCAACGAGTTGAGGCCCATCGCAACTATGGTTATGGCAGCGATACATATCGAAAAGGCATGCTCGCGGAGTTGGGTGGAGGGGTTGTGAGGACACTCAAGGCCTCCCTTCCTCTGCTGAATGCCATGGTGGCCTTCGAAGCGGCTGCGCGCTGCGCCAGCCTGACGCTTGCCGCCGATGAACTCGCTGTCGCGCAGTCGGCCGTCAGCCGGCACATCGCCAATCTCGAAACCCATCTCTCGATCAGCCTGTTCGAGCGCAAGGGCAACCGGGTCCTTCTCACCGAGGCCGGAGGCATCCTGGCTGACGCGATCCGCGAGGGTCTCGGCACAATCCGCGATGCGGTAAACCTGCTGCAAGCCCCGGAGCGCGAGACGCTGATCATCGGCAGCGGCTACGACCTTGTCCAGGCTTGGCTCATGCCACGCTTCGAGCTGGTGACGTCGCAGGTCAAGGACGGTCGCGTGATGCTGCTCACCACCTCCGATCCGAAGGCGCTGAGCGAGCCGGAGGTGGCAATCTCCATCCGCTTCGGCAAGCCGGAGGACTGGCCCGGCTTCATCGCCGAGAAGCTGTTTGACGGCGAATGGTTTCCGGTCTGCTCGCCGGCGTTGCTGAAACGGTACCCGGCACTTGGTCGCGAAGACCCTTCGGCTTTTCTCGACGTGCCGCTCCTGCATCTCGCGGCCCCGCCGGGCGCCGTCGACACCTGGAATGCCTGGATCGGCACCGATCGCGAGCTGGCCGGTCCGACCTTCACAAGCTACCTGCCGATGCTGCACGAGGCCATCGCCGGCCGGGGGGCCGCGCTCGCCTGGATGGGCTTCGTGGAGGAACAGTTGCGGCTTGGTCAGCTCGTGCGGCTGCCTGGCGCTTCACGCCGGCACGGGGGCGCGTTCCACATCCTGACCCGGCGCAGGACGAGCGCCACCGTGCAGTCCGTCGTCAAAGCGTTGCGCGAAAGCGCAATGACTGGCTGAACGGGGCTTCACAACGGCACCGTCCACTCCGGTCAGAGGCGTCCTGGGGTGAAAGATCGCCTGGTCATCTGCCGCAGTGACGGCAAATATCTCCGCTGGGCACCCCGGGAACTACATCAAGGGCATTGGGCCCAATCCCGGCGAGCCGGGCGGCGACGGCTGTCTTCAGGCGCTCGACGACGCTCTCCACGATATGGCCTCGTGGGGCCCGCGGCGGCGTGATCGCCAGATAGTCTACGGCGATCTCCGGCTCGAATGGGCGGACGGCGATGCCGTCGCCGAAATTGAGGGCGGTGATCTGATCGACGATACCGATCCCGACCCGCTTCGACGCCAGAACGCAGCAGTTCCACAGCGAGGTCTCGATCGGGGAGCTCAGGCTCGTCCCGTCGCGGCGGGCGATCTGCTCGACGCTCGCGCGCAGCGGCGTCTTGCGGCCCGGAAGAATCGTGCGGCACCCGACCAGGTCCTTCACCGTCACGGCCTCCGCCTGAGCCAGGCGATGGCCGGGCGGCAGGGCGGCCACGACCCTTGCCGTGGCCAGCAGGTCGAATGAAGGTCCCTTGTGGTCGGCCCGGCCGAACACGAATCCGACATCATACTGGTGGCTGGCGATCATGTCGGTGATGTGGTTGGTGCTCTCCGTGTCGAACACCAGCGAGACGTCGGGCAGGTCGGCGACCAGCGCCGGGATGATCTCATTTGCGCAGAGCGGCGACAGGGTGGGGATCGAGCCGATCCGCACGACGCCGCCCTTGGCGGTCCTGATGTCGCCCGCGATGCGGCCGATTTGGTCGAGCCCGAGATACAGGCGCTCGACCTCGCGATAGAGCTTGACCGCCTCGTCGCGTGGCGACAGGCGGCTGCCTTCCCGTTCGAACAGCTTCAGCTTCACCGCGAATTCGAAGTCGCGGATCAGGCGGCTGACGGCCGGCTGGGTGACGTTCATCAGCTCGGCGGCGGCGGTGATCCCGCCGGCCAGCATCACGTTGCGGAAAGCCTCCACCTGCCGGGGATTGATGCGCATGGGCGGCCATCTCCGAGCATAACATTCTCTTATGAAAGAAACACCAGATGCGATTTTTCTTCAATCACCCGGGTCGCTAGCCTTGTGGAAAGACAAGCAGGAAGGGGAGCCGCTCGGGATGAAGATGTCCGCACTGGCGATGGTCGCCGCGGCGATGCTGGCGATGACGCCGGCCGCCGGCGCCGCCGAGCTCAAGGTCGGGCTGGCCGCGTCCACCACCTCGATGGACCCGCAGTTCTATGTCGGCGGTCCGAACAGCGCCATGGCGCGCAACATCTTCGACGGCCTGGTCAACCAGGACGACAAGCAGCAGGTCCAGCCCGCCTTGGCCCTGTCCTGGACGGTGATCGACGACCGGAGCTGGGAGTTCAAGCTGCGGCCCGGCGTCAAGTTCCACGACGGCAGCGACTTCACCGCGGATGATGTGATCGCCAGCATCAGGCGCGTCGCGCTGGCCTCGCAGAACAGCCCGAGCTCATTCGCCGCCTATGTCAGCGACATCGCCGAGGTCACGGCGGTCGATCCGCTGACGGTCCGGATCACGACCAAGGTGCCGACGCCGCTGCTGCCCAACAATCTCAGCCGCATCGCCATGATGCCGGCCGAGCTGGCCGACACGCCGACGCCGGAGCTGAACGCCGGCCGCGGCGTCATCGGTACCGGCCCGTTCAAATTCGCGTCCTGGGCGCCCGACGACAACGTCGTGCTGGAGCGGTTCGACGGCTACTGGGGCGACAAGGCTGCATGGGACAAGGTCACGTTCCGCGTCTTCAAGAACAGCAGCGCCCGGGTGGCGGCGATCCTCTCGGGCGATGTCGACCTGATCGAGAGCATCCCGACGGCCGATGCCCGCAACCTCGCGGCCTCGGACAAGCTGACCGTGGTCTCGGTGCCCGGCAACCGCATCATGTATCTGCATATGGACCAGGGGCGCGACGTCTCGCCCTTCGCCGCCGGCCCGGACGGCAAGAACCCGCTGCGGAAGGTGGCGGTGCGCCAGGCCATGTCGCTGGCGATCAACCGCCAGGCGCTGGTCGACCGCCTGATGGACGGGCAGGGACTGCCAGCAGGGCAATTGGTGCCAGAAGGCTATTTCGGTCACGCCCCCGACCTGCCGGCCCCGGCCTATGATCCGGCGCAGGCGAAGAAACTGCTGGCCGAGGCCGGCTATCCCGACGGCTTCGCCCTGACCTTCCACGCCAGCAACGACCGCTACCCGAACGACTCCAAGCTGGCCCAGGCGATCGGGCAGATGCTGAGCCGGGTCGGCATCAAGACCGAGGTCGTCACCATGCCCGGCAGCGTCTACTTCACCCGCGCCTCGGCCCAGGAGTTCAGCCTGATCATGGGTGGGGCGGCGATCGAGACCGGCGAAGCGTCCGGCGTGCTCGGTCCGCTGCTGGAGACTTTCGGCCCCAAGGCCGGGCAGGGCAACCGCGGGCGCTACTCCAACCCCGAATTCGACAAGGCGCTGATCGAGGCCCGGGCGACGCTGGATGACGGCAAGCGCCAGACGCTGCTGCAGACGGCGATGGATATCGCGATGAAGGATGAGGGCGTCATTCCGATCTTCTTCCTGGCCAACAGCTGGGCGCTGAAGAAAGGGCTGACCTACCAGGGCCGGTCCGACGGCTACACGCTGCCCAATTATGTCCGCCAGGGAAACTGATCAGGACGCGAGGGCCCCAGGATGTCTCTGTATGGCGTGTTTCCCTATCTCGTCTCGCCGGTGGACGAGGCCGGCGAGATCAAGCAGGCGGTGCTGGCCGACCTGGTCGAGCACCTCGTCGCCAGCGGCGTCCACGGGCTGACGCCGCTCGGCAGCACGGGCGAGTTCGCCTATCTGTCGCACCGGCAGCGGTTCGAGGTGGTGGAGACCGTGCTGGCCGCTTCCGGCGGCCGGGTCCCGGTGGTGGCCGGCGTCGCCGCGACCACCGTTCGCGACGCGGTGGCCCAGACGGAGGCGCTGGTCGATCTCGGCGTCGACGGCATCCTGGCCGTCCTCGAAGCCTATTTCCCGATCTCCGACGAGGGCGTCGAGCTCTATTTCCGCTCCATCGCGGCCGCGGCGAAGGGCCGGCCGGTGGTGCTCTACACCAACCCGCAGTTCCAGCGCTCCGACCTCAGCTTGCCGGTGATCGAACGGCTGAGCGCGGTGGACAACATCCGCTACATCAAGGACGCCTCGACGAATACGGGGCGGCTGCTGTCGATCCTCGAGCGCACGCGCGGCCGGATGGAGGTGTTCGCCGCCTCCGCCCATATCCCGGCCTGCGTCATGCTGATCGGCGGCGTCGGCTGGATGGCGGGCCCCGCCTGCATCGTGCCGAAGCAGAGCCTCGCGCTCTACGAGGCCGCCCGCGCCGGCGACTGGGGACTCGCGATGCAGCTGCAGCGCCCGCTGTGGCGGGTGAACGAGATCTTCGCCAGGCACTCGCTCGCTGCCTGCATCAAGGCGGCGCTCGACCTGCAGGGCTTCCCGGTCGGCGATCCGCTGCCGCCGCAGACCCCCCTGGGCGACGCCGCGCGGGCCGAGGTCGCGGACGTGCTGCGCAGCCTCGGCGCGCTCTGACGCCGCGCAAATCCCTTCCGAAACTGTCACGGACCACCATGACGGCGCTGCCGATCATCATCGACTGCGACCCGGGGATCGACGATGCCATCGCGATCCTGACGGCCTTCGTCTCGCCGGAGCTCGAGCTTCTCGGCATCACGGCCGTCTGCGGCAACCAGCCCCTGGAGCGGACAGTCCGCAACACGCTGCAGCTGTGCGAGCTGGGCGGGCGGACCGACGTCCCGGTCTTCGCCGGCTGCTTCCGGCCCTTGCTGCGAGAGCCGATCCACGGCCAGTTCCACGGCGGCAGCGGGCTCGGCAACACGGTGCTGCCCGACCCGGTGAAGGCGGCGGAGGGGCGACACGCCGTCGATTTCCTGATCGAGAGCTGCCGGGCGGCCGCGGCGAGCGGCCGGAAGCTCACGCTCTGCACCCTCGGCCCGCTGACGAATGTCGCGGTGGCGCTGCGCATGGACCCCGCCATCGCCGCGGGGATCGAGCGCATCGTGATGATGGGCGGCGCCTATCGTGAGGCCGGCAACCGCACGATGGCGGCGGAGTTCAACATCCTGGCCGATCCGCATGCCGCCCATATCATGCTCTCGTCCGGCCTCCCGATCGTCGCCCTGCCGCTGGACGCGACGCATCAGGTCATCCTCACGCCCGGGCACGCTGCGCAGCTCAGCGGCGCGGCCGGCCGGATCTCTGGGCCGCTCGGCGAGATGATGGCATTCTGGGACCGCAACGACGTCCGCCGCTACGGCGCGCGCGGCGGCCCGCTGCACGACCCGTTGGTGATCGCCTATCTGCTGGCGCCGGATCTGTTCGGCACCGAGACCGCGCGCGTCTTCGTCGAGCACGACAGCGAGCTCTGCCTGGGCCAGACCATTGCCGACTGGTACGGCAAGTCGGGCCAGCATCCCAATGCCGAGATCGTCACCCGCGTCGACGCGCAGGGGGTGTTCGACCTGTTCCATGAGCGGCTGTCGCGCTATGTGCCGGAGGCCCTGACGTGAGCCGCCATCGCATTATCATCGACACCGATCCGGGCGTCGACGACGCCCTCGCCATCCTGCTGGCCCTGGCCTCGCCCGAGATCGAGCTGCTCGGCCTCTCGGTCGTCGCCGGCAACGTGCCGCTGGAGGCGACGCTGGCCAATGCCTGCAAGATCGTCTCCCTGTCCGGCCGGACCGATGTGCCGATCCATGCCGGCGCGCCGGGGCCGCTGGTGCGCGAGCAGGTCTACGGCAAATACGCGCATATCGGCGCCTTCAGCGACGCGCTGGTGCCGGCGGCCACGATCCGGCCGCAGCCGGAGCATGCCGTCGATTTCCTGGTGCGCGTCGCACGCCGGGCGGCGGCCGACGGCGATCCGGTCACCATCTGCGCCGTCGGCCCGCTGACGAACCTCGCCTTGGCGCTGGTCCAGCATCCCGACGTCGCCCGCGGCATCCGCCGGATCGTGTCGATGGGCGGCGCCTTCACCGCGCTCGGCCACCGGACGCCCTGGGCCGAGTACAACATCTATGCCGATCCCCATGCCGCCGAGATCGTCTATTCCTCCGGCGTGCCGATCATCGCGATGCCGCTCGATGTGACCTTTCAGGCCCTGATCACGGAGGCGCATATCGCCGCCATCCGAGACACCGCGGGCGCGGTGGGGCAGGCGATCGCCGGCCTGCTGCGCACCTTCGATCGCAGCGACGTCGGCCGGTTCGGCCGGCCGGGCGGGCCCGTGCACGACGCCATGACTGTCGCCTGGTTGCTGCAGCCCGAGATCTTCACGGGCCGGCCGGCGGCGATCGGCGTGGCGGTGTCCGGCAAGACCGCCGGCCACACCTGGGGCGACTTCCACGGGCGGAGCGGCGCCACCGCCAATGCCCTGGTGATGGGCGGCGTCGACGAGGCCCGCTTCCTCGAGCTGCTCGTGAACCGGCTCGGCGTCTACGGCAGGGCCGGGCGGAACAAGGAGGTCCGATGACCGCCTATCTTCTCAACCGCACGCTGCAGACGATCCTGACACTGTTCGTCATGTCGGTCCTGGTCTTCGTCGGCGTCTACCGGATTGGCAACCCGGTCGATCTGCTGCTCGGCACCAGCGCGACCCCGGCGGAGCGGCTGGAGGTGATCCGGTCCTTCGGCCTCGACCGGCCGGTGTTGGAGCAGTACTGGACCTTCCTCACCCATGCTCTGTCCGGCGATCTCGGCAACTCTTTCGTGTTCAACCAGCCGGCGCTGACGCTGATCCTGCAGCGGATGCCGGCGACGCTGGAGCTGGCCTTCGTCGCCCTGGTCATCGCCCTCATCATCGGCATCCCGCTCGGGGTCTATGCCGGGCTGCGGCCCGCCGGCGTCGCCTCGAAGTCGATCATGAGTTTCTCGATCCTCGGCTTCAGCCTGCCGACCTTCTGGATCGGGCTGGTGATGATCATGCTGTTCAGCGTCAAGCTGGGCTGGCTGCCGGCGTCTGGCCGGGGCGAGACGGTTAACCTTCTCGGCGTCCCGGTCAGCTTTCTCACCCTCGACGGGCTGTCGCATCTGGTCCTGCCCGCCTTCAACCTCGCCTTGTTCAAGATCTCGCTGATCATCCGGCTGACGCGCGCCGGCGTCATGGAGTGCCTGCAGCTGGACTTCATCCGCTTCGCCAGGGCCAAGGGGCTGTCGGAAAGCCGGATCGTGCTGGTGCACGCGCTGAAGAACACGCTGATCCCGCTGATCACCGTCATCGGGCTCGAGCTCGGCTCGCTGATCGCCTTCGCCGTCGTCACCGAGACCATCTTCGCCTGGCCGGGCATGGGCAAGCTGATCATCGACGCGATCGGCGTCCTCGACCGCCCCGTCATCCTGGCCTATCTGATGATCACCGTCGTCATGTTCAGCCTGATCAACCTCGCGGTCGACATCCTCTATTCGATCGTCGATCCGCGGGTCCGCCTGGACGGGGGCGAGCGATGAGCGGCGCCTCGGTGCACACGCGCGATGCCGCGGCCGGCCGCTCGCCGTTCCGGGCGACGCTGCGGGCGCTGCTGCGCGACCGGCTGGCGCTGGCGGGCATCGTCATCGTTGCCCTGCTGGTGCTGGCGGCGGCGTTCGCGCCGCTGATCGCGCCGCAGGACCCGTATGACCTGACCCAGCTCGACATCATGGACAACCGGCTGCCGCCGGGCTCCGAGAGCGCCGCGGGCTTCACCTATCTGATCGGGACGGACGACCAGGGCCGCGACCTGTTCAGCGCCATCCTGTACGGCCTGCGCACCAGCATCATCGTCGGCGTCTCCAGCGCCGCGATCGCCCTGGCGATCGGCGCCTCGCTCGGCCTGCTCAGCGGCTATGTCGGCGGCCGGACGGACGCCTTCCTGATGCGGGTCGTCGACATCCAGCTGAGCTTCCCGGCGATCCTGATCGCGCTGATCTTCCTCGCGATCCTGGGCCAGGGGGTCGACAAGATCGTCCTGGCGCTGGTCGTCACCCAATGGGCCTATTACGCCCGCACCATCCGCGGCTCGGCGCTGGTCGAGCGGCGGCGAAGCTATGTCGATGCGGCGCGCAGCATGGCGCTGCCGGACCGCAGCATCGTCTTCCGGCACATCCTGCCGAACTGCCTGCCGCCGCTGATCGTGGTGGCCACCATGCGCGTGGCCTATGCGATCATGCTGGAGGCGACGCTGTCCTTCCTGGGCATCGGGCTGCCGGTCACCGAGCCTTCGCTGGGCCTGCTGATCGCCAACGGCTTCGAATACCTGCTGTCGGGCGATACCTGGATCAGCTTCTTCCCTGGCCTGGCGCTACTGCTGCTGATCATCGGCATCAACCTGATCGGCGACGCGCTGCGCGACATCCTCAACCCCAGGCGGGAGAGCTGAGCCGTGACCACCCCGGTGCTCTCCCTCTCGAATCTCAGCACCTCCTTCCGGGTCGGCGGCCGGTGGCTGGACGTCGTGCGCGACGTCTCCTTCGACATCGGATCCAGGGAAACCGTGGCCGTGGTGGGGGAATCCGGCTCGGGCAAGAGCGTCACCGCCCTGTCGATCATGCGGCTGCTGTCGGAACGGAATGCGCGCGTCACCGGCAGCATCGGCTTCGACGGCCGGAACCTGCTCGGTCTCGCGCCGCAGGAGATGCAGCGGATCCGCGGCAACTGCATCGGCATGATCTTCCAGGAGCCGATGACCAGCCTGAACCCGGTCCTCAGAATCGGCCGGCAGCTCACCGAGGTGCTGGAGCGCCATCGCGGCATGACCCGTGCGGCGGCGGAGGCCGAAGCGGTGCGGCTGCTGGAGAAGGTCCGCATCCCGGCGGCCAGGTCCCGCCTGCGGGAGTATCCCCAGAGCTTCTCGGGGGGCATGCGCCAGCGCGTGGTCATCGCCATCGCGCTCGCCTGCAGCCCCCAGTTGCTGATCGCCGATGAGCCGACGACCGCGCTCGACGTCACCATCCAGGCGCAGATCCTGGAGCTGATCAAGACGCTGCAGGACGAGGAGGGCATGTCCGTCCTGTTCATCACCCGTGACATGGGCGTGGTGGCCGAGGTCTCCGACCGCACCGTCGTCATGTATCGCGGCGAGGCGGTCGAGGCCGGGTCGACCGCTGACCTGTTCCACCAGGCCAAGCATCCCTACACCCGCGCCCTGCTGTCGGCCGTGCCGATGCTGGGCGCCATGGCCGGGACCGATCTGCCCAGGCGCTTCCCGATCGTGGACATGGCGACGGGGGAGGCCGCGCCGGCCGGGGAATCCGCCGACACGGTCGAACGCGGCAAGCCGCCGATCCTGGAGGTGAAGAACCTCGTCACCCGCTTCGACCTGAAGTCGGGCCTGTTCGGCCGTGTCTCGGGCCGGGTGCATGCGGTCGAGGACATCTCCTTCGACCTGCGCGAAGGCGAGACGCTGTCGCTGGTGGGGGAGTCCGGCTGCGGCAAGTCGACCACCGGCCGCTCGATCCTGCGGCTGACCGAGGCCAGGAGCGGCTCCGTCACGGTCGGCGGCCAGGATGTGCGGCTGGCCGGTAAGGCGGCGCTGACCGGCCTGCGCAAGCAGATGCAGATGATCTTCCAGGATCCGTTCGAGAGCCTGAACCCCCGCATGCGCATCGGCGCGGCGATCGCGGAGCCGATCGTGACGCACGGGCTTGCGTCGCCGCAGGAGGCCGGACGGCGTGTGGCGGACCTGCTCGACCGCGTCGGGCTGTCGCCGGCGATGGCCGACCGCTTCCCGCATGAATTCTCAGGCGGCCAGCGCCAGCGCGTCTGCATCGCCCGGGCGCTGGCGCTGGAGCCTCGGATCATCGTCGCCGACGAATCCGTCTCGGCGCTCGACGTGTCGGTCAAGGCGCAGGTCATCAACCTGATGCTGGACCTGCAGGAACGGTTCGGGCTGGCCTATCTCTTCATCTCGCACGACATGGCCGTGGTCGAGCGCATCAGCCATCGCGTCGCGGTGATGTATCTGGGCGAGATCGTCGAGATCGGGCCGCGCGCCGCGGTGTTCGAGAACCCGCAGCACCCGTACACGAAGCGGCTGATGGCCGCGGTCCCGGTTCCTGTGCCATCGCGGCGGAAGATCCGGAGGGTATCCGACGAGGAGATCCGGAGCCCGGTGCGGGCACGCGACTTCGTCCCGCCCCGGCGGGAGTACCGCGAGGTCTCGCCCGGGCACTTCGTGCAGGACATGTGAGCAGGCCGGTTTGGCTTGCCGGCCTGATGCAGTTCGCGCCAACCAATTGGTCCTGCACCGGACATGGACCCGTTGAAATCCGTGGGGGGATCATAGACCGGCTTCTCCGGCCAGCCCCATCTCCTTCATGTCCTGGAACCGGTCGGCGATGCGCGGGTGCAGTCGCCCGCCATCGGCGGCGCCGATGGCGACCAGCACCTCGTCGGCGCCGGGCGCGTCGGTGACCGTCAGGTCGGCGGTGAGGAAATGCGACCGCGCTCCGGTCACGCTCTTGTGCGTCATCGGCAGGGTCACGGTGACGCCGGCCGGGCCGCGGATGTTGCTGAAGTTCAGATAGGTGGTGCCGCCCACGGCATCGCGGAAGACGTTGCCGAAGCGCAGCGTGTGGATCAGGGCCGAGGCGTGCTCGACCTCGCCGTTCAGGCCCACCACCGCGGCCTTGCCATAGGCCTCGATCCGGTCGGCCGGGATCAGCGCCAGCAGCCGGGCCACCAGGATCTCGGCCAGGGGCGGGGCCAGGGCCAGCACCTCGGGCCGCAGGTCCTCGACGAAGCCGCGCCCGGCCCAGGGGTTGCGCAGCACCGCCGCGACCACGGCCATGGTCACGGGCTTGTCCCCGGCCTTGCCGCCCTCGATGAAGGTCTGCTCGGTGTGGGCGGCGATCTTGCGGATCTCGGGCGTCATGGCGGGTCCCTGCGGTCGGTTGGGCCAGATGGCGGGGCGACGGTAGGAAGGGGCGGGGCCTCGCGTCTTCCTCCGGTTCGGAGGAAGACGGCACTGAATTCCCCTTGGACCGGAGGTAGAGTGAAGGGCGATCCCGCGCGTAAATCCGATATCGACCCCGGATATGAGCCATTTGCCCTTGGACCATCGTTCGCTGCTGCGCGCGCTGCGGGACGCCGCCAGCCTGATCAATTCGAGCGGCGACCTGGACACGATGCTGCATCACCTGGTCTATGCCGCCTGCCACCACGGCACCTGGGCGATGGGCGCGGTGATGGCCATCGACCGGGACAACGGCTACGCCCATGTGCTGGCGCGGCACGACCCGAACCTGATCCCGAACCGGCTGGAGAACCGCTGGGCCCTCGCCACCAGCCCGGCCCTGGTGGCGCTGACCCGCAACGAGCCGGTGGTGATCGCCGACGCCTTCGCCTCCGAGGAGTTCCCCGGCTACCGGCAAGAGGCGCATCAGCGCGGCTACCGCACCGTGGTGGTGCTGCCGATGGGCTGCCGCGACGATGCCGGCCGGCCGATGGTGCTGACCGCGCAGTCGCGCAGCGTGGTCGCGGTGACCGAGGAGGACCTCGCCTTCCTCGGCACCATCGTGCATCTCGGCGCCATCGCCGTCGACAAGGCGCACCGGCTGCGGGCGGAGCGCCAGGCCGCCGAGCGGCTGCAGAGCGTGCTGGCGGTCAACGCCTCGCTGATGGAGCAGGTGCTGGCCGATGGCGACGTCGCCTCCGCCGCGGCGATGATCGGCGAGGTCTTCCCCGACCCGATCGCGGTGGTCGACCTGACCGCCAACCTGGTCGTCGCCGGCCGGTCGCCGCGGCCCGAGGTGCTGGACGATGCGGCCTGGCAGGCCGCCGCCCGGACCACGCTCAGCCGGGCGTTGGTGAAGGCGGCGCGGACGGCGGTCGACCTGCCGCGTGATGAGCCCTGGGATTTGCTGCTGGAGCATGGCGCCGGGCGGTTCAAGGTCGCCGCGCGGATCGAGCCGCTGGTGATCGACCGCGAGGCAGTCGGCGCCCTGATGGTGTTCCCACAGTCGTCCGATGTCGGCGACCTCGACCACCTCCTGCTCGACAGCGCCAAATTCGCCCTCAGCGTCCAGCTGATGCGCGGCTTCATCCGCTTCCGGACCGAGGCGCAGACCCTGACCGACCTGGTCTCGGAGATCGTCGAGCAGCGCTGGCGCGACCCGGCCGATGTCGCGGCGCGGGCGCTGCGCCTGGGCTTCGATCTGGCGATGCCGGCACGGCTGGTCGCGATCGGGTTGCCGGGCCCTCGCCGGCCTGGCGTCGCCGCCGGGATCGAGCTGCTGCGGTCGGTCGCCCGGATCGCGCAGGAGCAGAACGCCCGCGCTGCGACCGTGGCGCTGGACGATCTCGTCCTCTGCCGCCTGCCGGCCGATGGCGACGGCGAGGAGCCGGCGCGGCGGTTGATGCGCCGTATCCTCGAGGAGGCGAAGCTGGTGCTGGACGACACGCCGATCCTGGTCGCCAGCAAGCTCTGCCCCGGCCTGGCCGATCATCCGGCTGCCTGGGCGCAGTGCCGGCGCATGATCGACCTGGCGCGGCGCTTCAAGCGGCGCGGCGTGCTGACGGCGCAGGATTTCGGGCCGTTCCCCGTGCTGCTGTCGGCCGCCGACACGGAGGAGGTGCAGGGCTTCGTCGACGGCGCCATCGGCGCCGTGGCCCGGCACGACCGCAAGCACGGCACCGCCTATGTCGAGACGCTGTCGCGCTATCTCGACCAGGGCTGCCGCACCCAGGCCTGCGCCGACGCGATGGGGCTGCATGTGACCACGCTGCGCTACCGCCTGGCGCGGATCCAGGAGCTGTTCGGCATCGAGCTGGACACGCCGGAGCGGCGCTTCTCGCTGGAGCTCGCCATCCGCCTGCACGCCATGGTGCGGGACCGCGCCGCCCGGGACTGAGCCGGTCGCGGGTTGCTCCGTCGGGTAGGAGTACCCTCCCTTCCGTCTCCTCCCGATCGGCGGAAGATCGGCCCGGCGGGGCTGCCTAGCCTTCCTCGAAATCGAGGAGGCTTCGCGGATGTCCGCACCACCAGGTCACAGCCCGCCAGAGCAGAGCCCGCCAACCCACAGCCCGATCGACGCGGTCGAGCTGCGCCGCGCCTTCGGCACCTTCGTCACCGGGGTGACGGTGATCACCACCTGGGACGAGGCCGGCGCGCCGCGCGGCATGACCGCGAACTCCTTCACCTCGGTGTCGCTCGACCCGCCGCTGCTGCTGGTCTGCGTCGGCAAGGGCGCCTCCAGCTATCCGGCCTTCGCCGCGTCGCCCGCCTTCGCCGTCAACCTGCTGCACGAGGCGCAGAGCGAGGTGTCGTCGCTGTTCGCCTCCAAGTCGCCGGACAAGTTCCGGGCGGTGTCGCACGACGCGGTGCACACCGGCGCGCCGGTGCTGACCGACTGCATGACCTGGTTCGACTGCAGCGTGCACGACCGGGTCGAGGCCGGCGACCACATGGTGCTGATCGGCCGGGTCCAGGCCTTCGGCACCAGCGCCTCGGCCCCGCTCGGCTTCTGCCGGGGGCGCTACGCCGCGGTGAAGGACCCGGTGCCCGCCGGCTGGTCGCCGTCGCACCGCATGGTGGTCGGCTACCTGATCGAGGATGACGGCCGCATCCTCCTGCGCGCCGACGGGCGCGGCGGCTGGGGCCTTCCCACCGCCCGCCGGCGCCAGGGCGGTGCCGCCATCGACCTGGACGACCGGGGCGCCCTGGCCCTGCGCGCCGACGCCACCTTCCTCTATTCGGTGTTCGACGTCGGCGACAGCGACCCCGGCTTCATCATCTATCGCGGCCGGCTGGAGGGGGAGGTGGCGGCGCTGCCGCCCGAGCTGCGCTTCTTCCCGGCCGACGAGCTGCCCTTCGACGCCATCCCGGTGCGCGAGGTGCGGTCGATGCTGCGCCGCTACCTGCGCGAGCGCAGCGCCAGCCGCTTCGGCATCTACATCGACTCTCCCGATGGCGGGCGGGTCGCGATGATCGAGGGCACCCGCCCGTGGCAGCCGGCCGACGCCGGCACCCCCTGAACGACGGATGAAACCATGACCCGCACTGTGCAGAGCATCGAGGGAACGCGGCTGGGCCTGTTCATCGGCGGCCGCAGCGTCGCCCCGAGATCCGGCCGCTATCTCACCAGCTTCGACCCGACCACGGCCGAGCCCTGGCACGAGGTCGCCGATGCCGGGGCCGAGGATGTCGACGACGCCGTGCGCGCCGCCCAGGCCGCCTTCGTCGACCCCGCCTGGCGCCGCATGACCCAGACCGACCGCGGCCGCTTGGTGCGCCGGCTGGCCGATCTGCTGCTGCAGCATGCCGACGACCTGGCGCGGATCGAGATGCGCGACAACGGCAAGCTGCTGCGCGAGATGCTGGCCCAGCTGCGCGCCATGCCGGACGCCTACCAGTACTTCGCCGGCATGGCCGACAAGCTGCAGGGCGACACCATTCCGGTGAACAAGCTCGACATGCTGAACATCACGCTGCGCGAGCCGATCGGCGTGGTCGGCATGATCACGCCCTGGAACTCGCCGCTGATGCTGCTGACCGGCACGCTGGCGCCGTGCCTGGCCATCGGCAACACCGTGGTGATCAAGCCGTCGGAGCACACCTCGGCCTCCACCCTGGCGCTGGCCGAGATCGTGGTGGAGGCGGGGTTCCCGGCCGGCGTGGTGAACGTGGTCACCGGCCACGGCGCCACGGCGGGGGAGGCGCTGACCCGCCATCCCGGCTTGGCCAAGATCGTGTTCACCGGCAGCACCGCCACCGGCAAGCGCATCGCCGCCAACGCCGCGTCCCAGCTGGTGCCGTGCCAGATGGAGCTGGGCGGCAAATCCCCGCATGTCGTGTTCGGCGACGTCGACCTGGACCGCGCGGTCAACGGCGTCGTCGCCGGGGTCTTCGCCGCGGCCGGCCAGACCTGCATCGCCGGGTCCCGCTGCTTCGTCGAAGCCGGGCTGCACGACCGCTTCCTGGAGGCGCTGGTCGAGCGCACCCGGCGCATCCGCATCGGCCGGCCGGAGGATGACGAGACCGAGATCGGTCCGCTGGCCCTGGCGGCGCAGCTGGACAAGGTCGAGACCTATGTCGGCACCGGCGTCGCCGACGGCGCCCGGGTGGCGATCGGCGGCCGCCGGCCGCGGCGCGACGACCTGGCGCGCGGCTGGTACTACGAGCCGACGGTGCTGGCCGAGGCCCGCAACGACATGCGCTTCATGCGCGACGAGATCTTCGGCCCGGTGGTCGGCGTCGTGCCGTTCCGCGACGAGGATGAGCTGATCGAGCTGGCCAACGACACCCGATACGGCCTGGCCGCCGGCATCTGGACCCAGGACATCGACCGCGCCCTGCACTTCGCCCGCAACGTCGATGCCGGCACGGTGTGGATCAACACCTACCGCTCCGCCGCGTACATGTCGCCCAACGGCGGCTTCAAGGAGAGCGGCTATGGCCGCCGCGGCGGCTTCGAGGTGATGCGGGAGTTCTCGCGCCTCAAGAACGTGGTCATCGACCACTCCGGCGCCACCCAGGACCCCTTCGTCATCCGCCTGCGCTGACCGGCGCCCAAACTTTAGGGAGAGCGACCCGATGAAGTTCGCCGTTTCCATCAACCTGGAGCGTTTCAGCCCGTCGCGCGACATGCAGACGGTGCTGGCCGAGGCGCTGGCGCTGGTGAAGATGGCCGATGCCGGCGGCTTCGAGACCGTCTGGACCGCCGAGCACCACACCATCGAATGCACCATCGCGCCGAACCCGTTCAACACCCTGACCTGGTTCGGCCACCACACCGACCGGATCCGCCTGGGCACGGCGACGCTGGTCGCCCCGTACTGGGACCCGATCCGCCTGGCCGGGGAGGCGGCGTTGTGCGACCAGCTGACCGGCGGGCGGCTGGAATTCGGCATCGCCCGCGGCTCCTACCAGTACGAGTTCGACCGGATGGCCGGCGGCATGCCGCAGCAGGAGGGCGTGGCCTATCTGAAGGAGATCGTGCCGGCGGTGAAGGCGCTGTGGGCCGGCGACTACGCCCATGAGGGCAAGTACTGGCGCTTCCCGCTGGCGACCGCGGTGCCGAAGCCGCTGCAGCAGGGCCATCCGCCGATCTGGGTCGCGGCGCGCGACCCGGGCACCTTCGACTGGGCCGTCGGCATCGGCGCCAGCATCCTGTCGACGCCGCTGTCGGCCCCGCCGGCCGAGGTCGGGGTGCTGGGCGAGAAGTTCCGCAAGGCGGTCGCCGACCATCCGGAGGTGCCGCGGCCGCGGCTGATGATGCAGCGCCGCACCTGTGTCTATGCGAAGCCGGAGGATTGGGAGGTGCCGGTCCACCACAGCACCGATTACGGCCGCTATTTCGAGAACCTGTTCCAGAATCTCGGCACGGTGAAGAACGGCTTCCCGGAGGCTGTACCCTACGAGACCGTGGCCAACCGCGCCAACTACGACCCGAAGTCGATCCGCGAGAACCTGATGTTCGGCACGCCGGACGAGGTGATCGAGAAGCTGATGGTCTATGAGGCGGCGGGGGTGGACCAGTACTGCCTGGGCCTGTCCTTCAACCTGCCCTTCGAGCTGCAGAAGCAGACCCTGGCGCTGTTCATCCGCGAGGTCATGCCGGTCTTCGCCGGACGCGCCCGGGCGGCGGGGTCCGCCAAGCTCAAGGTGGCGGTCTAGGCGATGCCGGTGGCTCTGAACCATCGGGTCGACGGCACCGGCACGCGCCCGCTGGTCCTGGTCCATGGCGTCGGCTCGTATCTCGAGGCCTGGGACGGTGTCGTCGCCGCGCTGGCGCCCGACTTCCGCATCCTGCGCTTCGACCTGCGCGGCCATGGCCGGTCGGAGCGGGTGAGGGGGCGCTACGAGATCGACGATTTCGTCGGCGACCTGCTGCACCTGGCCGACCGCGAGGGCTTCGGCCGCTTCGACCTGGCCGGCTTCTCGCTGGGTGGGCTGATCGCCCAGCGCACGGCCCTGGCCCATCCGGAGCGGGTGCGGCGGCTGGTGCTGCTCAGCACGGTCGGCGGGCGGACCGAGGAGGAACAGCGGCGGGTGCGCGACCGGCTGGCGGCGCTGCAGCGCGGCGAGGCCGGGTCGCATTACGACGCCTCGGTCGGGCGCTGGCTGACCGAGGCGTTCCAGGCGGCCAACCCCGAGCTGATTCAGCGGCTGCGCGAGCGCAACGCCGCCAACGACCCGGGCTGCTACGCCGCCGCCTACCGGGTGCTGGCCGAGACCGACCTGGGCGACCAGCTCCCTCTGATCCGGCACCCGACGCTGATCGCGACCGGCGCCGACGACCAGGGCTCGAACCCGCGCATGGCCCGCTTCATGCACGAGCGCATCGCCGGGTCGCGGCTCGAGATCCTGCCCAGCCTCCGGCACTCGATCCTGGTCGAGGCGCCGGAGCTGGTGGCCGGTCTGATGCGCGGCTTCCTGCTGTCCGGCGACACGAAGACGGGAGCGGCGGCATGATCGTCGAGGAGCGGATCTACCGCATCAAGCCGGGGCAGATGCAGCGCTACCTGCAGCTGGTGCGGGAGGAGGGGCTGGCGATCCAGCGGCCGATCCTCGGCCATCTGATCGGCTATTTCCGCACCGAGATCGGACCGCTGAACCATGTCGTCCACATGTGGGGCTATGCCGACCTGGACGACCGGGCCGAGCGGCGCCGGCGCCTGGCCGCCGACCCCGCCTGGCAGGCCTTCCTAGTGAAGCTGACCGAGACCCTCGACACCACCGAGAACCGCATCCTGGTGCCGACGGATTTCTCGCCGCTGCGCTGAGGGTTGCTCCTGTTCGTAGGAGGGGCCGGCCGCGGGTTCCGCCGCAACGCCGGAAGACGCGGGACCGGGATCTCGGCCCCAATGAGCCTGAGCAGAAGGCCCGCCGGGACAATGGCGGGCCGCAGACAGACAGGGTGATGGCAGTGACGGACAGGATCCGGATCGAGCACCTGTACAAGGTCTTTTCCGACGCGCCCCAGCCGGCGCTGCAGCGTCTGGCCGCCGGCGCCAGCAAGGAGCAGGTGCTGGCCGAGACCGGGCTGGTGGTCGGGCTGAACGACGTCTCGCTGTCGGTGCCGGCCGGGGCGATCTACATGATCATGGGCCTCTCCGGCTCCGGCAAATCCACCCTGGCGCGCTGCATCAACCGGCTGATCGAGCCGACCGCCGGCCGCATCCTGCTGGATGGCGACGATGTCGTGGCCGCCGATGACGGCAGGCTGCGCGAGGTGCGACGCACCCGGGTGTCGATGGTGTTCCAGCATTTCGCCCTGCTGCCGCACCGGACGGTGCTGGAGAATGTCGAG
>NZ_VCCH02000078.1 GCF_005938675.2 Mycobacterium sp. KBS0706
AGCTGATGGAGAGGCCTGTTCCCAGATTGGTTGCGTGATCAATCGCAAGTACTCCGAAGCTCAAGCAAGCTGAGCCGAGGCCCTTCATAACGTCTCCGCATACTCGGTCATCGGCCCCGCGGGTTCCCGGCATCAATCTTGCTTGTTGGCAGTCGAGCCGGTCAGCACGAGTTGAGTTGGACCGGTGGGCTTTGCTCGATCTGGATGTTTTGGGAACGATGGGCATGGGTAACGCTCACCGAGGGTTTTCGGCCAGGATCGGCGACGGGGACCTCCGGCTGCTGAGGATCTTCTGCACGGTCGCCGAGCGCGGCGGCTTCTCGACCGCTGAATCCGAGCTGCAGATGGGCCTTCCGGCGATCAGCCGGGCGATCAGGGACCTGGAGGTCAGGCTCGGCCTTCGCCTCTGCCGTCGCGGCCGGTCCGGCTTCGCCCTGACCAAGGACGGCCAGCAGGTCCAGGCCGCGAGCCTGCAGCTGCTGGCCGATCTGGAGCGCTTCGAGCTCGGCATCCGCTCCCTGCGTGCCGAGCTGTGCGGGGCGATCGCCATCGGCATCGTCGACACCCTCATCACCGACGAGGCGTTTCGGATCCCCACTCTGCTGAAGACGTTCAAGACGCGGCATCCCGAAATCCAGATCAACCTGACGGTCAGGACCTCGAACCTGATCGAGCAGGCGGTCATCGACGGCAGCCTCGATGCCGGCCTGATCGTCGGCCGGCGCCGCATCCGGCAACTGGTCCACCGTCTTCTCTATCGCGAGACCAGCCATCTCTACTGCAGCGCCGGGCATCCGCTGGTCCGCCACCACGGCGACGCGATCCGGGTCGAGCATCTGTCGGAATGCGACTTCGTCGGCTATACCGCGGTCAGCGAGATCGGCCGGCTGCGGACCGGCCCCGCCTTCCGCCGGACCGCCCTGGTCGATCACATGGAGGCGGCCGCGATCCTGATCGGCACCGACTGCTTCATCGGCTATCTGCCCGACCATTACGCCGAGGCGATGGCGCCGCGGGCGCGCTTCATCCGGCTGCTGGAAGACGACTTCGCCTTCCATTCGGATGTCGAGCTGGTCACCCGCCGCGGCCCCGGCTCGCCGGTCCTCGCCGCCTTCCTGGCCCAGCTCGACGCCTGGACGTCACGCGCATCGAGCCCGGACGCGTAGCCCCGTCACTTGCGCGCGGCCGAAAGCGATGTTGCCGCATACGTCATTTGTCCGCCGGCGCGCGCCGGCGATGCTGGCACGGCATCGACAGGAGGAACAGATGGCGAAGACGCCCAGGGACATGATCGTCGGCAGGCCGGTGCTGCTGGTCGTCGATATCCAGAAGGGCAGCTTCATGCCGAGGCGGCCGGAGTCGATGCTCGAGCACATGCCCGATTCCGAGCTGCGCTGCCGCCGCGCCCGCACGGTCATCGACGCTGCCCGCGCCGCCGGCGTGCCGGTCGTCTTCATCCAGGAGATCCATCGCAGCGACCGCATCGACTACGGCCGCGAGCTCGACGGCAGCGAGGGCATCCACTGCCTGGACGGCGACCCGTCCACGCCGCTCGCGGTCGAGGAGATGGGCATCCTGCCGACCGACTACACCGTGCCGAAGCGGCGCTATTCGGCCTTCTACGGCACCGATCTCGAGATCCTGCTGAAGGCGCTGAAGGCCGAGACGCTGATCCTGGTCGGCGGCTTCACCGATGTCTGCGTCCACTACACCTTCGTCGACGGCCACCAGGGCGACTATTTCTGCCGCGTGGTCGAGGACTGCGTCGCCGGCTCCAGCATCGCGGCCCATGACGCCGCCCTGCGGGCGATGGAGTACCTGCAGTCCGGCGCCCGCCGCTCCGCGGCCGAGATCATCGACGCCCTCGCCCTGCGACAGGCCGCCTGACCATGTGGGATCAGAGCGGCGTCCAGCGCAGGCCGGTGCCGCTCTCGACCACGTCTTCTCCGTCCGGCTGCAGCCCGAGGGCGCCACCCGCGCGATCCGGCTCGGTGGACAGGGCGATCCGCCACTCTCCCGTCGCCGCGACCCGGCCGTAGTCGATCGCGCAGCCCGGCTCGTAGGACACCGAGTCCAGCGCTTCGATGCGGATGAAATGGCTGCCGACGCGCACCAGCAGCCGCGACGGGCCGCCGATGCTGGCGAAGGCCATGGCGCCCTCGGTGCCGTCGTCCAGCCGCTCCCAATCCTCGCGATAGACGGCGTGCACCCCCTCCTCGATCAGCAGCCCGGCCTCCAGGCGCAGCCGGCCGGCATCGGCGGTCGGGCCGGGCGGACGGTAGCTGATCCACCGGTGCCAGGTGCAGAGATCGCCGTCCAGCGTGGTGTGCCCGGCGAAGCCGTCCTGCCGCGCCAGGACCAGCAGCGCCTCCGCCGGCAACGCCGACCGCGGCAGCTTCTGCAACACCAGGCTCTCCCGCGGCAGCCGGATGTCGGCGAAGGTGGAGCGCGTCTGCAGCCAGAGCACCGTGGTGGTCCGGTCCTCGCACCCGTCGGGGAAGGCGATCAGGCGGCGGCGCCAGACGCCGAGGAGCCAGTCTGGGACCATCGCCTCAGTCCCGCGGGCTGGCCGCGCCGAGCAGCTTCGGCAGGTCGCCGAACCGCGCGATCAGGCAGAAGGTGCCGGCGCCGAGCAGCATGAACAGCACCGCGCCGACGCACATGGTCGGCTCGAAGCCGAGCCGCATACTATTGAACACCTTGATCGGCAGCGTCTCCACCGCGAAGCCGGCGACCATGTAGGCGATGATGTACTCGTTGATGCTGAGCACGAAGACGAACAGCGCACCGCACAGCACATAGGGCATCACGATCGGCGCGATCACGGTGCGGAACACGTGGTTGTCGGTGGCGCCCATCGTCGCCGCCACCTCGATCAGGCTGCGGTCGATGCTCTGGAAGCCGAGCGAGACGGTGACGAGCGGCAGCGCCAGCAGGACCACGGCATGGCTCAGCACCGTGTTCTCGACCCGGCCGACATGGCCGATGAAGCCCCAGAAGATCATGAACACCACAGCGAGCACCACCGGCGGCAGCATGAAGGCCAGGGCGCCGATGCCGGAGAGCAGCTTCGAGAAGCGCGAGTTGAAGCGCCAGATCCCATAGGCGACCGGAACGGCGATGCTGGTGGAGACCAGGGCCGCCGCCGCGGCGATCAGCAGCGACCATTGCAGCGACGACAGCCAGGCCGGGCTGCTGAAGAAGGCCTCGTACCAGTTCCAACCGAAGCGTTCGGGCGGGAAGGACATGCGCCGGGTGGCGTTCAGCGACACGCCGGCGACCACCACCAGCGGCGCCGCCATGAACACCGCGATCACGGCCAGGAAGGCTTGGCGCGGCAACTGCAACAGGTTTCGTATCATGGCTTGTCCCCCTTCCGGCGGCCGAGCAGCGCGGTCGCACCGGTCAGCAGCAGGGTGAGGCCGAGGAAGATCACCGCCTGGGCCGCGCCGAGCGGCACATTGCCGGCGCCGAGCACGGTGTTGCTGATCAGGACGCCGACGGTCCACTGCTCGGGCTTGCCCAGCACCAGCGGCGTCACATAGGAGCCGACGGTGAAGATGAAGACCACGACCAGCGAGGACACCAGCGGCCGGCGCATCAGCGGCAGGATGATGGTGAAGAAGCCGTGCGGCGGCGACGCCCCCATGGTCCGCGCCGCCTCCAGCAGGTCGCGGTCGATCCGCGACAGCGACGGGTACAGCAGCAGCACCGAGAAGGGCAGCGTCAGATAGACCAGGCAGGCCAGCATGGCGCCGGCGCTGGGGTAGAGCGACTGCGCCTCGGACAGCAGGCCGACGACCGCCAGCAGGTCGGACAGGCCGATGCGGCGGGCGAGCATGACCTGCCAGGCGAAGGAGATCAGCACCTCCGACAGCGACAGGGTGGTCAGCAGCCCGACCAGCCACACCATCTGCGAGCGCCGCCGCATCCGTGTGATCAGATAGGTCAGCGGCAGGCCGATCGCCGCGACCGTGACCGAGACCACCGTCGCCAGCACGGCGGAATAGCCCAGCATGCGCAGGAAGGTGGCGTCGAACACCTGCCCGTACTGGGTCCACTCGAAGCCCGGCGACCAGAGCGCACCGGGCTCGCGATGGGCGGTGCTGACCTGCAGCAGCAGGAACAGCGGAAAGGCGCTGAGGCCGACGATTGCGAGCGTCGGCCAGGCGAGGAGCGCGACCAGCCGGCCGGACGGCAGGCGGGGCCGCGCGCGGAGGAGCGTCATCCTCTCGGCCAAATCGGTCATTCCGTCAGGATCCTGCAGGCTTCGGGCGGCAGGGTGATGCGGACCTGGTCGCTGGGTCCGGCGCCGACCCAGTCCCGCGGCGCGGTGACCGCGACGATGGAGCGGCCGGCGCAATCCAGCCTGGCCTCGATATTCGCCCCGACGTCGCGCACGAAGGTGACCCGTGCCGGCAGGCTATTGCCATCGTCTTCGTCGACGCCCGACGCGATCCGGATGTCCTCGGGCCGGATCGACAGCGTCACCCGCGCCCCCGCCACCGGCGCCTCCCGCGGCGGCGTCACCCGGATCGGCCGGTTGGCGAAGCTGACCATGTCCGGCGCCGCCATCTCGGCGTCCAGCAGGTTGCTGAGGCCGATGAAGTCGGCGACGAAGCGGTTCGCCGGGTTGCGGTAGATCTCCAGCGGCGCGCCGACCTGCTGCACCCGGCCCTTGGCCATCACCACGATCCGGTCGGCCATGGTCATGGCCTCGCGCTGGTCATGGGTGACCAGGATGGTGGTGATCTTGAGCCGCTGCTGCAGCAGCCGCAGCTCGACTTGCATCTCCTCGCGCAGCTTGGCGTCGAGCGCCGACAGCGGCTCGTCGAGCAGGAACACGCTCGGCTCCTGCGCCAGGGCGCGGGCGATCGCCACCCGTTGCCTCTGGCCGCCGGAGAGCTGCCCGATGTTCCGCTTGCCGATGTCCGGCAGCTGGATCAGCTCCAGCAGCTCGGCGACGCGGCTGGTGCGCTGCCGCCGGTCGAAGCCGCGCAGGCGCATGCTGTAGGCGATGTTCTCCTCCACCGAGAGATGGGGGAACAGCGCCAGCGACTGGAAGATCATGCCGAACTGCCGCCGGTGCGCCGGCTGGTCGGTGATGTCCTTGCCGTTGAGCAGGACGGTGCCGGCATTGGGCCGCTCGAGGCCGGCGACGATGCGCATCAGGGTCGTCTTGCCGCAGCCGGACGGCCCGAGGAAGCAGGTGAACTGGCCCTGGGGGAGCGCGAGGGAGACGCGGTCGACGGCGCGCATGCCGCCGAAGGTCTTGCTGACCTCGCGAAGCTCTAAGCCGAGCATGGCGGGTCCTCCGAGGTCAGCTGGCGGTCAGCATCCTGGTGAACTCCGCCGTCATGAAGTCGAGATGCGTCAGCCGGGTCTCGATCGCCGGCACGATCGGCGGCACCTCGCTCGACACCGCGGCGAACTCCGCATCGGTCAGGTCGGTCTTGTCGCGGGTGATGATCGGCGCGCAACCGACATTGCGGGCCATCAGCCCCTGCGCCTCGGGCGAGCACATGAAGTTGATGAACTCGCAGGCCTCCTCGGCCTTGGTCGAGGCCGAGGGCTGGCACCAGGACCCGAAATCGATGACGCCGCCTTCCTGCGGGAAGATCGACTTCACCGGGGTCCCGGCCTTCGCCATCACGCCGGCCACGTCGTGGAAATAGGTGCCGCCGATCACCTCGCCGTTCTCGAAGGCGGTCTGCATGGTGCCTTCCGATTCCCACCACAGCTTCACCTGGGGCTTCAGCTCGGCCATCTTGGCGATGACCTGCAGGATGCCGTCCTTGGTCGACAGGATCTCGGTGCCGCCGAACCAGGTCTTGGCGGTGATCTCGAACAGATAGCTGCTGCCGCCGGAGCTCACCCCCCAGGCATTCGGGTGCGATGCATCCCAGAACGCCTTCCAGCTGTCCGGCGGGGTGGGCAACTCCTCCGGGTTGATGATCAAGGTCATGTACCAGGCCATCGCGCCGACGCCGTAGACGCCGCTGTCGCTCTTGCCGACGTAGAAATCCGGCAGGTTCGAAAGGTTCGCGATGCGCGCGGTGTCGAAGCCTTTCCACATCTTGTTGCGGTCGCCGCGCACCCGCTCGCTCTGCGCCGTGGTGCAGAGGTCCATCGGCGGCAGGCCGGCGCGGTTGGCCTCGGCCAGCTGGATCAGGAACTGCACGCCCGAGGGCTGGCTCACCGAATTGACGGCGATGCCGGTGGCCTTGGTGAAGGCCGGGTAGACGAATTTGTTGAAGCTCTCCTCGAAATAGCCGCCATAGGTCGAGACCTTGAGCGAGCGCTCCGCCCCCCAGGACGGCCGCAGGAACGGCATGCCGATGCCGGCCGCCGCGAGGAGAAGCCCGCCATCCCGCAGCAGGCTCCGGCGGTTCGGCCGATAGACGGCCCGCCCCTCCCCGGTTCGGGTCTCGATCAGCGACGTGCCGGCGGGTCCACGATCGTGCTGTTCACTCATCGACCTCTCCGTTGCCTTGTGCGGTCGCCGGGGCAGCGCCGCTCCCTGTTTCCCATTCGTCAAGCAAATCCCGGGCCAATGTTCAGACGTTTGGTTCCGCCGGCGTCGGAAGGCAGAGCATCAGCCAAAGTCCCGGACGCCAACGCAGGATTGCATGCAATCTTGATGGCAATGGATCTGCCCAAACTCGCAGCAATCCTGGGAAAAAGCTGATCACAAAATGAACTCCACTCGTCGCGTTGTATGCCGAGGCAGCAGAATTCTGCGGATTGCATACTGGCACGAGCCTTGCTTCGACACCGGCGGGTCCCGGCCATCCCCAGGAACGATGGCATCGTGAGCGCGTCCGCTCGGAGCGGAAGCGCGGCCGCGGAGGACGCGGTCGGCGAGAGAGGATATCCACCGTGGACAAGGAGATTGAGACGTCCGGCGGCGCGATGGGCGCACGCCTCCTGCCCTTCAAGGCCATTCCCGTCATCGACATCGGCCCGCTGGCCGGCGCGGACGAGGAGTCCAGACGCCGGACGATCGACGAGATCGGCCAGGCCTGCGAGACGGTCGGCTTCTTCTACATCCGCAACCATGGCGTGCCCGAGGCGCTGATCGAGCAGACCTACGCCCTGTCCCGTGCCTTCCATCACGGGCCGGCGGGGCAGAAGCAGCGCGTCCATGTCAGCCGCTCGCCGGGGACGCGCGGCTGGATCCCGATCTCGACCGAGGACGATGACGGCGATCCCGAGCACTACCCCCTGGTCGAGCGCCCGCCCGAGCGTGACTACAACCTCAAGCCGCGCCTGCACGCCGCCTTCGATCTGTCGATCGAGATCGCCGAGGACGACCCCGATTTCCGGGCCGGCAACGTCATGCTGGTGCCGAACCAGTGGCCGGACTGGATCCCGGAGTTCCGCGACGGGATCCTCGACTACTACGCCAGGGTCACCGAGGTCGGCGAGCGGCTGTTCCGGGCCTTCGAGACGCGGCTGAGCCTGCCGGACGGCTTCTTCGCCGAGCGCACGCGCAAGGCGCCGTCGCAGCTGCGCCTGCTGCACTACCCGCCGAACGACCTGCCGATGAACAACACCAATCTCGGCATCGGCGCCCATTCGGATTTCGAGTGCTTCACCATCCTGAACCAGCAGGCGCCGGGCCTGCAGGTGATGAACGCCGCCGATGAATGGGTCGAGGCGCCGCCGATCCCCGGCACCTTCATCGTCAATGTCGGCGACATGCTGGAGGGCTGGACCAACGGCCTGTTCAAGGCGACGCAGCACCGCGTGGTCAACACCGGCAGGGAGCGCTTCTCGCTGCCGCTGTTCTTCGCCGTCGACTACCACACGGTGGTCGAGCCGCTGCCGCAATTCGTCTCGGCGGAGAACCCGGCGCGCTACAACCGCATCGTTGCCGGCGACCATCTGGCCGGCTTCAGCGTCGATGCCGCCAAGCATCTGCGCCGCAAGATCAAGACCGGGCAGATGACGATCACCTTCCCGATCCACAAGGAGAACCCGTTCAAGCGCAAGGCGGTGAACGAGTTCGAGGACGGAGAGCACCCATGAGCATCCGCGACGTGCTGCACGAGGAGGAGATCCCGGGCGGCAAGCACTGGTCCTTCACCGTCGGGCGGGGCACGCTGCTGCGCCTGGCGGACATCGAGGGCGGCGCCAATGTCGGCATGCTGTTCTACAACCCGGCCAACCTGCTGGAGCGCTACAACGCGCCCGACACGCTGAAGGGCCAGCACACCTTCCGGCTGACCGCGGGGCATTGCCTCTACTCCGACATGGGGCGGGTGTTCTGCTCGATCGTCGAGGACTCCTCCGGCTGGCACGACACCGTCTGCGGCAACACGACCCGGGCGATGGTGGCGGCGCGCTGGGGCGTGAAGACCTACCAGGAGCACCGCAACGACTGGACCCAGAACGGCCGCGACAGCTTCCTGGTCGAGGGCGCGAAATACGGCCTCGGGCGTCGGGACCTGGCCGCCAACGTCAACTGGTTCAGCCGGGTGCGGACCGAGGCGGATGGCGGCCTGGTCTTCGATGCCGGCGCGGCCGAGCCCGGCGCCCATGTCATGCTGCGCTTCGAGATGGACACGCTGGTGCTGCTGCACACCTGCCCGCACCCGCTGAACCCGGCCAACGACTATCCGCGCAAGCCGGTGCTGCTGCGCTTCGGCAAGGCCGATCCGGTGGCGACGGACGATTCCTGCCTGACCTCCCGCCCCGAGAACGGGCGCGGCTTCGCCAACAACCATTTCCACCATCTCTGCGGCTGAGGCGACGGATGATCAAGGAAAGCCCCCTCAGCCCCGATCGCGCCGCCCATCGCGAGACCGTGCCCGCCGGCGCCTACTGGATGCATCCGGTGCGCCGCGGCCAGGTCTTCCGCATCGTCGACCTGGAGGGCAACCAGGCGGCCGATACGCTGTTCTACAGCGCCGACGACCCGGCGGAGCGCTACAGCGCCGTCGATACCATCCGCGAGCAGCGCAACGTCTATCTCGGCGTCGGCACGAAGCTGATCTCGACCGACGGCAACCCGATGCTGGAGATCGTCGCCGACACGGTCGGGCGGCACGACACGCTGGGCGGCGCCTGCTCGCCGGAATCGAACACGGTGCGCTACGCCCACGACAAGAAGTGCATGCACGCCTGCCGCGACAGCTACCTGCTGGCGGTGACCGAGAACGACCAGTTCGGCCTGACCAAGCGCGACATCACCCACAACATCAACTTCTTCATGAATGTCCCGGTGACGCCGGAGGGCGGGCTGACCTTCGCCGACGGCGTCAGCGGGCCGGGGAAATACGTCGAGATGCGGGCCGAGATGGACGTCATCGTCCTGATCTCCAACTGCCCGCAGCTGAACAACCCGTGCAACGCCTACAACCCGACCCCGATCGAAGTGCTGATCTGGGACGCGGCCTGATGCAGCGCCCCCCGTTCGGCAAGGTGCTGGTCGCCAATCGCGGCGAGATCGCCTGCCGCATCATCCGCACGCTCGACCGGATGGGCATCGCCTCGGTCGCCGTCCATTCCGAGGCCGACGCCCCGTCGCTGCATGTCGCCGCGGCGGGCGAGGCGGTGTGCATCGGCCCCGCGGCCCCGGCGTCGAGCTATCTCGACATCGGCCGGATCCTGGACGCCGCCCACGCCACCGGCGCTGAGGCGATCCATCCCGGCTACGGCTTCCTGTCGGAGAACCCGGATTTCGCCGAGGCCTGCGAGGCGGCGGGGATCGCCTTCATCGGCCCGACGGCAGAGCAGATGCGCGCCTTCGGGCTGAAGCACCGTGCGCGGGCGCTGGCCGAAGAAGCTGGCGTGCCGCTGTCGCCCGGCAGCAGCCTGCTGCGGGACGCGATGCATGCCGCCGAAGAGGCGGCGCGCATCGGCTATCCGGTGATGATCAAGAGCACGGCGGGCGGCGGCGGCATCGGCATGCAGCTCTGCCGCGATCCGGCCGCGCTGGAGGGCATGTTCGAGGCGGTCCACCGGCTGTCCCGCAACAACTTCAAGGAAGCCGGGATCTATCTCGAGAAGTTCGTCGAGAGCGCCCGCCACATCGAGGTGCAGATCTTCGGCGACGGCCGGGGCCATGTGGTGGCGCTGGGCGAGCGCGACTGCTCGGCCCAGCGGCGCAACCAGAAGATCATCGAGGAGACGCCGGCCCCCGGCATCTCCGACGCCCTGCGCCGGCAGCTGTTCGAGGCGGCAGAGCGGCTCGGTCGGGCGGTCGAGTACCGCTCGGCCGGCACGGTCGAGTTCGTCTACGACACCGTGGCGGAGGAGGCCTATTTCCTCGAGGTCAACACCCGGCTGCAGGTCGAGCACGGCGTCACCGAGGAGGTGACCGGCATCGACCTGGTCGAATGGATGGTGCGCCAGGCCGCGGGCGGGGCCCTGCCCCTGGCCGGCCACGTCGCCCGCGGCGCAGCGATCCAGGTGCGGCTCTATGCCGAGGATCCGGGCCGGGCCTTCCGCCCCTCCTCCGGCCTGCTGACCGAGGTGGCGTTCCCGGAGGGTGTCCGGGTCGAGACCTGGGTCGAGCGCGGCAGCGAGGTGACGCCCTTCTACGACCCGCTGGTCGCCAAGCTGATCGTGCGCGGCGCCGACCGGGCCGAGACGCTGGAGCGGCTGCGCGACGCCCTGGCGCGCTGCCGGCTGGCCGGGATCGAGACCAATCTCGGCTATCTCCGCCAGCTGGCGGCGGACCCGGCCTTCGCCGCCGGCGGCATGACCACCCGCGCGCTCGAAGGCTTCGCCTATGCCGCGCGGACGGTCGAAGTGCTGGCGCCGGGCACGCTGACCACGGTGCAGGACCATCCCGGCCGGGTCGGCTATTGGGAGATCGGCGTGCCGCCCTCGGGCCCGATGGACCCGCTGGCCTTCCGGCTTGGCAACACCGTGCTGGGCAACCCGGACGATGCGGCAGGGCTGGAGATCACCGTCTCCGGCCCGACCCTCAAGTTTAACGCCGCGGCGGTGATCTGCCTCGCCGGCGCCGCCATGCCGGCCGAGCTGGACGGCGCGCCGGTGCCGTTCTGGAGCCCGGTCGAGGTTCCCGCAGGCTCCGTGCTGCGGATCGGCGCCGCCGCCGGCGCCGGCTGCCGGGCTTATCTGCTGCTGCGCGGCGGCCTGGACGTGCCGGAGTATCTCGGCAGCCGGTCCACCTTCACCCTGGGGAAATTCGGCGGCCATGGCGGCCGTGCCCTGCTGGTTGGCGACATCCTGCATCTCGGCACCGCCGAGGCCGGGCCGGCGCGGCCGCTGCCGGCGGAGCTGATGCCCGCTTATGTGCATCGCTGGGAGATCGGCGTCCTCTACGGCCCGCATGGGGCGCCGGACTTCTTCACCGAGGCCGACATCGCCGCCTTCTTCACCGCAGATTGGCAGGTGCATTACAACTCCAGCCGCACCGGTGTCCGGCTGATCGGCCCGAAGCCGGAATGGGCCCGGCCGGACGGCGGCGAGGCCGGGCTGCATCCGTCCAACATCCACGACAACGCCTATGCCATCGGCGCGGTCGACTTCACCGGCGACATGCCGGTGATCCTCGGCCCCGACGGACCGAGCCTGGGCGGCTTCGTCTGCCCGGCGACGATCGTCGCCGCCGAGCTGTGGAAGATCGGCCAGCTGCGTCCCGGCGACACCGTGCGCTTCCGGCGCTTCACCCCGGCCGAGGCCGCGGCGCTGGAAGCGGCGCAGGAGGCCATGATCACCGATCTGGCGCCCGCCCCAGCCTTTCCCGCCGCGGACTTCGAGGCCGACGCCGGCCCGGACGACGCGGTGCTGCTGCGCCTGCCGGGGGCGCCCGGGCATGAGGCGGTGGTCTATCGCCGGGCCGGCGACAAATATCTGCTGGTCGAATACGGGCCGGCGGTGCTCGACCTGGCCCTGCGCTTCCGGGTCCATGCGCTGCAGGGCCGGCTGCGACAGCTGGCCCCACCGGGCATCCTCGACCTGACGCCCGGCATCCGCTCGCTGCAGATCCATTACGACAGCCGGGTCCTGCCGCTGCGCCGGCTGCTAGACCTGCTGCGCGAGGCGGAGGCGACGCTGCCGGATGTCGAGGAGCTGGAGGTGCCGACCCGCATCGTCCATCTGCCGCTGTCCTGGGACGACGAGGCCACGCAGCTCGCCATCGCCAAATACATGCAGTCGGTGCGGCCGGACGCGCCCTGGTGCCCGAGCAACATCGAGTTCATCCGCCGGATCAACGGGCTGGACGATATCGAGGCGGTGCGCGAGATCGTGTTCGGCGCCAGCTACCTGGTGCTCGGCCTCGGCGACGTCTATCTCGGCGCGCCGGTGGCAACCCCGGTCGACCCTCGCCACCGCCTGGTCACCACCAAGTACAACCCGGCGCGCACCTGGACGCCGGAGAACGCAGTCGGCATCGGCGGTGCCTATCTCTGCGTCTACGGCATGGAGGGGCCGGGCGGCTATCAGTTCGTCGGCCGCACCTGCCAGATGTGGAACCCGTACCGGACGACGCGGGAGTTCGAACAGCCCTGGCTGCTGCGCCATTTCGACCAGCTGCGCTTCCACCCGGTCAGCCATGAGGAGCTGCTGCGGTTCCGCGCCGATTTCCTGCTCGGTCGAGCGGAGCTGCGGATCACCGAGGAGGTGTTCCGCCTGCGCGACCACCGCGGGTTCCTGGAGGACCACGACGCGGAAATCACCGCCTTCACGCAGCGCCGGCAGGCCGCCTTCGAGGCGGAGCGGACGCGCTGGGAGGAAGCGGGCCACGCCACCGACCCGTCGGAGCCGCCCGACGTCGCCGAGGCGGCGGAGGCCGCGCTGCCGCCGGGCGGCGAGGCCGTACCCAGCCCGGTGCCGGGCAGCATCTGGAAGCTGGCGGCCGAGGCCGGCCGCCCGGTCAGCGCCGGCGATCCGCTGCTGGTCGTCGAATCAATGAAGATGGAAATCACCATTCGCGCGCCGACCGACGGCGTGCTCGCCGAACTGCGCTGCGCCGAAGGCCAGGCCGTGACGCTGGGCCAGACCCTCGCCGTCATCGTGCCGGCCGCCGCGGCCTGAGAGGACACATCCATGACTGTTCCCAGCCTCGAGATCGCCGTCCTCGTCAAGGCCTACGCCGCGGGCGACCTGACCCCCGAGGCGGTGCTCGACGCCGTCTACAACCGCATCGCCGAGATCGGCGAGCGGCCGGTCTGGATCACGCTGGTGCCGCGCGCGGAGGCCAAGCGGCAGCTCGCCGCGGCCAAGGCCCGGGCCGCGGCCGGCGAGGTGCTGCCGCTGCTCGGCATCCCCTTCGCGGTCAAGGACAATATCGACGTCGCCGGGCTGCCGACCACCGCCGGCTGCCCCGACTTCGCCTTCGTGCCGGAGCGCTCCGCCACCGTGGTCGAGCGGCTGGTCGCGGCCGGCGCGATCCTGATCGGCAAGACCAATCTCGACCAGTTCGCCACCGGGCTGGTCGGCACCCGGTCGCCCTACGGCATCTGCAGCTCGGTGTTCGACGCGCGCTACGTCTCCGGCGGATCGAGCGCCGGGTCCGGCGTGGCGGTGGCGGCGGGGCTGGTCTCCTTCGCCCTCGGCACCGACACGGCGGGGTCGGGCCGGGTGCCGGCCGCCTTCAACAGCATCGTCGGGCTGAAGCCGACCAAGGGCGCGATCAGCACCCACGGCGTGCTGCCCGCCTGCCGCACCCAGGATGCCGTCTCGATCTTCGCCGGCACCAGCGGCGACGCGCTCGCGGTGCTGCGGGTCGCGGCCGGCTTCGATGCCGAGGATCCCTATTCCCGCCGCCTCCCCGCCGAGGCCGTGGCGCCCGGTGCGTGGCCGCAGGGCTTCCGCTTCGGCGTGCCGGCCGAAGGGTTGGAGTTCTTCGGCGACACGGCCGCGGCGGCGCTGTTCGAGGCGGCGGCAGCGCGGCTGGAGGCGCTGGGCGGCACCCGCGTGACGATCGACTTCGCGCCGTTCCGCGACGCCGCCCGGCTGCTCTACTCCGGCCCCTGGGTGGCCGAGCGGCTGGCCGCGATCCGCGATTTCGCGGCATCCAAGCCGGAGGCGATTCATCCGGTGGTGCGCGGCATCATCCTCGGCGCGGACAAGCTCGGCGCCGTCGACGCCTTCGAGGGCATCTATGAGCTGGCCCGGCTGACCCGCCTGGCCGAGGCGGAATGGGCGAAAATGGATGTCCTGCTGCTGCCGACCACCGGCACGATCTACACGATCGAGGATCTCCTGGCCGACCCGGTGCGGCTGAACAGCAATCTCGGCGCCTACACCAACTTCGTCAACCTGATGGACTTGTCGGCGACCGCCGTGCCGGCCGGCTTCCGAGACACCGGGCTGCCCTTCGGCGTGTCGCTGATCGGGCCGGCCTTCGCCGATGGCGCGCTGGCCACGCTGGCGGACCGGTTCCACCGCGACCAGGGGCTGGCGATCGGTGCGACCGGCCACCTGCCTTCCGGCCTGCCACTGGCGGCGGCGAGCAGCACCGAGACGACGCAGGACACGGTGCAGATCGCCGTGGTCGGCGGGCATCTCGCGGGCCAGCCGCTGAACCACCAGCTGACCCGGCGCGGCGCGCGGCTGTGCCGCTCAACCCGGACCGCCGCCGGCTATCGCCTGTTCAACCTGACCGGGATGGTGCCGCAGCGGCCGGGGCTGGTCCGTGACGAGGCGGGCCTCGGCGGCATCGAGGTGGAGGTCTGGGAGCTGTCGACCGCCGGCTTCGGCAGCTTCGTCGCCGAGATCCCGCCGCCGCTGACGATCGGCACCGTGACGCTGGCGGACGGCAGCTCGGTCAAGGGCTTCCTGTGCGAGACCTTCGCCGTCGCCGCGGCCGAGGAGATCACCAGCCTGGGCGGCTGGCGCAGCTGGCTGGCCCTCGGCGCACGGGTGGAACACGTGCCCGCCAGGTGAGGATCGGCGGCGGACCCATCGCATTTGCCGCTTGTCAGCCGGCCGCGCAGGCTGGAAAAGCAGTCTTCCTTCGTGCTGCGAACATGTCGTCGATGGACCGCCCGCGTACCCGCACCGACCAGATCGCCGGCGACCTCGCCCGCGCGATCCTCAGCGGCGAGCTGCCCACCGGCACTCGCCTCGACGAGCATTCGCTGGCGCAGCAGTTCGGCGTCTCGCGCACCCCGGTGCGGGAGGCGCTGAAGCAGCTCGGCGGCCTCAGCCTGGTCGATGTGCGGCCGCACCGGGGCGCCGTGGTCGCCGGGGTGCATGCGACCCATATGGGCGAATTCTTCGAGGCGCTGGGCGAGGCCGAGGCGATCTGCGCCCGGCTGGCCGCGATCAAGATGTCCGGCGTCGAGCGCGACCGGCTGGAGGAGGTCTTCCTGCGCTGCGACGACGCCCTGGCCCGCGAGGACCGGGAGGTGATCCCCGTCGTCAATCGCGAGTTCCACGAGGCCATCTATGCGGGGGCGCACAACGCCTTCCTCGCCGACACCGTGCTGATCCTGCGCCGGAAGCTGGCGCCCTTCACCAGCGCGCAGTTCCGCCTCGCCGAGCGGCCGCCGGCGTCGAAGCGGGAGCATGCGGTGGTGATGGCCGCGATCCGCGACCGCAACGGTCCCGCGGCCGAGGAGGCGATGCGCCGGCACATCCTCTCGGTCGGCCGGGCCTGGGCGCAATGGGCGTCCGAAGCCGGGCTTCAGGCCGCGACGGATTAGGGTTCCGCTCTCGAAAGCAGGCAAGAGAGCTGGACGGCCAGCGATCCGAGGTTTCGTGCTCAAAATCGAGCCAAACGGCCAAAATCGCACCACCGCCATCGCCCGAGGACCGCCATATCCTCGCATCGGCGCGGCCGGCGGCGCTGGCATGAGGCTTGCATCGTTCCGGGTCGTGCAGAGCGTCTAGGGTTCCGGTCGCGTGGCGATGCTGGTCCGAGAGACGCACTTCGGCCCGGCGATGGGCGGAAGACACGGCGGGGCAAAAGCCCGGGAGGTCACTGCACGGGTTCGCTGCCGCGGACCGGCCTCCCACGCGCGGCGAACCTCCTTGTGGCGAAACCGGCCGATGGCCGCCTCAGCGAGGAGTTTCCCGATGCCGCTGCCGAAGCTTGCCGCCCTCCTTCTCACCGCGATCGTCGCCCTCTCCGCCCCCCAGGCCGAGGCCGCGCCGAAGAAGAGCTTCGACGTCGCCTGGACCATCTATGTCGGCTGGATGCCGTGGCCCTATGCGGCCGAGACCGGCATCGTCAAGAAATGGGCCGACAAGTACGGCATCACCATCAATGTCGTGCAGATCAACGACTACGTCGAATCGATCAACCAGTTCACCGCCGGCAAGTTCGACGGCGTGACCCTGACCAACATGGACGCGCTGACCATCCCGGCCGCGGGCGGGGTCGACACCACGGCGCTGATCGTCGGCGACTTCTCGAACGGCAATGACGGCATCGTCTCGAAGACCGCCGGCAGCGTCGCCGCGCTGAAGGGCGAGAGCCTGAACCTGGTCGAGCTGTCGGTGTCGCACTACCTGCTGGCCCGGGCGCTGGACGCGGCCGGGTTGTCGGAGCGGGACGTGAAGGTGATCAACACCTCCGACGCCGACATCGTCGCCGCCTTCAAGTCGCCGGACGTGGCCAGCGTCGTCACCTGGAACCCCCTCTTGGCCGAGGTGAAGGCCGAGCCGGGCGCCAAGCTGCTCTTCGACAGCACCAAGGTGCCCGGTGAGATCATCGACCTGATGGGTGTCAACACCGAGACGCTGAAGGACAACCCCGATTTCGGCAAGGCGCTGGTCGGCATCTGGTTCGAGACCCTGGCGCTGGTGACCGACCCCGGCGAGAAGGGCCGGGTGGCGCGCGAGGCGATGGCGAAGCAGTCCGGCACCGACCTGGCCGGCTTCGAGGTCCAGCTGGCGGCGACCCGGCTGTTCGCCGATCCGAAGGAGGCGGTGGCGTTCAGCGAGAGCCCGGACCTGGTGCGCACCATGGATCTGGTGCGCAGCTTCTCCTTCGACCACGGCCTGCTCGGCGAAGGCGCGCGCAGCAAGGACGCGGTCGGCATCGGCTTCGCCAAGGGCGGGACGCTGGGCGATGCCGGCAACGTCAAGCTGCGCTTCGACCCGACCTTCATGGCGCTGGCGGCCGACGGCAAGCTCTGACCCGAGCCCCGCCATGCGCCGCGCCATGAACATCGCGCCGGGCCGCGGCACCCGCCTGCTGCTGGCGCTGCTGCCCTTCCTGATTCTGGCCTGCATCTATGTGATGGGGTCGGCGGAGCGCCGCGCCGCCAACCCGGGCGACAAGCTGCTGCCGCCGGTCGCCGAGATGGCCGACACCGCCACGCGGCTGGCGACCGAGCCCGACCGCCGCAGCGGCGAGATCACGCTCGTCGCCGACACCGCCGCCAGCCTGCAGCGCCTGGTGATCGGCCTCGCCGTCGCCACGCTGATCGGCCTCGCCCTCGGCACCGCGCTCGGCATCCTGCCGCTGGCCGATGCGACGCTAGGGCCGGTGGTCGCGGTCGTGTCGATGATTCCGCCGATGGCGCTGCTGCCGATCCTGTTCATCGTCTTCGGCCTCGGCGAGCTGTCCAAGGTGGTGCTGATCGTGATCGGCATCGCCCCGTTCCTGGTGCGCGACCTGGCGATGAGCGTTGGCGCCATTCCGCGCGAGCAGCTGATCAAGGCGCAGACGCTCGGCGCTTCGACCTGGCAGACGGTGCTGCGGGTGGTGCTGCCGCAGATCCTGCCGCGGCTGATCGAGGCGCTGCGCCTGTCGCTCGGCCCCGCCTTCCTGTTCCTGATCTCGTCCGAGGCGATCGCGGCGGATAGCGGCCTCGGCTACCGCATCTTCCTGGTCCGCCGCTATCTGGCGATGGATGTGATCCTGCCCTATGTCGCCTGGATCACGCTACTGGCCTTCCTGATGGACCTGGCGCTGGCCCGCCTCGCCCGCGGCGCCTTCGCCTGGGCCTATGACGCGGGACGGCGATGAGCGCGATCGCCGCCCGCGACGTCTGGGTCGAATATGGCGACCAGATCGTGCTGGAGGCGATCAACCTCGACATCGCCCCGGGCGCCTTCGTCACCATCGTCGGCCCGTCCGGCTGCGGCAAGAGCACCTTCCTGCGCCTGCTGCTGGGCCAGGAACGGCCGAGCCGCGGCCGCCTGCTGCTCGACGGCACGCCGCTGCCGGACGAGCCGGGGCCGGACCGCGGCATCGTCTTCCAGCGCTATTCCGTGTTCCCGCATCTGACCGTGCTGGGCAATGTCCTGGCCGGCTTCGAATTCGCCGCCAGCCCGGTGCTGGGCCGGCTGTTCGGCCCCGCCCGCCGCCGCGCGGTCGAGGAGAGCGAGGCGCTGCTCGACGCGGTCGGGCTGGCAGCCCATCGCGACAAGCACCCCAGCGCCCTGTCCGGCGGCATGCAGCAGCGGCTGGCGATCGCCCAGGCCCTGGCCAAGCGGCCGAAGGTGCTGCTGCTGGACGAGCCGTTCGGCGCGCTCGACCCCGGCACGCGGCTGCAGATGCACGCGCTGCTGACGCCGCTGTGGCGCCAGCACGGCATGACCGTGGTCATGGTCACCCACGACCTGAAGGAGGCGTTCGGGCTCGGCACCCGGCTCCTCGCCTTCGACAAGCTGCGCCACGACCCGCAGGCGCCCGGCCGCTACGGCGCCCGGGTGACCTACGACCTCGACCTCACCCGCCGGCAGCCCGTGCCCGTCGCGCCAGTGCCGCAGGCGCACCAGGGCGGCCACAGCGATGCCTCGACCTTGCCCCTCCACCCGCGCCGCCACGGCGCTTGATCGGGGAGATCCGCGATGCCTCTGCCATCCTCCTGGCTGACTCAGTTGAAGGCCCTGCGCAGTCTCGTCTACCGCGTCCTGAAAGCCAGGGCGGACCGCCTGTAAGGCGAGGCTCTCCCTACCGCAGCAGCTCGACATGCGCCTCGGTCGGCTTGCGGCCGGCGCCGTTGATCGGGGTGATGTCCTGCGGGCAGGCCGAGAACACGACGACGCAGTCGCGCGCCGCCCGCAGCAGCACATGGTCGCCCGGCCTGGTCACCGGCTTGCCCTGGGTCAGGCTGAGATCGGCGTTGACCGGGATGTTCATGAACAGGTTCAGCGGCTGCGGCACGCGGTCGGCGGACAGGCAGATCGCCGCCATCGCCTCGACCATGTTGTCGGCGCAATTGCGGTGATACTCGGTGCAGCCGAGATGCTCGTAGCGCCAGCGGTCGCAGGCCGCCATCAGCGTGTCGTGGATGCCGGGCGACGTGTCCTCCTCCAGCACCAGGATCGGCTCGCGCCGGTTGGTGAACAGGGTCTGCCCGGCCGCCGGCATCAGTCGGCCGTTCTCCACCCGCGTGTGCTCCATCGACATGTGATGCGCCATGTCCTCGGCGCAGAAGGCCCAGGTGTCGACCACCTGGGAGCCATGGGTGTTGACGACCCTGACTGCCTCGCCCGCAGCGAGGCGCACGGCCTTGCCGCGGGTGGCGGGGATGACGTCGCGTTCGGTGGGCATGATGCTCTCCTGCTTCAGGCGGCCTTGGTGCGGCGGCGCGCGGCCCAGCGCGGCTGGGCGCAGATCTGGCCGAGGAACTCGATGACGGTGAGCGCGCCGAGATAGGCGGTGACGCCGGTGCCGACATCGAGCGGCGGGTTGACCTCGACGAAGTCGAAGGCGGCGACCTCGTGCCGCTCGGCGATCGCCTTCAGGCTGTCGCGCAGCTCGGGATAGCTCATGCCGTTCGGCTCGGCCGAGACGCAGCCCGGCACCAGCGACATGTCCATCGCGTCGACGTCGATGCTGACATAGACGCGCGACCCGGCCGGCAGCAGCTCGGCGATGCCGGCCGGGCCGAGACGCCGGAACTCGCCCATCGGGATCACCCGGTTGCCCGCGGCGATGATCGGCTCCACCTGGTCGGGCGAATGGCGCAGGCTGCGGATGCCGACCTGGGTCAGGCTCAACGCATTCGGCATGCCGGCGATGTGGCGAAAGGCGTGGCTGTTCGTGCGGCTCAGGTCGTTCTCGAACGGCGCGTAGTCGGTGTGCGCGTCGAAATGGATGACGTGCAGCGTCTCGTCGAAGGCGCGGAACACCGGATAGGTGATCGAATGGTCGCCGCCGAGCACCACCGGCATCGCGCCGCGGTCGAGGATGGCCCGGACCGACGCCGTGATGTTGGCGAAGGTCCGCTCCGCATTGGCCGGGTGGATGTCGACGTCGCCGGCATCGGCGATCAGCCCCTGCGCCATCTCCTCGACCAGGTATTCGCGCCGTGTCTCCGGGTCGTAATAGCCGCGGCCGCTGCCGTAGAAGCGCAGTGAATGCTCGCGCAGCGCCCGCGGCGCGAAGCGGCTGCCGGGCAGGAAGGGCGAGCCCTCGTCGAACGGCACGCCGAGCACCGCGATGGCGGCTTCCAGCGTCGACAGATCCTCGCAGATCCGGGCGCGCAGGAAGGAAGGGATGCCGACATAGGGCCGGTTGACGCGGGACATGTCCTACTCCGTCTCGAGGATTGTGGTATCGGGGGCCGGACCGTGGCGCGACAGCACCAGGTCGAGAAAGCCGCGCAGGCGCGGCTCCCGCGGCGCGGCGATGATGTCGCGCGCGGGGCCCTCCTCGACGATGCGGCCCTGGTCCATGAAGGCGATGCGGTCGGCGACATGGGCGGCGAAGCCGATCTCATGGGTCACCACCAGCATGGTCATGCCGCTGGCGGCGAGGCCGCGGAGGACGCCCAGCACCTCGCCGACCAGCTCGGGGTCGAGCGCCGAGGTCGGCTCGTCGAACAGCATCAGCGCCGGCTCCATGGCCAGGGCCCGGGCGATGGCGACGCGCTGCCGCTGCCCGCCCGACAGGGCCTGCGGGTGGCGCCCGGCCCGGTCGGCGAGGCCGAGCCGGCCCAGCAGCTCCTCGGCCCGCCGCGTCGCCTCCGCGCGCGGCCGGCCCAGCACCACCATCTGCGGCCGCACCAGATTCTCCAGCGCGGTCATATGCGGCCACAGGTTGAGCTGCTGGAACACCAGGCCGATCTTCGGGCGCAGCGCGTCGATCTCGCACCGGCCCTGGCGGCGGACCAGGCCGCCGCGGCCGATCTCGCGGCCGAACGGCCGGCCCGCCACCTCGATGAAGCCGTCATCCGGCTGCTCCAGCCAGGTCAGGCAGCGCAGCAGCGTGCTCTTGCCGCAGCCGCTCGGCCCGATCAGGGCGACGATCTCGCCCTCCTCGATGTCGAGATAGAGGTCGTCGAGCACGGTCGTGCCCAGGAAGCGCTTGCGGAGGGCGGAGACGCGAAGGACCGGCGCCCGGCTCACGCCGCCCTCCGTGCTTCCAGCGACAGGTAGCGCGCCGCGATCGGGTTGCCGGTCACGCTCGCGGCCTGGGCGGCGCCGGCACGGCGCTCCAGCCCGCGCGACAGCGCCGCGATGACGATCGCGATCAGCCAGTAGATCGCGGCCACCGCGGCGAACACCTCGAAGGGGGCGAAGGTGTTCCCCTGCACCACCAGGCTCTGATAGGTCAGCTCCGGCACGGTGATCGAGGACAGCACCGCCGATTCCTTCATCATCGTCAGCGTCATGTTGGTGGAGGGCGGCACCAGCGCGCGCAGGATCTGCGGCGCCACCACATGGCGCATCGCCGCCGCCGGCGACATGCCGATCGCCCGCGCGCTCTCGAACTGGCCGCGCGGCAGCGCCAGGATCGCGGCCCGCACGATCTCGGCGTAATAGGCGCTGGCGAACAGCGCGAGCGCCGCCGTGCCGACCAGCGTCGCCGGCAGCCGGATGCCGGAGAAGGGCAGGCCGTAATAGACGACGAACAGGATGATGATGAACGGGATGTTGCGCAGCGCCTCAACATAGGCGCCGGCGAGGAACCGGACGGGCCGGGCCGGCGCCAGCGCGACCAGCGCCACGACGATGCCGGCGGCATAGCCGATCACGAAGGCGGCAACCGAGACCCTGATGGTCAGCCAGGCACCGTCCAGCAGGATCGGCCAGTAGTCGAGCAGGATGGCGGGATCGAAGGGCATGGGTCAGGCCCTCGCCTGGGCGAAGCGGGCCTCGGCGGCCTTGCCGGCCACGCTGATCGCGAGGTTGAGGACCAGGAAGACCAGCGCCGCGCCGATCAGCGTCTCGAACGGCCTGTAGCTGGCGCTGGCGATCTGCTGGGCCGTGCGCAGGACGTCGACCACGGTGATGACCGACAGCAGCGCCGTGCCCTTGACCACGATGGTGGCCTCGTTGATCAGGACCGGGACGATGCGGCGGAACAGCTGGGGCAGCACCACCTTGAGCCAGATGATCCGCGGCGGCAGGCCGAGCGCAGTCGCCGCCTCGATCGGCCCGCTGTCGATCGCGGCGAGGCCGCCGCGCATGCTCTCGCTGACGAACACCATGCTGTTGCAGGCGATGGCGGCCACGCCGGCGACCTCGGGCGACAGGTCGAGGCCGACCGCCGGCAGCACATAGTAGGCGATGAAGATCTGGATCAGCAGCGGCGTGCCGCGCACGAAGCTGATGACCACGGCGACGGCGGCGTTGACCGGCACGATCTTGAGCGAGCGCAGGATCGTCAGTGCCGTCCCGGACAGCAGCGCCAGCAGCATGACCGCGGCCGCCAGGCGGATGTTCACTGTCGCCGCCGCGGCCAGCCGCGGCAGGACCGACAGCAGGAAGTCGAGGTTGAAGCCCATCGCCGGTCCCTTCCCTCGCGCCAGCCCTCACATCGCGCCGGGCGGCAGGTAGCCGCTGTCCGGGATCGTCATCTCGAAGCCGAACCATTTCTTCTGCAGCGCGCCGAGGCGGCCGTCGTCGCGCATCATGCGGATGACCTGGGAGATGGCGTCGCGCAGGTCCTTGTCGTCGGGCCGCGTCACCCAGGCGAGATAGGTGTAGCCGCCGTCCACCGGCGTCGGCGTCGCCAGCTCGAAGACATCCGGCCGCTCCTTCACCAGAACGGCGAGGCTCGGCAGCGACTGGATCACCGCATCCACCTCGCCATTGGCCAGCGCCACATAGCTCTCGGGGAAGGCGGTGAACAGCTTCAGGTCCTTGAAGCCGGCGCCGCCGGAGGCCTTGAGCTTGGCGTCGAGGGCTCGCGCCACCGGCTCGGTCGAGGAGGCGAGCTGGGTGGCCACCACCTTGCCGTTCAGGTCCTCGACCTTGGCGATCGCATCGCCCTTGCGCTTCATCGCATAGGGCATGCCGTCGGCGATCGGCAGCGTGTAGGCGTAGCGCTTGGCACGTTCCTCGTTGATGCCGACGGTGGTGGCGACGAAGTCGAACTTGCCGGCCAGCACGCCCGGCAGGATGCCCTGCCAGGGCAGGTCGAGCTGGTGCATGGTCTTGACGGCGAGCGCCTTCTCGACCTCGGCGAGGATGTCCGAGCCGTAGCCGACGATCTTGCCGTCCTGCACGAATTCGAAGGGCGGGAACGCGGCCTCCGTCCCGACCGTCAGTTCCCCTGTCCGCCTGATCTTCTCCAGCGTGGTCTCGGCCAGCGCTGGCTGGACGGCCGCCAGGACCAGGCAGGCACCGCCTGCGAGGAGACCGAACGCTCTGCGATTGATCCGTGACATGGCAGTGCCTCTCTGTTGCGGTTTGGTTGTTCTGGTTGGAGATCGCCTCAGGCCGGTGGGGCGTCGAAGTAGTTGGCCCGGACCGCGGCGCCGATCAGGTTGACGATCAGCCGCCCGGCGGTGATGGCGGTGATCATGTTCACATCCGCCGACGGCGTGATCTCGACGATGTCCATGCCCAGCACGCGGCCCTTGCGCACCAGGCCATGGATCAGCTTGCGCACCTGGTGGAAGGTCAGGCCGCCGGGCGCCGGCCCCTCGACCGCCGGCATGACGCTGGGGTCCAGCCCGTCGGCGTCGATGGTGATGTAGTACTGGCCGCCGTCCGGGATGCGGTCGAGCACCGCCTCCATGCCGCCGTCATGCACCTCATAGGCGGGGATGATGTTGGCGCCGTAGGCCGCCGCGGTCGCCACCTCCTCCGGCCGGGCGCTGCCCTGCGCGCGCATGCCGATCTGGAAGATCTCGCCGATCTGCGCCATCTCCGACGCCCGCCGCATCGGGCTGGACAGGCCGTCGCGGACGCCGTTCACGTCGTCGCGCCAGTCGATATGGGCGTCGACCTGGACCAGGGTGATCGGGCCGCGGCCCTCGAAGGCGCGCAGGATCGGGATCGGGATGCCGTGGTCGCCGCCGATCGTGACCGGCATGGCGCCCGCGGCAAGGATCTTGCGTACCGCTTCCTCGGCGCGGCGATAGTGGCTGCGGAGATCGGTCATGTCGGCCGGCACGTTGCCGACATCGACCACCTTCAGCGCCCGGCCGCCATAGATCGGGCCGCCGACGTCGTAGTCGTAGCGCTCCAGGCTGCGGCAGACCCGGTCTGTCGCCGCCCGCACCGCGTCCGGCGCCTTGGTCTGGTCGTTGGTGATGGCCGCGGCGTCGTAGGCGCTGCCATAGGGAATGCCGAGGATCGCGACATGTGCGTCGAGCCGGTCGAGATCGGTGCAGATCGGAGACCAGAGGAAGCTCTGATGCTTCAGCGAAGGCGGTACGGTCAGCGGCAACGCCATGGGTCCTCCGAATACTGGCGGCGGATGGTGCCGGTTGTTTCGGCAACTGCTCGGCGATTGAGCATCCGCCCGGTCGTTACTGGGATGCCGAAGCGTAGGCGCCGATCGGGCGCGCCGAGGATGACGGTCGACGAAACCGTGCTTGTAGGGGATGCAACATGGACCAGCTGACGCACGCGCCCGTGCCGCCGATCAGCGAGGCGGACCTCCGGCTCCTGCGCATCTTCCGCGCCGTGGCCGAGGCCGGCGGCCTCACCGCGGCCGAACGGCCGCTCGGCATGGAGCGATCGACGATCAGCCGCCACCTGCAGTCGCTGGAGACCCGGCTCGGCGCCCGGCTGTGCTTCCGCGGCCCGGCGGGGTTCGAGCTGACCGCCTTCGGCGCCAGCGCGCTCCAGGCCGCCATCGCCGCCTGCGACGCGCTGGAGACGGTGCGGCACGAGCTCAACCTCGCCCGCAACATCCTGACCGGAGAGCTGCGCATCGGCATCGCCGACAACTGCCTGTCCAATCCGCGCTGCCGGCTGGTCGGCGCCCTGGCCCGGTTCCGCGAGATCGCGCCCGACGTGACGCTCAACCTGTCGATCGGCCTGCCGGACGAGCTGATCGAGGGCATCTCGGAGCGGCGCCTGCATCTCGCCGTCAGCGGCCAGCCTGCCGGCAACCCCAGGCTGGACTACCGTTCGCTCTTCACCGAGGAGTTCCGCCTCTACATCGCCGCGGATGTGCAGCCGCCGCCCGGGCTCGCGGAGCTGAACCGGCGCGGCTTCGCCCTGGTCACCCGGACCAACGACCGGCGCACCCAGACCCTGGCCCGCCATCTGGACCTGAAGCGCATCGCGGTCGCCTTCGGCCTGGAGGCGGTGGCCACGATGGTCGCCGGCGGCGGCTTCGTCGGCTTCCTGCCGACGCACTATGCCGAGATGCTGGCGCCGACATACCGGCTGCGTGAGGTCGGCGGCGCCGAGGCGTTCCGCTACACGACCCAGTTCTCGCTGATCTGGGCCGTCGACCGGCCGCTGTCACCGAGTGGCCGCCTCTTCGTTCGCCTCCTGACCGACCTCCCGGACGTAGCTTAGCCGCAAGGGCAGTGGATTGGCTGGCCTACCGGCTGAAATCCAGCACCAGCCGTCCCAGGACCTCTCCCCGACGCAGTCGTGAAAGCGCCTCGTTCACCTGGTCGAACGGCACCGTCTCGACCGTCGCCGCGACCAGGCCGCGGGCCGCGAAATCCACCGCCTCCTGCAGGTCCTGGCGGGTGCCGACATTGGAGCCGCGGATCGACTTCTCCCAGTTCGAGATGGCTGCGATCGACAGCCGGATCGCATCGCGCCCGCCGCCCGGCAAGCCGATGAAGACGGCGGTGCCGCCGGGCCGGATCAGGGCCAGGCTCTGCTCGAAGGCGGCCGGTGCCGGGGCGATGACGATCGCCGCCGCGGCGCCGCCGCCGGTCAGGGCTGTCACGGTTCCGGCCGCGTCGGGCCCGGCCGTGACCACCGCTTCGGCGCCGAGTCGCCGGGCGAGGTCGAGCTTGGCCAGATCGACGTCGAGCACGATCGGGCGGAAGCCCATGGCGCAGGCATATTGCACGGCGACATGGCCGAGGCCGCCGGCGCCGATGATGGCGACGAACTCCCCCGCCCGCGCCTCGCTGCGCCGGAGGCCGCGATAGGTGGTGACCCCGGCGCACAGGATCGGGGCGATGCGGACGAGGTCGACGCCGTCGGGGATCAGGCCGACGTAGTCCGCCCGCGCCACCATGTATTCGGCATAGCCGCCGTCGCAGCTGAAGCCGGTGGCGCCGCCCTCCGGGCAGATCGTCTCCATCCCCGCCCGGCACCAGGCGCAGCGGCCGCAGGCGCCGGCCATCCAGGGCACGCCGACGGCGGCGCCGATGGCCGGCCGGTCGACGCCGGGGCCGTGCGCCACGACATGGCCGGTCACCTCATGGCCGGGGATCAGCGGCATCTTCGGCGGCTCGCCCCAGTCGCCATCGACCGCATGCAGGTCGGAATGGCAGACGCCGCAGGCGGCGACCCGGATCAGGATCTCGCCCGGCCCCGGCTCCGGCACCGGCGCGGTCCCGATCTCCAGCGGCTCCCCGACCCGGCGCAGCAGCGCCCGACGCATCAGCGGCATTCCGTCTTCCCTCTCAGCGGTTCAGTTAGTTGAATATTCAATAATCTGAAATTACGGTACAGAGGTTAAATCCAGACATGGGGACCCGGACAGAATGATCACGATCACGGCGATCCTGCACGCGAAACCGGGAGCGGAGGCCGAGCTGCAGGCGGCGCTCCTCGCCGTCGCGGCGCATGTCCAAGCCGCTGAGCCCGGCACGATAGATTTCTTCGTCTCCCGGGACGCCGAGACGCCGGCGGTCTTCACCACCTATGAGCGGTTCCGCGACCGCGACGCCATGGAGACGCACAACGGCTCCACCGCCGTCGCAGCCTTCTTCGCTACGGCAAAGCCGATCCTGGACGGGCCGGTCACCCTGCACATCTGCGACGAGATCAGCGCCAAGCGCTGACGCCCTACTCCGCGATCAGGCCGCGCAGGATCTCGGTCAGCCGGGTGAGGTCGGCAGGAGACAAACGATCGAGGACGCGCTTCTGCTGCTCGGTCGCGTAGCCGCCGATCTTCTCCCACAGCGCCTGGCCGCGCCTGGTCGCGTAGATCAGGACGCGGCGCCGGTCGTTCGGGTCGGGCGCGCGGACGACCAGCGACTGCGCCACCATGCGGTCGATGATCTTGGTCAGGGTCGGCGCCTCGACGAAGACCTGCTCGGCCAGCTCGGTCATCGGCCGGCCCTGGCCGTCGGCGAGCAGGCCGAGCACCCGGGACTGCTCGATCGGCACCCCCTGGGGACGCAGCTTTTCCCTGAGCTCTTCCTCGAATTGACGGTTCACGCCGGCAATGAGGTAGGCCAGCTGGTCTTCCAGGCGTTCCGGCGTCATGGCGACCGTCGAAATTTCATTAGATGAGTTCGGAAGTAAATACGCGGGACGGGCGCTGCTTTCAAGACCGGCAGGACCCCGCCCCGGCATCGGCGCTGCCCAGAACATGGGCATGCAGGGCCGCTTCGCCGGTTTTTATGGCATGCCGCCGCAACCGCAGGCCGCCCAGCCCAGGCAGCCGGGCTGGCATAGTCATTGCATTGGATTGTCGACAAACTCGAAGCCGCGCTCGACGGGCGATGCGGCACTCCGTCAGCGCGTCCAGCCTGCGAGGGATTTGGCGTGAAGATCGGGTTGCTGCTGCCGCGGGACGGGCCGGCCGGCCTGTGGTCCCCCTCGACCGAAGCCAGCGCCCTGCTGGCCGTCGCCGAGATCAACGCCCGCGGCGGCATCCGCGGCCACCCGGTCGACCTGGTCCTCGGCGATGCCGGCGGCACCGTGGCGGAGGCGGCGGAAGCGGCCGACGACCTGATCGTGCTGGACGAGGTCGACCTGCTGGTCGGCATGCATCCGAGCGACATGCGCGAGGCGGTAACCGCGGCAGTGCGGGGCCGCCGCCCCTATCTCTACACCCCGCAATATGAGGGCGGCCGGATCGAGGCCGGCGTCACGGCGACCGGCGTCACCGCGGCCGAACTGCTGCGGCCGGGCCTGCACTGGCTGTCGGAGGAGCGCGGCGCTCGGCGCTTTTTCATCGTCGGCAACGACTATGTCTGGCCGCAGGTGTCGAGCGCCGTCGCCCGGGCGCTGATCCGCGACGGCGGCGGCACGTTGGTCGGCCAGAGCTTCCTGCCCTACGGCGCGCGGGACTACGACCCGGTCTTCGCGGCGATCCGGCGGACCCGGGCGGATGTGGTGATCCTGCTGCTGCTGGGCCAGGAAGCCATCACGTTCAGCCGCGCCTTCGCCGAGAAGGGCCTCGACCGCCGCCACCTCCGCTTCGCGCTGGCGACCGACGAGACCGTGCTGTACGGCATCGGCGCCGAGGCCTCGGCCGGCCTCTACATCACCGCGACCTATCTGGCGACGCTGCGTTCGGCCGGCAATGACGGCTTCCTGGAACGCTACCACGCCAGCTTCGGGGCCCAGGCGCCGACCCCGAATTCCTTCTGCCAGTCCTGCTACGACGCGCTGCACGCCCTGGCGGGACGGCCGCGGCCGGCGCCTCGCCGGGCCGTGCATCTGGCCGAGGCCGACGGACTCGACTTCCGCGTGATCGCCAGCTTCTGAGCCGGCCGATAAATCTATTGCCATATCATTAATTGCCGTTTCATATATCTCCAATCCAAAAATGAACAGCAGGAGAGGCGGCACATGCGGATCTCGCGGCGCGACGTTCTGAAGACCACGGCCCTGTCGGCGGCCGGCCTGCTGGCCAGCCCGGCGATCCTGCGGCACGGCGCCCTCGGCGCCGACGACCCGATCCTGGTCGGCAGCCTGCACGACCAGTCCGGCCCGCTCGCGGCCACCGGCGTGCCGATGGTCGCCAGCCTGCAGCTGGCGATCGAGGAGGCGAACGCCGCCGGCGGCCTCTTGGGCCGGCCGCTGAAGCTGGTGCATTACGACACCCAGTCGACGATCCAGATGTACAGCCAGTACGCCCAGCAGCTCGCGCTCAAGGACAAGGTCGCGATCGTGCATGGCGGCATCACCTCGGCCTCGCGCGAGGCGATCCGGCCGATCTTCGACCGGTTCAAGGTGCTGTACTTCTACAACACGCTGTACGAGGGCGGCGTCTGCGACCGCAACATCTTCTGCACCGGCACCACCCCGGCCCAGACGGTCGAGAAGCTGGTCCCCTCGGCGATGCAGAGCTGGGGCAAGAAGGCCTACATCATCGCCGCCGACTACAATTACGGCCAGATCACCGCCAAGTGGATGACCAAATACGTCCAGGACAATGGCGGCGAGATCCTGTCGACCGACTTCTTCCCGCTGGACGTGACCAATTTCGGCCCGACGATCAGCAAGATCCAGGCCGCCAAGCCGGACATCATCCTGTCGGCCCTGGTCGGCGGCAACCACACCGCCTTCTACCGGCAATGGGCCTCGGCCGGGATGAAGCAGCAGATCCCGATCGCCTCGACCACCTTCGGCCTGGTCAACGAGCAGACCACGCTGGACGCGCAGGAGAGCGACGGCGTCCTCGCCGCCTATGGCTATTTCGAGGAGCTGACGACCCCGGCCAGCGCCACCTACGTCAAGAAGCTGAAGGACAAGTTCGGCGCCGACATCCCCTACATCTCCGAGATCGCCGCCGCGACCTATGAGGGCTTCTATCTGTGGCTCGAAGGCGCGAAGAAGGCAGGCTCGCTCGACCGCATGAAGGTGATCGAGGCGCTGGAGAGCGGCATCAGCTTCGACGGGCCGACCGGCAAGGTCGTGCTCGACCACGCCACCCATCACGCCACCCGCAACGCCTATCTCGGCAGCGTCAAGGACCGGCACTTCTCGGTGGTCGCGACCTATGAGCAGCAGCCGCCCGCCGACACCGCGGCGGTCTGCAACCTGATCGACAAGCCGACCGACAACCAGCAATACGTGATCAAGGTCTGAGCGGGGCCGGACCGATGGATCTCGCCGCCATACTCGCGCTCGACGTCCTGAACGGCGTCGCGTCCCTGATCCTGCTGTGCACCGGCCTGGCCGTCATCTTCGGCATGATGCGCATCATCAACCTGGCCCATGGCGAGTTCCTGATGCTGGGCGCCTACGCCACCGTGGTCTCGACCAATGCCGGGGTGAACATCTGGGTGGCGATGCTGGTGGTGTCGCCGCTGTTCGTCGGCGCGGTCAGCCTGGTGATCGAGCGCTGCCTGATCCGCTTCCTCTACGGCCGGCTGGTCGACACCATGCTCGCCACCTGGGGCCTCAGCCTGTTCATCGTCGGGCTGGTGACGACGATCTACGGCAACACCATCCAGGGCGTGCCGACGCCGCTCGGCGGCTTCTCGATCGGCGCCTACCGGTCCAGCCTCTACACCCTGTTCCTGGTGGCGATGGCGGTGCTGCTGCTGGCCGCGGTCTGGGCGGTGCTGCGCTACACCCGCCTGGGGCTGATCGCGCGGGCGACGATGCAGAACCCGAACATGGCGGCCGCCCTGGGCGTCAGCCCGAACCGGGTCTACATGGCCACCTTCGCCGTCGGCGCCGCCATCACCGGCCTGGCCGGCGGGCTGCTGGCGCCGGTCTCCGGCGTGGTGCCGACCATGGGCGCGGCCTATGTCGCCAAGGCCTTCATCACCGTGGTCGGCGGCGGCTCGGCGATCCTGGCCGGCACCGCCTCGGCCGCCGGGCTGTTCGGCTTCATCAACCAGATGGCGGCCTATCTGACCACGCCGGTGTTCGGCGAGGTGACGCTGTTCGTCTCGGCGATCATCCTGATCCGGGTGCTGCCCCAGGGCATCTCCGGCCGCTTCTTCGGGCGCAGCCTATGACCGGTCATCTCTCCAAGCTCGGGCAGGCAGCGGCGCTGGCCGCGGCGATCGCCGCCGTCGTGGTGATGCCGCAGGAGGTCGAGATCTTCGACCTGATGCAATACACGCTGTTCGCGGCGATGGGCATCCTGGCCCTGAGCCTCGGCTTCATCTGGGGCTATGGCGGCATCCTGTCCTTCGGCCAGACCGCCTTCTTCGGCCTCGGCGCCTACGCCTATGCCGTCGCTGCGATCAATTTCGGCGACAGCACCGGCGCCGTGGCGGTCGCGGTGTTGGTGCCGGCAGGCTTCGCCCTGGTGCTCGGCTACTTCATGTTCTACGGCCGGATCAGCGACGTCTATCTCGGCGTGATCACGCTGACGGTGACGCTGATCCTGTTCAACCTGGTGAACTCCACCGCCGGCGACGAGTACCGCATCGGCGAGGCGGCGCTGGGCGGCTTCAACGGCATGCCGTCGATCCCCGGCCTGAACGCCCCGGGCAATCCCGACTATCTCCTCGACCCGGAGGAGCTGTGGTTCGTCACCGGCGGCGCCCTGATCCTGGTCTACCTGCTGCTGCGGCTGCTGCTGGCCAGCCGCTTCGGCCGGGTGGCGGTGGCGATTCGCGAGAACGAGACCCGCGCCGCCCTGCTCGGCTACGATCCGCGCCTGACCAAGCTCGGCGTGTTCGTGATCGGCGGCAGCATCGCCGGGCTGGCCGGCTGCCTCTATGCCAATTGGGGCGCCTTCGTCAGCCCGACGATCTTCAGCCTCGCCCTGTCGGCCGAGATCATCATCTGGGTCACGGTCGGCGGCCTGGGCACCCTGATCGGGCCGGTGATCGGCTGCGTCCTGATCCAGTACCTGGTGGCGCAGATCGGCACGCAGCAGACGTTCAACGCCAATCTGGTGCTGGGCGTCATCCTGATCGCCTTCGTGCTGCTGCTGCGCAAGGGGCTGGTGCCGACGGTGCAGGATCTCTGCGGCCGGATCTTCGCCCTGATCCGCCGACGCGCCGCCCGGACCACCGACAGCCTCGGCGCGCTGAAGGAGGCCGAGTGATGGCGACGCCGGTCCCGCTGCTCGAGACCAAGGCCCTGACCATGCGCTTCGGCGGGGTGACCGCGGTCAGCGAGGTCGACTTCACCCTGCGCGAGGCCGAGCTGCGCTGCCTGATCGGGCCGAACGGTGCCGGCAAGAGCACCTTCTTCAAGATGCTGACCGGCCAGTTGGCCCCCAGTGCCGGCACCATCCGCTTCCGCGGCCGGCCGGTCGCCGGCGCCAGCCCGCATGAGATCGCCCGGCTCGGGGTCGGCATCAAGACCCAGGTGCCGAACGTGTTCAACGGTCTGTCGGTGCGCGAGAACATCTGGCTCGGCGCCCGCCGCACCCACACGCCGCTGCGCACGGCGGCCGTGGTGGACGAGGTGCTGGAGAAGATCCGCCTGACCGCCCAGGCCGGGACCCTGGTCGGCCAGCTGTCGCACGGCCAGCGCCAATGGGTCGAGATCGGCACGGTGATCGCGGCCGATCCGGAGCTGATCCTGCTCGACGAGCCGGCGGCCGGCATGACCCATGACGAGGTGCTGCGCACCGCCGAGCTGATCCGCGAGATCAACCAGTCCCGCGCGCTGGTGGTGGTCGAGCACGACATGCAGTTCATCCGCATGATCGCCCGGACGGTCACGGTGTTCCACCAGGGCCGGGTGCTGATGGAGGACACGGTCGACGCGGTGCTGCGCGACGGCCGGGTGCGCGACGTCTATCTCGGCAAGAAGGTCGCGGCGTGATGCTGAGGGTCCAGGGCCTGCATGGCGGCTATGGCCGCATCCCGATCCTGGCGGGGGTCAGCTTCGCGGTCGAGGCCGGGGAGTCGGTCGGCATCCTCGGCCACAACGGCATGGGCAAGACCACGCTGATGCGCACCCTGATGGGCTACCTGCCCGCCACGGCCGGGACGGTCAGCTTCGAGGGAAGCGACATCACCAAGGTGCCGACGGCCGCGCGCGCCAAGGCCGGCATCGGCTTCGTGCCGCAGGGACGCGAGATCTTCCCGAACCTGTCGGTCATGGAGAACCTGCGCATGGGCATGGCGGCGGCCCGCGAGGACCGCGCTGTGATCGAGGAGGTGCTGACCGAGTTCCCGCGGCTGCAGCGCCTGCTCGACCGGCGCGGCGGTGCCCTGTCCGGCGGCGAGCAGCAGTTGCTGGCCCTGGCGCGCTGCCTGTGCATGCGGCCGAAGCTGCTGCTGCTCGACGAGCCGACCGAGGGCATCCAGCCCTCGATCATCGAGGAGATCGTGGAGACGCTGGGGGGCTTGCGCGCCCGCCGCGGCCTGACCCTGATCCTGGTCGAGCAGAATCTCGACTTCATCGCCGCGCTGTCGCAGCGCATCCTGACCATCCAGAAGGGCCGGATCACCGGCAGCCTGGCGCCGGAGCAGTTCCGCAACCCCGAGCTGGTCGCCGAGTTCGTCGGCATGGCGTAGCCGCCCGGCCGCCATGGCCGCATCACCGTTCCGTCCACGCCCGACAAGGGAGAACAGCATGGCCGTCACCCGTCCGTCCGTTCCGCAGCTGGTCGACATCGCGGCCGGCCTGGGCATGCACCTGACCACCGACCAGGCGGCGGAGTACCTGTCGCTGATGGCCGGCAGCTTCGCCGCCTATGACGTGGTCGACGCGCTGCCGGACGAGGTGCCGATGGTGAAATATCCGCGCACGCCCGGCTATCGGCCGGGCCCGGCGGAGAACCCGCTCAACGCCTGGTACTGGAAGAGCGAGGTGAAGGGCGCGCCAACCGGCAAGCTGGCCGGGAAGACGGTCGCGCTGAAGGACAATGTCTGCCTCGCCGGCGTGCCGATGATGAACGGCGCCTCGACCCTCGAAGGCTATGTCCCGAACCTCGACGCCACCATCGTCACCCGCATGCTCGACGCCGGCGCCACCATCCTCGGCAAGGCGGTGTGCGAGTATTTCTGCCTGTCCGGCGGCAGCCACACCTCCGAGCCCGCGCCGGTGCACAACCCCCGCAAGCGCGGCTATTCGGCCGGCGGCTCCTCTTCCGGCAGCGGTGCGCTGGTCGCGGCCGGCGCGGTCGACATGGCGATCGGCGGCGACCAGGGCGGGTCGATCCGCATGCCCGCTTCCTTCTGTGGCATCTACGGCATGAAGCCGACCCACGGGCTGGTGCCCTACACCGGCGTGATGCCGATCGAATCCACCATCGACCACACCGGGCCGATGACCGCGACGGTGGCCGACAATGCCCTGCTGCTGGAGGTGCTGGCCGGCCCCGACGGGCTCGACCCGCGGCAATACGCGCCCAAGGTCACCTCCTACACCGGCGAGCTCGACCGCGGGGTGAAGGGGATGAAGATCGCCGTCGTCACCGAGGGCTTCGCCGGCGCCAACCTGGAAGCGGATGTGAAGGAGAAGGTGCTGGCCGGGGCGGAGCGGTTCCGCGTGCTCGGCGCCGAGATCGCCGAGATCTCGATCCCCGAGCATCTGGTCGCCGCCTCGATCTGGACGCCGATCGCGCTGGAAGGCCTGCAATGGCAGATGATGCTGGGCAACGGCATGGGGATGAACTGGAAGGGCCTCTACAATGTCGGCCTGATCGATGCGCATGCGGCGTGGCGGGAGCGGGCCGACGACCTGTCCGAGAGCCTCAAGATATCGATGCTCACCGCCCAGTACTTCATCAGCCACTACCGCGGCCGCTACTACGCCAAGGCGCAGAACCAGGCGCGCCGGATCAAGGCGGCCTATGACGCGGCCTTCGCGTCCTACGACCTGCTGCTGATGCCGACCCTGCCGATCAAGGCGACGCCGCTGCCGGAGCCGGGCGCCTCGATCACCGAGATCGTCACCCGGGCCTTCGAGATGATCGGCAACACCTCGCAATTCGACGTCACCGGCCATCCGGCGATGTCCCTGCCCTGCGGCCTCGGCAGCGGCCTGCCGATCGGGCTGATGCTGGTCGGCAAGGACTATGCCGAGGCCGCGATCTACCAGGCCGCGGCGGCCTTCGAGGCCAGCGGCGACTGGCAGAATTTCTGAGGATGACGGCCGCGACCGAGCGGCGATGACACACGCCCCGCCGGAATGCCGGCGGGGCTTCGCGTCGAATCTCGGCATCCCGGCCAGCCCCGCGCTCGGCCGCGAAAACTCGCGCTTGCCATGTTTAGTGAAACATGCGTTACTAAACAAATAACGAAACAAGCCGGCTGAAGACGCCGCCAGGTGTCAAGCCGGACGGGCCTCCAATACGAGGCCGATCCTGGGGAGGACATTGATGAAGAGACGCTCCGTTGTGGCGATGACGGTGTCTGCCGTCGCCTTGGTGGCCGGCCTCGCGATGCAGCAGGCCCACGCTCAATCCAATCCGTTGACTTTGTGCTGGGCCGCCTGGGACCCGGCCAATGCGCTGGTCGAGCTGTCGAAGGACTTCACCGCCAAGACCGGCACGCCAATGAAGTTCGAATTCGTGCCCTGGCCGAACTTCGCCGATCGGATGCTGAACGAACTGAACTCGCATGGCACCCTGTGCGACGTCATCATCGGCGATTCCCAGTGGATCGGCGGCTCGGCCGAGAACGGCCACTACGTCAAGCTGAACGACTTCTTCGACAAGAACGGCATCAGCATGGACGACTTCATGCCGGCGACGGTGGTCGGCTATTCCGAATGGCCGAAGAACACGCCGAACTACTGGGCCCTGCCGGCGATGGGCGATGCGCTGGGCTGGACCTATCGCAAGGACTGGTTCGCGCGGCCGGAGCTGAGGGCCGAGTTCAAGCAGAAATTCGGCCGCGAGCTGGACGTGCCGAAGACGCTCGACGAGCTGCACGACATCGCCCAGTTCTTCCAGGGCCGCGAGATCGACGGTAAGAAGGTGTACGGCGCCGCGATCTTCACCGAGCGCGGCTCGGAAGGCATCACCATGGGGGTGGCGAACTTCCTCTACCCCTACGGCTTCCAGTACCAGGCCGCCGACAAGCCCTACGACATGCAGGGCCATGTCAACTCGGCCGACGCAGTGAAGGGGCTCGAGGCCTACAAGAAGCTATACGACTGCTGCACCCCGCCGGGCTATTCGAACTCCTACATGCAGGAGAATCTCGACGCCTTCAAATCCGGCCAGGTGGCGCTGCAGATGAACTGGTTCGCCTTCTTCCCGGGCCTGTACAAAGACCCGAATGTCGGCGGCGACAAGATCGGCTTCTTCGTCAACCCGGGTGAGAAGGTGCATGGCTCGCAGCTCGGCGGCCAGGGCATCTCCGTCGTCTCCTATTCGAAGAACCAGGACCAGGCGCTGGCCTATATCAAGTGGTTCGCCACGGCCGAGGTGCAGAAGAAGTGGTGGGCCCTGGGCGGCTATTCCTGCGCCAAATCGGTGCTGAACGACCCGGGCTTCACCGCCACCGCCCCCTTCGCCGCCGACTTCCTGAAGGCGATGGGCGAGGTCGTGGATTTCTGGGCCGAGCCGTCCTACGCCCAGCTGATGCAGGCCGAGCAGAAGCGCATCCACGACTATGTCGTCGCCAACCAGGGCACCGCCCAGGAGGCGCTCGACGCCCTGGTCAAGGACTGGGCGGACGTCTTCAAGGAGGACGGCAAGATCTGAACCCGATCCCTGGGCGGGGCCCCGGCCCCGCCCGTCCGAACCCCCGCCCCACCTCCCGGTCCGGATCCATGAATGATCTGAGCACGCCGTCGCAGCTCGCGCTCCGCGCCGCCGCCGCGACCCCGATCGGGGTGGCGCGCCGGGTCCGGGGCCTGTCGGACAAGGCGATCGCCTGGCTGTTCATCACGCCGACCATCCTGCTGCTGCTGGCGATCAACATCTTCCCGCTGGTCTGGACGGTCTACCTGTCGTTCACGAACTACCGGGCCAACCGGCCGAACGCGCCGGTCAACTGGGTCGGCCTCGACTGGTACCAGCGGATCCTGACCGACCCCGACATCTGGGCGGCGATGCAGGTGACGGCGCATTTCGTGATCTGGACGATCGTGATCGAGACGCTGCTGGGCTTCGCCCTGGCCATGCTGATCGACCGGAAGTTCCGCGGCCACGGCATGTGGACCACCATCATCCTGCTGCCGATGATGCTGTCGCCGGCGGTGGTCGGGAACTTCTGGACCTTCCTGTACCAACCGCAGATCGGGCTGTTCAACTACGTGGTCACCTTCTTCACCGGCGGCGACCCGTCCTCCTTCCAGATGCTGGGCGACGTCACGCTGAGCCCCTGGGCGATCATCATCGTCGATGCCTGGATGTGGACGCCCTACGTCATGCTGATCTGCCTGGCCGGGCTGCGCTCGATCCCCGACTACATCTACGAGGCGGCGGAGGTCGACCGCGCCTCGGCCTGGCGGCGGTTCTGGTCGATCACCGTGCCGATGGCGCTGCCCTTCATCATGCTGGCGGTGCTGTTCCGCGGCATCGAGAACTTCAAGATGTTCGACATGGTCAACCTGTTGACCGGCGGGGGGCCCGGGTCGACCACCGAAGTGGCGTCGATCACCCTGAAGCGCGCCGCCTTCGAGAGCTGGCGCACCGGCTATTCCTCGGCCTTCGCCGTGATCCTGTTCGTCAGCGTGTTCGGCCTGGCCAACATCTACGTCAAGGCCCTCAACCGGGTGAAGCAGCGATGAGCGCCGCCAACACCGCCCATTCCGTGGTCGAGCCGACGCCGGCCGGGCGCCGCTTCGCCGGCGCGGTCGTGATCCTCTACGCGGTCATCACCATGATCCCGCTGCTGTGGATCGGGCTGACCTCGCTGAAGTCGCCGCAGGATTCGATCTCCTACCCGCCCAAGGTGGTGTTCACCCCCACCCTCGAGGGCTACTGCAACCTGTTCACCACCCGCACCCGCCAGACACCGGAATTCATCCAGAGCCTGGGCCCGCCGCAGGGGATGTGCGAGGAGGAAGCGCGGTCGCGCAACATGGTGATCGCCGGGCCGTCGAACTACATCCCGCGCTTCATCAACTCGCTGATCATCGCCTTCGGCTCGACCGTGCTGGCGGTGGCGCTGGGCACGCTGGCCGCGTATGGCTTCTCGCGCTTCCGGGTGCCGCTGAAGGACGACCTGCTGTTCTTCATCCTGTCGACCCGGATGATGCCGCCGATCGCGGTCGCCATCCCGATCTACCTGATGTACCGCGAGATCGGCCTGTCCGACACGCGGCTGGGCATGATCCTGCTCTACACCTCGGTCAATGTCTCGCTCGCGGTCTGGCTGTTGAAGGGCTTCATCGACGAGATCCCGAGGGAATACGAGGAGGCGGCGCTGATCGACGGCTACACCCGCTTCCAGGCCTTCGTGAAGGTGGTGCTGCCGCAGGCCGCGACCGGCATCGCCGCGACCGCGATCTTCTGTCTGATCTTCGCCTGGAACGAATACGCCTTCGCCGTGCTGCTGACCTCCGGCACCGCCCAGACCGCGCCGCCCTTCATCCCGATCATCATCGGCGAGGGCGGGCAGGACTGGCCGGCCGTGGCCGCCGGGACCACGATCTTCCTGGTGCCGATCCTGGTCTTCACTATCCTGCTGCGGCGCCATCTGCTGCGCGGCATCACCTTCGGCGCGGTGCGGAAATGAGCGCTCCTCCCCTCCCCGCCCGCCGCCGGTGCCGGCTGTTCCGCCGCGGCCCGTGGGAGGCGGCGGCGACCGCGGCCATCGCCATCGGCATCGTCATGCTGATGCAGCCGCTGTCGCTGACGCTCTACTCCTGGTCCTTCGTGACGATCCTGGCCGGCACGGTCGGCTTCATCATCGTCAGCCACTTCCCGGATTGAGGACGCCATGGCCGAGATCCGGGTCGAGCATCTGCACAAGGCCTTCGCCGACTTCACCGCGGTGCGGGAGTCCAGCTTCACCGTCGCCGATGGCGAGTTCTTCGTGCTGCTGGGCCCGTCCGGCTGCGGCAAGACCACCACCCTGCGCATGATCGCCGGGCTGGAGCTGCCGACCAGTGGCCGCATCCTCCTGGGTGGCCGCGACGTCACCTTCGACCGCGCCCGGGCCCGCGACATCGCCTTCGTGTTCCAGCTCTTCGCCCTGTACCCGCACATGAATGTCCGCCGGAATGTTGGCTTCCCGCTGAAATGCCAGGGCATGCCGGCGCGGGAGATCGCGCGGCGGGTCGAGGAGGCGGCGCGCCTGCTGCGCATCGACCATCTGCTCGACCGCCCGGTCTCCGGCCTGTCCGGCGGCGACCGCCAGCGGGTGGCGCTGGGCCGGGCGCTGGTGCGCGAGCCGCAGGCCTTCCTGATGGACGAGCCGCTCGGCGCGCTCGACACCGAGTTCCGGGCGCTGATGTGCGGCGAGCTGCGGGGGCTGCACAACCGACTGAGCGCGACCACGGTCTATGTCACCCACGACCAGCTCGAGGCCATGGCGATGGCCGACAAGATCGCGGTGATGAACCGTGGCGTGGTCGAGCAGTTCGGCACCCCGCGCGAGATCTATGAGCGGCCGGCCAGCATGTT
>NZ_VCCH02000079.1 GCF_005938675.2 Mycobacterium sp. KBS0706
GGCGACGGCTACGGCGGCACGCGTCTTCATTCCCAGATCCTTCCCGAATCGTCCGGTGAAACCCTAGCGGACATGGCGGGCCCGTCCCAGGGCCGACATGACGCGCCCGATAACCTGAAGTTCAGGCCTCCGTCGCTTTCGTGCCTTGTCAGGAGCGACGGCCGCCTGCCCAAATCGCGACCGGCGGGGCGGACCAGTCCCGCGAGACGCCTGAGGCGTGACGGCAAGAGAAGCCCGGCCGGACCGGGACCGCGGCGCCGCCTCGGCGGGGGATCACAGATCTGGGGGTTTGCATGAGCTTTCTGAACAAATCGGCCATGGCGCTTGCCTTGTGCCTGGCGGTATCCGCCGGGGCGCTGGCCGGACCGGCGGCGGCGGAGACGGTGCTGAACCGCGGCTTCGGCAGCGCGCCGTCGACCCTCGACCCGCAGCTGAACAACGGCGCGCGCGAGAACTACATCATCGCCGACCTGTTCGAGGCGCTGCTGATCCTGGACCCGCAGGGCAACCCGCAGCCGGGCGCGGCGGAGAAATGGGAAACCAGCGCCGACGGCCTGACCTGGACCTTCCATCTGCGGCCCGGGCTGAAATGGTCGAACGGCGACCCGATGGTGGCGGCCGATTTCGTGCGCGGCATCATCCGCGCCATCGACCCCGAGACCGCGTCGGAGCACGCCTACTACCTGACCGCAGTCCTGCCGATCAAGAGCAGCAAGCCGTTCAACGAGGGCAAGCTGACGGATGCGGCCCAGCTGGGCGCCGCGGCGCCGGACGACCGCACGGTGGTGCTGACGCTCGACTACCCGATGCCGGACGCGCCCTACATCCTGGACTTCCACACCACCGCGCCGGTGCATGAGCCGAGCCTGAAGGCCGCCGGCAACAAGCTGGACTACACCCGGCCGGAGCTGTTCGTCAGCAACGGCGCCTACATGCTGAAGGAATATGTGCCGCAGTCGAAGGTGGTGCTGGTCAAGAACCCGAACTACTGGGACGCGGCCAACGTCAAGATCGACACCGTCGTCTACCATGTCACCGAGGACGCCTCGACCGAGCTGAAGCGCTACCTGGCGGGCGAGCTGGACGCGACCATGACGGTGCCGTCCGACCAGATCGAGAAGCTGAAGGCGGAGCGGCCGCAGGAGCTGCACCAGAACCCGACGCTGGGCATGAAGTACCTCAGCTTCCAGCCCGATGCCGGCCCGCTGTCCGACATCCGCGTGCGCAAGGCGCTGGCCTATGCCATCGACCGCGACTTCCTGCAGGAGAAGATCGAGAAGGCCGGCAACGTGCCGATGTACACTTTCTCGATCAACCAGGACCCCAGCTACAAGCCCGGCAAGGTGCAGGAGGCCGGGCTGAGCAAGGAAGAGCGCCTGGCCGAGGCGAAGAAGCTGCTGGCCGAGGCCGGCTACGGCCCGGACAAGCCGCTGGAGATCGAGATCATCGGCCCGTCCAGCGCCGCCAGCAAGCGGCGGGTCGAGGGCATCACCGCGATGTGGAAGCAGAATCTGGGCGTCCGCACCAAGCTGGACCTGACCGAGGTCAAGACCTGGCTGGAGAAGCTGCACACCGGGACCTGGCAGGTCTGCATGGACAGCTATGGCGGCGACTATCCGCAGGCCAAGACCTGGCTGGACGCGCTGCGCTACAGCGGCACGCCGAGCTATCACTGGAAGGACGACGAGTACGAGAAGCTGATGGACCAGGCCAACGCCGTCGCCGCGGACAAGGCCAAGTTCTACGAGACCCTGGGCCAGGCCGAGCAGCGCATGCTCGACCAGTACGTGTTCATCCCGATCACGGTGTCGAGCGACAACCTGCTGGTCCAGACCTACGTCAAGGGCTGGGGCGCCAACCCGATCGGCCATCCGATGTCGAAGTTCCTGAGCATCGAGAAGTGACAAGAAGGGGGCGCGGTCTTCCCGCGCCCCCTTCTTGTCATCCCCGCGAAAGCGGGGATCTCGCGCCACCTCTGAATGCGACGAGATTCCCGCTTTCGCGGGAATGACGAAGGAAGAAGCAGGGAGCAGCCGGGCCCGATGGTCTTGTCCGTCCTTCGCCGCATGCTGGGCAGCGTGCCGACGCTGTTCGCGCTGGCGACGATCACCTTCTTCGTCATCCGCTTCGCGCCGGGCGGGCCCTTCGACGGCGAGAAGAAGCTGCCGCCGGCGCTGATCGCCCGGATGGAGGCGCAGTTCCACCTGAACGAGCCGCTGTGGCAGCAATATCTGCGCTTCCTGGGCGACGTCGTGCGGCTCGATTTCGGCCAGTCGATGTACTACCGCGAATACACGGTGACGCAGCTGATCGGCCACGGCCTGCCGATCTCGCTGCAGATCGGGCTGTGGGCCACGCTGCTCTACGCCATCGCCGGCGTCACCTTGGGCGTGGTCGCGGCGCTGCGCCGCAACGGCATCCTGGACAATCTGGTCAGCGCCGTCGCCATGGGCGGCATCGTGGTGCCGACCTTCGTCATGGCGCCGATCCTGCAGATCGTCTTCGCCCTGATGCTGAGCCTGGTGCCGGTGGCCGGCTGGGACAATGGCTGGCGGTCGATGGTGCTGCCGGTGGTGGCGATGGCGCTGCCGAACATCGCCTATGTCGCCCGGCTGACCCGCGGCGCGATGATCGAGACGCTGCGCAGCAACTACATCCGCACCGCCCGGGCCAAGGGCGTGGGCGAGTGGCGGGTGCTGACCCACCACGCCATCCGCGGCGCCATGATCCCGGTGATCGCCTATCTCGGCCCGGCCACGGCCGGGCTGATCACCGGGTCGATGGTGATCGAGACCATCTTCGCCGTGCCCGGCATCGGCCGCTACTTCGTCGAGAGCGCGATCAGCCGCGACTACACCATGGTGATGGGGGTCACCCTGGTCTACGGCACCTGCATCATCCTGTTCAACATGGTGACCGACGTGGCGCAGATGCTGCTGGACCCGAGATCACGCACATGACCGACGCCACCGCCGATCTCGCCGCGCCCGAGGAACAGGGCGCCGAGGGCGTCAGCCCGCTGCGCGAGGCGCTGCGCCGGTTCCGCACCAACAGCGCCGCCGTGGCCAGCCTGATCATGCTGGTGCTGATCGTGATCTTCTGCTTCGGCGGGCCGCTGCTCTACAGCTACGAGCCGGACGACGCCAATTTCGAGGCGATGAACGCGCCGCTGGACCTGCTGTCGGCCTATCCCTTCGGCACCGACGACCTGGGCCGCGACCTGCTGCTGCGGATCATGGCCGGCGGCCAGGTGTCGCTGATCATCGGCCTGGTGGCGACGCTGATCGCCGTCGCCATCGGCGTCACCTGGGGGTCGGTGGCGGGGTTCCTGGGCGGCGTGGTCGACCAGGTGATGATGCGCATCGTCGATGTGCTGTACGGCATCCCCTACATCTTCCAGGTCATCCTGATCAGCATGGCGCTGGGGCGCGGCAGCACCGCCGTGATCATCGCCGTGGTGCTGTCGCTGTGGCTGACGCCGTCGCGCATCGTCCGCGCCCAGGCCATCGCCCTGCGCCACCGCGAGTTCATCGAGGCGGCGCGGGCCGGCGGCATGACCAAGCGCCAGATCGTGCTGAAGCACATCATCCCGAACTGCGTCGGCGTTGTGATCGTCTATTCCAGCCTGCTGATCCCCGACGTGATCCTGAGCGAATCCCTGCTCAGCTTCCTCGGCCTCGGCGTGCAGGCGCCGGAGACCAGCTGGGGCGTGCTGATCAGCGAGGGCCAGGCCAAGATCGAGACCGCCCCGCATATGCTGATCCTGCCCGGCCTGGCCCTGGCCCTGACCCTGTTCTGCATGAACTTCGTCGCCGACGGGCTGCGCGATGCCTTCGATCCCAATGAACGCTGATCCTCTCCTCTCCGTCGAGGATCTGGCGATCCGCTTCCGGATGCGCCGGGGCGACGCCGTCGCCGTGGCCGGGGTCGACTTCACGGTGCGCCGCGGCGAGGTGCTGGGCATCGTCGGCGAGAGCGGGTCGGGCAAGAGCCAGATCCTGCTGTCGATCATGGGCCTGCTGGCCGGCAACGGCGCCGCCACCGGCCGGATCCGCTTCGAGGGGCAGGACCTGCTGGCGCTGGACCGGCGCGGGCTGGACCGGCTGCGCGGGTCGGCCATGACCATGATCTTCCAGGACCCGATGACCTCGCTGAACCCCTATCACCGGGTCGGGGCGCAGCTGACCGAGGTGCTGATCCGCCACCAGGGGATGAAGAAGAAGGAGGCCTGGGAGGCCGCGGCCAGGATGCTGGACCGGGTGAAGATCCCCGACGCGGCGAAGCGGATGCGGCAGTACCCGCACCAGCTGTCGGGCGGCATGCGCCAGCGCGTCATGATCGCCATGGCCCTGCTGTGCAACCCGCGCATCCTCTTGGCCGACGAGCCGACCACGGCGCTGGACGTCACCGTCCAGGCCCAGGTGCTGGACCTGCTGCGCGGCCTGGTGCGCGAGCTGGGGACGGCGGTGATCCTGGTGACCCACGACCTCGGCGTCGTCGCCGAGATGTGCGACCGGGTGCTGGTGCTGTATGGCGGCAAGGTGATGGAGGCGGCGCCGGTCGACCCGCTCTTCGCCGACCCGGCCCATCCCTACACTCGCGGCCTGCTGGATTCGACGCCCGACCTGGAGGGGACGGAGGGCGAGCTGCGGGTGATCCCGGGCCAGCCGCGCGCCGCATCCGGCGACCTGCCCGGCTGCCCCTTCGCCCCGCGCTGCGACCGCAGGGTCGAGGCCTGCACCGCCGCCATGCCGCCGCTGCTGCCGGCCCGCGACGGAAGCGGCCGCGTGGTCGCCTGCCACCGGCCGCTGCCGCAGCCCGCTGCCGTGCCGGAGCTGGTGCCATGACCCCGGTGCTGTCGGTCCGCAACCTGAAGGTCCATTTCCCGCTCTCGACCGGGCTGCTGGGGGGGCCGCCACTGGTGGTGAAGGCGGTGGACGACGTGTCCTTCGACCTCGCCCCCGGCGAGGTGCTGGCCGTGGTCGGCGAATCCGGCTGCGGCAAGTCCACTTTGGGCAGGGCGGTGCTGAAGCTGATCCCGCCCACCGCCGGCACCGTCGCCTGGAACGGCAGCGACGTCACCGGCCTGTCCGAGGACGCGCTACGTCCGCGGCGGCGCGACATGCAGATCATCTTCCAGGACCCGCTGGCGTCGCTGGACCCGCGCATGACCGTGGCCCAGATCATCGGCCGGCCGCTGCGCACCTTCCACCCCGAGCTGAAGCGGGCCGAGGTCGCGGCCCGGGTGAACGAGGCGATGCGCCAGGTCGGCCTGTCCCCTGCCCTGGCGCACCGCTATCCGCATGAATTCTCCGGCGGCCAGTGCCAGCGCATCGGCATCGCCCGCGCCATCATCCTGCGGCCGAAGCTGATCGTCTGCGACGAGCCGGTGTCGGCGCTGGACGTCTCGATCCAGGCGCAGATCGTCAACCTGCTGATGCGGCTGCGGCGCGAGCTGGGCATGGCGCTGATCTTCATCTCGCACAATATGAGCGTGGTGCGGCACATCAGCGACCGGGTGATGGTGCTGTATCTGGGGCGGGAGGCGGAGATCGCCGGCCGCGACGCCTTCTTCGCCCGGCCGCTGCACCCCTATGCCCAGGCGCTGCTCTCCGCCGTGCCGGTGCCGGATCCGGTGCGGGCGCGGCAGCGCCGGCGGGTGGTGCTGCAGGGCGACACGCCGTCGCCGATCAACCCGCCCTCCGGCTGCGCCTTCCGCACCCGTTGCCCGCATGCGGCGGAGCTGTGCGCCCGGGCCGTGCCGGGGCTGCGCGATTTCGGGACCGGCCACCGCGCCGCCTGCCACCGGATCGAGGAGCTGGCCGGCGTCCCGGCCTGACCACGCCGCGCCCGCCATGCGTCCGGCGCCGTATCCCGATCCGCCGTCCCTGAGGTAGCATTTCCGTCATGAGCATCGATCCCGGCTTCCTGGACCGCCTGATCGCCGCGCCGCGGCTGCTGTTCCCGGCCGTGTCGCCGGATGGGCGCTGGGTGGCCTGGCTGTGGAACGGCAAGGCCGAAGGCAATGGCCCGTGGCTGGCCCCGACCGCCGGCGACGCGCCGCCGCGCCTGCTGCCGGAGCCGTATTCCGGCTGGGATTGCGAGAGCTTCAGCTGGGCACCGGACAGCCTGGCGCTGATCGTCGCCCGCCGCCGCAACGGCGAGGAGCAGGTCGGGCTGCAGCGGGTCTGGCTGGACCCGGCGCGGCCGGCCGAGGCGCTGCTGCCGGACCGGCCCGGCTACTACGTCTACACCGCCCAGCAGCACCCGGACGGGCGGCGGCTGGTCTATGCCGCCAGCCGCGACCCGGCCACCGGGCTGGGCGGCGACATCCTGCACCTGTACGAGCACGACATCACCACCGGGGCGCAGCGCGCCCTGGCCTCGCCGCTGCGCTCCTGCAAGCTGATGCCGAAGCTGGACCCGACCGGGCGCCGGATCCTGTATCTGCGCAACGACCACCACCCGAGCGGCCGGGCGCTGTGGGTTTACGACCTGGAGACCGGCGAGGACCGCGAGCTGTACAGCCCCGGCGGCCCGGCGAAGGTCGAAGGCGTGTGGTCGCCGGACGGGTCCCGTATAGCCTTCGTCGCCGAGGGGCCGTCGCACAAGCGGCTGGGGCTGATCGACCTGGCCACCGACGACCTGCGCTGGCTGGTCGACAATCCGGCGATCCCGGTCGAGCATGTGCGCTGGCCGCGCCAGGCCGATGGCAGCCAGGACCTGCTGGTGGTGATCGAATCCAGCGCCGCGCGGGACGAGGCCGGGTTCCTGATGGTCTCGACCGGCGCCTATGCCCCGGTGTTCCGCGGCGGCGACATCCTGCGCCCGATCGCGCCGCTGCCCGACGGCCGCTGGGTGGTGGAGCGCGGCCGGGCCACAGCGCCGACGTCGATCATCGCCCTGGCGGCCGAGGCGCCGGACCTGCTGACCGCGCATGAGCTGGCGCCATTGCCCGAGGGGTCGCTGCCCGACCCGGCGGAGCTGAGCCCGGCCGAGCCCTTCTGGTGGCATTCGGTCGACGGGCTGCGCGTCCAGGGCTGGCTGTATCGAGCCAGGGGCGAGGCGCGCGGCGCCGTGATCCATGTCCATGGCGGACCGACTGCGCATTACGACGGCCGCTTCGACCCCGTCCCACAGGCGCTGGCCCAAGCCGGCTTCAACGTGCTGCAGCCGAACTATCGCGGCAGCACCGGCCTGGGCCTGGCCTTCCAGGAGGCGATCAAGGAAGACGGCTGGGGCGGGCGCGAGCAGGAGGACATCCGCACCGGCATCCTGGCGTTGATGAATGCCGGGCTGGCGCAGCCGGGCCGGGTCGGCATCACCGGCCTGTCCTATGGCGGCTATTCCGCCTGGTGGGCGATCACGCATTTTCCGTGCGAGGTGATCGCTGCCTCGGCGCCGATCTGCGGCATGACCGACCTGGTCACCGACTACTGGACCACCCGGCCGGACCTGCGCCCCTATTCCGAGGCGATGATGGGCGGCACGCCGGACGAGCTGCCCGAGACATATCGCGAGCGGTCGCCGATCCATGCCGTCGACCGGATCGAGGGGCGCCTCTTGATCGTCCAGGGGCTGACCGACCCGAATGTGACGCCGGAGCATGTCGAGATCATGCGGGCGGAGCTCGACGCCCGCGGCATCCCCTATGAGACGCTGCTGTTCCCGGATGAGGGCCACGGCATCGTCAAGCCGGGCAATTGCCGGGTGCTGTATGAGCGGCTGATCGCCTTCTTCAGCGAGGCGTTCGGGCCGGTTGCCGCCGCGGGCCAGGATGCGTCGGCGACCCTGACAGTGGCCGCCGACGAGCCCTGAGCGGCCCCCGGTCAGCCCGGCTTGTAGTCGACGATCAGGGGCACGCCTACTCCGCCCGGCGGCTCGATGTTCACCCCGCCCAGCGGGGTCATGTAGGTGTGGGTGCTGTGCTGCACGCCGGCCTGGTCGATCCAGGTCTTGGCCAGGCTGCTGCAGGAGCCGGAGAGTTGGGTGTTCAGGGCCGGCTGGGCATAGCTGACGCCCTTCAGCTTGTTCTCGAAATGGGTCAGCCCGTCGGTCACGAAGCCGGGCGGCGTCAGGTTGCAGGGCTGGTAGATCGTCGCCATCCCCGGCAGGTTCCACCACGCGTTCGGGACGATGTCGTAGTCGTTCCAGTAGCGCAGCGAATAGCTGAAGTCGGTGCCGTACAGCGTGGCGAAATCCGCGTTGCCGACGGTCGGCGCGGCGAAGGTGGCCGGGACGATCGGGGCGGTGATGGTGCCCAGGCTCTGCAGCCAGGGCGCGACCACGGTGGTCAGGGCGCCGCCGAGGCTGTGGCCGGTGACGATCAGCACCGGCTGCTGGTTCGCCGAATTGTTGAGATAGCCGGTCACGAAGTCCGACAGGGTCTGGCCGTTCGAGCTGAGCTTCTGGATGACGTCGAGGGCGGAAAGGGTGCCCTTGGCGATCCGCGCCGTGCTGCTGGGCGCCCAGGGCAGCGCCACCTGGTCGGGCACCCGCAGATCCTCGAACAGCTGCTTCAGGATGCCCCAGGGGTCGTCGACATGGACGTCGGTGCCGCGCAGACAGACCACCAGCAGCACCGGAAGGTTCGACGCCGCGTCGGTGTAGGCCGCGGCATAGGCGAGGTTGCTGTCGTCCCAGTCCTTGGCCGGGCCCCAGACCACGCTCCAGCTGCCAATCGAGGAGTCCGGCGCGGTCTCCCCCGGCGGCGGCACGGAGGGAACGGCCGCCGCGATCTGGTCGGTCGAGAAATACGAGATCTGGCACAGCTGCAGATAGCTGATCGCGAACGGTGTGGCCGAGGTGCCGGCCTGACCGGTCGCCCCCTGCTTGATCTCCTGCGGTGTCATGACGCCTCCTGATGTCCACGCGGGTCTTGCGGCGCCGGTCTTCCGCCTGCGCGGCGAAGCGGGCCGGGCGCATCATGACCGCTCGCGGCGGAGACGGCGTCAACACCTATAAGTTGTGGAAAATTTGATAAATCGCCAGAACGGATGGGGCGACATCGAAGATGCAAACCGGCGGCCGGCCCGATACTGTGCGGCCGAGTATAGACCCCGCCGCCTGGACCTTTGATGAGCCGCACCGTCCCCTCCGAAGCCGCTTCCGCCTGGCGCACCAGCATCGTCGTCAGCCCCGAAATCGGCGATGCCGTGCAGACCGCCTTCGACGACGCCTTCGCCTCGGTCGCCGCCTTCGAGATCGAGGATGGCGGCGACTGGGTGATCGAGGGCATCGACCGCGTTCCGCCGGACGAGGCGGCGCTGGCCGCGCGGCTGGCGCTGGTGGCGGCGATGCTGGGCACGACGCTGCCGGCGCCGGTGGTGGAGAAGGTGCCGCCGACCGACTGGCTGGCCGCGACCTACCAGGCCTTCCCGCCGCTGCGCATCGGCCGCTTCTTCATCCATGGCTCGCATATCGAGGACGCGCCGCCGCCCGGCACCATTCCGCTGTGCATCGATGCCGCCACCGCCTTCGGCTCCGGCGAGCACCCGACCACCGAGGGCTGCCTGCGGGCGCTGGACCGGCTGTCGCGCCGCCGCCGCTTCCGCCGCGTCCTCGACATGGGCTGCGGCACCGGCATCCTGTCCTTCGCCGCCGCGAAGCTGTTCCACGCCCCGGTGCTGGCGGCCGACATCGACCCGGAATCGATCCGTGTGACTCGTATAAACGCCCGTATCAACAGGCTGTCGGACCGGATCACCGCCGTGGTCTCGAACGGCTATGCCAGCCGGGTGGTGGCCGAGCACGGCCCCTACGACCTGATCATCGCCAACATCCTGGCCCGGCCGTTGATGAGCATGGCGGTCGACCTGCGCCGCAACCTGGCGCCGGGCGGCGTGGCGATCCTGGCCGGGCTGCTGGACCGCCAGGCGCCCCAGGTGCTGGCCGCGCACCGGCTGCAGCGCCTGACCCTGGCCGACAAGATCCCGATCCGCGGCTGGCCGACGCTGATCCTGGGCTGAGGCCCCGAACATTGCCAATTCTTCATCTTCGGGGCTGAGGATTTCGGCGGCGGCGTCACGGATGCGTCATGCCGGCGCTCTAGCTTGGGGCCAGTCTCACCCTGCCCCAGACAAAGGTCGCCCCGCATGGGAAGCCACCGCTCCGCCTCGCTGATCGCCCTCGCCGCCGCCGCCCTGATCGCCGGGGGCCGCGCGGCCCCGGCCGCCGATCCGCAGCCCTTCCAGACCCTCGACGGCAAGCCGCCGCTGGTGATCGGCCATCGCGGCCTGCCCGGCCTGATGCCGGAGGAGACCCAGCCCTCCTACGACATGGCCGCGGCGCTGGGCACCGACGCTCTGGAGGAGGACCTGCACCTGACCAGGGACTGCATCCTGGTGGCGCGGCACAATCCCTGGCTGAGCGACAACACCGACATCGCCGAGGTGGCGAAGGCCCACCCGGAGGTCGCGGCGCGCAAGCGCACCGTGCCGGGTGTCATGGTCAAGGTCGCCTGGGCCCAGACCCCGACCAGCGGTCCGTCGGAATACCTGACCGACCTGACCGATCCGAAGGACCTGAAATCGGTGCTGAAATCGCTGATCGTCGACGGCGAGGATCACACCGGCGACTGGTCGATCACCGATTTCACCGCGGCCGAGCTGAAGCAGTGGCTGGGCGGCACCACCTACGACGCCGCCAGCGAGCGGCCGAAGGAGTTCAACGGCAAGTTCCCGATCCTGACCTTCCAGGAGATCATCGACATCGCCAAGGCGAAGAGCCGGGCGACCGGCCGCACCATCGCGGTCTATCCCGAGAGCAAGAACCCGACCTGGAACGACGAGCAGGCGATCGCCAATGGTTGCGGCGCGCCGGGCAGCCGGCCGCTGGAGGACGCGATGATCAAGATCATCGCGGATAACGGCCTCAACACCCCGGACGCGCCGATCTTCGTGCAGAGCTTCGAGCCCGGCAGCCTGAAATACCTGCGCGCTCACGGGCTGAAGACCAAGGTGGTGCAACTGATCGACGGCTATGACATCGACTACAAGACCGGCGCCGTGGTCTACAACGAGGTGGTCGACAGCCGGCCCTATGACTGGACCGTGGCCGGCGACCCGCGCTGGTTCGACGCGATGCTGACTCCGGCTGGGCTGGCGGAGATCAAGACCTATGCCGACGGCATCGGCCCGTGGAAGCCGCAGATCGTACCGCTGAAGATCACGCCCTGGAAGGACAAGAACGCGGACGGCAGCGCCTTCACCGGGTCGACCCCGCAGGCGACGACCCAGCCGCCGACCAGCCTGGTGGCCGACGCGCACAAGGCCGGGCTGTTCGTCCACGTCTTCACCTTCCGTAACGAAAGCAAGTACCTGGCCGGCGACTACCAGGCCGACCCGCAGGCCGAATACCTGAAGTTCTTCCGCCTCGGCGTCGACGGCGTGTTCACCGACTTCACCAATGCCGGCGTGGCCGCGCGGGCCGAATACTTGCACGAGCTGGGCCGCTGAGGCTCGACGGCACCGTCCGAATCCCCCTCACCCTCCCATTCGCCAACGCGAATGGGCCCCTCCCTCTCCCCGAGGAGAGGGAAGGTTTACCTCTCCCCCGGGGAGAGGTCGAAATCGCGACCCGCGATTTCGGGTGAGGGGGCGGCACCGGCCCATCCGCTTGACTCAGCGCCTATGGCCTTGGAGCGACGGCGCAGCGCAGCGGCTGTCGCTTTCGGACAAAATCCGGGCGGATGGCCGGCCTAGGCTGGGGTTCCGGCGGCGGGATTCTCCGCCGCCGGTGCCGCCGAGGTCCATCCCATGTCCGCCGTCCTCTCCTCCGTCGCCGCGCTCCTGGCCGGGGTCGGGCTGATGCTGTGCGGCAACGGCCTGCAGGCGGTGCTGGTGGCGGTGCGGGCGACCGATGCCGGCTTCGGCACCGTGGTCACCGGCCTGCTCGGCTCGGGCTACTATGCCGGCTTCGTGCTGGGCTGCCTCTTGGGTCCCCATCTGGTGCGCCGCGCTGGCCATGTCCGCACCTTCGCGGCGGTGGCGGCGCTGGCGGCGGCGGTCGCCCTGTCCTTCCCGCAGCTGGTCCACCCGGCGCCCTGGATCGTGCTGCGCGGCGGCACCGGCTTTTGCTTCGCCGTGGTGTTCATGGTGATCGAGAGCTGGCTGAACGAGCAGGCGACCAGCCGCAGCTGCGGCACCGTGCTGTCGCTCTACACCATCGTCACCCTGCTCGCGATCACCATCGGCCAGATGCTGCTGGGGGTGGAGACCGGCAACCCGATGGCCGCCTTCACCTGGATCGCGATCATGATCTGCCTGGCGGTGCTGCCGATCGCGATGACCCGCATCGCCGCCCCGCCGCCACCCGAAACGGTGCGGCTGCGCCTGGCCCGGCTGGTGGCGACCTCGCCGGTCGGGGCCGCCGCCTGCCTGGTGGTCGGCATCGGCAACGCCGCCTTCTGGTCGCTGGGGCCGGTCTTCGCCCAGGCGCGCGGCTTCGACGCCGCCACCGTCGCGCTGTTCATGAGCGTGGCGGTGCTGGGCGGCGCCGTCGGGCAATGGCCGCTGGGCCGGCTGTCCGATCGGGTCGACCGGCGCTGGACGATCGTGATCTCGGGCATCGGCACCGCCGCGGCCGGCGCGGCGCTGCTGGCGGTCGGCTGGCTGCCGGGGGAGGCGGTGATCGGCCTGGCCTTCTTCTACGGTGCCTTCTCGCTGCCGCTGTACCCGCTGGCGCTGGCGCACACCTTCGACCAGGTCCGGGCCGGGGAGTTCGTCGAGACCTCCAGCGGCCTGCTGCTGATCTACGCCATCGGCGCCGTGGTCGGGCCGGTGCCGGCCAGCCTGCTGATGGTGCAGCTGGGCACCCCGACGCTGTTCGCCTTCGTCGGCGCCGTGAACCTGGTGCTAGTTGCCTTCACCCTGTACCGGATGGGGCAGCGGGCCCGCGCCCCAGCCGAATCACGGCCGGGATTCGTGTCGGTGCAGCCTGCGACCCAGGGCGCCATCGGGCTCGACCCGCGGGCGCCGGAGACGCCCGCCGTCGAGACCGCCGAAGGCTGATCAGGCCGCGCCGGCCCGTCAGGCGACGCTGGCGATGCGGTTGGTGTTGGCGGCGCGCTGCAGCGAGGCGCGCACGGCGCCCTCCGGCAGCATCGCGGTGACATCATTGTCGCCTTGCACCAGTACCGTCTCGATCAGGTTGCGGGTCAGGCCGATGTCCTCGAGCTGCCGGTCGGTCAGCTCCATCAGCTCGTGATAGGTCAGGCTGCGGTCGATGCCGCCGCGGATCCGGAAGAAGCCGCGGATGAGTGTGGCGAGAAGCTGGTATCCCATGATCGTGTCCCGTGTTTCCGCTTCCTGCTGGCGCAGGTTATTGCATTGCAACATCCGCCGCGGTCCTGCCGTGGCGGCATGGAGGAACGCTGCTTCCGGGAGACGTTTCCGAGATTGTCGTTGATGGCGGGATCGCCTGGACGGCGATCTCACATTGATAGAATGCGCGCTTCTTTTTGCGCTGCAATATCGAATTTGTGCATGGCAACATATCGCTATACGCAGCCGCCCGGGGCTTGATCGAAGCCGTCTCCGACCGCTTCCCCCGCCCCGCCCGATGCGCGATAAGGATTCATCCCGCCCGGCGCCCTGGCCCGGGCCGCCCCCGCTGACGGACGCGCTGCCGATGACCACCGATCTCGCCGATGCCCTCGCCGCCGCGGCCGCCGACACCGGCGGCCGCTACGACGCCGCCGGGCTGCAGGAGTTGCTGGAGGGCGTGGTCGCTGCGCCCGCGGCGCTGGACGACCGGGAATGGATGGAACTGGCGGTGCCGGGCGCGACCGAGGCCCAGGCCAAGCGTCTGCGCGCTGCAAAAGCCGCAATCGCCGCCGCCCGCCGCCCGGCGGGGCCGAAGCCGGCGGAGCGGCTGGCCACGCTGCGCGGCGTGCTGGCCCGATTGGAGCTCGACGCCTATGTCGTGCCGCATGCCGACGAGCATCAAGGCGAATACCTGCCGGCCCGGGCGGAGCGCCTGGCCTGGCTGACCGGCTTCACCGGCTCCGCCGGCCTCGCCGTGGTCACCGCCGAGCGGGCGGCGATCTTCATCGACGGCCGCTACACCATCCAGGCGCAGCAGCAGACCGACCCGGCGCTGTGGGAGCGGCGGCATCTGCACCAGGAGCCGCATGAGGCGTGGCTGGCCGAGGCGCTGCCGAAAGGCGGCCGCGCCGGCTACGACCCGCGCCTGGTCACCGTCGGCTGGGTCGAGAAGGCCCGCAAGGCCGTCGAGGCCGCGGGCGGCGCGCTGGTCGTGGTCGAGGAGAACCCGATCGACACGCTGTGGACCGACCAGCCGCCGGCCCCGATCTCGCCCACCATCGTCCAGGCGCTGGACGTCGCCGGCAAGGATGCGCGGGAGAAGCGCGCCGAGCTGGCCGAGGTGCTGCGGCGCGACCGGCTGGACGCGGTGGTGCTGAGCGCGCCGGAAAGCGTCGCCTGGCTGTTGAACCTGCGCGGCGCCGACGTGCCGCACACGCCGCTGCCGCTGTCCTTCGCCGTGCTGCATGCCGACGGGCTGGTCGACCTGTTCATCGACCGGCGCAAGCTGGTGCCGGGCGTCGACACCCATCTCGGCAACGAGGTGGCGATCCAGCCGCCCGCCAGCCTGGGCCAGGCGCTGGAGGGGCTGGGCCGCGCCGGCAAGACGGTGCGGATCGACGCCGGCTCGGCCAGCGCCTGGGTGCATGACCGGCTGAAGGGCGCCAGGGTCGATGTCGGCGCCGACCCCTGCGCCCTGCCCCGAGCCCGCAAGAACGCGGTCGAGCTGGAGGGCACCCGCGAAGCCCATCGCCGCGACGCCGCCGCGGTCAGCCGCTTCCTGGCCTGGCTGTCGCGCGAGGCGCCGTCCGGCGCGCTGGACGAGGCGAGTGCCGCGGCCCGGCTGCTGGAGTTCCGCGTCGCCACCGGCGCGCTGCGCGACCTCAGCTTCGACACCATCTCCGCCGCCGGTCCGAATGCCGCCCTGCCGCATTACCGCTTCAGCGCCGAAAGCAACCGGCGGATCGAGCCGGGCAACGTCTATCTGGTCGACAGCGGCGGGCAGTATCGCGACGGCACCACCGATATCACCCGCACCATCATCGTCGGCACCCCGACCGAAGAGATGCGGCGCAACTTCACGTTGGTGCTGAAGGGCCATATCGCGATCTCGACCGCGCGCTTCCCGAAGGGCACCACCGGGTCGCAGATCGACGCCTTCGCCCGCCGGCCGCTGTGGGAGCACGGCCTCGACTACGACCACGGCACCGGCCATGGCGTCGGCAGCTATCTCAGCGTGCATGAGGGGCCGGCGCGGATCGCGAAGACGCCGAACACGATCGCGCTGGAGCCCGGCATGATCCTGTCGAACGAGCCCGGCTACTACGCCGCCGGCCGCTACGGCATCCGCACCGAGACGCTGGTGGTGGTGCAGCCCTGCGAAGCGCTCAGCGACGAGGCCCGGACCTTCTATGAGTTCGAGACCATCACCTTCGCGCCGATCGACCTGGCCCTGGTCGACGCGGCGCTGCTGACCCCGGACGAGCGCGCCTGGCTGGACGCCTACCACGCCAAGGTGCGCGACATCGTTGGCCCGCAGCTGGAGGGCGAGGACCGCGCCTGGCTGGAGCAGGCGACAAGGCCGGTGGGCTGAGGTTCGTCCCCCATCCTGTCATGCCCGGGCTTGACCCGGGCATTCAGGAATGTCGATGCCGTGCTGGGTAGCCCCTGGATTGCCGGGTCAAGCCCGGCAACGACAGGTGAGGGGGATTGGCAGCGCCCCTACTCCAGCTCCACGCCCTTGGTCTCCGGCAGCATCAGCGTGGCGCCGATGTCGATCACATAGATCACCGCCAGCAGTCCGATCGCCAGGCTGAAGGAGTACTGGGAGGCCAGCGCGCCAACCACCAGCGGGCCGAAGCCGCCGACGCCGCGGCCGAGGTTGAACAGCACGCTCTGCGCCGTCGCCCGCGCCTCGGTCGGGTACAGCTCCGAGATCAGCGCGCCATAGCCGCCGATCATGCCGTTGACGAACAGCCCCATCGCCGCGCCACCCAGCAGCAGCGCCGCCGGCGAGTCGAGCTGGGCGTAGACCACGACCATGATCGCGGCACCGGCCTGGAACAGGATGAAGGTCGGGCGTCGGCCGATCCGGTCGGCGAGATGGCCGAAGGCGCCGATGCCGGCGCACATGCCGAGGATCGTGACCACCGTCCACAGCGCCGATTTGGTCAGGGAATAGCCCATGGCCGTCGACAGATAGGTCGGCAGCCAGATCATCAGCCCGTAATAACCGAAATTCTGCACCGAGCAGAGGATGAAGACGGCGAAGCTGATCCGGGTGCTGCGGGCATCCTTGACCAGCAGCCGCAACGCATTGCCCTGCCGCGGCCGGGCGGCGCGGTCGAGGAACAGCGCCGGCTCGCCGATGGTGCGGCGGACGACGAAGGAGACGATCGCCGGCAAGAGGCCGATCGCGAACATGCCGCGCCAGCCGATCAGCGGCAGAAGCAGCGGCGTCGCCAGCGCCGCGGCCAGCACGCCGGCCTGCCAGCCGAGCCCGACATAGGAGGAGGCGCGGGCCCGGTAGCGGGCGGGCCAGGTCTCCGCCACCAAAGCCATGCCGATGCCGAACTCGCCGCCCAGGCCGAGACCAGCGATGGTGCGGTAGGCCAAGAGGTCCCAATAGCCCTGAGCCAGGGCGCAGAGGCCGGTGAAGACGGCGAAGAGCAGGATGGTCCAGGTCAGCACCCGCACCCGGCCGAGGCGGTCGCTGAGCATGCCGAACAGGATGCCGCCGGCCACCGCGCCGATCAGCGTCGCGGTCACCAGCGAGCCCGATTCGGCCGGGGTCAGGGCGAGCCCGGCGGCGACGGCCGACAGCATGAAGCCGAGGATCAGCAGGTCGAACCCGTCCATGGCGTAGCCGACCGCCGAGGCGATAAGCGCCCGCCGCGCCGTCGCATCGGGCCGATCCGCCGCCACGCCGCCTGCCGCCATCCCGATCTCGGTCGTCGCCATTGCCGTCCCCCGCCTGTTCCCCGAACCGTCCGAGCATTGTTTCAGTTCGATTGCAAGCAAGACCGGTGCCGGGGACGGCGATCGCGCTAGACTGACCACGGAATCGGAGCGAGGACGGCAATGCTGAGCGAGACGCAGAAGAAGCAATACGGGCGCGACGGCTATCTGGTGCTGGACGGCTTCAAGCCGATCGAGGAGATCCGCGCCGTCCGCGCCCGGGCCGAGGCGATCGTCGAGGCCTTCGATCCCGGCGAGACGGTGTCGATCTTCACCACCAAGGAGCAGGAGCGGAAATCCGACGAGTATTTCCTGACCTCTGGCGACAAGGTGCGCTGCTTCTTCGAGGAGGAGGCGTTCGACGGCGAGGGCCGACTGCGCCAGGCCAAGGCGCTGTCGATCAACAAGATCGGCCATGCGCTGCACGACCTGGACCCGGTGTTCGACCGGTTCTCGCGCGATCCGAAGCTGGCGGCGTTGGCCGCCGATCTCGGCCTGGCCGAGCCGCAGATCTGGCAGTCGATGTACATCTTCAAGCAGCCCGGCATCGGCGGCGAGGTGCGCTGGCACCAGGATGCCAGCTTCTTCGAGACCACGCCGCTCAGCGTCACCACCTTCTGGTTCGCGCTGGAGGATGCCGACCGGTCGAATGGCTGCCTGTGGGTCGAGCCCGGCGGCCATCGCGGCCCGCTGCGCGAGCGCTTCCTGCTGGAGGACGGCGCGACGCGGATGGAAAAGCTGGACGCCATGCCCTGGCCGACCGACGCCACCGCCGTGCCGGTCGAGGTCAAGGCCGGCGCCCTGGTCTGCTTCCACGGCCGGCTGCCGCATTACAGCGCGCCGAACAGGTCGCCGGTGTCGCGCCACGCCTACACGCTGCACGTGACCGACGGCCGGACCGTCTATTCGCCCCGGAACTGGCTGCGCCGAGGACCGGAGCTGCCGGTGCGGGGTTTTGCCTGAGGCCACAAAGCCTTGCATCCCGCCGCGAGTTGACTCCATCCTGCCGGCAACAGGTTCCGCAAGGAACCACCGCAAGCTGGGAGGGACCCATGGTCAAGGCTGTGTTGACCGGGACGGACGACCAGGGCGGCGCCGTCGCCATCCCCAAGGGCGACATCGTCTTCATCCGCGAATCCTACCGGTCGGGCGAGATCCCCGGCCGCACCAAGATCGATTTCGGCACCGCCGCGACGGAGCAGGAAGCCTATCTGGTCGACACCCTGACGACGGTGCTGAAGAAGCTCGGCAACGGCGTCGTCGTCGCCCGGCTGACCACGCCGTCGGGCACGCCGGTGCATGTCGTCGCCGCCCGGGTCGAGGGCGTCCGGGCGCCGGAGAGCTGGCATCATCCGAAGGCGCGGACGGTTCTCCTGGCCCGCGGCCGCGAGATCCAGGTGCGCGAGGACCGCGACCTGGTGCTGCGGCGGATCAACGCCGCGCGGCCGGAGCGGGCGAAGCCGGTCGCCTAGCGAGTCCCTGAAAGAAAGACGGGCCGGCTCTCGCCGGCCCGTCTCCTTGCGCACGTAGCATCGATCAGTTCAGGTTGCGCGACCAGGCGTCGACCTGCCGGTCGGCCTCGTCCTTGGCGATGCCATAGCGCTCCTGAATGCGGCCGACCAACTGGTCGCGCCGGCCATCGAGCACGTCGAGGTCGTCGTCGGTCAGCTTGCCCCACTGGACCTTGGCCTTGCCCTTCATCTGCTTCCACTGGCCTGAAATCTGATCCCAGTTCATCGCGAACTCCTGTGGTGAGATGGTCAGGCCCGGATCAGAGCGAGCCCGCTCTCCGGGTCGAGCGCCTTGCGCAGATGGGCCGGGGATTCGGTGACGATCAGCTCCAGCGTCGGCCGTACCCGGGCTTCGGCCAGATGGCCGGCCAGGGCGCTGCCGTCGCGGCGGCCGAGCACCAGATGAACATGCAGCGCCGGCTTGCCTTCGGGCGACACCGCGACGTCGCCGAGCAGCGACGCCACCTCGACCTGCTCCTGCACCGGGATCGGCAGGTATTCCTTCCGCTCCCAGTCGAAATAGCGCAGCTCGGCGTCGCTGAAGGCGCCGATGCCGGTGATCTGGGCCGCCGTCAGCCGCTCCGCCTCGGCGAAGCGCTGCAGGCACTCCATCACCGCCTCCCCGGTCTCGAGGATGACGGCGAAGACCCTCTGGCCGTCGGCCGCGTGCAGTTGCTTGGCGATCATCCGTTGCTCCCGTGGCGCTCGATAGGGCAACGGGGCGGCGGGGAGAGGCGTTCCGCTCAGGACAGGAAGGCGCCGCCGTTGACGTGCAGGGTCTGGCCGGTGATGTAGCGGGCCGAGGGACCGGCGAGATAGCGCACCAGGCTCGCCACCTCCTCCGGCGTGCCGCGGCGGCCCAGCAGTGTGGCGTGGCGGGCATGGTGCGCCGGCTCGCCGCCGCCCGCATGCACGCGCTGGGTGCCGATCAGCCCGGGCACCACGCAGTTCACGGTGATGCCGTCGGGCCCGAGGTCGTGCGCCAGGCCATGGGTGAAGCCGACGATGCCGGCCTTGGCGGTGGTGACATGCACCCGACCGGCCGAGCCGGTGTGGGCCGACATGCCGCCGATGGTGACGATGCTGGCGGCATCCGATGCCTTGAGATGCGGCACCGCCGCCTGCGCCGTCAGGAAAGCGCCGTCCAGGATCACGGCCAGCACCTCGCGCCATTCCGCGAAGCTCATCGTCTCGAACGCCGTCTCGTGGCGGATGGCGGCGTTGCTGACCAGGATGTCGAGCCGGCCGAAGGCCTCGACCGCCGCCGCCACCGTGGCGGCCGCCTGCTCCGGCACCGTCACGTCGGCCAGGTGCAGCCGGGCGCGGCCGCCCTTGGCCTCGATCTCCTGCACCACCGCGGCGGCGAGGTCGGCGGAGCTTTTGGCATGGACCAGCACCGCGGCACCGGCCGCGGCGAGGTCGAGCGCGATGGCGCGGCCGATGTTACGGGCGGCGCCCGTGACGATGGCGGCGCGGCCCTCAAGTTCCCGGGTCATGGCGAGGTCCTCAGGGCGTGGGGATGGGGATGGGCAGTGTCGGCCGGCCGCGACGCAGTTTCCACCGGTCGGTCCGGGCGGACGAAGAAGGCGAGCACGATGCCGAGCCCGAGCAGCGCGATCGACACCAGGAACGGCGGGCGGTAGCTGCCGGTGGCGTCGAGGATGGCGCCGAAGGCTACCGGCGAGACCAGGGCGGCCACCCCGGCCGCGGTGCTGACGAAGCCGCTGGCGATGCCGGCGAAGTGTGGCGCGATGTCCAGCGGCACGGCCCAGATCGGCGCCTCGGTCATCTCCAGGAAGAACAAACCGAGGGCGAGGCAGCCGGCGATCAGGGCCTGGCTGTGGATGAACAGCACGCCGCTGAGGCAGACCAGCGAACAGGTGAAGCCCAGCAGCATGGTGTTGCGCCGGGCGCGGTTGACGTCGCCGGTGCGCTGAAAAATCCGGTCGGTGACCAGGCCGCCGACGGTGTCGCCGACCATGCCGGCGATGAAGATGATGCTGGAGAGCACGGCCGAATCCTTCAGGTCGAAGCCGTACTCCCCGACGAAGAAGCTGGGCAGCCAGGACAGGTATAGCCACAGCGTCCAGGCGTGGCAGAAAAAGGCCAGCGTGACCGGCGCCACGCGTGGGATCAGCCGCCGCCAGGGCACATCGATGCGGCTGCCGACCGCGCGGTCATGCACCGGCAGCGCGGCCAGTTCCTCCGGTGTCACACCCCCGTGCGTGCGCGGATCGTCGCGGAAATAGGTCCACCAGGCGACAACCCAGAGAAAGCTGACGATGCCGAGCGCGATGAAGGCGCCGCGCCAGCCGAACAGCGGGATCATCGCCACCACCACCGGCGGCGTCGCCGCGGCGGCGAAGCGGGCGGAGGTGTGGGTGAAGCCCTGGGCGAAGCCGCGCCGGGCCTTCGGCACCCAGCGGCCGATGGCGCCGGTGGCGGTCGGGATCGTCCCGGCCTCGCCGATGCCGACCACGAGGCGGGCGGCGATCAGGCTCCACAGCCCGCCGGCGAAACCGGCCGCCACCGTGCCGGCCGCCCAGAACAGGCCGCTGATCGACAGCATGCGCCGGGCGCCGATGCGGTCGCCGAGATAGCCGGAGATGATCTGGAACAGGGCGTAGCAATAGCCGAAGGCGCCGAGCGCCAAGCCGAGCTCGGTGTTGGAGAGATGCAGCTCGCCCCTGATCAGCGGCGCCGCGATCGAGAGGTTCACGCGGTCGACATACATGATGAAGTACATCAGGCAGAGCAGGATGAAGACCCTGCCCGTGGCGCCCTTGAAGGCCCGGAAGATCATGGCTCGTCCTCCCTAAGGGATTGCCCGGCCGTTCTTCGTCTTGGTCTTGGCCGGCATGACGGGGTGGCGGCGCCGGAGCAGCCCGGCGCCGACAAGGGATCAGGCCGTCTGGGCCATCCGGGCGATGTCGCCGGCATCGGCGACGGATTCGAGGTCCCAGCACGCCCGGAGCAGCTCGGCAGCGCCGGCATCGCCATGCACCGGCTGCACCAAGTCGGCGAACTTCGCGTCGAGGTCGCGGTCGGTCATCGGCCGGGCGACGCTGCCGATGGCGTGGTCGACCCGCTTCTGCAGCACCCGCCCGTCCTTCAGCGTCACCGTGACCGCGACGGCGTCGGCCGGCATCGCCGGGTCGATCGCCGCCGTCACCCGGTCGCGGAGGGCCACGACCCGCGGGTCCCGCACCCGCTCGTCGCTGTATTGCGGCTCACCCGCCCGGCCGTCGATGATGGCGACGGCCGCCGAGTGGTAGACGCTGAACTTGCCGTCCAGCCCGGTCTTCGGCGTCTTCTTGCCGGTCAGCTCCAGCACCAGCGGATGGACCCTCAGCGCGATGCGGCCGATATCCGTCGACAGCAGCCCGTGCTCGTTGCGCAGCTGCACGCAGCCGTCGATCGCCGGATGGATGACGATGCCGCAGGCGAAGGGCTTGTAGCTGTTCAGCAGGATCTCGTTGCGCGTCCCGAGCTCACCCGTGATCTCGTCATAGTTCCGATGCGTGCTGGTGACGTTGGCCCAGCCGCGCTTGGCCTCGATCCCCTGCTCCGAGCTGGTGTAGCCGCGCTGGGCCAAGAGCGCCGCGGTCAGGCCGTTCTGCGCCGCCCGGCCGGGATGGAAGCTCTTGCTCATGGTGCCGAACATCTCGCGCAGGCCGACCGGCTGGGTCGCGGCGAGGCCGAGCGCCCAGACCATGCGCTGCTCGTCGAGGCCCAACAGCTTGCCGGCCGCCGCGGCCGCGCCGAACACGCCGGCGGTGCCGGTGATGTGCCAGCCGACATGGTAGTGGTCGGGATAGACGGCGTTGCCGATGCGGCATTCGACGTCGACGCCGAGCACCAGGGCATTGAGGAAGTCGCGGCCGCTGACCGGCTGCAGCTCGGCCAGCGCCAGGATCGCCGAGGCCACCGGCCCGGCCGGGTGGATCACCGTCTTCAGATGGGTGTCGTCGAAGTCGAAGACATGCGAGCTGATGCCGTTAATCAACGCCGCGTGCAGCACGTCCATCCGCTCGCTCCGGCCGAGGATGCCCGCCTGGGGCGGCCCGCTGAACGGCCCCAGCGCATCGATCGCGATCGACACCGCCTCGTGCCGGGCGGAGCCGACGGCGCAGCCGAGCCAGTTCAGGAAGGTCCGCAGCCCCTCATGCCGGACATCCGCCGGCAGATCCTCGTAGCGGGCGGTGACGAGATGCTGCGCCAGCAGGCGTGTCACCGGCGGCGGCAGCTCGACGGAGGCGGATGACGGGCCGTGGTCCACGGCCGTGGCGGTGCTCATGCTCGGTCTCTCTCGTCTCTGGGTCGCTTGGGGCCGGCGCGGATCGTGCCGCCGAAGGGTCTCTGGAAGCGGCCCTCTGAATTACATATTGTCGACAATGTTGCAATCGGCAATATGCATTCCCAAATCCGGTCGGGTGATCTACGGTGCACCCATGACATCGCCCCTCGCCTCCCCGCTGGAGCTGCTGCGCTCCCTCACCCTGTCCGGCCTGGTGCAGGAGGAGATCCTGCGCCGCATCAAGTCCGGGGAGATCGCCGCCGGCTCGCGCCTGAACGAGCTGGAGCTGTCGCAGCATTTGCAGGTCAGCCGCGCCCCGGTGCGCGAGGCGCTGCGGGCGCTGCAGGAGGCGGGGCTGGTGCGGCTGGAGAAGAACCGCGGCGTCTTCCTGCGCGAGCTTTCGGACACCCAGGTGGCGGAGCTGTACGCCCTGCGCGCCACGCTGGACGAGATGGCCGGCCGCCTGCTGGCGCCGAAGATCGGCGAGGCCGGGATCCTGGAGCTGAAGCAGCTGCTGGCGGCGCTGGAGAGCGCGTCGATCCGCGATGGCGTGAACGGCTACTTCCCGCTCAACATCGCCTTCCACGACCGGCTGGTGGAGATGACCGGCAACGCCACGCTGCTGGAGATGTACCGCCAGGTGGTGAACCGGATGCATCTGGTGCGGCGGCGCAGCTTCGCCACCGCCGGCAGCAGCGCTGCCTCGCATGCCGAGCACCGCCAGATCCTGGAGGCGCTGCAAACCGGCGACCCGCAGGCGGCCGGCGCCGCCATGCGCGCCCATGTCGAGGGCGGCTACGCCCGCAACATCCTGGCCCGGGCCCATGACCCGGCCGATCCCGACCATGATCCCGCCATCGTCGCCGGCCCGGCGCCGCGACGCCGCCCCGCTGCCCGGAAGGCATAGACCCCATGACCACCATCGCCCTGCCCGCCGCCGGCCATGCGGTCGCGGAGCAGCTCGGCCGCTGGATCGCCGGCACCGAGGCGCGCGCCTTGCCCGACGAGGCGGTGGCCACCGCTCGCCGGCTGCTGCTGGACGTCGCCGGGCTGTGCGTCGCCGGCCGGCGCGAGGACTATATCGCCGCCACGCTGCTGGCGACCGACGGCATCGGCGCCTGCACCGCGCTGGGCCATGCCCGGCCGCTGACCGCCTTCGACGCGGCGCTGGTCAACGGCACCGCCGCCCATGGCGAGGATTACGACGACACCTTCGAGGGCGGCCCGGTCCATTCCGGCGCGGTGATCGTGCCGGCGGTGCTGGCCGCCTGCGAGCGCGAGCAGCTCGGCGGCGAGGCGCTGCTGCGCGGCATCGCGGTGGGGGCGGAGCTGATGTGCCGGCTGGCGCTGGTGGCGCCCAAGGCCATCCATGGCGCCGGCTTCCACCCGACCGCGGTGCTGGGCGCACTGGCCGCCGCCGGGGCGGTCGCGGCCAGCCTGGAGCTGCCGCCCGACCAGGCGGCGTCGGCACTGGGCATCGCCGGCAGCATGGCCGCCGGCATCATCGAATACCTGGCCGAGGGCACCTCGACCAAGCGCATGCATGCCGGCTGGGCCGCCCAGTCCGGCCTGCGCGCGGCGCTGACGGCCCGCGGCGGCTTCGCCGGCCCGCGCACGGTGCTGGAGGGGGGGCACGGCTTCTACAAGGCTTTCGCGCCGTCGCGTCCACCGGACTTTGCGCCGCTGCTGGACGGGCTGGGCCGGGACTGGGCGATGGCCGGCATCGCCTTCAAGCCCTATGCCTGCGGGACCATGACCCAGCCCTTCATCGACTGCGCCATCCGGCTGGCGCAGCAGGGCGTGCGGGCCGAGGAGATCCTCTCGATCACCTGCAATGTCGGCGAGGGCACGGTGCACCGGCTGTGGGAGGATCTGACGGTGAAGCACCGGCCGCCTACGCCCTATGCCGCCAAGTTCAGCACGCCCTTCTGCATGGCGGTCGGCTTCTTCGACGGGCGCGCCGGCTTCGGCCAGTTCACCGAGGCCCGCATCCACGACCCGCAGGTGCTGGCCCTGGCCGCCAGGATCCGCTACCGCATCGACCCGGCGGACGAGTATCCGCGAAACTTCACCGGCCATCTCGCCGCCACGCTGGCCGACGGGCGGGTGGTGGAGATCCGCCAGCCGCATCTGCGCGGCGGCGCCCGCGAGCCGCTGAGCGACGCCGAGTTGGAGGCCAAGGCGCTGGACAATCTGCGCTATGGCGGCTGGGACGACGACCTGGCCGAGGCCGCCCGGCGCTGGTGCCGCGACGCCTTCGGCGCCGCCAACCTGTCGGGGCTGGCCGCGTTCCGGCGCGAGAGCTAGCCCGGCTACAGGTCCACCCGCCGGATCCGGGCGCCGCAGCGGCGCAGCCGTTCGACCAGGTTGTCGTAGCCGCGGTCGACATGCTCGACCCCGTGCAGCGTGCTGGTGCCCCGGGCGCCCAGCGCCGCGATCAGCAGGCCGGCGCCGGCGCGGATGTCGGTCGCCGTCACCTCCGCCCCGTGCAGCGCCGGCACGCCGCGGATCACGGCGTGGTTGCGCACCACCCGGATGTTGGCGCCCATGCGCTGCAGCTCCGGCACATGGCGGAAACGGTTCTCGAACAGGGTCTCGGTGGCCATCGCCGCGCCCTCGGCGCAGGACAGGAGCGCCATGGCCTGGGGCTGCAGGTCGGTGGCGAAGCCGGGATAGGGCTGGGTCATGATGTCGACGCCGACCAGCCCGCCGGCGCCGCGCCGGGCGGTGACCACGCCGCCGGCCGATTCGATCTCGATCCCCGCATCCTCGAACACCGGCAGGGCGGCGCTCAAGAGTTCGGTGGAGGCGCCGGCCAGGCGCAGCTCGCCGCCGGTGGCCGCAGCGGCGCAGACCAGGGTGCCGAGCTCGATCCGGTCCGGCAGCACGTCATAGGTGGCGCCGTGCAGCCGGTCGACGCCGGTGATGTGCAGCGTGTCGGTGCCGATGCCGTCGATGCGGGCGCCCATCGCCGCCAGGCAGCGGGCGAGGTCGGTGACCTCCGGCTCCCGCGCGGCATTGGTGATGCTGGTCTCGCCCTTCGCCAGCGTCGCCGCCAGCATCAGGTTCTGGGTGGCGCCGACCGAGGGGAAGGGCAGCACGATGGCGGCGCCGCGCAGCCCGCCCGGCGCGCTCAGCACCACCTCGCCGCCCTCGATCTCGGCGGTCGCCCCCATCTGGCGGAAGCCGGCGAGGTGGAAGTCGACCGGCCTGAGGCCGATGGCGTCGCCGCCCGGCAGCGGCAAGGCGATCCGGCCCAGCCGGGCCAGCGCCGCGCCGGCGATCAGGAACGAGGCGCGCATGCGGGCGACCAGCGCCGAATCGACCCGGCCGGTGCCGAAGCCGGCGCCGCCCATGGTGCCGGCCAGGGCCGGGCCGCCCTCGTCCCACGACACCTCGCAGCCGAGCTCCGCCAGGATGCCGGCCAGGATGGCGACGTCGAGGATGCGCGGCAGGTTGCGCAGCGTCAGCCGCTCGTCGGTCAGGGCGGCGCAGACCATCAGCGGCAGCGCCGCGTTCTTGGCGCCGGCGACGGCGATCTCGCCCCTGAGGGGCACGCCGCCGTCGATCTCCAGCCGGCCGGCCGCGGAGGCGGTCCACCACGGGGCGGCCCGGCGGAAGGACACGACATTTGCACGCGACATGGGCACCCGGCTCCGCAACCTTGATCAGGACATCGTCATCGCCGGGATAGCACGACCGGGTATGCGGTGGTCCAGCCGGAACCGGAACGAGTCAGGATCCGGAAGGTCGGGAGAAGCCGGTTGCCAGCTGGTGCGCCCAGTCGGGACGGCCGTTCTCCGCCGCCCGGCGGACGGCGCGGTCGTGATCGTAGGGGATGGCGATCAACTCGGCCGCGACCTTGTCGCCGTCCAGCTCCAGCATGGCGTAGCGGGCGGCGGGCGATCCCGATTCGGAGACATGGGCCGGCGGCGTCGGATCGTCATAGGCCGGGGCGCCGATGCTGCCGGGGTTGAGGATCCAGCGCCCGTCCGGCAGGCGCAGCAGCCATGGCAGGTGGCTATGGCCGCACAGCACGACCCGAGCGGAGACACCAGCCAGCCGCGCGGCGATGGCGTCGGCCGGGGCCCGCACCAGCCGGCCGGCCTCGATATCCTCCAGCAGATAGGCGTTGTCATCGTCCGGCCTGGCATGGAAGGCGGTGATGCCGCCCGGCAGCTCCAGCTGCATCGGCAGGGCGCCGAGCCAGGCCCGGCCGGCGGCGTCGAGCGCGTGGCGGGCATAGCCGTCGGAGGTGGTCAGCGGCTCGTCGCGGTCCTCCCAGACCCAGCGGTCATGGTTGCCGCGCACGGTCGGCCAGCCCTTCGCGACCAGCAGGTCCAGCGTCTCGCGCGGCCACAGCGGGCCGGAGACGCAGTCGCCGAGATGGACGATGCCATCGGCGCCGCGGCGGCCGAGATCGGCCAGCACTGCCTCCAGGGCCGGGAGATTGCCATGGATATCGGCGAGGACAGCGAGGCGCACGCGGAACCTTCGGCGAGAGGCGGGACGGCCACGATGCCGCCCCGGCCCGTCGAAGGGAAGCCTACTCCGCCAGCGCCTGCTCGCGCTTGCGCGTGATCGCCGGCACCAGCATCGCCAGCAGCAGGATCGCCACCACCGCCAGCAGCACCGCGCTGATCGGATGGGTCAGGAACACGGTGAAGTCGCCGTCGGACAGCAGCATGGCGCGGCGGAAGTTCTCCTCCAGCTGCGGCCCCAGCACCAGGCCGAGCAGCAGCGGTGCCGGCTCGGCCTTCACCTTGACGAAGAAGTAGCCGACCAATGCGAAGCCCAGCATCAGCCAGACATTGAACATGCTGTTGGCGATGCCGTAGGTGCCGATGCAGCAGAACAGCACGATGGCCGGGAACATCAGCCGGTAAGGGATCTTCAGCATCGAGATCCAGATCCCGATCATCGGCAGGTTGATCACCAGCAGCATCAGGTTGCCGACCCACATGCTGGCGACCACGCCCCAGACCAGCTGCGGCTGCTCGGTCATGATCTGCGGCCCGGGCTGGATGCCGTGCATCATCAGCGCCCCGATCATCAGCGCCATCAGGGCGTTGGAGGGGATGCCGAGCGTCAGCAGCGGGATGAAGCTGGTCTGCGCCCCGGCGTTGTTCGCCGCCTCGGGCCCGGCCACGCCCTCGATCGCGCCCTTGCCGAAGCGGCTCGGGTCCCGGGCCAGCTTCTTCTCCATGGCATAGGCGGTGAAGGGCGGCAGCGCCGCCCCGCCCCCGGGCAGCACGCCGAGGAACGAGCCGATGGCGGTGCCGCGGACCATCGCCGGGAAGGCTTGGCGCAGCTCGGCCCAGCGGGGCATCAGGTCGCGCACCCTGCTGCTGACCAGCTGGCGCGGCTGCGGCCGGTCGAGATTGGCCATGATCTCGCCGAGGCCGAACAGCCCCATGGCGATCGGCACGAAGTCGAGCCCGTCGCCGAGCTCCGGAATGCCGAAGGTCAGGCGCGAGGCGCCGGAGGAGACGTCGATGCCGACGATACCGAGCAGGAGGCCGACCACCACCATCGCCAGAGCCTTGGCCACCGAGCCATGCGCCAGGATCACCGCCGCGATCAGGCCGAGCACCAGCAGGCTGAAATACTCGACCGCGGTGAACTGCAGCGCCAGCGCCGCGAGCGGCAGGGCCAGCAGCGCGATCACCACCGTCGCCACCGAGCCGGCGAAGAAGGAGGAGATGGCGGCGATGGCCAGCGCCAGCCCGGCCTTGCCCTGGCGCGCCATCTGGTGGCCGTCGAGGCAGGTGACGACCGATGACGTCTCTCCCGGCACGTTGACCAGGATCGCCGTGGTCGAGCCGCCGTACTGCGCGCCGTAGAAGATGCCGGCGAGCATGATGAAGGCCGAGGAGGGATCCAGCCCGAAGGTAAAGGGCAGCAGCAGCGCCACGGTCGGGATCGGCCCGATGCCGGGCAGCACGCCGATCGCGGTGCCGATCAGCACGCCGAACAGGCAGTACAGCAGGTTCTGCCACTGCAGCGCCGTGGTCAGGCCGAGCAGCAGGTTGTCGAACAGGTCCATGGCGTCCCTGGAATACGGCCTAGAAGCGCGGCCAGACCGGCACCGGCAGGTCCAGCAGCAGCACGAACAAGATCACCGCGGCGGCGCTGAGCCCGACGGCGAAGACGACGGTCTCGCGCAGCCGCGTCTCCCGGCTGGCGAGGCCGGCGACGACCACGGTGGCGAAGGCGGCGATGGCCAGCCCGGCCTTGGCGGCGAGCAGGGCGAAGACGGCGACGGCGGCGAGGATGCCGAGGATCGGCCGCAGCTTCGGCACCTCGACTCCTTCGCCGCCGATCGCCAGGCTGCGCAGGGCGAAGACGAGGCCGAAGCCGGCGGCGCCGATCGACAGCACCCGCGGCATGAAGCCCGGCCCCATATCGGCCGGGCTGCCGAAGCTGAGCTTGCGGGTGGCGACCAGGACGACGGCCGCCACCACGCAGAGGAAGAGGCCGAACAGCAGGTCCGGCCAGTTGATGCGCGTCACCCCGTCACTCGCCCTTGATGCCGGCGTCGGCGATCACCTTGCCCCAGGCCTCGGTGTTGGTGGCGAGCCAGGAGCCGAGCTCCGCCGGCGGGCCGGCGACCACCCGGCCGCCCTGCTGGGCGATCCGCTCCGCCACCTCCGGCTGCTTCAGGATCTCGCCGAGCGCCGTGTTCAGCTTCTCGACCAGGGCCGGCGGCGAGCCGGCGGTGGTCAGCAGGCCCTGCCAGGACCCGACATCGGCGGAGGGCAGCTTGGCCTCGGTGAAGGTCGGGAGGTCCGGCGCGCTGGCGATGCGGGCCTGGCCGGTCACCGCGATGCCACGGAGCTGGCCGTTGGCGACGAAGGGCAGGGTCGCGGTGGCGCCGTTGATGATGACCTTGCTCTCGCCCGACACCACGGCCTGGGTGGCCGCCGAGCCGCCGCGATAGGGCACGGTCTTCCACTGGATGCCGAGATCCTTGGCCATGGCGACGGCGGTGATGTGGTTGACCCCGCCGATGCCGGAATTGGCTACCGCCAGCTTGCCCGGATTGGCCTTGGCATAGTCGACCAGCTCGGCCGCCGTGTTGACCGGCAGGTCCTTGTTCACCGCCAGCACATAGGGCACGAACATGATCATGCCGACCGGCGCCAGATCCTTCAGCGGATCGTAGGACAGGTCGCTGAACAGGCCCGGCGCGGTGGCGATCGAGCCGACATCGGCCAGCAGCAGCGTGTGCCCGTCCGGGTCGGCCTTGGCCACGGCGTCGGCGCCGATATTGCCGGCGGCGCCCGGCTTGTTCTCGACCACCACGGTCTGGCCGATCGCCTGGGACAGCTGCGGCGCGATGATCCGCGCCAGCGTGTCGGAGGTGCCGCCCGGCGCGTAGGGGACGATGATGCGGACGGTGCGTTCGAAATTCTGTGCGGATGCCGAGCCGGCGGCTCCGAGCATCGCGAAACCGGCGGCGAGCGCGAGCGCGCTGCGTCTGGTGATCATGATTGGTCCTCCCCCTGATGAATCGTCTCGGTCGCTCGTCTTGCAGCGGGCTTATGCGGACGGTACGGAGGACACCGATCCTACTCCAGGTCTAATGCGGCATGGATCGATGCGCGATGCGCATCGATCCGGAGTCCCGTCACGGAATGACGGCGCTTGCCCGCCCGGCCGGGCTCGCGTCTGATGGCGGCAAACGGACAAGGGGAGAGAGACGCGGTGGACATCCTGGACGAGAGCTTCCTATCCCCTGCCCTCGACCCGCGCCTGGCCTGGACCAATCCGCCGCCGGATTGGTCGATCGGGCCGGAGGGCCTGCGGCTGCGCACCGCCGCCGGGACCGATTTCTGGCAAGGCACGCATTACGGCTTCCGGGTCGACAACGGCCATGTGCTGGCGCTGCCGGTGGCCGGCGACTTCGTGATGGAGACGGCGGTGCGCGGCAATCCCGTGCACCAGTACGACCAGGCCGGGCTGATCGTGCGGCTGTCGCCCGAAAGCTGGATCAAGACCTCGGTCGAGTTCGAGACGGCAGCGCACAGCCGCCTCGGCGCCGTGGTCACCAATGCCGGCTGGTCCGACTGGTCGACCCAGGACGTGCCGACCCGGCCGGGCGGCGCGATCGGCTTCCGAATCCGCCGCACCGGCGCCGACTACATCGTCGAGGCGGCGCCGGAGGGCGAGGATCGCTGGGTGCAGCTGCGCATCGCCCGGCTGCACGCCGATGACGGCACCGGCCCGGTCCTGGCCGGCCTCTACGCCTGCAGTCCGAAGGCCGCCGGCTACGAGGCACAGTTCGCCCATCTGCGGATCACGCGGCGATAGACGGGCGCCAACACAGGCGGAGAGGAGAGGCAGGACACGCTCAGGATATTGTTTTATGGTAGTTATTGGTACCGACTTTAGGGAGTTCCCCTGGTGGCGCGGAACACATCGATCTCGCTCGGCGATCACTTCGCCACCTTCATTGACGCTCAGGTGCAAAGCGGCCGGTACGGCTCGGCCAGCGATGTTGTCCGCGCCGGGCTGCGCCTTCTGGAAGAGCATGAAGCGAAGGTGAAGGCGTTGCAGGACGCGCTTATCGCGGGCGAGGCGTCAGGCGAACCGCAGCCCTTCGATAGCGAGGCGTTTCTGGCCCGGATGCGGGCAACGCATGCGCGGTAAGCTCTATCGGCTCACGCCGCTGGCGGAAGCTGATCTGGAGGAAATCTGGCTCTACACGCTTCGCAACTGGTCAATCGAGCAGGCGGATAGCTACCACCGTGATCTCGTTGCGGCGTTGGAGGGGCTGGCGTCGGGCCGGAAGCTCGGGCGGAAGGTTGATGTGCATCCCGGCTATCTGAAATACGCCGTCGGGGCGCATATCGTCTATTTCCGGGAGGTCGATGTCGGGATCGTCGTTGTGCGGGTTCTGCATGGGCGGATGGATGTGCGGCGGCACTTGTGAGCCGCCGTGAGAAGGTCGACCGGTGAGGACCGGTTATCCAAGCAATCCGCGGATCACTCAGAGGAGTGTTGCGTGTCGCGCACCGTGCAGAAGCCTGGCTCGAAGGGGAGCCTGAAGTGGATTCAGCGGGCGGTCGGAGAGCGCTGGCCCGGTCTCGACGATCCGATTTTGGCCAGGATCCCGAGAGCCCGGTCGATCGAGTGGCGATCCCCTCTCGTCACGGACGATTATGCGGAGTATCGGGACGAGGACTTTCTCAACCGATTGGACATCGGCCATCTCGCCGCGGAACTGCGCGACTTCTGGCCGAGCCGCGGCCCGCAATGGGATGCACTCGGCCGAACCGATACCGGGCAACTGCTTCTCGTCGAGGCCAAGTCGCATGTCGCCGAGATGTGCTCCCCCGGCACGGCCGCGGCCACGGCCTCCAAGGAACGGATCACGGCTCGGTTGAAGGAGGTCGCCGGGACGCTCGGCGTCCGAAGCAACGGCGCGGCCTGGACCGACTTCTTCTACCAGTTGGCCAACCGGCTGGCGCACCTCCAGTTCTTGAGAGACCAGGACCAACCCGCCTATCTCGTCCTGGTGAACTTCCTCAACGACGCCGAGATGGACGGGCCGGAGACTCCTGAGGCCTGGGAGGCCGCCTATGAGGTCGCGTTCCACGTCATGGGGCTGCCCAGGCGGCACAAGCTGAGCCGCTACGTCATCGAGGTGTTTCCCGACGTGGCCGGCGCGAAGGACGCCAACACGCCCGCATAGGGCTTCGGCCGCGGCGGGGCGTAGCCGCCGATCTTGGCGGTGCGCAGGCCGAGCCGGGCCAGGCCTTCGACCAGGGTGACCGCGGCGGCGACACCGTCGACCACCGGCACGCCGTGCCGCGCCGAGAGCCGTGCGACCAGGTCGGCCATGCCGGCGCAGCCCAGCACGATCGCCTCGGCCCGGTCGGCCTGCAGCGCCGCGGCGATCTCGGACGAGATCCGCTGCTCGGCATCCGAGTCCGGGCGCTCTAGGTCCAGGACCGGGATCTCCGCCGCCCGCACCCGGGCGCAGCGGGCGGCCAGGCCATAGCGCTGGAGGTTCGCCTCGATCACAGGGATCGAGCACGCCAGCGTCGTCACCACCGAGAAGCGGCCGGCCAGAAGAGCGGCGACATGGAAGCCGGCCTCGCCGATGCCGACCACCGGCGCCTTTGCCAGGCTGCGGGCGGCGTCCAGCCCGGTGTCGTCGAAGCAGGCGATGACATGGCCGGCGACGCCCCGCGCCTCGCCGCGGGCGATCTCCTGCAGCAGGCCTGGCACCGCCAGGGCGCCGTCGACCCAGCCCTCGATCGAGGCCGGGCCCATCTCCGGATTCACCGCGGTGACCCATGTGCCCGGCGCCGCGACGGCCGCGGCGGCGACGCCGATCTTGGCGGTCATGCCCGCCGTGGTGTTCGGGTTGACGACGAGGATCTCCATGCCGGTCACACCAGCCCCTTCCCGGCGTCGGTGCCGTGGCGGGTGCGGCGGCGGCGCAGCACCGCCATCAGGGCGAGCGCGGTCAGCACCACCGCCAGCGACACCGCCGTGGTCACCGTGCCGAGAGCGTAGATCTCCGGCGTCGTCACCGTGGTGGTCAGGCCCTGCAACTCCAGCGGCAGCGTGTTCTGCTCGCCGATCGCCTGGGACGACCGGGCGATCTCGTCCCAGGACAAAGTGAAGCCGAACAGGCCGACCCCGACCACGCTGGCGCCGATGATCGGCAGCACGACATGGCGGAAGCTCTGCCAGGACGAGGCGCCGAGATCCCGCGCCGCCTCCTCGTAGCGGCGGTCGAAGCGATTGAAGACCGCGAACATGATCAAGAGTCCGAAGGGCATGGTCCAGGTCAGATGCGCGCCGAGGCCGGAGCGGAACAGGCCCATCGCCGTGGTGAATTCGTCGTTGATCCAGGCGATGTCCCAGCTTTCGCCAAAGGCTTTGATCGCCTCGTCGAGCAGGCGGAATTCGAGCGCGATGCCGAGCGAGACCACGATCGACGGCATGATCAGGCTGGCGATCGCGGTGTAGAACAGCGCCGACTGGCCCGGGAATCGGCGGCGGAAGGCCAGGCCCGCCAGCACCGAGAAGGCCATGGTCAGCACCATCACGACCAGGCCGAGCTTGAGCGAGCGCCAGAAGGCGGCACCGATGTCGACCACGCCCATGCCGGCCCACAGCTTCTCGAACCAGAAGGTCGAGACGCCATTCATCGGGAAGGTCAGCCCGCCCTGCGGCCCCTGGAAGGACAGCACGAAGATGGTCAGCGTCGGGCCGTAGAGGAACAGCACGAACAGGGCGAACACGGCGGCCAGGACGTAGAAGGAGAGAGGACGGCCTTCGCGCATCGCTCAGAGTTCCTTCCGGATGTCGACCAGCCGGGTCAGGGCGACGATGATCATGATCACCACGGCCAGCAGGATCACGGCGTTGGCCGCCGCGGCCGGGAACTGCAGGTAGCTGAGCTGGACCTGGATCACCTTGCCGACCGAGGCGATCTGCTGCCCGCCCATGACGCCGACGGTGACGAAGTCGCCCATCACGATGGTGACGACGAAGATCGAGCCGATGACGATGCCCGGCTTGCACAGCGGCACGATCACATTCCACAGGATCTGCCAGCCGCTGGCGCCGGCATCGGTCGCGGCCTCGATCAGCGACCGGTCGATGCGCAGCATCGAGTTCAGGATCGGTACGATCATGAACACGGTGAACAGGTGGACGAAGGCCAGCACCACCGAGAATTCGGAGTAGAGCAGCCCGTCGATCGGCCGGTCGATCACGCCGAGGCCGAGCAGCCCCTGGTTGACCAGCCCGTTGCGGCCGAGCAGCGGGATCCAGGAGATCATCCGGATCACGTTCGAGGTCCAGAACGGGATGGTGCAGAGCAGGCACAGCACGATCTGCATCGCCGTGCTGCGGACATGGAACACCAGGAAATAGGCGATGGTGAAGCCGAGGCCGAGGGTGATGGCCCAGACCGTCGCCCCGATTTTCAAGGTCGAGAGATAGGTCTTGAAGGTGGTGCACAGGTCGGGGAGCGAGGTCAGGCAGCCGTCGAACGCCTCGACATAGTTGCGCAGCGTGAAGTCCGGCACGATCGAGTATTCGGTGTAGTCCCAGAAGCTGACCACCACCGTGACCGCCAGCGGCAGCACGAAGAACAGCAGGAACACCAGCATCATCGGCGCCGCCTGCAGGAACGCCGGCAGCCGCCCGGAAGATTGGGTCCGGGGCGCCGCGGCGGAGCGGGCGGGTGCGTCTTCCGCGGGGATGGCGGTCATGCTGCCTCTCGGATCATACGGCGGCGAGCCCCCTCACCCTCCCGGCCTACGGCCGGGCCCCTCCCTCTCCCCGAGGCGAGGGAATCACCTCTCCTCCGGGGAGAGGTCGAAATCGCGCAGCGATTTCGGGTGAGGGGGTGGTCACGGTGGCGCTCAGCGCTCTACGCGGCGATGAAGGCGTTCCACTTGCGGATCATATAGTCGTTCTCATCCATCACCGCGTTCCAGCAGGCGACGCCGCCCATGCGCTGGCCGTAGGAGCCGCCGTCGCGCACCGCGCCGGCCTTCTCCATCACCGTGCCGTCCGGCGCCTTGATGTCCTGGGCCGCCGGCTTGCCCTCCATCCAATAGGCCCATTCGTACGGCTCCATATTAGCCTTGGCCGTCTCCAGCACCGCCGAATAGTAGCCCTGGCGGTTGAGATAGGCGCCGGCCCAGCCGGACAGGAACCAGTTGATGAAGTCGTAGGCGGCGTCGAGCTTCTTGTCCTTCAGCGTCTTCGGCAGGCCGAAGCCGGAGGCCCAGGCGCGGTAGCCCTCCTTCAGCGGCTGGAAGGTGCAGGCGATGCCCATCGAGCGCACCTTGGTCACGGCCGGCGACCACATCGACTGGATCACCGTCTCGCCCGAGGCCATCAGGTTCACGCTCTCGTTGAAATCCTGCCAGAAGGCGCGGAACTGGCCGGCCTGCTTGGCCTCGGTCAGCACCTTCATGGTCAGGTCGATCTCCTCCTTCGTCATATTGCCCTTGTCGGCATAGGTGTGGAGGCCGGCCGATTCCACGACCATGGCCGCGTCCATGATGCCGATCGACGGGATGTTCAGGATCGAGGCCTTGCCCTTGAACTCGGGGTTCAGGAGCTCTTTCCAGCTCTCGACCGGCCGGCCGATCAAATCGGGCCGGATGCCGAGTGTGTCGGCGTTGTAGGTGGTCGGGATCAGGGTGATCCACTCGGTCGGCTCGGCGGCGAAGGTCTTGCCGTTCTTCTCGGGCAGATAGAACACCTTCTTCGGCGCGGTGCCCTGGTCGCCGATTTTCTTGCCGTTCAGCTCGCCCTTGGTGAACACGGTCGAGATCTGGTCGACGTACTTGATCCGCTTCGCGTCCATGCCCTGCAGGTTGCCGGAGGGCAGCAGCTTCTTCAGCGAGAAGTATTCGCTGTCGACCAGATCGAAGGAGTTCGGCTGGGTGACGATGCGCTTGGTCACCTCGTCGGTCGTCACCGGCACGTATTCGATGGTGATGCCGAGATCCTCCTTCGCCTTCCGGGCGATGTCGGCGCTCTGGTTCACCGCGGTGCCGAGATAGCGCAGCGTCACCGGCTCGGCGGCGATGATCGCCGGGAAGCCGGTGATGGCGCGGCTGCCGACCAGCGCGCCGGCGGTCGCCGCCGTGGTCTTCAGCAGGGTGCGGCGGGACAGGCCGCACAGGATCTTGTTCGGGGTATCCGCCATGGTGAGCCTCCGTCAGTGTTGGGGGCGATGGTCGCCGCGCCCCGCGGCGTCGAGGGGATGGATGTCCTGGTCGGCCCAGGCGACGGCGACGCGGTCGCCCGGCGCCACCGGGTCGGCGAAGAAGTCGGCCTCGGGCAGCCAGGCCAGCATGTCCGGCGCCAGGTCGCAGCCGAAGGCGACATGGACGGTGGCGCCCTGGTACTCGACCCCCTGCACCACCGCCTCGACCTGGCCGGGCGGCAGCCCGCCGCCGTTCAGGCGGGACAGCCGCAGCCGGTCGGCGCGCAGCGTCGCCAGACGGCCGCCGAGGGTGACGACATTGTGGCCGCCGATGAAGCGGGCGACGAATTCGGTGGCCGGACGGGTGAAGAGATCCTGCGGCGGGCCCGCCTGCTCGATCCGGCCGCCCTTCATCACCACCGCCAGGTCGGCCAGCGCCATCGCCTCCTCCTGGCTGTGGGTGACGTGGATGAAGCTGATGCCGAGCTCCGCCTGCAGCCGCTTCAGCTCGGCCCGCATCTTGATCCGCAGGAAGGGGTCGAGGGCTGAGAGCGGCTCGTCCAGCAGCAGGATCTGCGGCTGGGTGATCAGCGCCCGGGCCAACGCCACGCGCTGCTGCTGCCCGCCCGACAGCTGCGCCGGCAGGCGCTCGCCATAGGCTTCCATCGCCACCAGGGCCAGCAGCTCCGCCGCCTTGGCCCGCCGCTCGGCCTTCGCCACGCCGCGCATCTTCAGGCTGAAGGCGACGTTGTCGGCGACCGAGAGATGCGGGAACAGGGCGTAGGACTGGAACATCATCGCCGTACCGCGCCGGGCCGGCGGCCGGTCGGTGACGTTGGCCGTGCCGAGGATGATGTCGCCGTCCGACACCGCCTCATGCCCCGCGACCATGCGCAAGGTCGAGGTCTTGCCGCAGCCGGAGGGGCCCAGCAGGCAGCAATAGGTGCCGGCCGGAATCTTCAGGTCGATGCCGTCCACGGCGACGGTGCCGCCGTAGCGCTTGGTCACCTTCACCAGCTCGAGATCTGCGCCGCGCATCCGCTCTCCCTTTCGGGACAACGAAGGTGCAAGCGCCGTGCCAAGCGCCCGATGCCGCGATTCCACCTCGCGGGAGAGCGTCGGGTGCCGGGCAAACGCCTATGCTTTGGGCATATGCATACGGAAGAGCCGAAGATTGTGCACAATTCTGGATCAACAAGAATACAATCTTGAGCCCCGTCGATCTGCGTGGGATGGTGGGCCGGACGAGTCGCGGCCACGCCGCGCCGGAGCGGAAGAATGGACACGATCGAGACCGTCGGCACCCTGGCCGGAATCCGCGACATCCCCGACCGCGGCGCGCGGTCGGCGGCGATCTACCGCTCGATTCTGGACGCAATCGTCGAGCACCGGCTGCCGCCGCGCACCAAGCTGTCGGAGGACGAGATCGGCACCGCCTTCGGCGTCAGCCGCACCATCGTGCGCTCCGCCCTGCAGGCGCTGGCGCATCAGCACATGGTGGTGATCGAGAAGAACCGCGGCGCCTTCGTTGCGGCGCCCACGGTCGAGGAAGCGCGCGAGGTGTTCGAGGCCCGCCGCACGCTGGAGGCCGCGATCGCCCGCCGCGCCGCCGAGCGCACCGTGCCGGCCGACATCGAGCGGCTGGAGCGGCACCTGGCCGAGGAGGCCGAGGCGCTGCGCCGGGGCGACCGGCCGCGCGCCATCCAGCTCTCCGGCCTGTTCCATCTCGGCATCGCCGAGATCGCCCGGCAGCGGGTGATGGAGCGGTTCCTGCGCGAGCTGGTGTCGCGCGCCTCGCTGGTCATCGCCCTCTACGGCCGCAGCGGCGCCTCGGCCTGCGGCAACACCGAGCATGAGGCGATCCTGCAGGCCCTGGCCCGGCACGATGCCGACGGCGCCGGCGCCGCCATGCTGGCCCATCTGACCCATATCGAGCAGGATCTCGACCTCGCCCCGGCCGAAGCCGGGCCTGTCGACCTCGCGGCAGTGCTGCGGGGGCGATAGCCGTCCGGGCGCCTGTCCAGATGCGTTCGACTCTACGGATGGGCCGGTGCCGCCCCCTCACCCGCCAGCGCGATGCGCTGTCGACCTCTCCCCGAGGGAGAGACAAGAACTCCCTCTCCTCGGGGAGAGGGAGGGACCCGACGCCGTAGGCGGCGGGAGGGTGAGGGGGTGGCGCCGCCTCACTCCAGCGAGATCATCGCGGCGCGCCGGCTGGTGACCTGGTCCCGCGCCTTGGCCTCGGAGGCCGCCTTGGCGCGCCTGTGCTCGCGATGCATTTCGAGCAGGTCGGCAATCCAGCCGCCCGGCCGGAAGGCCTCGACCGCCATCGGGTGCCAGTCGTCATAGGCGGCGCCCGCCCGGTTCACCATCGACACGCCGAACACCGTCTCGCCCGCGGACGACAGATGGGCCTCGCCATGGCTGTCCCCGCGCTGGTCCGGATGCAGCGACCGCTCCTTGAAGGTGATGCCATAGCGCCGCCCGCGATAGGCGAAGTCGACGGCGAAGTCCTTCATGTGGTCGACGACCATATCGAGAGCGGTGAAGTCCGGCGGGACCGGCTTGGCGTGGCATGACCAGGCGGCGAAGCGGCGGGCGTCCCAGACCAGCGCGCACAGCGCCTCGCCGATGCCGCTGCTCTCCATGAACTGCTGCGCCTCGGCGACCTTAGCCCGGTCGGCCGCAGTGCACGCAAGGCAATTGTCGCGCTCCTCCCGCTCGAGCTCCCCGGCCTTCTGCCGGAACTCGTCGACCAGGGACCGCCACTTCTCCAGATGAGCGTTTCCCAACGCAGCCTCCTTCTTGGCCACATCACAGGATGGTGCGCCTATTTCGCGCGAATGCAAGGGCTTGGGTGCCGATGGT
>NZ_VCCH02000008.1 GCF_005938675.2 Mycobacterium sp. KBS0706
TTCCGCGGCGAGCTGGTCGAGGGCGTGCTGCCGGCCGGCGCCGTGGTCAGCTACGACACGCCGCCGATCCACGGCATCGAGCAGCATGTCTGGATGCTGGACGGGGCGCTGGAGCTGCTGGTCGACGACGTCGTCCACCGTCTCGGTCCGGGGGATTGCCTGCGCTACCGCCTGTTCGGGCCGACCCGCTTCCACTGCCCCGGCCCGCAGCCGGCCCATTACGTCATCGCCCTGTGCAAGCCATGAGCGCCGCCATGCCCGACACCGCCTTGTCTCCGGTCACCCTGGCGGAGGTCGCCCCTGACGGCCTCGCCGCTCATCTCGACGACCTCGCCGAAGTGCTGCATGGCTGCGTGCTGGACGGTGCCAGCGTCGGCTTCGTGCTGCCCTTCTCGGTCGCAGCGGCGCGGGAGTTCTGGCTGGGGCTGGAGCCCGCCTTCTGCAGCGGCGCCCGGCGGCTGATCGTGGCCCGGCTGGACGGGCGCACGGTCGGGACTGTGCAGCTCGTGCTCGGTATGCCGGCCAATGGCCGCCATCGGGCCGAGATCGCCAAGCTGCTGGTGCATCCGTCGGCGCGGCGCCGCGGCATCGCCCGGCGGCTGATGCTGGCGGCCGAGGAGCTGGCGCGCCGGCACGGCCGCACCCTGCTGCTGCTCGATACCAGGCGCGGCGACAGCGGCGAGGCGCTGTATGCGAGCCTCGGCTTCCGCCTGTTCGGCATCGTCCCCGGCCATGCCTGTTCCCCGGCTGGCGTGCTGGAGGAAACCAGTTACATGCTGAAGGAGTTGTGGTCGTAGGCGGGTTCGCCGCGACGCCCCCAATGCGCACGCTGTTTTGCCCCGCCGGCTCGGCTAGACTGGCAGGATGGCGCGCTTTATTCCCCGTCGCCGCTGGACGATCGGCATCCTCGCTCTGCTCGCGACCCTGGTCGGGGTCGCGGTCGCGGCGCGCGGGCTGCTGCCCGGCTGGATCGAGGCGGAGGCGATCTCCCGCCTCAGGGCTGAGGGCGTGCCGGTGGAGCGGCTGACCGTGTCCAGCGTCGATCTCGGCTCGGCCGAGATCGGCGGCATCGCCGTGGCCGAAGGGCGGATCACGATCGACCGCATCTCGCTCGGCTTCAACCCCTGGACCCTGATCCGCCAGGGCCACCTGACCTCGATCGCGTTGTCCGGCGTGTCGATCCGCCTCGGCATCGACCGGTCCGGCTCGCTGGACCTGCCGCGGATGGAGGTGCTGGAGGGCGGTGGCGGCGGCGGGCTGGGTGCGATCCCATTCCGGACCATCTCGGTCAGCGACAGCACGATCGTGATCGACACGCCCTGGGGCCGGATCCGCACCCCGGTCGAGGCCGAAGGCGCGGTCAACGAGCTGGGCCGGCTGGTGTGGAAGGGGCAGCTGCGCCCGGCCGGCGCCGGCGGCGCGGCCCAGGCCAAGTTCGATCTGACCAACACCCCCGAAGGCCAGATCTATGGCGGCGTGCAGCTGGAACGGGCCAGCTTCCGGTCGGACCAGCTGTCGCTCGACGGGGTCACCGGCTGGATCGCCTATGGCGGCGAACGCGACAGCAGCGGCGAGATCCAGGGCGCGCTGACGGTCGCCGAGGTCGAGCGCGGCACGGCCCGGTTCCACGATTTCGGTGTGCAGGGCAATGGGACGCTGGAGCAATTGCAGCAGTTGATCGTCGGCGCCAAGATCGGCACCGGCGATGGCAGCCTGGGGCTGCAGTTGCAGGGCGCAAAGCAGGGCGGGGGCACCGACCTGGCGGTGCAGGTCGCCGCCGACAATCTCGCCGCGGTGGCGCCGGCCCTGGGCTTCGAGGGCGGGGTGACCGGCAAGGCCAGCGTCAACGCCTGGCTGACCCTGCGCACCCCAGGCCTGCCCAGCCTCGACGAGCTGCCGCAGCTCCTGGCCGACGGCTTCATCCGGGTCTCGACCGACGGCGTCCAGGCCGGCAGCGGCGTGGCGCTGCAGACCGGACAGTTGAGCGCCGCCATCGACCTGTCCGGCGGCACACTGACCCTGGCCGGCAGCCGGCCCTGGAAGGTGGCGGGCCGCTTCGCCTCCGGCAAGCTCGCGGTCGACCTGGACTGGCTGCCCGGCGACGGCGGGCCGCAGCGGCTGGAGTTCAGCCGTGAGGCCGACACCTGGTGGACCCGGCTGGCCGGCGCGACCAAGGGCAATGTCGCCGGCTTCGACGTCGCCGGCTCGATCGACGCCGAGCTCGGGCTGAACGATGCCGGCCAGGCCAAGGTCCGGGTGCCGGAGGCGGTGCTGGACCTCGACCCGTTCGAGGCGATCGGCCTGACTATCGACCCCGGCCCGATGACGGTGTCGGGCGAGACCACCGATGCCGGCTGGACCGCGACGCTGTCGGGCAGCTCGGCGATCGGCCTGCCGGGCAAGGCGGGCGGCAACGCCACGGCGCAGGGCACGGTCCGGGTCGACACGGTCGGCCAGCATCTGACGGTGCGGCCGGTGCAGGGCGGATGCCTGTCGCTGGCCGTTCCGGCGCAGGATTTTACGCCGCGGCTGCGCCTGGCCGAGCCGGCGGCGGCGCAGCTGTGCCCGGATGCCGAGGGCCGGCCGCTGCTGGAGACCGATCTCGACAGCGACCGGCCACCGCTGGTGCGGGCGTCGATGCCGGCCCTGGCACTGGACCTGTCGATCGGCGCCGGCGCGGACGCGACCCGGCTGACCGCGACAACGCCGGTTCTCGCCATCGCGCCGGCGGCGCAGCCCGAGGGCAGCTATCGCCTGACCGCGGCGGACGGCAAGCTGGCTTTGCCCGGTGCCGGGTTGACGGTCGAGGATGTCGACGCCGAGGTCGCGGTCGTCCCCGGCGCCGCGGTTCCGTTCGACGCCAGCCTGACCGCGGCGCGGCTGGCGATCGAGGGCAATCCGGTGGTGCCGATGAAGGCGACGCTGCGCAGCCGGCTCGACGCCGCCACCGACATCCTGTCGCTGGACGCCGAGCTGACTGATCCGGAAGGCCGGGCCCGCGCCGCCGGCACCGGCCAGCACGACCTGACCACCGGCGACGGCGGCCTCGACCTGGTGCTCGACCCCGTGCGGTTCCGCCGCCGCGGCCTGCAGCCGAAAGATGTGGTGCCGGCCCTGGCCGCGCTGCCGCTGGCCTGCGTCGACGGCCGGATGGAGGGCAGCGGCCGGATCGCCTGGGGCAGCGCCGCGGAGACCGCGCTGGATCTGCGGCTGCGCAACGCCGCCTTCCGCACGCCCTGGGGCCGGGCCGAGGGGGCGACGGCCCAGCTGCGGCTCGACCGGTTCTCGCCGCTGCGGCTGCCGGCCGGCCAGCGGGTCCGGATCGGCCGGTTCCTCCTGGATGGTGAGATGCCGCCTTTGACCGATGTCGACGCCCGCTTCGGCTGGAGCCCGGCCGGCGGCGTCGATCTGCGGCGGGCGGCGCTGGACTGGACCGGGGCCAAGGTCAGCGTCGAGGGCGGATCGGGCCGGCGGCGGCCCTCGGTGCTCAGGATCGAAGGGCTAGACCTCGCCCGCGCCGTCGCCGCGGCCGGGCTGGACGACGTGCGCGCCACCGGCATCGTCGACGGCACCATCCCGTTCCGCCTCGACCGCGACACGATCGTGGTCGAGAACGGCGTGCTGGCGACGCGCGGCCCGGGCGAGATCCGCTATGGCGGTGCGACGGCGCCGGACGAGATCAAGGCGGCCGCGGCTGCCGAACCGGGCATGGACACGCTGATGGCGGCGCTGCGCAACTTCCAGTATCAGTCGCTGCGGGCGACGCTGGACGGCCGCAGCGACGGCGAGGCGAATGTGAAGCTGGCGGTGCGCGGCTCCAACCCCGACCTCTATGGCGGCTTTCCGATCGCGCTCAACGTCAACCTGTCGGGCGAGCTCTACGTCATTGCCCGCCGCAGCCTGGCGCTGGCGCGGATCGGCGACCGGATCCGGGATTATTACGTGGAGCGGCTGGGGCGCCGGACCGATCCGCGATGCTGAAAAGGGAAGGGGCCCGATGACCGACCGATCCCGCGCCGCTGGCGCCGGCCTCTGCCTTGCCGCGCTGCTCGGCGCCTGCTCGCCGGTGATCCGGGTGGTGCCGCCGGACAAGCCGATCGAGATCAACCTCAACGTCCGGGTCGAGCAGGACGTCAAGGTCCAGGTCGACCGCGACCTGCAGAAGGTGGTCGGCAAGAACCCGGCGGCGCCTTAGCCACGAAAAAAGGGATGCGCGGTTGGCAGCACCGCGCATCCCCGTCGACCGGACGCGATCTTTCAGTCTAGGAGGGAACGAGACAGAGACCTTAGGAGCGATCTGTCGCGTCCGGTCTTCTCGGGCCAACCGCCGGTTTGGCCTGGGCCTCAGAAGGCCAGGTTGATGCCGGTCAGCAGGTTGGCGTTCTCGAAATCCTTGCCCTCGCGGAAGTTCTGCCTCTCGTAGATCACTTCCGCATAGGTGTTCAGGCCTGGCGCCAGCGTATAGGTCAGGTTCACGCCGGCGATGTGGTTGTCCTGCAGGTCCGTGGCGCCGGTATAGGGCTGTGTCAGCCCGTTGTTGCTGCCGGCCCAGGTATAGGCATAGGACACCGAGGTCAGGAACGGACCCCACTGGTAGCTCAGATCGCCGATGACCGTGTCCACCGACTTGTCGGTCAGGTACAGGGTCGAGTAGTGGGTCCAGTTCACGCTGGCGGCGATGCCGCCCGACTTGACCCGGCCGCCAAGGGTGTAGGCCTCGAGGTCGTGGTGCTCCGGGTTGTTGTCGGTGGTGACGCCGTTGCCATAGGCAGCCGTGGCGGCCAGGCGCAGGTCGGTGCCGCCGCCGATGTCGCCGTCCCAGCCGACGCCGCCGGTGACGACGTTCTCGTACAGCGTGCTGCTGTCGTTGACCAGGTCATTGCGGCCGCCGGGGCCGGCATGGGTCGAGCCGCCCACGACCGGAGTGAAATCGACGCCGAAGCTGAAGCCGTTGATCGTCGGCGAGGTGTATTTGATGCGGGTATCGTCGTTCGCCAGCCCGCCGAGATAGGTGGCATCGATCGAGTAGAAGTTGCCGCCGCCCAGCGGGAAGTCGCCGTCCAGCAGGTCGCCGAAATCCATGCCGCCGGCCCCGACGGCCCCGGCCAGCTCGTCATGGGCGTAGACATAGCCGAAATCGTCGGCGACGGTCGGCCCGTCACCGAAGGTGATGGTGCCGAAGCTGCCCTTCACATAGACATAGGTGCGGTCGACCAGGACGTTGTCGCGGCGGTTGATCGAGTCGAAGCGGATGCGGCCGCCGTATTCGAGGCCGGAATCAGTGACGTTCTTGACGTCGAACTGCATCCGCGCATTGGTCTGGAAGTCGTAATCGCGGTCGAAGTCGCTGTGTTGGGTGTCGGTGAGCACCAGCGCGGATTGCGCGGCGACGAACCCGGTGATCTTCAACTGCAGACCGGACGTCACATTCGCATCGGCCGCCGATGCCGGCATGGCCCCGATCAACGCGGCAGCGGCCAGCGCCGTGCCTCCCAGCAATACCTGCTTCATTCTGCCTCCCTCTACCCGCACCGACGCGGGGCGATACACGCAAGACGCCCGCCTGTCGGCCGAGCTCTGTGTCGTCGAAGGCACAGTCGATTGGGCTTGGTGGGTTGCTTTAATCGTGTGCCTGAGACAGCAAAAACCCTAGCCTCGGCCAAATTCGTAACATACATACAAAAATGTATAGTTTGTTACAGTGCCGATCCGTTGCCGGCGGGCCACACCCGCTGCCGGGACGGCACCAGCACTATTTCGCCGACAGCTCGCTCCCGTCCTATGACGCGGAGGCGACGGCGCTGCTCACCCGGCGGGTGCTCGCCTTCCTGGGTCGCATCTGACCTGGACTCTGGCGACGCCGGCCATCAAGCGTCCTCGCCATCCCAGTATCGCCGCAGTCCCGACATGTCGAAGATGTCGTCCTGGCTGCGCAGCGCGCCGACCGCCATCTTGTTCGAATCCGGATAGACGCAGACCTCGTTCGGGTTGCGCTGGCCGATCATCAGGGTGCGGCAGGGGCCCGGGCCGCTGTTGATGAAGGAATGGCCGACCTTCCGGCCGGCGGGGAAGCAGACATAGTCGCCGGCTTCCAACTCGTGGCGCTCGTCGCCGAGGATCAGCGTCACCTGGCCTTCGAGGACCAGCGCGTGCTCCTCCTCCAGCATGTGGTAGTGTGTCGGGCACAGGCGCTTGCCGGGCGCCGGGGATTCGATCAGCACGCCGACACGGTAGCCAGGCCCGACCGCCGCATGGGTCAGGTGCTTCGACCGGCCGCCGAACCGCGCGCTGCCGGGCACGCCGTCCTCATGCCAGTCGACCGCGGCTTCGGAGATCGGCGGCTTCGGCACGACCGCAGCCTCGGTCACCGCGGCATCGGTGGGCGGGGCGACGCCGGCCGGCAGGCCGGTGTCCTCGCCGTCCCAGTAATTGCGCATCGCCGCCATGTCGAAGATCGCCCGCCGCCCCAGGGGGCGCACCAGCACCTTGCTGGTGTCGGTGTAGACGCAGACCTCGTTCGGGTTCTTCTCGCCCACCACCACGTAGCGGCAGGTCGTGTTGCCGGTGTTGACCAGGCAATGCCCGGCCTGCTGCCCGGCCGGGTAGCAGATATAGTCCCCGGCCTTCATCTCATGGGTGTCGGTGCCGAGCCGCGCGGTGACCGTGCCCTCGAGGATGTAGACATGCTCCTCCTCGAAGATGTGGTAGTGCGCCGGCGAGCTCTGCTTGCCCGGGCCCAACTCCTCGATGGCGACGCCGACATGATAGTCGTCGCCGACCGCGGCCCGGGTCAGGTGGCGGTAGCGCATGGTGAAGCGTGGGATGTCCGACCATTCCTGCCACGGCACGTCGTCCGACGAGATCGGACTGGCCGGCGCGACGGTCTCGCTCGCCATGTGTCTGCTCCCCCTTGCGATCAGGCCGCCCGATCCTGGACCGGAAGCGGCAGCGGTCAAAGCCTCACGGTTCCGCCGGCCGGCGATGCGCCAGGGCCAGGGAGCGGGCGAGTGCGGCGCCCAGCGACAGGCCGTAAGCATCACGCAGATAGGTCTGGAAGTCGTAGATCGTCACCGCCGGGCAGGTCTCGAACTCCAGGATCCTGACGTCGCCGTCCTCGCCGGCGCGGAGGTCGACCGAGAAATAGTCGCGCAGGCCGAAGATCTCGGCCAGGCGGGGCACCAGCGCCTCGGCCGCGGCGACGGTCCGGGCCGCCGCCGGGCCGGCCTCGGCGCGCAGATCCGACAACCGCGGGACAAAGGCGCGGTCCTGCGTCTCGCCGAAGCCGGTGCGGCCGCCCTCGGTGTCGCGGCTGCCGGAGAGGCTGGCATTGTCGCGCATGGTCATGAAGGCGCCGCCGGTCTCGCTGCCGGGGTCGCGGCCCAGCCGGGCGATGCCCAGCGACGCGGCCAGGGGGCGGCCGGTGTCCATGAAACTGACCCGGACGTCGTGGCCCGGCAGGAAGGGCTGGATCACCGCCCGGTCGCGATAGCGGTCCCACAGCCTCGTGGCAGCCTCCAGCGCCGCCGCCGCATCCGCGGTCCGGGAATCGGCGAAGATGCCGATCTTGGCGCCGAGCGTGTTCGGCTTGACGAAGAATGGCCCCGGCCCGTCCAGCACTGCGGCGCCGGCAATGATCCGCCGCCCCTCCGCCAGGGCGGTCGGCGGCACCGGCAGGCCGGCCGCCGCGGCTAAAGCGGTGCATTTGAACTTGTCCTGGCACAGATGCTGGGCTTGCGGCGGGCTGCCGTAGGTTGGAATCCCGGCCAGCCGCGCCAGGGCGCTGACGGCGCTGCCGCGGTAATAGGCGATGCCGTCGGTCTGGCACCACAGGATGGTGTCGTCGCGCCGGGCGACGAGGCCGGGCAGGGCGCCGATCAGCCCGTCGATCTCGATGAACTCGGCCTCCAGCCCGGCCTCGCCGAGCGCTGCCGTGAGCTCCGGCCGGATCGCCTCCAGGTCGGTCGCCTGGGCCAGATAGCAGGCGATTTCCGCCGTGACGGCGGGATCGAATCCGGCCGCCTGCAGCCGCGCCCGGCACGCCGCCTCGGGTTCATAGGTGATGACCACGCGGCGGAGCGGGGAGGGCGGCATCGTCGGCTCCTCGATCAGGGAAACGCGCAGACCTCGTTGGTGACGCGGACGAAGCTGCGCTCGCCCTCGACCAGGCTGAAGCGGTACTCCTTGTCGCCGACCACGATGGTCTGGAACAGTGGCAGCACGCCGGTGGCGGTGGCCTGCTTGCCGTCGATGCCGCGGAAGTTGACGGTCACGCTCTTGGCCGGGTCGAACCAGGACTGCGCCTTGTTGTTGTCGTCCACCGCGCTCTCGCCGCGGCCGGTCACGGCGATGGTGTTGTTGGCGAAGGCGACCGAGCTGTTCGATCCCGCCGCGTTCTGGGTCGGCAGGATGAAGCGCTTGCTCTCGCCCGGCTTGCAGTCGCGCGGCGCCGCAGCCTGGTCGATGTAGAAGGCCAGGCGCTGCGGGTCGAGCCCGGACTGCAGGCGCTGCGCCACCTTGTCGGCCATCTCGCGATAGGTGCCGGTCGGCACCTCGCGCTCGAATCGGGCCATCAGCTCGCGATACTGGATCTGCGCCGTCTGCGCCGCCGCCTGCAGCTGCACCCGCTGCTGTTCCCACCCGCTCTTGTCCTGGGTCAGCGTGCCGACCTGGGCCTGCAGCGTCGCGATCTGGCCGCGGGTCCGCTCGACCCCGATCTGATAGGCGAAGGCCGCCACCACCACCAGCACGGTGATCGAGAAGAAGACGCGGATGATCGCGCCCCAGACGCGCCGCCGGTAGCGACTCTCCGGATCGTAGAGACCGAGACCCATGAACCCCATCCAAATCCTTTGCCGGCGGACGTTGCCGCCGTAGCATGGCCGACAGTTACGACAGGGGCCCCCCGGCCGCCAAGCCCGTCGCGAGGGGCGCGGCAAATCGGCGGCGTTTAAACTGTCGTCTAAACAGAGTTCCGTTTGGAGGAGCGCAGCGTGGATCCGATCTATCACTTCATCGACGGCAAGGCCGCGCCCGGCCGCAGCGGCCGCGCCGGCGACGTGTTCAACCCGGCGACCGGCGAGGTCTCGGGCCGCGTCGACTTCGCCTCGGCCGAGGAGGTCGGCGCCGCCATAGCCGCGGCCCGCAAGGCGCTGCCCGGCTGGGCGGCGACACCGACGGTGATCCGCGCCCGCATCATGTTCCGCTTCAAGCAGCTGATTGAGGAGAACATCGAGGAACTGGCGCGGATCGTCACCGCCGAGCACGGCAAGGTGCTGTCCGACGCCAAGGGGTCGATCCAGCGCGGCCTCGAGGTGGTGGAGTTCGCCTGCGGCATCCCGCATCTCTTGAAGGGCGAGTTCAGCGAGAATGTCGGGCGCGAGATCGACAGCTTCTCGATCCGCCAGCCGGTCGGCGTCTGCGCCGGCATCACGCCGTTCAACTTCCCGGTGATGGTGCCGCTGTGGATGTTCTCGGTCGCCATCGCCTGCGGCAACACCTTCGTGCTGAAGCCGTCGGAGAAGGACCCGTCCGCCGCCAACTGGATGGCGGCCAAGCTGATCGAGGCCGGGGCCCCTCCGGGCGTGCTGAACGTGGTGCATGGCGACAAGGTCGCGGTCGACACGCTCCTGACCCATCCGGGCGTGGCGGCGGTCAGCTTCGTTGGCTCGACCGCGATCGGCGAGTACATCTATGCGACCGCGGCGGCACATGGGAAGCGGGTGCAGGCGCTGTGCGGCGCCAAGAACCACATGGTGGTGATGCCGGACGCCGACCTGGACAAGGCGGTCGACGCGCTGATGGGCGCGGGTTACGGCTCGGCCGGCGAGCGCTGCATGGCGATCTCGGTGGCGGTCGCGGTCGGTGACGTCGGCGACAAGCTGATCCAGAAGCTGGAGCCCAAGGTGCGGGCGCTGAAGGTGGCGCCGGGCACGGACCCGGACGCCGAGATGGGGCCGCTGGTGACGAAGCAGCACTACGACAAGGTGCGCGGCTATGTCGACATCGGCGTCCAGGAGGGCGCGAAGCTGGTGGTCGACGGCCGCGGCCTGAAGCTGCAGGGCTACGAGAACGGCTACTTCGTCGGCGGCTGCCTGTTCGACCAGGTGCAGCCAGAGATGCGGATCTACCGGGAGGAGATCTTCGGGCCGGTGCTGTCGGTGGTGCGAACGCCGGATTTCGCGACCGCGCTGGACCTGGTGAACAAGCACGAATACGGCAACGGCACCGCGATCTTCACCCGCGACGGCGATGCGGCGCGGACCTTCGTCAGCAACTGCAATGTCGGCATGGTCGGCGTCAACGTGCCGATCCCGGTGCCGATGGCGTTCCACAGCTTCGGCGGCTGGAAGCGCTCGGCCTTCGGCGACCTCGGCATGTACGGGCCGGACGGGGTGCGCTTCTACACCAAGCTGAAGACGGTGACCGAGCGCTGGCCGACCGGCATCAAGGGCGGGGCGGAATTCACCATGCCGGTGATGCGGTGAGCGGCCCCCGCAAGGTTGGGTTCGCGCTTCGCGAACCCAACCTTGCGGGCGATGATCCTCAAGCCGCCGCAGCCAGACCCGGCGAGGCCTTGGCCTGCTGATGCGCCTCGGCGACGGCGCGGTCGCGGTGTTCCGGGCCGTAGCCCAGGCCTTCGGCGCGGACGAAGTCGATGTCGGTGACGCCGATGAAGCCGAGGATGGCGCGCAGATAGGCCTCCTGGTGGTCCAGGGCCTCGAGGCCGGCGGTGTAGATGCCGCCGCGCGAGGAGGCGATGATCACCTTGCGGCCGCCGGCCAGGCCGACCGGGCCGGTCTCGGTGTAGCGGAAGGTGCGGCCGGCCTGGGCCAGCCGGTCGATCCAGGCCTTCAGCTGGGTCGGGACGGTGAAGTTGTACATCGGCGCGCCGATCACCACGACGTCGGCCGACAGGAACTCACCGACGATCGCGTCGATCAGCGCCCGCTCCTCGGTCTGCGCCGGGGTCAGCTCGGCATCCTTGCCGAACTTCACCACCGCCACGCGCTCGGCGTCCAGGTGCGCGGGCGCGTCGACGACGAGGTCGCGATACACCAGCTCGGCCTGCGGGTAGTGGGCGCGCCAGGCCTCGACAGTGGCACGGGTCAGCTGGCGCGACACCGAGGCGTCGCCGAGCGGGCTGGAATCGATCTGCAGGATCTTCATGGACCCCTCCGTGAGTGCAAATGACATCGGCATTGTATTTACGGATGGTGGCAATCTGCCTGTAGTCTGGATTTTTGCGATGGATCGTTCTATGTGTGAGACAATTCACTACGAGTGACGGCCATGCTCGACCTCAACGACCTCCGCCTCTTTGCCAAGGTGGCGCAGCTGGGCGGCTTCACCGCCGCCGGCCGGGCGCTCGGCCTGCCCAAGTCGCGGCTCAGCCGCCGGATCGCGGCGCTGGAGGAGGGGCTGGGAGTCCGGCTGCTGCAGCGCTCGACCCGCCGGTTGTCGCTGACCGATGTCGGCGAGACCTTCCTGCGCCATTGCGAGGCCCTGCTGGCCGAGGCCGAGGCGGCGGAGCAGGCGGTGGCCCAGGCACGGTCCGAGCCGAGCGGGCTGATCCGCGTTACCTGCCCGCACATCCTGGCGCAGACCATGATCGCGCCCCTGATCAACAGCTTCCTGGCAGCCCATCCCGCGGTGCGCATCGCCATGGAGCTGACCGGCCGCCGCGTCGACGTGATCGACGAGCGCGTCGACCTGGCCTTCCGCGTGCGCCGGCCGCCGACCGAGCCCTCCGATGTCGTGGTGCGGGTGCTGTCCCAGACCCGGGCGGTGGTGGTGGCGGCGCCGGCGCTGCTCGATCGCGTCGGCCGCCCCGCGGAGCCGGTCGACCTGATCCGCCTGGGCACGCTCGACCTGCACCATGCCGATGGCCGCCATGTCTGGACCCTGGTCGACGCCGCCGGCGCCCCGCAATCGGTGCCGCATGTGCCGCGGCTGGCCAGCGACGACATGTTCACCCTGCGCCAGGCCGCGATCGACGGGCTCGGCGCCGCGCTGCTGCCGGACTATATCTGCCGGCCGGCGATCGAGGCCGGGCTGCTGGAGCATGTGCTGTGGGGCTGGCGGGTGCCGGAGGGCGAGGTGCAGGCGGTGTTCGCCTCGCGCCGCGGCCTGGTGCCGGCAGTGCGCGCCCTGGTCGACCATGTCGTGCGCTGGGTGCCGCGGATGGTGGCGATCTGCGACAGCGACCTGCGCGAAGAGGACCGGTTGCCGCCCTATCGGGATTCCGGCGCCAACGCCGCCGCGCTCGGCCTTGATGCGCTGTTGACCGCCCGGCCGGCCGCCCATTAGCGTCGCGGCGATGCGCCGTCCCGCCGCGATCCCGCTGCTCCTGGCCCTCGGGCTCGCGGCGCCCGCCATGGCCGGACCGCATCGGATCGTCTCGCTCAACCTCTGCGCCGATGCGCTTGTGCTGCGCCTGGCCGACCGCGCCGCTGTGCAGTCGGTGAGCTGGCTGGCGCGTGACCCGGAGAATTCGATAGTGGCGGAAGAGGCGGCCTCCGTGCCGGTCAATCACGCGCTGGCGGAGGAGGTGGCGGCGCTGGAGCCGGATCTGGTCGTGGTTGGCGCCTTCACTGCCCGCAGCACGGTGGCGCTGTTGCGCCGCCTGGGAATGCCGGTGCTGGAGCTGGGCGTGCCGCAGGACCTGGACGGCGTCCGCGCCCAGATCCGCGAGGTGGCGGCGGCCCTGGGCCGGACGGAGCGCGGCGAGGCTATGATCGCAGCGATGGACGAGAAGCTCGCGGCGGTCCGGAGACCGGCATCGCCACCGCTGGCGGTGGTACTGCGCCCGAACGGCTTCACCGCCGGCCGCGGGTCCCTGGTCGACGAGATCCTGCGCCGGGCCGGCGTCCGCAACCTCGCCGCCGAGCAGGGGCTGGAGAATTACGGCGAAATCCCGCTGGAGCGGGTGGCGCTGGCCGGGGTGCGGCTGTTGATCCTGAACCAGCCGGAGAACCGGGCGCCGTCGCTGGGCGAGGCGGTGCTGGACCATCCGATCCTGTCCGCCCTGCCGGATCTGCGCCTGGTCCGGGTGCCAGCGCGGCTGTGGACCTGCGGCGGGCCCGAGGTCGCCGACGCCGCGGCCCTGATCGCCGCCGCTGGCCGTGAGGCAGCAGGAGAGTCGCCATGACTGCCGAGACCACGGATCGCCGAGCCTCGGCGGCATCCTATCCGCTTCTGCTCGCCGGCCTCGCCGTGGCGGCGCTGGCCTGTCTCGCCGGGTCGGTCGCCACCGGATATGCGTCGCTCGACCTGCCGGCCGCGATCGGCGACCTGCTGGCCGGGCGGCGGAGCCTGCCGGCGCTGGTGCTGCTGGAGCTGCGGCTGCCGCGGGCGCTGCTGGGCCTGCTGGTCGGGTTCAGCCTCGGCCTCGGCGGCGCCGCGATGCAGGGGCTGCTGCGCAACCCTCTGGCCGAGCCCGGCGTGATCGGCGTCTCGGCCGCGGCGGCGCTCGGCGCCGTGCTGGTGTTCTACACGGGCCTCGCCGGCAGCTTCGCTTTGGCCCTGCCGCTGGGCGGCATCGCCGGGGCGGTGCTGGCGACGCTGCTGCTGCTCACGCTGGCCCGGCGCGGCGCCGGCACCATGACCGTGATCCTGGCCGGCGTCGCCATCAGCAGCGCCGCCGGGGCCCTGACCGCCCTGGCGCTGAACCTGTCGCCGAACCCCTATGCGGCGCTGGAGATCGTGTTCTGGCTGATGGGGTCGCTGGCCGACCGCAGCCTGGAGCATGTCTGGCTGGTGCTGCCGCCGATGGCGGTCGGCTGGGCCTTGATCCTGGCCGGGACGCGGGCGCTGGACGCGCTGACCCTGGGCGAGGACACCGCGACCAGCCTGGGCTTCGACCTCGGCCGGCTGCGGCTGCAGCTGATCGCCGGCACCGCGCTGGCGGTCGGCAGCGCGGTGGCGGTGACCGGGGCGATCGGCTTCGTCGGACTGGTTGTGCCGCATCTGCTGCGCCCGTTGGTCGGGCACCGGCCGGGGCGGCTGCTGCTGGTCAGCGGCCTGGGCGGCGCCGTGCTGCTGCTGCTGGCCGATATCGGGCTGCGGCTGGTGCGGGTGCAGCCGGAGCTGAAGCTGGGCGTGGTCACCGCGGTGATCGGCGCGCCCTTCCTGTTCAGCCTGATCTGGCGGCTGCGGCGGAGCGCCTGATGCGGATCGATGCGACAGGGCTGCACCTTGCGCTCGGCGGCCGCCCGGTCCTCGCCGGCATCGACCTGGCGCTGGCGCCGGGCGCGCTGGTCGGGCTGATCGGGCCGAACGGCGCCGGCAAGACCACGCTGCTGCGCGTGCTGGCCGGGCTGCAGGCGCCGGATGCCGGCACGGTGCGCTATGACGGGCTGTCGGCCCGGCAGCTCGGCCGCGACCGGCTGGCCGGGGGCCTGGCGGTGCTGATGCAGGGCGACGAGGTGCAGTGGCCGCTGCGGGCCGACCATCTGGTGGCGCTGGGGCGGCTGCCGCACCGGCGGGCGCTCGGCGGGATGTCGGCGGCGGACCATGACGCGGTGACGCGGGCGCTGGAAGCGGCGGATGCGGCGCATCTGCGGCGGCGCACGGTGGGCACCCTGTCGGCCGGCGAGCGGATGCGGGTGCTGTTCGCCCGGGCGCTGGCCGTCGAGGCGCCGATGCTGTTCGCCGACGAGCCGGTGGCGGCGCTGGATCCATTCCACCAGCTGCAGATCATGGAGCTGCTGCAGGCCCGTGCCCGGGCCGGCGCCGGCGTGCTGGTGGTGCTGCACGACTTGGCGCTGGCCGGTCGGTTCTGCGACCGGCTGGTGCTGCTGCAGGACGGGGCGGTGCTGGCCGACGGCCCGCCGCACGAGGTGCTGACCGACGATCACCTGCGCCGCGCCTATGCGGTCGAGGTGCAGCGCGGCGAGCGCGACGGGATCGGCTATGTCCTGCCCTGGTCGCGCATCGCCACGCCGGAGCGGTGAGATCGGCCGCCGGTCAGGTGCCCGGTGTGCGGCTCTGCTCGCCGCTCAGCTTCAGCGGCACCTCGCCGAGATTCTTCAGGTTCAGCGTCAGGAAGACGGAGTAGCCTTCCTTCTGGTCCTCGGCCGTGGTGAAGCGGCGCTGCACCGTGACGCCGAAGGTGAAGCACTCGTCCATATACTGCGCGCCGGCGCTGTAGGTGAACGGCCGCATGTTCTGGATGTCGTAGGTCATCCCGGTCGACAGCGACCAATAGTCCGAGATCTTGGCGGTGCCGCCGGCGCCGAGCTGCTGCTGGTTGAAGGTGTTGCCGTCGTCGTCCGGGCCCTTGTCGTCGAGCAGGCTGTAATTGACGTTCAGGTTCAGCCAGTCCGCCGGGGTGGTGGTGGCCTGGACGAATTGCCGGCGGCTATAGAAGTTGTCCTTGTCCAGCCGGAACCGCCAGTCGAGGTTCAGATATGGCGCCGGATGCAGGGTGACGCGGCCGACATAGTCCGACACCTTGTCGCGCAGGCCGGAGCTCTCCGGGAAGTCGTCATCCTTCTCGAACCGGTAGCTCTGGCCCAGGAAGAAGGTGGCGTTGGCGCCGTCCGGCGCGTAGAGGCCGTAGCGGAAGCCGTAGGAGACGTGCTGGCCGCCCTCGACCCGGTCGAGGCCGGGGAAGCGGTTCTCGCTGAACAGGTTGATCTCGTCGAACTCGATGTCGGCGCTGTCGTTGTTCGGGATCTTGTTGCCGTTGCTGATCCCCGGCGCGACGCTGAAACTGACGATCGGCTCCAGCAGTTGCTGGTAGGTGCCGATCTGGCCGACGAAGGGGTAGCGCGCGGTCAGCGTGGCGACAGGGAACAGGCGGGCGGCACTGGCGTCCTCGGTCAGAACCTCGTCGGGCCCGCCATTGATCACCTTGGTCCCGTCTGGCATGTCGTTCGACTGGTACAGGTCGCCGCGCAGATAGCCGCGTGCGTTCAGCACGATGCCGCTGTCGGTGTAGAAGTCGCGCTGCCAGCCGACCTGGCTGGACAGGCGGCGGGTGTCGATGCCGCGGGTCGGGTCGCTGGTCACCGGGTCGAAGTCGCGCAGCAGGCTGATGGCGCTGGCGTTGACGAACCACTGGCCGCCGAACAGGGTGTTCGGCTCGCTGACATAGTTGGCCTGAGCCCAGGGCAGCACGGTGGGCGAGAAGCCCTTGTTGCCGATCCCGGTGCCGGGGGTGCGCAGATCCTGCCAGTCCAGCGCCTCGACCGAGATGTAGTTCAGTCCATAGAAGCCCTCGGCATAGGCCCGGCTCTGCAGCACGTCGGCGCTGGAGATGTTGAAGTTGTCGAGATAGGTCCGGTCCGATGTGCGCTGGATGTCGGTCCCGAACCGCCAGTTCTGATCGAAGTCGTAGCGGGCGGACCCGAAGAGGTGCCAGCGGACCTGCTGCGAGCGGAAGTTGAGGTTGCTACCGTTGAAGCCTGAATTGTCGTTCAGGATCTTGTCGTAGCCGCTCTGGTTGATGCTGCCGTTGAGGGTGACCAGGCCCTTATCGAAACGCTTGCGGTACTCGCCGCTGAACAGCGTGCCGGCATCCCGCGTGGTCATGGCGCCGACCGTGGCGTCCTGGTCCGGCGAGATGTCGAAATAGTATTGCAGCCCGAAGAACGGCCCGACATCGGAGGTGGCGCCGAAGGTCGGGAACAGGAAGCCCTGGCGCCGGTCGACCGAGGGGTCGGGCATCGAGAAGTAGGGCGTGTAGAACAGCGGCACGCCGAACAGGTCGATGAAGGCATCGTGGTAGATGATGTCCTTCGACACCGCGTCGTTGGTCACCCGCACGGCCCGGATCTGCCACAGCGGCGGCGCCGTGGGATCGTCCTTGCACAGGTTGCAGGGCGAATAGACGGCGCGGTCGATGGTGGTGATCTCGCCGCGCTCGCGCACCGCGCTGTTGCCGACCATGCGCGAGTTGTCGGACAGGATCAGCGACACCTGCTGGATGAAGCCGTCCTTCAGGTCGTCGGTCAGCTCGGCATAGTCGCCGAACATCACCTCGCCGCCCGGCTGCACCATGGTGACGTGGCCGCTGGCGGCGACCACCTGGGTCTTCTGGTTGTAGGTGACCTGGTCGGCCCGCACGATCTGGTGATTCTGGTGAATCTCGACCTTGCCGCGGGCGGTGACCAGACCGAGGGTCTGGTCGTAGATCAGCTCATCGGCGCTGATCACCGGGGGCTGCTGCTGCCCGGCCGGCGTGTCGGGCCGCGAGGGAATCTCCGCGGCCGCTGCGGCTGGCGGCGTCTGCTGCGGGCCCTGCTCCTGGGCCGATGCGCCGATCGCCGACAGCATGGCGATTGCGGAAACGGCGCTGAGAAAGATCGATAACCGATTGATTCGCTTCACTGCCGCTTCCATGCTCCGACGCGAGCCGCTGCCCCTTGTGCCGAATGCGAAGGGGCGAAGTCAACGTCGGTTACGGCCGTGCGAAGCTAAGCGGCGGTTTCGGTGACCTCGGCGGTGTTGCGCTTGCGCTGCGGCACGGGGCGCAGCAGGAAGGCCGGGACGTGATCGCCGAGGCCGAGCACCGGCGTATCGTCATGATCGTCGCGATGCTGCCGCCGGTCACGGCCGCGATCGTCGCCACGGTCGCCACGGCGGGGAGCGTCCCGGCGCGGCCGATCGCCGCCCCGTCGCGCGTCGTCGTGGCGCGGCCGATCCTCGGCGTGGGAAGGCACCGCCTCGACGCGATCCTCGCGGGGGGTATCCCGGCGCGGCCGGTCCTCGGCAGGACGCGGCGCCGCCTCGGCGCGCTCCTCCGGTGCCGAGTCGCGACCACGGCGCTTCGGCGCGTCGGCGCGCTCGCCGCGCCGGCGGGACTTGCCGCGCTGCTTGATCTCGTCCTCGGACAGGAAGCCCTCGAGCCCGATCTCCGGCAGCACCAGCAGCGGGATCGGCTTCTTGATCAGGCTCTCGATCGTCTTGACGAAGCGCCCTTCCTCGGGCGTCGCGATCGAATAGGCCGTGCCGGTCTTGCCGGCGCGGCCGGTGCGGCCGACGCGGTGGACGTAGTCGTCGGCATGGATCGGCACGTCGAAGTTGAAGACATGGCCGATGTCGCTGACGTCGATGCCGCGGGCGGCGACGTCGCTGCACACCAGCGTGGTGATCTCGCCGCGCTTGAACTTGTCGAGCGTCTCGTTGCGCACCGACTGGACCAGGTCGCCATGCATCTGCCCGGCATTGAAGCCATGGCTCTGCAGCGACTTGAACACCACCGAGACGTCGCGCTTGCGGTTGCAGAACACGAAGGCGCTCTTGACGTCCTCCTGCCGCAGCAGGTGGCGCAGCGCCTTGCGCTTGTCCTCGGCCTCGACGATGACGATGTGCTGCTCGAGCTTCTCGCCGGTGGTCGCCGGCGGCGCCACCGAGATCTGCTTCGGATTGCTCAGGAAGGCGTCCGACAGGCGCCGGATCTCCGGCGGCATGGTGGCGCTGAAGAACAGGGTCTGCCGCAGCGGCGGCAGCAGGCCGACGATGCGCTCGATGTCCGGAATGAAGCCCATGTCGAGCATCCGGTCGGCCTCGTCGATCACCAGGATCTTGACGTCGGCCAGCAGGACCTTGCCGCGCTCGAACAGGTCGAGCATGCGACCGGGCGTGGCGATCAGCACGTCGACGCCGCGGTCCAGCTTCTTGATCTGGTCCTCGAAGCTCTCGCCGCCGATCAGGAGGGCGTAGGACAGCTTCTCGTACTTGCCGTACAGCTCGAAATTCTCGGCCACCTGGGCGGCCAGCTCGCGAGTCGGCTCCAGGATCAGCGAGCGCGGCATGCGCGCCCGGGCCCGGCCGGAGGCGAGGATCTCCAGCATCGGCAGGGTGAAGCCGGCGGTCTTGCCGGTCCCGGTCTGCGCAATGCCGAGGACGTCGCGGCCCATCAACACGTAAGGTATGGCCTGGGCCTGGATCGGCGTCGGCGTGGTGTAGCCGACATCGTCCACGGCACGCAGGATTTCGGGCTTCAGCCCAAGATCCGAAAAGAGCATCGTACAGGAATCTTTACTAATGGGGGCGCGCCGAGCGGCCCGCCGCAGGCCCTTTAAATGGGAAAAACCCTCGTCAAGTCAATTGAAACTATCGAGACATCAGGGCATGGCTCACCCTAGCGCGGCGCGAGTCATGCCACCGCGGTGATGATTGGGAAGAGGTGACGAATGCTGCTCGACCGGAATGACGGCGTCCTGCTTGTGGTCGATGTGCAGGAGAAGCTGGTGTCGGCGATGCATGATTTCGCGGCGGCGCGGAAGGGGATCGAGACGCTGATCCGCAGCGCCGTGGCGCTCGACGTGCCGGTGCTGTTCGCCGAGCAATATCCGAAGGGCCTGGGCCCGACGCTGCCCGACCTGGTGGCGCTGGCGCCGGACGCGCCGGTGGTGCCGAAGGTCCGGTTCTCCGCCGTCGGCGAGCCGGCGCTGCTGGACCATCTCGAGGGCATCGGCCGCCGCACCATCGTGCTGTGCGGGCTGGAGAGCCATGTCTGCGTGCTGCAGACCGCCTTCGACCTGCATGACGCCGGCTTCCGGCCGGTGGTCGCGATCGATGCCACCACGGCGCGGGCGCCGCGCAGCACGGCGGTGTCGGAGCTGCGGCTGGTGCAGGGCGGCATCGAGATCGTGACTGCCGAGATGGTCTGCTTCGAGTGGCTGGGCGAGGCCGCCACCGAGGAGTTCCGCACGGTCAGCGCCTTCCTGCGATGACACTGCCGGTCCTGTTCCTGCCCGGCCTGCTGTGCGACGCCGATCTGTGGACGGCGCAGCTCAACGCCTTTTCAGCCGGGCGGCCGGTGGCGGTGGCCAACCTCGCCGGCGCTGATTCGGTGGCGGGGCTGGCTGAGGCCGCCCTGATCGCGGCGCCGCCGCGCTTCGCCCTGGCCGGGCTGTCGATGGGCGGCTATGTCGCGCTCGAGATCATGCGCCGGGCGCCCGAGCGGGTGGCCGGGCTGGCGCTGATCGACACCTCGGCCCGGCCGGACACCGAGGAGCAGAGCCGCCGCCGGCGCGGCCTGATCGCGCTGGCCCGGACCGGCAAGTTCAAGGGCGTGACGCCGCGGCTGCTGCCGCTGCTGCTGCACCCCGCCCGGCTCGAGGACCCGGTGCTGACCGGGCGGGTGATGGCGATGGCCGCGCGGATCGGCCGCGACGCCTTCCTGCGGCAGCAGACCGCGATCCTGGGGCGGCCGGACAGCCGGCCAGACCTGCCGCGCATCGGCTGCCCGACGGTCGTGATCTGCGGCCGGCAGGACGAACTGACCCCGCTGCCGGTGTCGGAGGAGATGGCCGGGCTGATCCCTGGCGCCGGGCTGGCCGTGGTCGAGGACAGCGGCCATCTCTCGACCATGGAGCGGCCCGAGGCGGTCAACGCCGCGCTGGCCGCCTGGCTCGGGCGTCTCGCGGCCTAGCCGAAATCCGGACGGCCGAAGGGCACCGGTGAGACGTAGGGGAAGAGCTGGATGGTGAGGTTGCGGATCAAGCTGGTGAAGTTCGGGTCATCCGGCCCGGTCGCCTGGTCGAGATAGCCCGTCACGGCCGATTGCTCGCCGCCGAGGATGCAGAAGGCGGCGCGCACCACGATCGGCCGCATCGCGGGCGCCGTGGTCCAGGTCTTCTTGTCGCACAGGTCGAAGGGGTTGACCGCGGGCTGGGCGTTGAACACCACCGAGACGTAGTAGTTCCGGTTCTCCGTCGGCCCTGGCGTGGTGGTGAAGCGGGTGCGTGGCCCGATATAGGTGGCGGTCATGATCTCCGTCACCAGCTGGTCGAAGCGGGGCGTGCCGAAAGGGTTGCCTTGAACCACGGTGCGCAGGTCGCGGCCATCGGCGGCGGCGAACAGCTCGCCGGTCGAATACATCATGCCGAGATCGCTGCGCACGATCCGCGGCCCGGAACAGGCGGCCAGCGCCAGCACCGCAACGGCAAGGGCGCATCGAAGCAGGATCATGGCGTTTCCCCCTTTCAGATCTCCCGCAGGGGGCCGGGCAGGCCGGCGCCCATGACGGTCAGTACGGGAACATCGCGAGCATCATGTGCTGGATCATGCTGACGAAGTTCGGGTCGTCCGGCCCTTTGACGTTGCTGACATAGCCGGTGACGGCCGTGGCCTCGCCGCCGGTGATGCAGAAGGCGGCCCGGGCGGTGATCCGGCCTGGGTTCGGCGCCGCGGTCGGGATCGGCGCGTTGCATAAAGCGAAGGGCGTGACGTCCGGGGACGGGTTGAACACCACCGAGACGAAATAGTCGCGCTTGGCCGTCGGGCCGGGCGTGGCGGTGAAGTTGGTCTTCGGCCCGACATAGGTCCGGTTCATGATCCCGAGCACCGCCTGGTCGAAGCCCGGCGTGCCGAAGGGATTGCCCTGGATCACGGTGCGCAGGTCGCGGCCGTCCGCGGCGGCCGAGAACTCGACCCGGGAGTAGCGGACACCGATGTCGTCGACCACCACCCGGTCGCTGGCACAGCCGGCGAGCATCGGGACGGCCGCGGCAAGGGCGGCGAGGGAAGGAAGGCGGAGGCGATGCAGGATCATATCGGTTCTCGATGCTGCGGCCGGCCCGGATGTATGCAGCGGCTCGGGGCGCCGCCAATCGGCCGGCACCATCGATATAGGCCGCCCCGCCCCGCCTAGCTTGTGCCCAGGGTCACATGCCGCAGGTCAGATGTCGAGTTCGGTCGCCTTATCCGCGTTCTGCTGGATGAAGCGCAGCCGCAGCTCCGGCTTGCGGCCCATCAGCTGCTCGACCAGGTCGGCGGTGCGGCGGCCATCGATCTCGTCCTCCGGATCGTCCGTCAGCTCGACCCGCAGCAGCGACCGCTTGGCCGGGTCCATGGTGGTGTCGCGCAGCTGCGCCGGCATCATCTCGCCGAGGCCCTTGAAGCGGCTGATCTCGACCTTCTTGCCGGCGAACTGCTTGGCCAGCACCTCGTCCTTGTGGGCGTCGTCGCGGCAATAGACGGTGGTGGTGCCGGCCTGCACCCGATACAGCGGCGGCTGCGCCAGGAACAGGTGCCCCTCGGCGATCAGGCCGCGCATCTCCTTGTAGAAGAAGGTCATCAGCAGCGAGGCGATGTGGGCGCCGTCGACATCGGCGTCGGTCATGATGATCACCCGCTCGTAGCGCAGCCGGTCGCTGGAATACTGGCTGCGGGTGCCGCAGCCCAGCGCCAGGGTCAGGTCGGCGACCTCCTGGTTGCCGGCCAGCTTGTCGGCCGAGGCGCTGGCCACGTTCAGGATCTTGCCGCGCAGCGGCAGGATCGCCTGGGTCTCGCGGCTGCGCGCCGCCTTGGCCGAGCCGCCGGCCGAATCGCCCTCGACCAGGAAGATCTCGGTGCCCTCCGGCGCGTTGCGGCTGCAATCGGCCAGCTTACCGGGCAGGCGCAGGCGCGCGGTCGGGGTCTTGCGGCCGTTCTCCTTGGCCTGCTTGCGGCGCAGCCGCTCCTCGGCCCGGTCGGTCAGGAACTCCAGCAGCCCTTCGGCCGATTTCGGGTCGGCCGACAGCCAGTGGTCGAAATGGTCCTTGATGGCGCCCTCGACCAGCTTGGTCGCCTCGGGCGAGGACAGGCGGTCCTTGGTCTGGCTCTGGAACTGCGGGTTCGGGATGAAGATCGACAGCAGCACCGCGACGCCGGACATCACGTCGTCGGCGATGATCTGGCCGGCGCGCTTGTGGTTGGCCAGCTCGGCGAAGCCGCGCAGGCTGCGCAGCAGGCCGCTGCGCAGGCCCTGCTCATGGGTGCCGCCCTGCGGCGTCGGGATGGTGTTGCAGTAGGTGTGGACGAAGCCCTCGTCGTCCTCCGGCCAGGCCACCGCCCATTCGATCTGGCCGCCGCCGTCGGGGAAGGTGGCGGTGCCGGCGAAGGCGGTCGGGGTGCGCATCGCCCGGTCGTCCAGCGCCGCCTTCAGATAGTCGGACAGGCCGCCGGGGAAATGCAGCACTGCCTCGGCCGGGGTGCGGTCATCGCCCGCCACCAGCGCCGGGTCGCAGCGCCAGCGGATCTCGACGCCGCGGAACAGATAGGCCTTGGACCGCGCCAGCCGGTACAGCCGGCCGGGCTGCAGCCGGGCGTCGGCGCCGAAGATCTCCGGGTCGGGGTGGAAGCTGATGGTGGTGCCGCGCCGGTTCTGCACCGCGCCGCCGCGCTCCAGCGCCCCTTGCGGCAGGCCGCGGGAATAGCGCTGGAGATAGACCTGGCGGTCGCGCGCCACTTCGATCCGCAGGTCGTCCGACAGGGCGTTGACCACCGACAGGCCGACGCCGTGCAGGCCGCCCGAGGTGGCGTAGACCTTGTTCGAGAACTTGCCGCCGGAATGCAGCGTGGTGAGGATCACCTCCAGCGCCGACTTGCCGGGATATTTCGGATGGTCGTCGACCGGGATGCCGCGGCCGTTGTCGCGGACGGTGACGAAGCCGTCGGCGTCGAGCGACAGGTCGATCGTGTTGGCGTGGCCGGCCACCGCCTCGTCCATGGCGTTGTCCAGCACCTCGGCCACCAGATGGTGCAGGGCGCGGTCGTCGGTGCCGCCGATATACATGCCGGGCCGGCGGCGCACCGGTTCCAGCCCTTCCAGGACCTCGATGTCGCTGGCGGTGTAGCGGTTGTCGGTCTTGCTGCCGGGAGCGAACAGATCTGTCATGATCCGGAGTCGGGGCCGTCTCGTGGATGTGCGGGCTGCCTCCATCATATAGACACTTCCGATCTCAACGTAACCAAATCTGGGGATCCATCGGTGACCACCCTGCTGCTGCCGTCCGGGATGCCGGCCCTCCGCACCATCGCCATGCCGAAGGATGCCAATCCGAACGGCGACATCTTCGGCGGCTGGCTACTGTCGCAGATGGACTTGGCCGGCGCGGTGGTGGCCCATGAGCGGGCGCGGGGCCGCACGGCAACGGTGGCGGTGGAGGCGATGAGCTTCCTGGCCCCGGTCAGGATCGGCGACACCGTGTCCTGCTATGCCGAGCTGGTGTCGAATGGCCGCAGCTCGATGAAGGTGCGGATCGAGACCTTCGTGCAGCGGCGCACCGACCACAGCGTGGTCAAGGTCACCGACGGCACCTTCACCTATGTCGCGATCGATGGCGAGGGCAAGTCCCGGCCCCTGCCGCCGGAGCCCACGGCGATCGGCTAGGGCGGGGCCTGCCTCACAGCCCCCAGGCGTAGCCGAACACGGCCAGGCCGTAGCACATGCCGAACAGCAGGGTGAGGGTCACGGTCTCGCGGATGAAGGTCCAGTTGCTCATGATGTTCCTCCTACGTTCTTTCTGGAAAGAAAAGAACATAGGAGGAACATGCGGTCAAGCGGGATCGTTGGCCCGGGTCAGGGCGCGCTGCCGGGGCGATCATGATGGAGCCTCTCAGCGATCGGCGGCGAGCAGCAGGAAGGGCGGGCGCTGCCGCTCGATGGCGTATTCCGGATGCACGGCGATCTGGTCTCCAGTCGGGCCCCATTCCTCGAGATGCGACAGGGTGAAGCCGGCGCGCAGCAGCAGCCCGGCATAGCTGCCGATGGTGCGGTGCTGCTTGACCACGCCCCTGGCCAGCCAGTCGGTGACGCGCGGCCCTTCGTCCAGGTAGCGGTCGACCGGCCAGACATCGCGCCCGGCCTCGTCCCGCACCCATTTCGGATCGGACGGGGCCGAATAGATCGGGTGCTCGACCGAAGCGACCAGCCGGCCGCCCGGGGCCAGCGCCCGGTACAGCCGCGTCAGCAGCCCCTCCAGGTCGGCGATGTAGTGCAGCGCCAGCGAGCTGTATGCGAGGTCGAAGGCGGCGGATGGCAGCTCCAGCCGCTCCAGATCCTCACGGCGATAGGTGACGGCGGCGTCCGGATCGGTGGCCCGGGCGCGGGCCAGCATGTTCTCCGAGACGTCGAGGCCGAGCACCTCGGCGGCGCCGGCCTGCCGGGCCCAGCGGCAGAACCAGCCGAAGCCGCAGCCGAGATCGACCACGCGGCGGCCCGCCAGCCCCGGCACCAGGGCGCGCAGAGCGGGCCATTCCGGGGCGCCGTCCAGGCCCTCGACCGATCGGCGCAGCCGGCTGTATTCGGCGAAGAAGGCGGGGTTGTCGTAGATGTTCTGGGGCATGCTGCGAACTCCATCTGAGAGGGGCGGACGGGGTGCGCGGCAGCCGGGAATGCGGCCAAGAAAAAAGCCCCGTCCGTTTCCGGCGGGGCTGCGTGGGGATGGTGCGCCGACCGGGGTCAGCGCACACGGAGTCCGGGCGTCCCGCCGACGGCGATGCGGCTGCGTCTGACGACCATGCGGGATGCGATCACGGACATGCTCTCTGTATCGCGGGTGGCCGGCGCCGCGTCAAGGACGGGCTTCGCTGGAATGGATTTTTATCCTAGACCTTGCCCTTGAGCGGGGAAGCGGCCCGGCCTGGCGGCCGGGCCTCAATCCTCACCAGTAGCCCTTGCCCTTCAGGTTGCCGGCAACGGCGCCGGCTGCACCGCCGACCAGCGCACCGACGCCGGCATTGCCGCCGGCGATCGCGCTGATCGCGGCACCACCGGCGGCGCCGATCGCCGCGCCGCTCAGCGTGGTCTGTTGTTCATGGGTCATGTTGCTGCAGGCGGTCACGGCCAGCGTGCCACAGAGCAGGACGGGCAGGAGAAGCTTCCTCATGGCGATCTCCCTCACTTCTTGACGTGCCGGGTGGGCTGGATCTTGGCCACGTCGGTGACGATGACCTCGATCACCGCGCGAGAGCTCTGGTCCGGATGGGCGGCGTAGTAATCGTCGACCGCCTTGGAGATGTCGGTCAGCGACATCGGCTGCAGGTTGGTGACCAGGGCATTGATCATGTCCGGCTGGGGGCGGCGGTCGTTCCTGCGCAGCTCGTACTGGATCGAGATGACATTGGCGGCGCCGACCAGGAAGGCCTTCTTCTCGGCCTCCGAGGCCTTGGTCCAGTGCTCGCCGGTGACCAGCGGGACATCGCCGGCCCGGGCCGGCATCGCCGCCGCGGCGGCGATCAGCACCACCCCCACCAGCAGGGGTTTAATGGACAATGCAACCATTATTTCCTCCCGACTGAAATGACGGAACTATTCTTCCGCCAACCGGGAGCATAATCAAATGCTAGATTGCACCGGGGAGGATCTGCCGCGTCCGGATATGGCGAGCGGCGGGGATCGGCGCCCGCCGGGCCGGACTACCAGTAGCCCTTGCTCTTCAGGTTGCCGGCCACGCCGCCGGCCGCGGCGCCGATCACGCCGCCGGCCAGCAGGCTGCCGCCGGTGAGGGCGGTCAGGGCGACCCCGCCGGCCGCGCCGATGCCGGCGCCGCCGAGCGTGTCGCGGGCCTCGCGGTTCATGTTGGAGCAGCCGGCGGCGAGCAGGGCGGCGGCGAGGGCGATCGGCAGGAGGCGGCGGGTCATCGGGCTCTCGGGGCAGGACGGGACGAGGCAGGCAACCCGCGGTGTCGCGGTTTGTTCCGTCCCGCCCTGCCGCCGGTGCTACAGCACGAAGTCGCCGGCGACCGGGGTCACGCCGCCGAGCAGCGCGATCGACAGGTCGGCCTGGCCGTCGCCGTCGATGTCGGCGCCGATCACGGTGAGCCCGCCGGCGGCGTCGAAGCGCAGCTCGCCGGCCTGGCCGGAGAAGGCGGCGCCGCCGATGAAGCTGAAGGCGGTGTCGCCGTTGCCGGCGTTGCCGTCGGCGTCGATGCCGGCGAGGTCGATCCTGTCGCCGTCGGCCGAGGAGAAATCGGCGATGACGTCGCGGGTGTCGAGGCCGGTGCCGGTGTCGCCGGCCGCGGCATAGACGAAGCGGTCGGCGCCGCTGCCGCCGATCAGCGTGTCGGCGCCAGCGCCGCCCGTGATCCGGTCGCTGCCGTCGCCGCCGACCAGGCGGTCGGCGCCGCCGGCCCCGGCCAGCGTGTCGTCGCCACCCAGGCCGCGCAGGATGTCGCCGCCGTTGTCGCCGGTCAGCGTGTCGCCGAAGCGGCTGCCGTGAATGGTCTCGATATCGCCGGCGATGACGTCGCCCCCGGCGTTGCCGCCTTGGTTCACATGGGTGCCCAAGTTGATCGAGACCGCGGCGTCGCTTTCGGCGTAGCTGGCGATGTCGATGCCGTCGCCGCCGCTGAGGATGTCGGGGCCGGCGCCACCGCGCAGCAGGTCGTTGCCGGCACCGCCGTCGATCGTGTCGGCGCCGTTGCCGCCGGCGATCCGGTCGCGGTCGGCGCCGCCGGTGATCACGTCGCCGCCATTGCCGCCGCGCAGCCAGTCGAGGCCGGCGCCGCCATCGATGACGTCGAAGCCTTGGCTACCGTCGACGATGTCATCGCCGTCGCCGCCGGTGATCACGTCGAAGCCAATGCCGCCGTCGATGATGTCGTCACCACCGCCGCCGCTCACCACATCGTTGCCGTTGCCGGCGTCGATGATGTCGTCGCCCGGCGTGCCGATGATGATGTCGGAACCGTTGGTCGCAGTCATGTCCATGTCCCCCTTGCATGTCACACGCGATGTCCGAAGACGATGCCCGTCGCGGGGCAGGGGCCCGAAGGCCGCCGCTCGCCCGACCGGGGCGCGGCCCTGCCGAAGGCAAAGGCCGCAAACGGCCGCGAAAGTTCGTCGAGCCGGAGCGTCTTCAAAGGTTTCGCCGGCTTCTGTCTGATTTCGCAACCGATTCGAAGTCTATATAGACTCGATCCTCTGAGGATTGGGAGTGGATTCTGGCGATTGGAGTCTGATTTTCTGACGCAACGAAATTAAAGAAAATGGTCCGGATCGGATTTCAGACATGCGCCAGCATAAATCAGTAATATTTATTTGAAGCAATTGCCGGAGGAATGCCGAAGGTCTTGGGGCGATCGTGCCCGGCCCCCGGGCTCACCGCAGCGCGGTGCGGCGGGCGAGGGTCTTGCCGAGGCGCTCGATGGCGAAGTTGACGACGAAGTAGATTGCCGCGGCCAGCAGGTAGAATTGCAGGCTCATATAGTTGCGGCTGATCACCTCCTTGGTCGCCAGCAGCAGCTCGGTCACCCCGATCACCGACAGCAGGGTCGAGGCTTTGACCATCTCGGTGCCGGTGTTGACCCAGCTGGGCAGGATCTGGCGCAGCGCCTGGGGCAGCAGGACCAGGACGACGGTCTGGCGGAAGCTGAGACCGAGAGATTTCGCCGCCTCGGTCTGGCCGGGCGGGATCGCCTGCAGCGCGCCGCGCACGATCTCGCCGACATGCGAACTGCAGAACACGGCCAGCGCGAAGATGCCGGCTTGCACCGCGGTCAGCTGGATGCCGATGACGGAGAGGATGTAGAAGGCGGCCAGCACCAGGACCAGCACCGGCGTGCCGCGGATGAAGTCGACGAACAGCCGCGCCGGCCAGCGCAGGGCGCGGCCGCCATAGGTCAGGGCCAGGCCGACCAGCACGCCGAAGACGGTGCCGGCGGCGATCGACAGCACCGAGATCTGCACCGTCAGCCAGGCCCCGTCGAGCAGGGCCCAGCGCGCCACCCAGATCTGCTGCAGGAAGGCCCCCATCACCGGGCTCCTCCGGGCAGCCGCAACCGCGCCTCGAGCCGGCGCAGCAGGAAGGCGATCAGGGTGCAGACGCAGACATAGAGCAGGGCGGTCACCAGCCAGGTCTCGATCACGCGGAAGCTCTCGGTGTTGATCTTGCGCGCGTAGAAGGTCAGCTCCGGCACCGCGATGGCGGCGGCCAGCGAGGTGTCCTTGAACAGCGAGATGAAGTTGCTGCCCAGCGCCGGCAGGATGTTGCGCAGCATCAAGGGCGCCACCAGCAGCCGGCGGATCTGCATCGGCTTGAGGCCGAGCGCGGTGCCGGCCTCGATCACGCCCTTCGGCACCGACTGGATGCCGGCGCGGAATACCTCGACCAGATAGGCCCCGGCATAGACCGACAGCGAGGCGACGAAGCTGTCGATCTTGTCCAGCCGGATCCCCGCCCGCGGCAGAGCGAAGAACACGAACAGCAGGATCACGAGGATCGGCAGGTTGCGGAAGAAGGTGACGTAGCCGGAGGCGAGGCCGCGGGCGACCCGGCTGCGCGAGGTGGCGGCGAAGGCGCCGACCAGGCCGATGACGCAGCCGATCAGGATCGACACCACCGCCAGGCCGAGCCCGAGCGCCAGGCCGCTCAGCAGCAGGTCGCGGCTGTCCCAGACCACGCCGAAATTGAACTGATAGTTCACCCGCGTCTCCGTTGGTGCCGTGGCGGAGGGGCCGGTGCCACCCCCTCACCCGAAATCGCGTCGCGATTTCGACCTCTCCCCAGGGAGAGGTGTAGGGCAGCCACTCTTTTTTCCCTCTCCTCGGGGAGAGGGAGGGGCCCGGCCCGTCGGGGCCGGGAGGGTGAGGGGGCTGGCACCGGCCTTTGTCGCCAGAGCGTCAGCGCATTTCCGTGGGGAAGCCGATGGCGGGCGCCGGCGGGCGCTGGCCGAACCATTGCTCGAAGGAGGCAGCGTAGGTCTCGTATTCGACCCCGGTCATCGCCTCGTGCAGCGCGGTGTTGACGAAGTTCAGCCAGTCCTGGTCGCCCTTCTTCACGGCGCAGGAATAGGTCTGCGGTTGCCAGCCGTAGCCGGCGTCGAGATATCGGTCCGGGTTCTGCTTCATGAACCAGCGCAGCGACGACACGTCGGTGGCGGCGGCGTCGGCACGGCCGGAGTTGAGCGCCTCATACATCAGGTCGGTGCTCTCATACTGGTCGACCGCCGCCTGCGGCAGCGCCGCATGCACCATGTCCTCGGCATAGACGTTCTGCAGCACCGAGACGGTGACGCCGCTGCCGGCCGCCTTCAACTCGTCATAGCTCTTGTACTTGCCGTCCTTCATCAGCAGCAGGCCGACGCCTTCCCGGTAATAGGGGATGGTGAAGTTCACCTGCTGCGCCCGGGCCGCAGTGACGGTGATGAACTGGCAGGTGATGTCGACCTTGTCGGTGGTCAGGTTCGGGATGCGGGCGTCGGAGGACTGGACCACGAACTCGACCTTGCTCGGGTCGTTGAACAGGCCCTTGGCGATGATCTTGGCCATGTCGATGTCGAAGCCGGCGAGGTCGCCCTGCTCGGTCTTGAAATGCCAGGGCGGGTTGGTGCTGCCGGTGCCGACGATCAGCTTGCCGCGGCTCAGCACCTCCTGGAGCTTGTCGGCCGCAAAGGCGCCGCCGGCGGTGCCCAGCAGCAGGGCGGCGGCGCTGACCGAAAGCAGCGTCCGGGTCACGATGCGCATCTCAGCCTCCATGTTTTCTGTCCAGTATATCGGACAATGGTCTTGTATGTCGGACAAGCGATACGATAGGCTCGGCTTGGGACAAATGCAATCGACCCAACGGAGGAGAGCCAATGGCCGGGGCGACCAGCCGGGAGCGGGGCATCGATCGGGCGGTGGCGATCCTGGAGCATCTGCAGGCGCGGCGCGGGCCGGTGCGGATGGGCGAGCTGGCCAAGGCGATCGGCGCTCCGCGCTCGACCCTGTACGAGATCGTCGGCCGGCTGACCGCGGCCGGGATCCTGGAGCCGGCGGGCGAGGGCGGGGCGGTGTTCTTCGGCCGTGCCGTGCATTACTACGCCCAGACCTATGTCGCCGGCGTCGACCTGTTGAGCCGGGCCCGGCGCGAGGTGCTGGGGTTGGCCACAGAGACCGGCGAGACGACACAGTTCTGCATGCTCGACGGCGACAAATACGTGGTGATGCTGAACGAGCCCGGGCGGCGCACCTTCCGCATCACCTCCGAGGTCGGGATCCGGCTGCCGATCCCCTGGACCGCCTCCGGCCGCCTGCTGGTGGCCCATCTGGACGCCGCCGGCATCGCCGGCTTCATTCCGGCGGAGGATTTCACGCTGCCCTCGGGCGAGCGGATCGAGCTCGCTGCCTTCGTCGCCGAGACCGAGGCCGCGCGGGCGCGCGGCTATGCCGTGACCGAGGAGCTGGTCGACCGCTTCACCTGCTGCCTGGCGGCGCCGGTGGTGGACCATGACGCGCGGGCGGTGGCGACCTTGTGCCTGGTCACCCCGCTGGACACGCCGGAGGCACGGCGGCAGGCGCTGCTCGACACCCTGATCGCCGCCGCCCGCCGCCTGTCCCTCGCGCCGCCAGGGGCGGTGGGGCTGTAGGGTCGGGGCGCCGGAGAGCATCGATCTCCGCGGGATCTGGCTCCCAGTGTGCTATCCTGCGAGGCGCAGGGGAGCACACATCCATGACTTCGAATGAGCGGCTGCCAAGAAAAGGTGATCGCTACGTGGTTCACACAGCCTTCAAGGGCATTGTCACCACCCAGTGGTTCGCTCCCTACTCCGGTGGAGAACTAAGGGATTTTCCGCATTCCTTGGAGTTCGAAGTGATGGCGGATCTTCCGGAAGGTGCGACAGCCATCATCGCCAACCCGCTCGAATACGAAAGCTGGCAACGGGAATTGGTGAGTGAAGATGAGTATACTGACGACCTTTACGGTGGGTATGGCTTGACCATCACCCTGGATCAATTGGCAGCGAACTGCAGGAGCCTGTAGTCAGGCGACGGCCTCATTTCGATGGCACACCGCCTCGATGCGGTTGCCGTCGGGGTCGAGCAGGAAGGCGGCGTAGTAGCTCGGGTGGTATTCCAGCCGCAGGCCCGGGGCGCCGCCGTCGCGGCCACCCTGGGCCAGGCCGGCGCGCCAGAACGCGTCCACCGCCGCGCGGTCCGGCGCCTTGAAGCACCAGTGGCGGCGCGGCGCGTCCTCCGGCCGGTCACCGGGCAGGATCGACAGGTAGCTGCGCTCCGGATGCGCCGCGTCGCAGCGCGCGCCATAGCCGATCCAGCCCCGGCTGGAGCCGACCTTGGTGACGCCGAGCGCCGCCAGCACCGCATCGTAGAAGCGCTCCGCCGCGGCGAGGTCGGAGACGGTGATCGAGACATGGTCGAGCATGGCGGGCCTCAGGGCTGGCCGGCCGGAGACGGATCCTCCAGCCGGAAGATCTCGATCTCGGTCCGCCGGCCCGGCACGGCCTGGACGCCGAGGCTGCGCAGGCCGGACCGATCGGCCGCCAGCGCCACGGTCTCGCCGCTGGCCAGCACCACAATCTCGTCCGTCGGCGCCACCGCCTTGCCCAGCTGCTCCAGCCGGTTGCCGAGATTCACCGCGTCGCCGACGATGGTATAGCCCGACCGGCCGCTCATGCCGATGTTGCCGGCCACCACCCGGCCGCTGTGGATGCCGATGCGCAGGCGCAGCGGCGCCAGGCCGCGGCCGCGCCGGGCGGCGTTGTCCGCCGTGATCGCCGCGGCGATGGCGCGGGCGGCGCGCAAGGCTCGGTCGGCATGGTCCGGCTGGTCGTCCGGCGCGCCCCAGAAGGCCATGACGCAGTCGCCGATGAACTTGTCGATGGTGCCGCCCTCGGCCTCGACGCAGCGGCCCAGCAGGTCGAAATGGGCGTTCAGCATGGCGGCGACCTCGGCCGCCGGCATCCGCTCGGCCGCGGCGGTGAAGTCGACGATGTCGGTGAACATCACCGTCACCAGCCGCTCCGCCGACGGCACGGCTCCGCCGCTGCGCAGCAGGCGCCGGACCAGCGATTTCGGCACATAGGTCTCGAGCCAGCGCAGCCCGGTCAGCATGGTGTTGTAGGCGCGGGCCTGCTCGTTCAGCTCGGAGAACAGGCTGCCGGGCAGCGGGCGCAGGGCGGCGAAGTCGAGCGAGCCGACGGCGCGCACCTCCCGCGCCATGGCGCCGACCGGGCGGGCGATGGCGCGGCTGACCGCGATCGCGACCAGGATGGCGATCGCCAGCACGGCGAGGCCCGCCAGGGCGGCGCGCAGCAGGTCGTCGTCCGGCTTGTCCAGCACCGCCACCGGCACCTCGACGCCGACGATCAGCGGCACCGGGTCGAAGTTTGGGATGGTCCGGGTCAGGACGACGCGGCCATCATCGCCGAGCCGCACGATTCGGGCCTCCAGCCCGGTCTCGCCGACCGTCTCGGCCTCTCCCTCGGCCCACAGCGAGGCCAGGAACGGGTCGCCGATCTCATCCAGCCGGGGCAGAGGGTGTTCGGGCGACAGTGCCGGCCGCTGCGCCGCCATGGCCGGATGGGCCAGCACCCGGTCGCGGCCGTACAGGATGAAGGGCGTGGTGCCGGGGTTGCTCGCCGCGATCGTCTGCAGGTGGTCGGACAGGGCGTCGATCGTGATCGTGGCCCGCAGCACCCCGGCGAAGCGGCTCCCGGCCTGGACCGGCCGGCTGAGATTGGCGACCGAGGTGCGCATCGATTCCGCCGGCACGAAGTAGACCGGGCCCCAGACGGAGTCGTCGCGGCCGCGTGCCTGCTCGATCTCGCGCCGCTCCTGGTCGGTGTGGATCTTGTCGGTGAAGGCAAAGACGCCATGCGGGCCCTGGGTGACGCCGCGGATCGTGCCGTCGGGCGCGGTCAGGGACAGGACGCGGACCTGCGGCGTGCCGGCCAGGGCGCCGGTCAACAGCCGGTCCAGCGCCGCGCCATCGTTCGGATTGATCTCTCCGGAGGCGATCTGCCGCGACAGGAAGGCCAGCTGGTCCTCGACCGGGGTGAAGCGGTCGCCGATCCGGGCCTGGACCGAATCGAGCCCCAGCTGCGCCGTCCGGGCCAGCAGGTCGCGGGTGGTGCCGGCGGTCATGAACCAGAACACGGCCAGCACGTCGATCGTGGTCAGCGCCACCAGCCCGGCCATCACCACGGCCAGCGTGCCGGACAACGGGATGGTGCGGCGCCGGGCGGGCGCGGCGCGCCGATCCGTCGTGGTCTCCGCCTCTGTCGCCAAACCGTCGCCTCCTCGCGCTGGCGGCACCTTACACCACGCCGACGGAAATCCCCGCCGGGGTGTTGACTGCAGGATGACCGATACTCCGACCTATATCGGCACCGCCGGCTGGAGCATGCCTTCGCGCTACGCCGAGCGGTTCCCGGCCGAAGGCTCGCATCTCGAGCGCTATGCCCGGCGGCTGAACGCGGCCGAGATCAACACCTCGTTCTATCGCCCGCATCGCCGGGCCACCTATGAGCACTGGGCCGCCAGCGTGCCGGCGGATTTCCGCTTCGCTGTCAAGCTGCCGCGGACCATGACCCATGAGCAGCGTCTGAAGGATTGCGGCGACCTGCTGGACCGTTTCATCGGGGAGGCGACGGGGCTGGGGCCGCAGCTCGGTGTGCTGCTGGTGCAGCTCCCGCCGAGCCTGCCCTTCGAGGCGGAGGCGGTGGAAGGGTTCTTTGCCGAACTGCGCCGCCGGATCGATGCGCCGGCCGCCTGCGAGCCGCGCCATGCCAGCTGGTTCGGGCCGGAGGCGGAGGAGTTGCTGGCGGCGCTGCAGATCGCTCGCGTCGCTGCCGATCCGGCCCGTGCGACCGGGGCAGGGGCGCCGGGCGGCTGGGGCGGGTTGGTCTATTACCGGCTGCACGGGTCGCCGAAGATCTACTATTCCGACTATGACGAGGCCGTGCTGGCCGGGATGCGACGACGGCTGCAGAAGCATCGGGCGGCGGGCGTTCCGGCCTGGTGCATCTTCGACAACACCGCCGCCTTCGCCGCCCTCGGCAACGCCCTCGCCGTCACGGGGCTGTAGAGGCGTCCGCGACGACCGGGCCTGCCTGGCCCCGCTGCCGGATCTCCTCCGCCTCCACCAAATAGCGGTAGGGGCCGCGGGCGGTGGCGTCGAAGGGCCAGCAGGTGGCCAGCACCAGGTTGCGGCCGGGCGCCCGCGGGTCGATGCCGGAGACGTCCCAGGTTGCCACCCGCGTGCTGGTCACCCGGAAGCTGACGCGGCGTCCGTCGCGGCGGGTGACGTCGATCTCGTCGCCCGGCTTGACGTCGCGCAGGATGCGGAAATGGGTGTCGCGATGGGCGGCATAGACCGCGGTGCCGGGGTCTCCGGCCTCCGGCGTGTCCTGGACGTGGCCGGGGCCGAAGGCCAGGGCCTGGCCGCTGGCGCCGGCCAGGGCGATGGCGCTTTCGCCCAGCCGCGGCAGGTCGATCCGCGCCACCGGCCAGGTGTCGGCCCAGGGCCAGGGCTTCACCGCCCGGCCGGTCGCCAGGGTCTCGGCGAAGGCCCGGTCCAGCAGCACCTGGGCCAGCTGCGCCTTGGCGTGGATCCAGACGCCCTGGCCGGCCAACACGAGGCCGGCCAGGACGAGGAGGAGGGCGACGAGCCGGGACTTCGGCCGGCGCTGCCGCGGCAGGCGCTGCCTGCCGGGCGGGCGTTGCCAGGCCAGCGGGTGGGACAGTGACAGGGTCTCGCTCATGCCCGGCCTCCCATCGTCCGGCGGCCGAAGGCGAGGACCGCCAGGCCGGCCAGCAGCAGCGCGATGCCGGCGATGATCCGCAGCTCGGCATCGGTCGCGGTCTGCGGCAGCACCACCTCCTCGACCGGCGCCGGCTTGTTCGCGGCGGCCGGAGTGTCGGCGCGGGCGGCGGCTGGCAGCAACAGGGCGGCCTCACGGAACTCCGGCCGCGGCTCGGCCTTGGGCTTGCCGAAGACCTTGTCGAAATCCCAGCCGGCGGGGAGGTTCAGCGGAATGTCGTTGCGGCTCAGCGCCGCCCCGTCCGGCCGGCGCGGCGTCCGGTCGACCGCGACCAGGCTGGTCAGCCGGGTCACCAGATGGTGCTGCAGCGCCAGGGCGAGAATCCGCTGGTCGGCCTGCTCCGGGCCGATCTGGCCCAGGGTCTGCGCCACCTCGGCATCGGCGATCCGGCGCCGCGCCCACAGCTTCGACAGGCCTTCGCCCTTCGCCGCCTGGGCCACCGGCAGGGTGACGATCCAGGGCCGGTCGCCGATCATGCCCTTGACCTCGATGGTGCCGGACAGCGCGGCCAGCTTCGCCGCCAGCACCACCGGCTCGCCACGATACAGGTCGGGCAGCGTCTCCGGCGTCGCATCGGCGGCGCCGGCCGAGAAGCTGGCCGACAGGTTGGTGACGACCGGGCTTTCCAGCTTCTCGAACAGGCTGCGCATCCGCTCCTGCACCTGGTCGGGCGCACCGATCTGGGTGAAGGTGCCGCGGCCCAGCTCGGCGGCACGGCTCATCAGGAAGGTGTTGGGGGCGGAGCCGATGCCGACCATGAACACCCGGGACCGGCCGCGCATGCCGGCGATGGTGTCGAACAGCTGCTGCTCGTTGCCGATGGCGCCGTCGGTCAGGAACACCACCTGGCGCAGGCGCGGCGCGCCGTCAGCCCCGTTGTGCTCCGTAAGGGCGGCCCGCATCGCCGGCACCATCTCGGTGCCGCCCGTGGCCTCCAGCGCGGAGACGAAGCTCCTGGCACGGCCGACATGCTCGGCGTCGGCCGGCACCACGTCCGGGAACAGCACGTCGAGCGTGTCGTCGAAGCGCACCACGTTGAAGCGGTCGGCGGGGGCCAGGCGGCCGAGGGCGTAGAGCAGGCTGGCCTTGGCCTGGTCCATCGAGGCGCCGCCCATCGAGCCGGAATTGTCGATCACGAAGACGACGTCGCGCGGCCGCTTGTCCTCGGTCTGCGCCAACGCCGGCGGGGTGACGAAGGCCAGGAGATAGTCCTCGCCGGCGACCTTCTCGCGGAACAGCCCGACCGAGGGCACGGCGCCGGCGGCCGGGGTCCAGCTCAGCTCGAAGTCGCGATTGGCCGGAACCGGGCCTTTCATGGTGACGACGCGGCTGTCCGGGCCTTGCGTCTCGATGTCGACGGCATGGTTGGCGCTGACCACCTCGCCCAGCGGGAAGCCGGCCTGCAGCCGCACCTTCAGCGTCACCGGGTTGGTCGGCGCAGCGCGGCGCGGGTCCTGCACCGGCGGGGTGATGCGGTCGCGGTCCGGCACCGGATCGGTGCTCGCCTGCCCCCAGCCGCCCTGGCCGGGCCTGAAGTCGACCGACTGCGTCACCGCCGCCGGGGTGTAGCGCGGCGCCACCACCAGCGGCACGCGCAGCGAGAACCGGTCGCCCGACTGGTGCACAGTCTCCTGGTACTCGATCCGGATCAGCACGGTCTCGCCGGGGCCGACATTGGCGACCGAGGTGGTGAACAGGTTCGGCCGCTCCTCCTCGACCAGGCCTGCGGTCTGGCCGGCCTGCTTCGCCGCCTCATAGGTGCGGCGCGCTTCCTCGCGGGCGGCGATGTCGCCGGTGATGACGCGGTCGCCGACCACCATCTTCAGCGTGTCGACCGCGCCGTCCTCCGGCAGCGGATAGACATAAACGGCCTCGACCCACTGGTCGGTCGGGTTCTGGAACACCTGGGTGACATGGGCCCGCGCCGTCGGGCCGCTGACCGTCAGGTCGACATCGGTGCCGAGGCGCGGCGCCTCGACATAACGGCCCTTCTCATTGGCGCGGAACAAGAGGGCGCCGGACTGCATCTCGCCCGGCGTCACCAGCACCGGCCCGAGCTCGGCCCGGGCGGCCCGCCCGCCGACCGCCAGGGTCAGCACGGCCAGCAACAGGGACAGCAGCAGCAGCGGCGCCGCATGCCCGAACCGGGACTGGAGCGCCGGCCACAGCCCCGCCGGCGCGTCCTTCGTCATGGATGTCATCGAACCCTCCGTGGACCTCGGCCGGCGTCCGTCCGGCCTGGTTTTTTGTCGGTCCGAGGGGATCTGTCCGGCCACGGTGATGATCCGGCTTGTTCCGCAGGCGGTGGCCGGGATAGGTCTTGCTGCGCACCGCCCTGTGCGGATCGGTGCGGATCTGTGCGGAGGAGGGCGCCTTGGTCGGGTTGACGACGCACCCAGCCGACCACGAGCTGTCGGAGGAGCAGAGCCACGCCGTTGCCGGGCTGGTGCGGGAGGAGCTGGCCCGCCGCCGCATCTCCCGCCAGTTCCTGGCCGACCAGGCGAAGATCAGCCTGTCGACGCTGGAGAAGGCGCTGTCCGGGCGCCGGCCCTTCACCCTGGCGACGCTGATCCGGCTGGAGGAGGCGCTGGGCGTCAAGCTGCGTCATCCGGAGCCGAAGCCGGCCGCCGCCGCTGCGCCTGTAACGCTGGCCGGGCCGGTCGGAGTGGCGCCGGAGGGGCTCGGCTCCTATTCCCGGCCGGCCGTGTCCTGGATCGAGGGGGCGTATCTGACGCTGCGGCCGTCCTTCGGCGACCGCCGCGCGATCTACGCCTACCGCACCGAGATCCGCTGGGACGAGGCCGGGTCGCACCTGGCCTTCCATGAGGCGGAGCGGGTGGACGCCGCCTTCACCCAGCACGGCACCGTCTCGGTGCCGCACCAATCCGGACATATCTACCTGGTGACCAACACCCACGGGCAGTACCGGATGGCGGTGCTGGGCCGGCCGACGATCACCGGCGAGATGCACGGCATCCTGACCACGCTGCAGGCCGGACCCGGGTCGCAGCTCACCCCCGTCGCGTCGCCGATCGTGCTGGTGCCGATGGCGGCGGCGGGCGCGCCGGAGTTCGGCCGCATCGCCGCCGACCATGCCTGCCACGCCCGCTATCGCGACATCCTGCGGCGGACGGTGGAGGAATCCTTCGCCCGCTTCTTGCCGGTCTCGGCGGAGTAGCCCGTTGTCCTATCGACCGGCCGTCCTGCCGAAGCACTCCACCAGCCACTGAACGAAGACCGTCAGCCTGGCGCTCTGATGCCGGCCGGGCGGGTAGACGACATGGAACGGCAGGGGCGGGTGGCTCCATTCGCCGAGAACCTCGACCAGCCGTCCCGACTGCAGATGGGGCAGGACGAACGGCTTCAGGCATTGCCCCACGCCCGGCCCGGCCAGCAGCATCGCGATCTGGCCGTTGTCTTCGTTGGTCGAGAACTGCAGGTCGCCGACCGCGTGTCTGTGACCGGGCTTCTCGAACAGCATGGGTTTCGTCCTGCCGTCGGCGTGGGAGAAGAAGCCGACCTTGCAGTGCCTGCCGTCGAGGTCTTCCGGACTCACCGGCGTCCCCATCCGCTCCAGATAGGCCGGCGACGCGCAGGTGATCATCCCGGCGTCGAACAGGTGCCGTGCGACCAGGGATTCGTCGCCGATCTCCCCGGCCCGGATGGCGCAGTCGACGCCTTCCCCGACGATGTTCGCCGTCCGATTGCTGACGCCCAGGGCGATGGAGACATGCGGATACTGCCGATGGAAATCCGGCAACTGCGGGATCAGCATGGTCTGCGCGAAGGTCGTGGCGGATTCGACGCGGAGATGTCCGCGTGGCGTCAGCTTCCGGCCGCGCGCGGCAGCATCGGCCTCGTCGACCTCCGCCACCAGGCGGGCCGCGGATCGGTAATAGTCCTCGCCCTCCGGGGTCACCACGATGCTGCGCGTGGTCCGGTGCATCAGCCTGGTGCCGAGATGCTTTTCGAGATCGGTCACCAGCTTGCTGACGGTCGAGCGCGGCGCCCGGAGCTGGTTGGCGGCGCCCCGGAACGACCCTGAGTCGACGACCCGCACGAAGGCCCGCATCGCCAGCAACTGGTTCACCGGTCCCTCCAAGGGCAGGCAGATTGTCCATGTGCATGGACAGCGCTGTCATATCTCAGCTGTTTTGCTTCCGGTTTCAATCACCAGATCTGTCCTGCTCCTGACGGAAAGGATGAGACCGTGACGATCGATCCGACAAAGGTTCTGCGCCTGAACCTGCCGCAATGGCAGGGCGGCAACCATCCCGACTACAGAATCGGCGCCCGTGTCCTGGCCGCGATCGCCCCGGAACCGACCGGGCCGGAAGAGACCGTTGCCGTGCCGGAGGCCGATGGCGATGCGCGGCCGGTCGAGCAGGGCATCGTCTCCCGCCGGGCCCTCCTGAACGTGCTGGCGGCAGCCAGGTCGGCCATCGCCCGGCACGATCCCGACGCTGTCGTCACCCTCGGCGGCGACTGCCTCGTGAATCTCGCGCCGACCGCCCATCTCAGCGAGCGCTATGGCGACGACCTGGCGGTGCTGTGGGTCGACGCCCATCCCGACATCATGGGGGCGCAGCAGTTCCGCCACGCCCATGCGCATGTCCTGGCCATGCTGATGGGAATGGGCGACCCGGACTTCGTGGCTGCGGTGCCGAAGCCGGTACGGGCGGACCGGGTCCTCTATGTCGGTCTGACCGAGACCACGCCGTTCGAGACGGAGTTCATCGCCAGGCACGGGCTTGCGCGCCTGAGCCCGGAAGACCTAGCCGGCTCGGCGGAGCCCGTGCTGGCATGGCTGCGCGCCTCGGGCGCGAAGAAGGTCGCGGTGCATTTCGACCTCGATGTGCTGGATCCCTCGCTCTACGACTTCCTGCTGCTCCAGGATCCCGCCGCCGCGCCGGGTGTATACGACGGCGTCGCCAAAGGCCGGATGCGCTTCGAGGAGGTCGCCCGGATCCTCAGGGCGGTGGATGCCGAAGCCGACATCGTCGGGCTGGCGATCGCCGAATACATGCCATGGAGCGCGATCCGGCTGTCGAAGGCGCTGCGGACGCTGCCGCTTCTCGGCAGCCGGTAGCGAAGGCCCCGTCTCGGCGTTTGCCGCACCGGCTCCGCGTCCTATCATCCCCGGATCGGCGCCCGAGTCTGCACGGCGATCCGCGGGCGCGGGGACACGGGGCCGACATGCGCTTTCACGCCGATCTGCACGTCCATTCCAAGCATTCGCGGGCGACCAGCCGGGACCTCGACCTGGAGCACCTGGCGCATTGGGCGGCGCGCAAGGGCATCGGCGTGGTCGGCACCGGCGATTGCGTCCACCCGGTCTGGCTGGCCGAGCTGAAGGACAAGCTGGTGTCGGACACGCCCGGCCTGTTCCGGCTGCGGCCGGACCTCGAGGCCGCGGTGATGGCGACGCTGCCGGCGCCGTGCCGCACGCCGGTGCGCTTCATGCTGTCGACCGAGATCTCGACCATCTACAAGAAGGGCGACCGCACCCGGAAGATCCACCACCTGATCTACGGGCCGGATTTCGACACGATCGACCGGCTGCAGGCCAGCCTGGCGCGGATCGGCAACATCGCCTCGGACGGGCGGCCGATCCTCGGCCTCGATTCCCGCGACCTGCTGGAGATCGCGCTGGCCTCGGGGCCGGACGCCTATCTGGTCCCGGCCCATATCTGGACGCCCTGGTTCGCGGCGCTGGGGTCGCAATCCGGCTTCGATTCCATCGGCGAATGCTATGGCGACCTGTCAGACCACATCTTCGCGGTCGAGACCGGCCTGTCCTCGGACCCGGCGATGAACTGGCGGATCTCCTTCCTCGACCGCTACCGCCTGACCTCGAACTCCGACGCGCATTCGCCGGGCAAGCTGGGGCGCGAAGCCACCGCCTTCGATTGCGACCCGGACTATCACGCCATCCGCCGGGCGCTGGAGACCGGGGAAGGCTATGTCGGCACGGTCGAGTTCTTCCCGGAGGAGGGCAAGTACCACGCCGACGGGCACCGCAAATGCGATGTCCGACTGAGCCCGCAGGAAACGCTGGCGCGGGACGGCCGCTGCCCGGTCTGCGGCCAGCCGGTCACGGTCGGCGTGCTGCACCGGATTGAGAAATTGGCCGACCGCAGCGAGGAAGAGGCAGTGCCGCCGCCGACGGCCGGCGAGATCGTGAGCCTGGTGCCGCTGCCGGAGATCCTGTCCGAGCTGCTGGCGACCGGCCCTTCCAGCAAGGCGGTGGAGCGCAGCTACGACCGGCTGGTCGGCACGCTGGGGTCGGAGCTGGGCATCCTCGGCAAGATCCCGGTCGAGGACATTGCCAGGGCCGAGGGCGAGTTGCTGGCCGAGGCGGTGACCCGGCTGCGGCGGGGCCAGGTGATCCGCGACGCCGGCTATGACGGCGAATACGGCGTGATCCGGCTGTTCGAACCGCAGGAACTCAAGAGCCGCACCGCCGGCGGGCTGTTGTTCGACCTGCCGCAGAGGCGGGCGGAGGCCTCGCCCCAACCTACATCCCGTCATCCCCGCGAAAGCGGGGGGCTTGTCGCCCCCGAACCAGAGGGAGATTCCCGCTTTCGCGGGAATGACGATGAAAGGGAGGGGGTAAAGAGCCCGAATGTCCGCGACACAACTGCCGCCTCGACCGGCCTCCTCGACCGGCTCGACCCCGACCAGCGGGCGGCGGCGGAGCGGGTGGTGGGGCCGCTTCTGATCGTCGCCGGGCCGGGCTCGGGCAAGACCCGGACGCTGACCCACCGCATCGCCCATCTGGTGGCAGGCGGCGCGGCGCCGGAGTCCTGCCTGGCCATCACCTTCACCCGGCGCGCGGCGGCGGAGATGCGCGAGCGGCTGGAGGCGCTGCTGCCGGGTGCTGCGGCACGGATGCCGATCCACACCTTCCATTCGCTCGGCCTCGCCTTCCTGCGCGAGCATGGCGAGGCCGCCGGGCTGCACCGCGATGCCCGGGTGGCGGGGGAGGTGGAGCGCGCCGCCCTGCTGCAGGAGGTGCTGGAGGTATCGCGCACCAAGGCCGAACGGCTGCTGCGCGCGATCTCGCGGGCCAAGCGCACCGGGGCGCCGGCCGATCTCGACCTCGCCGAGGCGCTGGCCCGCTACGACGAGGCCCTGGCGCAGCGCAACTGGATCGATTTCGACGACCTGGTCGGCAAGACCATCGCGGCGCTGGAGGGGGATCCGGGCCTGGTCGCGCTGACCCGCGACCAGTTCCGCCATGTCTCGGTCGACGAGTTCCAGGATGTCGATGACAGCCAGGTGCGGCTGCTGTCGCTGCTGGTGCCGTCTGGCGGCAATCTCTGCGTCATCGGCGACCCCGACCAGGCGATCTACGGCTTCCGCGGTGCCGATGCCTCCTGCTTCGACCGCTTCCACCGCGACCACCCCGGCGCCGCGGTGATCCGGCTGCGGCGCAACTACCGCTCGACCGGCACCATCGTCACCGCCGCCTCGCGCTTCATCGGGGCCGACGGCCGCACGGAGCCGGCGGCCGAGATCGTGCGGGCGATGCAGGACCGCATCTCGGTCCACGCGGCCGCCAGCGACAAGGCCGAGGCCGAGTTCGTGGTGGCGGAGATCGAGGCGCTGCTGGGCGGCCACAGCTTCTTCTCGATCGACAGCGGCCGGTCGGACGGCCGCGCGGACGACCAGCTGTCCTTCTCCGACATCGCCGTGCTGTACCGCACCGACGCCCAGGCCGAGGCCGTCGCGGAGGCTTTGGGCCGCGGCAGCATGCCGTTCAAGAAGAGCTCGCTGGTGCCGCTGTCGGAGGATCCGGCGGTCCGCGCGCTGCTGGCGGCGCTGGAGCCGGAGGAGGGGCCGCAGCAGCTGCAACAGGCGTCCGAACGGCTGCGCCGTGACGGCGCCGATCCGGCCTCGACCACGGCGGCGCTGCAGCGCCTGTCGCTGATCGCCTCGCGGCAGGGCACCGACGATCGCACCGCCTTCCTTGCCGCCGTGGCGTTGGCGACCGAGGCCGATTTCTGGGACCCGCGCGCCGACCGGGTCTCGCTGCTGACCCTGCATGCCGCCAAGGGGCTGGAGTTCCCGGTGGTGTTCATCCTCGGCCTGGAGGACGGCGTGCTGCCGCTGCGCTTCGGCGAGGCCGACCCGGCGGCGACGGCGGAGGAGCGGCGGCTGTTCTATGTCGGCATGACCCGGGCGATGGACCGGCTGCTCCTGTGCCGAGCGCGCGAGCGGCGCTGGCGCGGCGGCATGGTGCGGCTGGAGGCATCGCCCTTCCTCGGCGAGATCGAGGCCGAACTCTTGGCCCATCGCCGCCCGGACCCGGCACCCAGGCGTCCAGCCGAGCGGCAGCTCAGCCTGTTCTAGCCGTCCCGCCACGGGAAGACCGCAATTCGGCGCGAATCCATCGCCGCCCGGCGCGAATGCGGCCATGATTGTCTGCTTTGATGACGCCATTCATGCCGGCCTCGGCAGCAATCATATTTGAGAAGGTCCTTTCGAAGTGCGCACCTCTCCCCGTCAGATGCAGGGACTCGCGCTCTATGCCCTGGGCGTCGGCGCCTTCGCGACGATGGATGCCTTCGCCAAATATCTGAGCGGCAGCTACCCGGTCGCCGAGATCATCCTGATCCGCGCCCTGTTCGGATATCTGCCGATCCTGGTCCAGTACCGCATGGGTGAGGTCCGGGGGATGCAGGCGGTGCGCTCGACCAAGCCGCTGCTGCAGCTGATGCGCGGCGGCCTGGTGCTGGCGGCAGGCGCCACCTTCTTCCTCAGCCTGTCCGGCCTGTCGCTGGCCGACGCGACCGCAATCTCGCTGGCCGCGCCGGTGTTCATGGCGCTGTTCGGCATCACCGTGTTGCGCGAGCCCGCGGGCCGCGAAACCTATGTCGCGATCGCCGTCGCTCTCGCCGGCGGGCTGCTGATCGTGCGGCCGACCGACGGGCTGAATGTCTGTGCCGCGATCGCGGTGCTGTCGGCGCTGTTCTACGCGCTCGGCGTGGTGGCGACGCGCCGGGCGGGGCAGGCGGATCCGCCGATCGTCACCGCGATCTGGGGCAACACCGTCATGGTAGTGGCGTCCGCCGCATGGGTGCTGCATTCGGGCTGGGTCTGGCCGACGGCTGACGACTGGCTGCCCTTCCTCGGTGTCGGGCTGGCCGGCGGCCTGGCCAACCTGCTCTATATCGGCGGGCTGCGGCTCAGCGGCGTCTCCGACGTCGCGGTGATCGACTATTCGATCTTCGCCTGGGCGGCGGCCTTCAGCGTCCTCGTCTTCCACGAGGAGATCCCGGCCCTCAGCCTGGTCGGGGCCGCCCTGATCGTGTGCGGCGGGGTGTACAGCGCCCTGGCGAAATGGCTGCGGTCGCGCGACGAGCCGGCCGAGGCGCCGCTGGCCATCGGCATGGGCCCGACATCCTGACGCACCAACATCCTGACGGCCAAACCACAAGGGGGCGCCAGGCGCCCCCTCATCGTGCTGTCGTCCCTGTCTGTCTTCCGCTGGGTCGCTGTAAAGACGCCCATCGAGTTCTGATTGCGGGCGAACGCAATGCCCGTTTGACTATTCGACTGTCGATCCCCTCAAATCACTCTACTTGAAAATCGGGCCCTCACCAGGCTCGATGGGCGTACCGTCCGTGGGACAGTATGGACATCATAACCAGGCAGCGTGAATCCAACGTGAATCGTTCACGAGAGTGGAATCATGCGAAAGGATATTGCGAGTGACCTATGAGCTCTACTACTGGCCCGAGATCCAGGGGCGCGGCGAATTCGTACGGCTGGCGCTGGAGCAGGCCGGCGCCGACTATGTCGACGTCGCTCGCGGCGAGGATGACGACCTGCCCGGGCTGATGCATTTCCTGCAGGACAAATCGGTGGCCGAGCCGCCCTTCGCGCCGCCCTATCTCAGGGCCGGCGACCTGCTGATCGGCCAGACCGCCGCCATCCTGCTGTTCCTCGGCGACCGGCACGGGCTGGCGCCGGCGGACGAGGCGGGGCGGCTTTGGACCCACCAGCTGCAGCTCACCGTCGCCGACCTGGTGGTCGAGGTGCACGATACCCATCACCCGATCGGCAGCGGCCTGTACTACGAGGACCAGAAGCCGGAGGCGAAGCGCCGCACCGAGGACTTCCTGGCCCATCGCGTGCCGAAATATCTCGGCTACTTCGAGCGGGTGCTGGCGCGCAACCCGGCCGGCGACGCGCATCTGGTCGGGGACGGCGTCACCACCGCCGACCTGTCGATGTTCCAGATCATCGCCGGGCTGCGCTACGCCTTCCCGAAGGCGATGGCAAAGATCGAGCCGAAGCATCCGCGTCTCGTGGCGCTGCACGATCTCGTGGCTTCGCTGCCGCGGATCGAGACCTATCTGGCCTCGCCGCGGCGCATCCCGTTCAACCAGATGGGCATCTTCCGCCACTATCCCGAGCTCGATCCCTGACCTATCTTGTCGGACAATAGTTCGACGAGGGAGGACCAGATGATCATCGTCACCGGCGGCAGCGGCCAGGCCGGGCGCGCCTGCCTGAAGGATCTGATCGCGCATGGCCACGATGTCTGCTCGGTCGATCTGGCACCGCCGGCCGACCCGTCGGTCCGGCACAGCCGCGTCGACCTGACCGACTACGGCCAGACCATCGCCGCCTTCTCGTCGATCGACGACCGGGTGTCGCGGGTCACCGGCATCGTCCATCTGGCGGCGATCCGCGCCCCCGGCCTGGCGCCGAACCACGTCATCTTCGAAACCAACACGGTCAGCACCTACAATGTGTTCGAGGCGGCGCGGCAGCTGAAGATCCGCAACATCGTCTGGGCCTCGAGCGAGACCGTGCTGGGCCTGCCCTTCGCCGACCCGCCGCCCTATGTGCCGGTGGACGAGGACTATCCCGGCCGGCCGGAGACCGCCTATTCCCTGTCCAAGCTGATGGGCGAGGAGATGGCCAAGCAGTTCTGCCGCTGGGACCCCACCGCCAAGATCATCGGCCTGCGCCTGTCCAACGTCATGGACCCGGAGCGCTACGCCGAGTTCCCCGGCTTCGACGACGACCCGCGCAAGCGGAACTGGAACCTGTGGGCCTATATCGACGCCCGCGACGCCGCCCAGGCGATCCGGCTGGCGCTGGAATCGAAGCTGACCGGCGCCGATGTCTTCGTCATCGCCAATGCCGATTCGGTGATGAGCCAGCCGAACGACGCGCTGCTCGACGCCGTCTATCCCGGCGTGCCGCGCAAGCGCCCCTTCGGCCCGAACGAGACCCTGCTGTCGATCGAGAAGGCCCGTCGGGTGCTGGGCTACGAGCCGCGCCACAGCTGGCGCGATCCGCCGTCGCGGTAGGGGATCGCCATGGGACTCGCAGACGCGAGTCCCATGGGCTCAATCCTCGGAGACGAACCCATCCTCGGTCAGCGTCATGCCCGCGAGGTCCAGGTTCATCCCGCGCGCGCCCTGCGACACCGCCGTGGCGAGCTGATGGCCGAGTTCGGGATTGCCCTTGCTCTGTTGCACCGCCGCCTCGATCAGCATCGCCTGGATCAGCAGGCTCTCGGCCATTTCCTGCCTGGCGGCATCGCCCGCTCCGCGCAATGCGCCCGTGGACGCCATCACGCCGGCCACCTGGCTCCTGACCGCCGTCGCAGTGTGGCGGCTGATCTCGTAGTCGACGCCGCGGCTCGCCTGCCAAGCGTTGACCCAATAGACGGTGTAGGCATCGGCGACGTCGTCGACCCGCAACCCAACCTTGGCCAGCGGGGCCCGCATCTTCTCGATGACATCGCCCGACGCGAACAACCTGGCGAGATCGTCGGCGCCCCTGGGATCGTTCTGCCGGCTCTTGGCCACGAACTGCGCCAGGTTGGCGGCGCGGCGCTGCGGCGACGGGGTGTACCGGAAGGCCGCCGCGGAAGGGGTCCCGGGCACCGGGTTCGGCTGCGCGCGCCGCTGGCCCCCGTTCGGCTGCTGCTCTCTCAACTCGCGCAAATGCAGGCCGAGCGTATCCGTGCCCGTGATCGCGGGAAGGGTCGTCGACCAGAACATGTCCTGGGCGTGACCTGCCGCCGGCCAGACCGCGGCCGTCCAGATGAAGGCGCAGAGCAGAATTTGCCGCATGATTCCCCCCGATCCAGCGCGAATGACTGTGGCACGGCAGAGCGGACGCGTCCTCACCGGCATCGACCTTCCTACCACCATCACATGGCAGTTTGTGGCCCGACGCCGGTGTCACGACAGGGCGGCGAACTCATGCTGCAGGCGACATAGCCCCTGGATTGCCCGGTCAAGCCGGGCAATGACAGAAAAGGGGAGGAACGCACTGGTCTCTGAAACTTGGATTCGGAGCCCTGGCGAGGGCAGGGCCGGGCTTGCCCAAAGTCTATGTTGCAGTGCACAATGATCGGATGCGGGCCCCGGCGAGCACGCCGGGCCTGCCGGAGGAAGCCCCCGGGTGGTGCGCAACCCAGGGAGCGGAAGCAGCATGGACGTTTTCACCACCCTCATCCTCGTCTGCGCCACGGCGATGCCGCAGCACGACTGCAATCGGGACACTGCGGTCGACGTGGTCGCCGGCCCGGTGGCGCCGACGCCGCTCGGCTGCGGCTTCACCGGCCAGGCGATGCTGGCCAGCACCGCGCTGGGGCCAGAGCTGGGCGAGGGGCGCTACCTCAAGGTCGTCTGCGACCGGCGGCACGACGAAGGTTAGAGCCGCGGGTCGATCGGCTCGCTCTCCAGCGCCAGCACGCCGAACACGCATTCATGCACCCGGCGCAGCGGCTCGCGGGCCACGAAGCGCCGCAGCGCCTCGTGCCCGAGGGCGAATTCGCGCAGGGCCAGGTTGCGCTTCCCGCCCAGCTTGCGCTCGCGCAGCCGGACCAGGTTCTCCGGCAGGTCGTATTCCGGGCCGTAGATGATGCGCAGATATTCCCGGCCGCGCACCTTCACCGCCGGCTGGATCAGGCCCTTCGGTCCGCGGGCGACGAAATCGCTCGGCTTCACCACCATGCCTTCGCCGCCTGACGCGGTCATCGCCTCCCACCAGGCGACGGCGTCGGCGCAGGCGGCGGCGTCGGCCAGATCGACCAGCCGCCAGCGCGTCGCGGCCACGGCTGGCCCCCCGGCCTGTGCCAGCCGGTCGGCCACGCTCATATGCCAGGCATGGTCCCGGTCGAAGCAGACGCGGCCTTCCGCCGCCAGCAGGTGGAAGGGGGCGATGCGCAGGTCGTCGATGCCGGAGACCGGCCAGACATAGGGCGCCCAGGCCCGGCCATAGGCCTCGGCCCGGCCGCGCCGCCCGGCGACACGCTGTTGCAGATCCGCCAGAGGCAGGCCGCGTCCGACCGCCCGGGCCAGCGCGTCGCCGGCCGCCGTCAGTCCGGCCAGGCTGGAGGCGGCGACCGGGGCGTACTGGTTTTCGATCAGGGCGCCGGCCTTGGCCGACCACGGCATGATCTCGGCGTCGAACAGCAGCCAGCCGGTGTCCAGCTCCGCCCACAGCCCATCCGCCGCCGCCCGCAGCGTTTCGAGCACCGCCTCGGTGGTGGCGGCATCGGCGAAGAAGGCCCGGCCGGTCCGGGTCCAGATCGCCCCGGTCTCGTCCCCGGTCACGCCGAACCGCGCCCGGGCGACGGCAGCATCGCGGCACAGCGCGATCACGGCGCGCGAGCCCATGTGCTTCTCCTGGCACATGACCGTGGCGACGCCGCGCCCGCGAAAATGCTCGAACGCTTCCTCCGGCCGCTCCAGCCACTCCTGTCGCGCGCTGGTCTCGACCGGCGACATGGTCGGCGGCAGGTAGACCAGCCATTGCGGCGCGATGGCGAAGCGGCTCATCACCTCCAGCGCCGCGGCCGCGTTCTCGGCGGCCACCTCGATCCGGCCGCGCAGCTGGGTCTCGACCCAGCGCCGCCCGACCACATCCTCCATGTCGAGCAGGTCGTCGGCCTCGGCCTGGGCGCTGCGCTCCTCGGCGCGCGGCGCCAGCGGGCGGACCGGCTCGCTCCACACCCGCTCGGCCGGCACCGAGACCAGCTCCTTCTCCGGCCAGCGCAGCGCCGTCAGCCGGCCGCCGAAGACGCAGCCGGTGTCGAGGCAGATGGTGTTGTTGACCCATTCCGGGTCGAGCACCGGCGTGTGGCCGTAGGCGATCGACGTCGGCCCGCGATAGGCCGCGGCCCAGTCCAGCCGGACGGGCAGGCCGAACTCGTCGGTCTCGCCGGTGGTCTCGCCGTAGAGGGCGAATTCGCGCACCGCGGCCGAGGCCCGGCCGACCATCTCCGGCTTCAGTCCGGCATGGGCGACCGCCAGCTTGCCGCCGTCCAGCCAGACATGGCTCAGCAGCCCCTCCAGGAACGGCTTGATCGCGGCCTTGAAGGCCGGGCCCTCGGCCTCGAGCTGGTCGATCGACTGCTGCAGTCCATGCGCGATCTTGATGTCGCGGCCGTCCAGCCAGCGCGCCAGCTTGCGGTCGTGGTTGCCGTTGACGACATGGGCGGTGCCGGCCGCCGCCATGCTCATGGCGATGCGCAGCACGTCGGGCGTGCGCGGGCCGCGGTCAACCAGGTCGCCGACGAAAACCGCCTTGCGGCCCGGCGGCGGCGTCACCGTGACCTGGCGCCCGCCCTCCGCCGCCTGCCAGTCGACGCCGTAGCCCAGGCGGCGCAGCAGCGCCTCGAGCTCGTCGGCGCAGCCATGGATGTCGCCGATGATGTCGAACGGGCCGGAATCGTCGCGCTTGTCGGTCCATAGCGGCCGGCGCTCGACCGTCGCGGCGTCGATGCCCTCGGCCGTGCCCAGCCGCCACACCTGGCGGAAGCCCTCGCGCTGCAGCCCGCCCAGGCCGCGCCGGATCTCCGACACCATCCGCACCACCACCTGCGGGCCGAAGGGGCGGTCGGGCCGCGCCTTGTTGCGCTCGACGCAGAGATCGATGCCGGGGTCGAGCACGATGGCGACCGGCAGGGCGTGCCAACGTCGGGCCAGCGCGACCCAGTCCTTGCGGTCGGCGGCGCGGACATTGGTGGCGTCGATCACCGTCAGGCGCCGGTTCTTGAGCCGCTTCTCGGCGATGGTGCGGACCAGGTCGAACGCATCGGCCGTCGCCGACTGGTCGGTCTCGTCATCCGACACCAGGCCGCGGCAATGATCCGATGAGATGACCTCGGTCGGCCGGAAGTGCCGCGCGGCGAAGCTCGACTTGCCCGACCCGGTGGCGCCGATCAGGACGATCAGGGCGAAATCGGGAATGTCGATGCGGACGGGATCGGGAGCACGGCTCACGATGCGGCCCCCGTCAGCTCGGCGAAATAGCGGTCGAGAAACGCCACGTCGCCGACCCGGCCGGTCAGGTCCAGCCAGTAGTCGGCGACGATCGACGGCGCCAGCGCGTCGATCGCCAGCAGCGCGGCGCGCAGGGCAGCGAGCTGCGCCGGCTCGGCGCCGGAGGCCTCGAACCAGATGCTGGCGACGAGGGCACCCTCGGGCTCGACCTTGACGAAGCAGGACCGCCCGAAGCCGAAGCAGACGGCGTTCTCCAGATAGGAGCCGAGCGGGTCGCGCCCCGCCCCCTTGGCCATGGCGCTGCCGATGGTGGCGTAGAACCGGCGGACGCGCGGCATCATCGGCTCGAGCACCGCGATCACCGCGGCGAGCGGAAGGCCGGCATCGGTGAAGTCGGTCTTGGGCGGCTGGATCACATGCATGTCGGTCCAGCCCCGGCCGTCCGGCGCGCGATTCCGCTCGCCGGCCTCGGCGGCTCGGGCGATGTCGTCCTGCGCCTCGTCCCCGGCCGCAGCCGGATAGAGGTTGCGCATGCCCCAGTCATCCTCATGAATGTGGATCAGCCCGTCGGTCATGCGGTCCTCGTGAACACGGCCATCTGGCTCGGCGCGCCGTGCTCGGCATCGGCGGGACCGATATCGCCGAACTCGGCCGCATAGCCATGGGCGTCGGCGACGGCGGCCGCCCAGGCGCGGAACTCGGCACGGCTCCATTCGAAACGGTGGTCGGCGTGGCGGAAGGATCCGACGCCGAGCGTCGGGAACAGCACGTTGTAGTCGGCGTTCGGCGTGGTCACGACGACCAGCCGCGGCCGGGCCTCGGCGAACACGATCCGGGTCAGCGCCGGCAGCCGGTCGGGGTCGAGATGCTCGATGACCTCGACCAGGGCGGCGGCGTCGGCCTCGGCCCAGCGCCGGTCGCGATAGGTCAGGGCGCCATGCAGCAGCGTGATCCGCCCTTCGGGCGGGCCGCCGGGCTGGTCCAGCTTGAGGCGGCGCTGCGCCCGTTCGAGGTCGCGGGTCGAGGCATCGACGCCGATCAGGCGCTCGACCCAGCGCTCGCGCGCCAGCAGGGACAGCAGCCTGCCCTCGCCGCAGCCGAGATCGGCGACGACCCGGGCGCCATTGGCCTGCAGCGCCGCCGCCACCGTCGCCAGCCGCTGGTCGTGCAGCCGGATCGGCGCCTCCAGAACCTCCTCGTGGCTCGCGGCGCGCTCCGGCCCGGTCTCCTCCGCCGCTTCCTCCGGCACCAGCCGGGCCAGGGCCTGGCGGGCGAGCGACCGGCGGTGGCCCAGATAGCGCCGGACGATCAGCTCCTGTGCCGGGTGGTCGCCGAGCCAGCCCTCTCCGCGGGCCAGCAGCTTGGCGACCTCGTCCTCGCCGACCCAGTAGTGCTTGTCGTCGTCGAGCACCGGGACCAGCACGTAGATGTGGTTCAAGAGCGCGCTCAGCCGGGCGGTGCCCGACAGGGTCAGGGCGAGGTAGCGGGGGCTGGCTTCGCCGTCGGGGCCGGGAACGGGCCCGGCCCGGACGGTCCACCCCAGCGGCTCGAACAGACGGCGCACCAGGGCCTCGCCGCCGCGCACGGGCAGCGGGCTGATCCGCGCCTCGAGCGGCATCGGCGCGGCGGCGAGCTCCGGCCGGTCCTTCGAGATGCCGTTCATCGCCGTCTTCACGCTGCGGTTCAGGGCGACGGAGAGGAAGGACGAGGCGGCATAGGGGCGGTCGTTGACATACTGGTCGACCATGCCCTCGGCTGAGCCGCGGCCGCGCACCAGACCGACCGGGTCGATCTCCAGCAGCAGCACGGCCTCGCAGCGCACTGCCGTGGCTTCGGGATAGAACAGATGGGCCTTGCCGAAGGACAGTTCGGTCTCGTGCACCCGGTCTGGATGCTTGTGCAGCAGGAAGCCGAGATCGGTGGCCGGGTTATGAGTCGTTGAAATCGAGAGATACATCGGGCCTCTGTAGCCGAAGGCCCTTGCACGGGAAAGGCCGCTACCGCAGCGCCGCGGCGAAGGCGGAGGCCGGGACCGCGAAGTTGAGGGTCAGCCGGTCGGTCGATCCGGCGACGGCGATGCCGACCACCTGCCATTCGCCCTCCTTCAGCGCCAGCAGCGGGCTGCCGCTGGTGCCGCGCGTGCCGTTGCAGTCGTGGATCAGCACCGGGCCCTTGGTGGTGCGGTCGGTGCCCAGCACCATGCAGGCGGTGTCGGCGGTGATGATCTGCGCCTTGTCCTGGCTGTAGCCGCCCAGCACGACCGCCGTGCCCGGGGCCGGCGCCGCCTCCGCGACCACCAGCGGCGGCGCCTGCGGCGGCGCGTCGGCGGCCAGCACCAGGATCGCCCAATCCGCCGCATATTCCTCGCGCGGCCGCAGCGGGTCGTAGGCGTCGGCGTGGATCACCTCGGCGACCAGGGAGTGCTCGATGAACTCGCCGCGCTCATAGCCGAACAGCACATGCAGCGAGGAGGCGGGCAGGAAGCGCTGCGTCCGCGGATTGAACAGGCAATGGGCCGCGGTCAGCACGCGGCGGGCGCCGATCAGTGCGCCGGTGCAGCGGCCGCCGATGCCGGTCTGCACCTTGGCCAGGCTGCGCCAGGGGGCCGCGGTGCCGTCCACCGGCACGCGCCGGTCGTCGGGGCCGAGCCCGGGCAACAGCGGCGCGGCCGCCGAGGCGGCCACGGCGGAGAGGGCGAGGAGCGCGCCCGCGAGCAGAGCTGATCTGAGCCGCATCCTGTTCCGTCTGTTCGGGCCGGTCCGTCCGCCGGCGCCCGGACCCGAGTATCGCCGTCGAACCGGCCCGGGCCAAGCCGCTCCTATCGTCGCGGCGCGAAGGAGCGGACAAAAAAGAACCCCACCCTGCCCGGGGGGCAGGGTGGGGGGATGCCCGACTATGTCCGAGGGGACTCAGAGCACGAAGTCGCTGGCGGTCAGCGCGTGGTCGGACAGGACGACGATGGCGAAGTCCGGGTTCTTGTCGCCCGTGGTGTCGCCATAGACCACCTGGTAGCCGTTGGCCTGGGTCACCACCCGCAGCTCGCCCGCCACGCCGGTGAAGTTGCCGGTGCCGAGGGTGAAGGCGCCGCCAGCGCCGTTGGCGTCGATCACGGACAGGTCGATGTGGTCGCCGGTCGAGAAGTCGGTGATGGTGTCCCGGCCCGCCGCCGCCACGGTGCTCTCGCCGATCGCGGTATAGACGAAGGTGTCGTTGCCGGCGCCGCCCTTCAGCGTGTCGGCGCCGTTGCCGCCGGCGAGCTGGTCGTTGCCGGCCAGGCCCCAGAGCGTGTTGTTGCCGGTATTGCCGGCGATGACGTCGTTGAAGGCCGACCCCATCGCCTGCTCGACCCCGGCCAGGGTGTCGCCATCGGCATCGCCGAAGGTGCCGGTGCCGGACTGTAGGTTGACGACCACCCCCTCGGACGAATTGGCGTAGGACGTCGTGTCGATGCCGGCGCCGCCATCGATGTTGTCGGCCCCGGCGCCGCCTTCGATGTAGTCGTTGCCGTCATTGCCGTTGATCGTGTCGGTGCCGGCGCCGCCCGAGATGGTGTCGTCCCCGGCGCCGCCATTGAGGGTGTCGTCGCCGGTGCCGCCGTCGATCGAATCGTTGTTGGCCCCGCCATTGGCGACATCGGCGCCGTCGCCGCCGACGAGCCGGTCGTTGCCGTCGCCGCCGTCGAGGCCGTCATTGCCGGCCTCGCCCGAGAGCGAATCGTCGCCGCCATTGCCGACGAGCGTGTCGTTGCCGAGCTCGCCGCCGATGATGTTGCGGGCATTGTCGCCGGTCAGGCTGTCGTCGTTGCTGGAGCCGTACAGGTTCTCGATGCTGGTCAGCGTGTCGCCCGCTGCGTCGCCGCCGCTGGCGGTGCCCGCCAGCAGGTCAACGGTGACGGCTGTCGCCGAGCCCTGGTAGTTGGCGAAGTCCGAGCCGTTGCCGCCGTTCAGCACGTCGGCGCCGGCGCCGCCGCGAAGCGTGTCGTCGCTGTCGAGGCCGTTGAGGGTGTTGGCCGATGCGTCGCCATACAGGTGGTCGACGAAGGCCGTGCCGTTGATGTTCTCCATGCCGGTCAGCGTGTCGCCCTGGGCGTCGCCGCCCGTGCCGGTGCCGGCGGTCAGGTCGACGGTCACGCCGGCGCCCGAGCTGGAATAGTCGGCCGTGTCGACGCCGCCATTGCCGGTGAGCGCGTCGGCCCCGGCGCCGCCGATGAGGGTGTCGTTGCCGGCGCCGCCGGTGAGGGTGTCGTCGCCGGCCGACCCGATCACGCGCTCGATGCCGGTCAGGGTGTCGCCCTGGGCGTCGCCGCCGGTACCGGTGCCGGTGGTCAGGTTGACGGTCACGGGCGCGGCGGAGCCGGAATAATCCGCGGTGTCGTTGGTGCCGGCGCCGCCCTGCAGCGAATCGGCGCCGCCACCGCCGATGAGGATGTCGTCGGCGGCGCCGCCGAGGAGGATGTCGTTCCCGCCCTGGCCGTTGAGGGTATCGTTGCCACCCTGGCCGTTCATGGTGTTGGCGGCGGCGCTGCCGCTAAGGTTGTCGCCGCCGGTGTTGGAGCCGATCAGGTTGACGATGCCGGACAGATAGTCGCCCTGGGCGTCGCCGCCGAAGCCCTGCGAGGCGCCGGTGAGCTGGATGTTGATGCCGAGAATCGGCAGGGTCAGGCTGACCAGCACCGACAGGTCGATGGTCACGCCGTCGACCGAGGTGGTGTAGTCCGCCGCGTCGATGCCCGAGAGCGTGATGATGCCGGCCGCGTTGAGCAGGCCGCCGATGATCACGTCCGCACCCGCGCCGCCACGGATGACGTCGTCGCCGGACCAGCCGATCGCGACGTCGTCGCCGCCGAGCGCGTCGACGAAGTCGTTGCCGATACCCTGGACGGGGCCGATGATGAGATCGGGTATGATTTCGGCGCTGTTGGAGCCGGTGAAAGTGGCCATGAATATTTCTCCCCACTATGATCAGGGCCCGATATGAAGTGGGCGCCGTAGTTGGACATTTCCTCTCATGAGGTTCAACAAAAATGCAAGCGTTGGCCGAAGGAAAGCTCGCGCAACCCATAATTGTCTGATGATATCATAAATTTTTATGCAGTTGCATAGATCGCGAGTGACCGTTAGGCCTGTTGCCGGCAAACGATTGCCATTGCCGCGATTTGATTTCAAAAATAACAAATGGTGATAATAAAATACCGGTGGCGTCATGACGGCCGTCGCCATGATCCTGTTGGGGAACGCCGCCGCGGATAAGCGCGTTTTCCGATCACCGACGTCGATGCGGCTGCGGCCGCATCCGAAACCGAGGGAGAGATCGCCATGGATCGCGATTTCACACGCCAGGTGGCGCGGGCCAAGAACGCGGCGCAGGCGACCAGCCGGGCGCAGCGGGCCTTCCGCCACGACGACCCCGCCGCCCCGACCGGCATCACCGGCGCGGCCTATGTCGCGGAGAAGCGGCGCGCCCTGCGCATCGCGGTGGCGGAGGCTGCCGCCTTCGATCAGGTGGTGGATCCGGTCGCCCGCGACCTCGCCGCGCGGCGCCGCTAGGTCACCGCTTCAGGCGGTCCAGCCCAGCAGCCGTTCGATCCGGCTGGCCGCTTCCTGCACCGCGACGCTGTAGGTCCGCTCCCGTTCGCGCGCCTTCTGTTCGGGCAGCACGACGCTGATCGTCGCGTCGCAATCGCCGTTCGGGGTGCAGATCGGGGCGGCGATGCAGGCCACGGCGAAATCGGATTCGCTCAGCTGGATCGCCAGCTTCTCGGCCAGCGCGGTCTCGCCGGCCCGGCACAGCACCTCCGGGTCGGTCTCGGCCATGCCGGTGGGAGAGGGCAGGGCGGCCCGGCGCATCAGCTCGACTCGCTCGGCCCAGGGCAGGTGGCCGATCAGCAGGCGGCCGGAGGCGGTCCAGTTCAAGGGCACCCGGGTGCCGACCTTGGACGACACCCGGAAATGCCCGGACGGCTCGGCCATGGCCAGCACCACCATATGGCCGTCGTCGCGGCCGCAGACCTGCACCGTCTCGCCCAGCAGGCGGCTCAATTCCCGCATCTCCTGCGACGCGGTCTCCAGCAGGTTCAGGCTGCGGCCATAGGCCAGGCCGTAATGGTAGAGGCGGGGGCCGAACCACAGCAGGCCGTCGCCGTCGCGCGACAGCAACTCCTGGCGTAGCAGCGAATCCACCACGCCGTAGATCGTCGACATCGGCGCGCCCAGCGCCTTGGACACGTCATAGGCGGTGAGGGGCCGGCCCACGGCCAGCAGATGGTCGCAGATCTGCACCGCGCGCTCGATGCCGCTGACCCGGCTGCGCTCGCTCATCCTCTCGGCCTTGGCCGCCGCTGCTTCCGCCATGGTCCCGTCCTGCCTGCTCCCGGCCGGTGCTCCGGCCGAGTGGTATAGCCCTCATGCCCTCGAAGCTAGGCTTTGTCCCGCATTGTGGTCAATCGCCGAGCGTTTCCGCCGTTCGGGTGCGATCGATGGGTTGACGTCCCGGTCGCGATGGCACTAGCGTATTCCGCAACGGAAGATGTTGCTTCTTAATAACGGAATACTAGAAGCTCACGACAGGGGGAGTCAATGCTGCGAATCCTGTGTCTGATCGCGCTCGCGATCCTGCCGATCTCCTCGGGCGCGATGGCCGCCCCGGCCAAGGGCGGGACGATCACCGTGGCGACGATCGGCGAGCCGCCGACGCTGGACCCGATGGTCAGCACCGCCGACCTGGTCGGCATCATCACCCAGCACATCTTCGAGACGCTCTACACCTTCGACGCCAACTGGGCCGTTACGCCGCTGGTCGCGGAATCGATGCCGGAGATCAGCGCCGACGGCCGCGTCTACACCATCAAGATCCGCCAGGGCCTGACCTTCCACGACGGATCGGCGCTGGACGCCGACGACGTCGTCGCCTCGCTGAAGCGCTGGACCGAGGTGGCGTCGCGCGGGAAGCTGGCCGCCGGCAACATCGAGGCCATCGAGAAGGTCGACGCCTCCACCGTCAAGATCTCGCTGAAGCAGCCCTTCGCGCCGCTCCTGGCCCTGCTGGCCTTCAACAACAGCGCCGCGGTGATCGTGCCGTCGGAGAAGATCGCGCCGGAGATGAAGGACCCGATCGGCAGCGGCCCCTACATGCTGAAGGCGCGGGTGCCCGACCAGTACATCCAGCTGGTCCGCTTCGACGGCTACAAGCCGCGCGAGGGCGACCCCAACGGCTATGGCGGCGCCCGCAAGCAGTATCTGGACGAGATCCGCTTCACCCCGGTGCCGAACCCGAACACCCGGGTCGAGGGCGCGGTCGCCGGCCAGTTCGACTACACCGATTCCCTGCCGGTCGAGGCCGTCGACAAGATCAAGGCCGGGGCGTCGGAGCCGATCATCCTGAAGCCCTTTGGCTGGCCGGTCTTCGTCATGAACACCAAGCAGGGCCTGCTCAGCGACGTGAAGCTCCGCCGCGCGGTGCAGCTGGCGCTGAACGAGGAGGACATGCTCGCGGCAGCCTTCGGCAGCACCGATTTCTACGCCCTCGACGCCGCCATGTATCCGGAAGGCTACCCGTGGCGCACCGAGGCCGGCACCGAGGTCTACAACAAGGGCGATGCCGAGGGCGCGCAGAAGCTGCTCGAGGAGGCCGGCTATGACGGCAAGACGCCGATCCGGATCCTGACCAGCCGGCAATACGAGTTCCACTACAAGATGGCGCTGGTGGCGGCGGAATACCTGAAGGCCGCCGGCTTCCAGGTCCAGCTCGACGTCACCGACTGGGCGACGCTGACCCAGCGCCGGACCGACCCGGCCCTGTGGGAGATCTATATCAGCCACAGCCCGTTCCTGCCGGAGCCGGCGCTGATCGGCGCCCTGGCCAAGGGCTCGCCGGGCTGGTGGGACACGCCGGCCAAGGACAAGGCGGTCAGCGCCTTCAACCAGGCGCTGACGCAGGACGAGCGGGTGAAGCTCTGGGCCGGCGTGCAGCAGGTGATGGCCGACGAGGTGCCGCTGATCAAGGTCGGCGACTTCAACGCCCTCTCGGCCAAGTCGAAGGCCCTGCAGGGCGTGACCCCGGCCCCGTGGCCGTATTTCTGGAACGCCTACGTGGAGAAGTAGCCGCCGGGACAACCCCCTCACCCTCCCGTCGCTGCGCGCCGGGTCCCTCCCTCTCCCCTGGGGAGAGGGCAGGGGTGCCGAGCCGATACACCTCTCCTTGGGGAGAGGTCGAAATCGCGCAGCGATTTCGGGTGAGGGGGTGGCACCGCCGTCGACATAAGGAACCGAAAGCCAGCCGATGCGCCGCCTGCTGCTCTCTCTTCTCGTTGCCGCCGCCCTGGTGCCGGGCGTGGCGGTCGCCGACCCGGTGAAGGGCGGCAAGATCGACGTCGCCACCATCGGCGAACCGCCGACGCTCGACCCGATGGCGAACACCGGCGACCTGCTGGGCATGATCACCCAGCATGTCTATGAGACGATGTTCACCTTCGACGCCGAATGGCGGCTGCAGCCGCTGCTGGCCGAGGCGATGCCGGCGATCTCCGAGGACGGCCGCACCTATGACATCAAGATCCGTTCCGGCGTCACCTTCCATGACGGCGAGAAGCTGACTGCGGCCGACGTCGTCGCCTCGCTCGAGCGCTGGATGCGGGTCGCCTCGCGCGGCAAGCAGGCGGCGCCGATGATCGAGAGCGTGACGGCGACCGGCGACCTGTCGGTGCAGATCAGGCTGAAGCAGCCCTACGCGCCGCTCTTGTCGCTGCTGGCCTTCAACAACAGCGCCGCGGTGATCATGCCGAAGGCGCATATGGACCAGCCGCTGACCGATGTGGTCGGCACCGGCCCCTACAAGCTGGCCGAGCGCAAGCCCGACCAGTACATCCTGCTGATCCGCTTCGATGGCTATGCCGCCCGGACGGAACAGCCGAGCCGCTATGCCGGCCGGCGCACCGCGTATCTCGACGAGATCCGCTTCATCCCGGTGCCGAACGCCAACACCCGGATCGAGGGCGCGGTCTCCGGCCAGTACGACTTCTCCGACCTGCTGCCGGTCGAATCCTACGACAAGCTGACCGGGAACACCGAGCCGGTGATCCTGAAGTCCTTCGGCTACCCGATCATGATGCTCAACACCAGGCAGGGCCCGCTGGCGAAGCTGGAACTGCGCCAGGCGGTGCAGGCGGCGCTGGGCGAGAGCGACATGATGCTGGCCGCCTTCGGCAAGCCGGAATTCTTCACGGTCGACGGCGCCATGTATCCGGAGGGCTTCCCCTGGCGCAGCGATGCCGGGGTCGACACCTACGACCAGGGCGATCCGGAGAAGGCGCAGGCGCTGATGGAGAAGGCCGGCTATGCCGGCGAGCCGATCCGGATCCTGACCAGCCAGCAATACGAGTTCCACTACAAGATGGCGCTGGTGGCGGCGGAATACCTGAAGGCCGCCGGCTTCAAGGTCGACCTGCAGGTGTCGGACTGGGCGACCTTGACCCAGCGCCGCAATGACCCGGCGCTGTGGGACATCTTCTTCACCCACAGCCCGTTCCTGCCGGAGCCGGCGCTCAATCTCGGCATGTCCGAGAGCGGCCCGGGCTGGTGGTCGACCGAGCGGCGCCGCACCGCTTTCGACGCCTTCAACGCCGCGTCCGACCCGGCGCAGCGGGTCAAGCTCTACGCCGACGTCCAGGCCGCGATCATGGAAGAGGTGCCGTTCATCAAGGTCGGCGACTTCAACGCCCTCTCGGCCAAGTCGCCGAAGCTGAAGGGCTACGACCCGTCGCCCTGGCCGTCCTTCTGGAACACCTGGATGGAGAAGTGAGGGGAATGGTGCCGACACGCGCCACTGCCGGCCAGTTTTCTCGAGTCCCCCCTCCCCCTGCGGGAGGGGGGCAGGGGGAGGGGGTTCGCGCCGCCGGAGCCGGCGCCTTCGTTCTCTTCGCTCGACAACCCCCTCCCCCTAGCCCCCTCCCGCGAGGGGAGGGGGGACTCGAAGAGTGTGGTCCCGGAGCGCGCTGAACCCATGCTCTCCTACATCGTCAATCGCCTGATCGGCATGGTCGCGGTGATGTTCATCGTGGCGACGGTCGTGTTCGTCATCATCCGGGTGACGCCGGGCGACCCCGCCGCGGTGATGCTCGGCCCCGACGCCCAGCCTCAGGACGTGGTCGAGCTGCGGGCCAAGCTCGGCCTCGACCAGCCGCTGCCGGTGCAATACGTCTCCTGGCTCGGCGAGATCGCGGTCGGCGATCTCGGCCAGTCGATCTTCCTGAACCAGCCGGTGCTGGAAGCGATCAGCGACCGGGCCGAGCCGACTCTGATGCTGACCGTGCTGTCGATGCTGATCGCGGTCGCCATCGCCCTGCCGGTCGGCATCGCCTCGGCGGTCTGGCGCGGCTCGGCGCTGGACCAATCGGTGCTGACCGTGTCGATGTTCACCGCCAGCATCCCCAGCTTCTGGCTGGGCCTGATCCTGATGCAGATCTTCTCGGTCAAGCTCGGCTGGTTCCCGGTGGCGGGCTATGGCGGGCCGGGCGCCAGCTTCCTCGACCGGATGAGCCATCTGGTGCTGCCGGCGATCGTGCTCGGCCTCGTCAACTCCGCCCTGATCACCCGCTTCACCCGGGCCAGCATGCTCGACGTGCTGAACGACGACTATGTCCGCACCGCCCGGGCCAAGGGCCTGCCGGAGCGGCGGGTGGTGCTGAAGCACGCGCTGAAGAACGCGCTGATCCCGATCCTGACCGTGATCGGCCTGACCACGGCGCTGCTGGTCTCCGGCGCGGTGGTGACCGAGACGGTGTTCGGCCTGCCGGGCGTCGGCAACCTCGTGGTCAACGGCGTGCTGCGGCGCGACTACCCGGTGATCCAGGGCGCGCTGCTGGTGATCGCCGCGCTCTACGTGCTGATCAACCTCGCCATCGATCTCCTCTACCTCTTCGTCGACCCCAGGGTGCGCACCTGATGGCCGCCACCGCCTCCATCTCCGTCGCCGGCGAGCGCATGAAGCTCGCCCGCCTGCTGCTGCGCCGCAAGACCGCGATGATCGGGCTGATCATCCTGGTCGTGCTGGTCCTGGCCGCGGCCTTCGCGCCCTACATCACCGGCTACGCGCCGCAGAAGCTGTCGATCGTGAACAGGTTGAAACCACCGAGCGCGGCGCATTGGTTCGGCACCGACGAGTTCGGGCGCGACGTCTTCACCCGCGCCGTCTATGGCGGTCGGCTGTCGCTGTTCGTCGGCTTCGCCGTGGTGATCCTGTCCTCGGTGCTGGGCATCGTGCTGGGCCTCGTCGCCGGCTTCTTCCGGCCGGCCGACAAGGTCGTGGCCCGGGTGATCGACGCGATGATGGCCTTCCCGGACATCCTGCTGGCGATCTCGCTGGTCGCGGCGCTGGGGCCGTCGCTGGTCAACGTCATCCTGGCGCTCGGCATCGTCTACACGCCGCGCCTGGCCCGCATCGTCCGCGCCTCGACCCTGGTGATCCGCGAGCTGCCCTTCGTCGAGGCGGCGCGGGCGCTCGGCGTCTCCACCTGGCGCATCGTCACCGCCCATGTCCTGCGCAACCTGTGGTCGCCGATCCTGGTGCAGGGCACCTTCATCTTCGCCTACGCCATCCTGGCCGAGGCCGGCCTGTCCTTCCTCGGCGTCGGCGTCTCGCCCGAAATCCCCACCTGGGGGACCATGATCAATGCCGGCCAGCAATATATGGGCTCGGCCGACTGGATGATGGTCTTCCCCGGGCTCGCCATCGTGCTGTCGGTGGTGTCGCTGCAGATGGTCGGCGACGGCCTGCGCGACATCCTCGACCCCCGCCTGCGCAAGGAACTGTGATGACCGTCCTGATCCGCTCGGCCCGGCCGGCCGGCTTCCCCGACCATCCCGACGATGGCCCGGTCGACATCCTGATCGCCGATGGCCGGGTGGCCGCGGTGGGGCAGGGGATCGATGCCCCCGCCGGGGCCGAGATCGTCGATGGCCAAGGCGGCTGGGTATCGCCCGGCTGGGCCGATCTGCATGCCCATGTCTATCACGGCGGCACCGACATCTCGATCCGCCCGTCCCAGGGCGGGCTGGCGCATGGCGTCACCACCATCGTCGACGCCGGCTCCTCCGGCGAGGGCAACTTCGTCGGCTTCCGCGAGTTCATCGCCGAGCCGGCGGCGGAGCGGGTGGTCGCCTTTCTCAACATCGGCTCGATCGGCCTGGTCGCCTGCAACCGGGTCAGCGAGTTGATCGACCAGCGCTCGATCGACATCACCCGCACCCTGGCGGTGATCGAGGCCAACCGCGACATCATCCGCGGCATCAAGTGCCGGGCCTGCAGCACGGTGACCGGCGCCTGGGGCATCACCCCGGTGAAGATCGCCAAGAAGGTGGCGAAGATCAGCGGCCTGCCGCTGATGGTCCATGTCGGCGAGCCGCCGCCGCTCTTGGAGGAGGTGCTGGAGGTGCTGACCCCCGGCGACGTCCTCACGCACTGCTTCCACGGCAAGCCCGGCGGCAACATCCTCGAAGACGAGGAACTGTTCGGCATCGCCAGGCAGGTGGCCGAGGCCGGGGTGCGCCTCGATGTCGGCCATGGCGGCGCCTCCTTCTCTTTCAAGGTGGCGCGGGCCGGGATCGAGCGCGGGCTGCACCCGTTCTCGATCTCCACCGACCTGCATCTGCGCTCGATCGAAGGCCCGGTCTGGGACATGGCGACGACCATGTCGAAGCTGCTGGCCGTCGGCATGCCCTTCGCCGAGGTGGTGGCCGCCGCCAGCACCCGCCCGCGCTCCGTCGTCGGGCTGCCGGCCGAGGGCAACCTGAAGGTGGGGGCTGAGGCGGATTTCACCGTCTTCGGGCTGGAGCCGTCCTCGGTGACGCTGCCGGATTCCTCCGGCGACAGCGCCACGCTCGACCGGCTGTTCACGCCGCGCCATGCGGTGCTGGGCACGAAGTCGGTGAAGGCGGCCCGGCTGTTCGATCCGGCAGTGCACGGATGAGCGCGTCCAGCCGCGACATCGTCCTCGCGGTCGAGGATCTGCGGACCTGGTTCCACAGCCGGGACGGCGTCGCCAAATCGGTCGACGGCGTGACCTTCGACCTGGCGCGCGGCGAGACGCTGGCGATCGTCGGCGAAAGCGGCTCCGGCAAGTCGGTGACCAGCCTGTCGATCATGGGCCTCCTGCCCAAGCCGGCGGGGCGGATCGAGAGCGGCGCCATCCGCTTCCGCGATCGCAAGGGCACGACCCACGATTTGGCCCATGCCTCCCAGGCGCTGCTCCGCCGCCTGCGCGGCGCCGAGATCGCGATGATCTTCCAGGAGCCGATGACCAGCCTGAACCCGCTGTTCACCGTCGGCGACCAGATCGCCGAGGCGGTGCAACTGCATGAGAGGCTGGGCCGGAGCGGGGCGATGGCCCGGGCGCGGCAGATGCTGGAGCTGGTGGAGATCCCGGCGGCGGCATCGCGGCTGAACGACTATCCGCACCAGATGTCGGGCGGCATGCGCCAGCGGGTGATGATCGCGCTGGCCCTGTCCTGCAATCCGTCGGTGCTGATCGCGGACGAGCCGACCACGGCGCTGGACGTCACCATCCAGGCCCAGATCCTGGATCTGCTGCGCCGGCTGCAGGCCGAGATCGGCATGTCGATCCTGTTCGTCACCCACAACATGGGCGTGGTGGCCGAGATCGCGCACCGGGTCGCCGTGATGTATGCCGGGCGGGTGGTCGAGGAGGCGCCGGTGCTGGACCTGTTCGACCGGCCGCGCCACCCCTATACCAGCGGCCTGCTGTCCTGCATCCCCAACGCCCGTACCGGCGGCCGGCACGACGACGCCCGGCTGCAGCCGATCCCCGGCACGGTGCCCAGCGTCATGGCCCTGCCGCCCGGCTGCGCCTTCGCCCCGCGCTGCTCGCTGACTGAGAATGCCTGCGAGGCCGCGGTGCCGGACCTCGCCGCGGTGCAGGCCGGCCACCGCTCCCGCTGCCGGAGGACCGACCAGCTGTGACCGCCGCCGCCCTCCGCACCGAAACCGATCCCGCCGTGCCGCTGCTCGACGTGCAGAACCTGTCGGTGCATTTCCCGATCGGCGGCGGCCGCGTCGTTCGCGCGGTCGAGAATGTCAGCCTGTCGATCCGGCGCGGCAGCATCGTCGGGCTGGTCGGCGAATCCGGCTCCGGCAAGACCACCACCGGCCGCGCCGTGCTGCGGCTGATCGAGCCGACCGGCGGCCGCGTCATGTTCGACGGCACCGATGTCACGGCCCTGCCGGAGAAGCAGTTCCGCGCCTGGCGCCGGCGGATGCAGATCGTGTTCCAGGACCCCTATGCCAGCCTCAATCCGCGCATGAGCGTGGCCGAGATCCTGGGCGAGGCGCTGGACACCCACGGCCTGGCCAAGGGCCGCCGCAGCCAGCGGATCGGCGAACTGCTGGAGCGGGTCGGCCTCAACGCCGACCACCAGCGCCGCTTCCCGCACGAATTCTCCGGCGGCCAGCGCCAGCGCATCGGCATCGCCCGGGCCCTGGCGGTGGAGCCCGATTTCATCGTGGCGGACGAGCCGGTCTCGGCCCTCGACGTCTCGGTCCAGGCCCAGGTGCTGAACCTGATCCAGGACATCCAGCGCGACCTCGGCCTGACCCTGCTGTTCGTCGCCCATGACCTCGCCGTGGTCGACTATCTCTGCGACGAGATCGTGGTGATGTATCTCGGCCGGATCATGGAGAAGGGGCCGACCCGCCTGGTCTACGACCGGCCGCGCCACCCCTACACCAAGGCGCTGCTCTCCGCCGCGCCGGTGCCGGACCCGCGGGCGAAGCGCGACCGCATCATCCTGAAGGGCGATATCCCGAGCCCGATCGCCCCGCCCTCCGGCTGCGTGTTCCGCACCCGCTGCCCGATGGCGGTCGAAGCCTGCGCCCAGGCGGTGCCGCCGCTGGTGGAGCGCGAGCCCGGCCGCTTCGTCGCCTGCATCCGCGACGCCGAACTGAACGACCAAACGACCACGGACTGACCATGCCCAACGTCTACGACCGCCTTGCCGCGCTCGGCATCACGCTGCCCAAGGCGCCGCCGCCGGTCGCGAATTTCGAGACCCACCGCATCACCGGGCAGCTCTGTTTCCTGTCCGGCCAGGGACCGACCGAACCCGACGGCCGTCAGTACCGGGGCAAGGTCGGCGGCACGGTCGACCGGCACGACGCCTATCGCCATGCCCGCCTGACCGGCATCAACCTGATCGCGGTGATGCAGGAGGCGCTGGGCGACCTCAACCGCATCACCGGCATCGTCAAGCTGCTCGGCATGGTCAACGCCGTGCCGGAATTCGAGCATCATCCGGCGGTGATCAACGGCTGCTCCGACCTGTTCGTCGAGCTGTTCGGGCCGGAGATCGGGCGCCATGCCCGCTCCGCCGTCGGCATGGGGTCGCTGCCGGGCCAGATCACCGTCGAGATCGAAGCCGTCGTCGAATTCGCGCGCTAAGGGATAGGGCCATGAAGTCGAACGAGGATATCCGCCGCCGCCTGGGCCTCCGCCCGGTGATCAACGTCTCCGGCACCATGACCTCGCTGGGCGCCTCGATCGTGGTGCCGGAGGCGGTGCAGGCCGTCGCCGAGGTGCTGCCGCAATTCGTCGAGATCACCGACCTGCAGCGCAAGGCCAGCGCCCGGATCGCCAGATCCTGCGCCGCCGAGGCCGGCTTCGTCACCGCCTCGGCCTCCGCCGGCATCAGCTTGGCCGTGGCCGGCGCCATGACCGGCGACGACCTGCTGGCGATCGAGCGGCTGCCGGACACCGCCGGCCTGCCGAGGACCGAGGTGTTGCTGCAGGTCGGCCACATGGTCAGCTACGGCGCCCCGGTCGACCAGGCGGTGCGGCTGACGGGCGCCAAGGTGGTGCCGGTCGGCACCGCCACCTCGGCCGCTGGCTATCAGCTGGACGGCGCCATCACCGACCGCACCGCCGCGGCGCTCTACGTGGTCTCGCACCACGTCGTGCAGTACGGCCAGATCCCGCTCGAGGAGTTCGCCGCGATCTGCCGGGCCAAGGGCGTGCCGGTGATCGTCGACGCCGCCTCGGAATACGACCTGGTCGGCTTCCTGGCCAAGGGCGCCGACCTCGTCATCTACAGCTCCCACAAGTTCCTGGGCGGGCCGACCGCCGGCATCGTCGCCGGGCGCGAGGAGCTGGTGCGCGCCGCCTTCCTGCAGAACCGGGGCATCGGCCGCGGCATGAAGGTCGGCAAGGAGGGCGTGGTCGGCACCATCGCCGCGCTCGACGCCTGGGAGAAGCGCGACCACGCTGCGGCGCGGGCGCGGGAGGACGGCCATCTCAAGCTCTGGCACGAGGGCCTGGCCGGGCTGCCGGGCATCACCGCGGTGATCGAGCCGGACCCGACCGACAACCCGCTCGACCGCCTCAAGGTGACGATCGACCCGGCCAAGGCCGGCCTCGCAGCCTGGGACGTGGCCGACCGGCTGGCCGCCGGCGACCCGCCGGTGATCGTCCGCGACCACGAGGTCGAGCACAACTACTTCTACCTCGACCCCTGCAACCAGCATGACGGCGAGGCACAGCTGGTGCTGGAGCGGCTGCTGGCCGTGCTGCGCGGCGCCGCCGGCGACCCGCCGCAGGGCGACGCCCACGAGCGCCTGCTGGCCCGCGGCCGAAAGGGGCTGGAGTCGCTGCTGCGCTTCCCGCGCTGACGACGGCATCGACCAAAAAAGGGAGATGCGGAGCCCACCCCGTTCGGTCACACTCGAACCGTTTCCGAGTTCGATTTGAACCCGCCCGCTCGCCGGGCCGGGCCATAACGACCGAATGGGGTAGGGCGCCATGCCACGATATTGGCTGATGACGGCGGTGACCGCCGCGATCCTGGGCTTCACCGCGATCCCGGCGCTGGCCCAGGACAATGCCGCTCCCGACACCGCGACCCAGCTGTCCTGGCCGCGGGATCTCGACCAGGGCGACCAGCGGATCGAGATCTACCAGCCGCAGATCGAGGATTGGAGCGGCGACCGCCTCTCCGGCCGGGCCGCCATCGCCATCGGCCCCAAGGACGGCCAGCCGGTCTATGGCGTGATCCGGTTCAGCGCCGACACCGACATCGACAAGACCGCCGGGCTGGTCCGGCTGCACGACATCACCATCGACGGTGTCGAGGTCCCGACCGCGCCCGACAAGGCGCCGGAGCTGCAGAAGGCGCTGCAGGCCCGGCTGCCGCCCGACGGCATGACCGTCGCGCTCGACCATCTGCAGACCAGCTACGCCGCGCAGCAGCAGATCGCCAAGCAGGCCGGGGTGCCGGTGCAGAACGACCCGCCGAAGATCGTCTTCGCCAACACGCCGACCGTGCTGGTGTCGATCGACGGCGATCCGGTGCTGCGACCGGTCGACGGGGCCGACGGCTATCAGCGGGTGGTGAACGCCCGTCCCCTGATCCTGCAGGACGGTGGCAAGGTCTTCTACGTCCAGGCCGCCGGGTCCTGGTACGCCTCGCCGGCGCTCGACGGCACCTGGGTGGTGACGGCGGCGCCCTCGGCCGCGCTGCAGGCGGCGGCGAAGGCGGCCGCGCAATCCACCGCGCCCGACCCGCTGCTGCCGCAGGACGGCAAGCCGCCGGCAACGCCGCCCTCGCTGCTGGTCGTCACCCAGCCGACCGAGCTGGTGGTCACCAGCGGGCCGCCGCAGATCGCGCCGGTGGCCGGGGTCGGCCTGCTGACCATGACCAATGCCGACCACGCCGTCTTCGTCGATCCCGCCAGCAACGGCTATTACGTGCTGATCTCCGGCCGCTGGTTCCGGTCGACCGGGCTGAACGGGCCGTGGAGCTTCGTGCCGCCGGAGTCGCTGCCGGCCGATTTCGCCAAGATCTCGCCCGACGACCCGAAGGCCGATGTGCTGGTCTCCGTCGCCGGCACGCCGCAGGCGAAGGAGGCGGCGATCGCGGCCTCGATCCCGCAGACCGCCAAGGTCTCGCGCAGCAAGGCGACCCTGGAGGTGCCCTATGCCGACGGCGCGCCGGAGTTCAAGCCGATCCGGGGCACGCCGCTGGCCTATGCTGTGAACACGCCGGTGCCGGTGATCCGGGTCGACGCGACGCATTACTACGCCGTGTCGAAGGGCGTGTGGTTCGTGGCCGCCGCCCCGGTCGGGCCGTGGCACGTCGCCGATGCCGTGCCGGCGGTGATCTACACCATCCCGGCCTCGTCGCCGCTGCACTACGTCACCTATGTCCGGGTGTATTCGGCGACGCCGGAGGCGGTGGTGGTCGGCTACACGCCCGGCTATATGGGTGTCGTCGTCAACCCCGCCGGCACCGTGGTCTACGGCACCGGCTATGCCTATCCGCCCTATGTCGCGGGCAGTGCCTGGTACGGCTACCCGGCGACCTATGGCTATGGCGCGGGCTTCGGCCTCGGGGCCGCGACCGGCTTCGCCTTCGGCTTCGCGTCCGGGGCCTATGCCGCCTCGCCCTATTGGGGCCCGTACTGGGGCTATGACGGCGGCTATGTGAACTGGGGTCATGTCGACGCCAACCAGGTCAACGTCTATGGCCGCTGGGGCGAGGGCACGGTCACCCATGCCAGCGGCTGGAACAGCTGGACCAACACGAGCTGGAGCGGCAGCGCCGTCTCCGGCCACAACCCCTACACCGGCGCCCATGGCCAGGCCCGCCAGGGCGGGGCCTTCGACTGGAACACCGGGGGCTATGCCGCGGGGCGGGAGGGCTCCTACGTCAACCCCTCCACCGGCACCGCCGTCGCCGGCCGGTCCGGCATCACCGGCAATGTCGACACCGGCGACTACCAGGCCGGTCGCCAGGTCGCCGGGGCGAATGCGCAGACCGGCCGGATCGGCGCCGCCCAGACCACGGTCACCGGCAACACCCAGACCGGCGACCGCTCGGTCGACAGCAAGGGAGCGGTGGTCAATCCGCGCACCGATTCCGGCGTGGCCTGGAACAACGGCAACGTCTATGCCGGCCATGACGGCAACGTCTACCAGCACACCGACGATGGCTGGGAGAAGCACGATTCCAACGGCTGGCAGCCGGTGCAGCGCAACAACGCCGACAACAACGAGCTCGGCGGCCTCGAGAACCAGCGCGGGGCACGTGGCGAGGGCCAGCAGCGGCTGAACAGCTTCCAGGGCAGCGGCCGGTTCGGCGGCGGCGACTTCGGCGGCAGGGGCGGCGGTTTCCGCCTCCGCCGCTGACCGCCACGTTTCCGCGGTGGAGCCTTGAGGATCTGAAAACCGGCCCGACCTTTTGCGTTGCCTCTCCCGCTTGGCGGGAGAGGTCGACAGCGCGCAGCGCTGGCGGGTGAGGGCTGGCACAGGCCTCGACAAAGGGCCCTCACCCGGAGCCGAAGCGTCAGACCGGGTCCTCCAGGCTGAACTGGCCGCTCTCGCCGTCATAGGCGAAAAGCTCGGCGTAGCGGCCCCAGGACACCGCGGCGCGCAGGGTTTCCTCCGCCCTGTCCTCGGACATGAAGTCTTCGAGCTCCTCGCTGAAGCGCAGCCGAGGCGCGCGGTGGCTCGGCCGCTCATCCAGCACCCGCCGGATCAGCGCCGCGATGGGCACATGCGCCAGCAGATGCGCCGCGAACAGCCGCTTGCGGTGATCGACGTCGGATTCGGCGAACAGTCTCCCGTGTTCGGTCAGGTGGATGTCGCCGTCGGCCAGGTCGGCGAAGCGCAGCAGCTGCAGCGTCTCGGCGATCGGGAACAGCTCGTCCGCCTCCATCTGCAGCGTCGCCGCCAGGTCCGGCAGGTCGGCCCGGCCGTTGTAGGGCGGCGCGGCCAGCGCCTCCATCAGGCCCGACATCAGGTTGGTCGAGACATGCGGCAGCTCCATGCCGATGCCGGTGCCGTGGAATCCCGCCTTCGGCCCGGCCTTCTCCGCCGGGCCGCGATTGGTCATCCGGGCATAGATGTCGTCGACCATGCGCCGGAACTCCGGGTCCAGGCGGTTGCGCGGATGCGGCAGGTCGATCCGGATCTCCGCCGCCACCCGGCCGGGGTTGGAGGAGAAGATCAGGACCCGGTCGCACATCAGGATCGCCTCCTCGATGTTGTGGGTCACCATCAGGATCGACTTGATCGGCAGCCGGCCTTCCATCCACAGGTCGATCAGGTCGGTGCGCAGTGTCTCCGCCGTCAGCACGTCCAGCGCCGAGAACGGCTCATCCATCAGCATCAGCCGGGGATGCACGACGAGGGCGCGGGCGAAGCCGACGCGCTGGCGCATGCCGCCCGACAGCTCCTTCGGATAGGCGCTCTCGAAGCCGTCCAGGCCGATCAGGTCGATCGCCTCCAGCGCCCGCCGCCGCCGCTCGGCCGCCGGGATGCCCTGGGCCTCCAGCCCGATCTCGACGTTCTGCAGCACGGTCAGCCAGGGGAACAGGGCGAAGCTCTGGAACACCATCGATAGGCCCTCGGACGGGCCGTCGACCGGGCGGCCGCACCAGTCGACCCGGCCGGCGCTCGGCGGCACCAGCCCGGCGATGATCCGCAGCAGCGAGGATTTGCCGGAGCCGGAACGGCCGAGCAGCCCGACGATCTCGCCTTCGCGGATGGTCATCGACACGTCGTCCAGGACCACGAGGTCGTTGTCGCCCTTGTGATAGGCCTGCCGGACACCAGCGATGTCGATCAGGACCGGGTTGTCGTTAGCCGGCTTGGCGGCGGGACGGAGCAGGTTGATGTCGAACATGGTCGTGGCCCTCAGTCGAGGCGCAGCCGGCGGGCGGCATAAGTGAAGAGCGGCCGCCACAGCAGCCGGTTGAACAGCGAGACGAAGACCGACATCACGGCGATGCCCAGCACGATGCGCGGGTAGTCGCCGGCTGCGGTGGCCTGGGCGATGTAGGCGCCGAGGCCGTGCGCGGTCAGGGTGGTGTCGCCCCAGCTCGCCACCTCGGCGACGATGCTGGCGTTCCAGGACCCGCCCGAGGCGGTGATCGCCCCGGTGACGTAGTAGGGGAAGATCCCGGGCAGGATCACCTTGCGCCACCAGCTCCAGCCGCCGATGCGGAAGCTGGCCGCAGCCTCCTTCAGGTCGGTCGGGAAGGCGCTGGCGCCGGCGATGACGTTGAACAGGATGTACCACTGGGTGCCCAGCACCATCAGCGGCGCCAGCCAGACATCCGGGTTCAGCCCCAGCCGCACGATCGCCACCACCGCGAAGGGGAAGGCGATGTTGGCCGGGAAGGCCGCCAGGAACTGGGCCAACGGCTGGACCCGCTGGGCGACGCGGGGGCGCAGGCCAACCCAGACGCCGATCGGCACCCAGACCAGCGTCGCCAGCGCGATCAGCACCACCACCCGGACCAGGGTGAAGCTGCCCAGCACCAGCGCCTCGCCGGCATCGCCCCAGCTCAGCTCGGTGGCGACGAAGCCGACGATCTGCCACAGGGCGTAGGCGATCGCGGCCAGCAGCAGGGCGGCGAAGGCCCAGTCGGCCGCGCGGCTGGACCAGATCCGGGCGACCACGGTGTCGCGGGCGGTGCCGGCCGGGATGAAGGCGAAGCGCCGGCGCGACACGGTGCGGGTCAAAAGGCCGATCGGCGACAGCGCCAGCTGGAACAGCCGGGTGCGCTGCACCAGGGTCAGCAGCCAGGACTGCGGCCGCGCGGTGCCGGCCGACTGCTCGAACCGGAATTTCTCGGCCCAGGCCACCAGCGGCCGGAACAGCAGCTGGTCATAGGCCAGGATCACCGCGCCCATCACCAGCACGGCCCAGCCGACAGCGGCGAGGTCACGGCTGTCGATCGCCCGGGCGACATAGGAGCCGATGCCGGGCAGGGTAATGGTGGTGTCGCCGACCGAGATCGCCTCCGACGCCACCACGAAGAACCAGCCGCCCGACATCGACATCATGGTGTTCCACACCAGGCCGGGCATGGCGAAGGGCACCTCCAGCCGCCAGAAGCGCTGCCAGGACGACAGGCGGAAGCTGCGGCTGGCCTCGTCCAGGTCGCGCGGCACGGTCTTCAGCGACTGGTAGAAGCTGAAGGTCATGTTCCAGGCTTGGGAGGTGAAGATGGCGAACACCGCGGCGCATTCGACGCCCAGCACCTGGCCCGGGAACAGGGCCATGAAGCCGACCACGGTGAAGGACAGGAAGCCCAGAACCGGCACCGATTGCAGGATGTCCAAGAGCGGGATCAGCACCATCTCCGCCCGCCGGCTCTTGGCCGCGGCGGTGGCGTAGACGAAGGTGAAGACCAGCGAGGCGACGATCGCCGCCAGCATGCGCAGCGTGGTGCGCAGCGCATAGTCGGGCAGCGCCAGGGGATCGAGCGAAATCGGCGTCTGCTCGAGGCCGGCCAGGGGCGCCAGGGTGGCGCGGCCGCCATGGGCGACCAGCACGATGGCGCCGAAGACGAGGGAGAACGCCACCAGGTCCCAGAGATTGGGCAGGGTGCGCGGACGCTCCGCCGTGAGGGCGGGGGTGTGAAAGGCCATGATGTCCGTCCGGAAGGCAGGCAGTCGCAATCGCCGCACGTCGTTGGGGACACGCGGTGCGGAACGGCCAGCGGTGTGCCGGCGTCAGCCGAGCCTTCGGTCGTTCCCCTCCAGGGAGAGGCGCCGATAGGACGGACGATGGTGTAAAGACTGGTGCTTCATGGTTCACCTCGCACCGGCGCGGCCTGGCCGCGCGACGAGGTGAACCGGACCCCGGAGGGTCAGGCTCGCAGCGTCGGCGCCGGCAAAGTCGCGCTAGGTCGACTGGGCGTGCTCATCGGAGCGGCGGATCCTTGGTTGCGTCGGGGACTGGCCTCGACAAGGGCGATATCGCGCCGCGGAACGAAGCGGTCAAGCCGTTTTCCCGGCCTGTACGATTTGTAAGGAAAAGGTCATGCCCGGGCTGCCGGTACGGCCTCCAGCCGCTTCAGGAAGCGCAGCAGCGCGGCCTCGCCGCGGCGGCCGTCCGGATCGTCGCCGGGCGGCCAGCGCAGGGTCGCGGCCAGGTCGCCGTCGAGGAAGGCGCCGACCACGCCCGGATGGACGTAGCAGGCCCGGCACACCGCCGGCGTGTTGCCCAGCTGCACCGCCACCTGCTCGATGCAGCGCACCACCGCGGCCTTGGTCGGCGGCGCCTCCGGCTCGGCATCGCTGGCCAGGATCTGCGCCGCCAGCAGCGTGCCGGCCCAGGTGCGGAAATCCTTGGCGGTGAAGTCCTGCCCGGCGATCTCGCGCAGATAGTCGTTGACCTCGTCCGACCCGACCGAATGCCGTTCGCCGTCGTCGTCGACATATTGGAACAACCGGTGGCCGGGCAGGTCCTGGCAGGACCGGACGATGCGGGCGATGCGGCGGTCGCGGAAGGCGGTGCGGTGCAGCCGGCCGCTCTTGGCCTTGAACTCGAAGCGCACGGCGCCGCTCTCGACATCGACATGGCGCTTGCGCAGGGTGGTCAGGCCGAAGCTCTTGTTCGTCTTGGCGTATTCATCATTGCCGATGCGGATCAGCGTCGCCTCCAGCAGGCGCACGATCGCCGCCAGCACCTTGGTCCGGGCCAGGCCGCGCTGCGCCAGGTCGGCGTCGACCCGCTTGCGGATGCGGGGCAGGGCGCGGCCGAAGGCCAGCATGCGGTTGTACTTGGTCTCCGCCCGCGCCTCCTTCCAGCGCGCATGGTAGCGGTACTGCTTGCGGCCACGCTGGTCGCGCCCGCTGGCCTGCAGGTGGCCGCGCGGGTCCTGGCAGATCCAGACATCGGTGTAGGCGGGCGGGATGGCCAGCTTGCGGATCCGGGCCAGCGTATCCCTGTCCCGCACCGGGGTGCCGTCCGGCATCCGGTAGGCGAAGCCCTTGCCGGACCGGCGGCGGCTTATGCCCGGATCGGCGTCGGAGACATAGCGCAGCCCGTTCGCCCGCGCCTCGTCGGGTGGGGAAGGGGCGGGTGGGGCGGCGGCGTCGGACATTCCGGAAACGCTGGTCCTCGGCAGGAACGGCGCTTGGACCAACGGCCCCGCCGCCGCTATGGTTCCGGTCCCGACCGCAACCGTGCCGCCGCCTGTGACCGACCCGATCCGCATCCTCGTCGACGCCGATGCCTGCCCGGTGAAGGCCGAGATCTACCGCGTCGCCGAGCGCTATGACCTGCCCGTCTTCGTGGTGACCAATGGCGGGGTGCTGGTGCCGCGCGACCCGCGCATCCAGCTGGTGATCGTCAGCGACGGCTTCGATGCGGCCGATGACTGGATCGCCGAGCGTTGCGGGCCGTCCGACATCGTGGTCACCGCCGATATCCCGCTGGCCGACCGCTGCCTGAAATCGGGGGCGACAGTGATCGGCAATACCGGCCGGCCCTTCACCAAGGAATCGATCGGCATGGCGCTGGCCAGCCGGGCACTGATGGCCGATCTGCGCGCCATGGGCACGGTCGGCGGCGGCAACAAGCCGATGGTGGCCAAGGACAAGTCCACCTTCCTGTCGGCGCTCGACGCCGCCGTGGTGCGCCTGCGCCGCGCCCCGCCGTCACGGCCGGCCTGAAGCTCAGCGATCGTCCGGGCGGTCGGGCACATGGCCCACCGCCGCCAGCCGTCGCTCGTCCAGCAACTCCAGCCGCCCGCGCTTCAACCGGACCAGGCCGTCGCTCTGCAGCTGCTGCAGCATCCGGTTGACGTGGACGACCGACAGGCCCAGCGCGCCTCCGACATGCCGCTGCGTCAGCGGGAAGGGCAACAGCGAGCCCGAAACCAGCCCGGCCCGGTTTCCCCGCCGGAACAAGGCGGTCAGCAGGAACGCCACCTTGCCCAGGCCGCTATCCTGGCCCATGACCAGAAGATGATCCTCGAGGTCGCGCTTCTCGCGCGCCGCCAGCAGCCCGATCTCGTAGCCCAGCTCCGGCGCCTGCTCGATCGCCTCGCGCAGCCGGCCGGGGCGAATCTCGACCAGCGATACGTTGGTGACAGCCTGCAGCGCGCTGATCGCGGCGCCGAAGAACTGGGAGTGGAGGCCGGCGACATCGCCCGGCAGCAGGAACCGCACGATCTGCCTTCCCCCGCCGGGCAGCGTCCGGTACCGCGCGGCCCAGCCCGCGGTGAGGTGGATGACCGGCGGGTTCGGTCGGCCCTCGGGCCAGATCTCCTGGCCTGCCCTGACCGTCGTCTGCTGCAGATCGGCAGCGGCGAGCTGCAGCAGCCAGATCAGATTCGGCGACGGTTCAGACGAACCCGGATCCTGCGACCCCAGATACTTCTCCAACGAACGCCCCGCTACGGCTTGCCAGTCCCGGATATCGCCAGCCGGCGCAGAGCCTCCGCCGCGAATTCCTGATTCGAATGCGTCACAATACCGTCACCGCTTCCGGCGCCGCATTCTTTCGGATTTTCGGGAAGGCGATGGCAGATATGCTGTTGAAGCCGCTATTCGTCGCACCTATAAAAGGTCGGTTATGGAACTCAGAAGCAGAGTTCCAAAAATTAACTTAAGATAACTTCCGAATCAGGTGGCGGTTACCTGATGTGACGGCGGCGCCAGCCGTTATGGACGGGAATGGCCCTCAGGCAAATTGCCCGTGCGGCGACACGATCATGTCGCGGGCCACGCCGGCCTGCAGCAGCCCCTCGCCGATCTGGCGCTCGGACGGGAAGCTGGAGATCACCACCTTGCGGCCGCTGCGCAGCACGTCGTCGGGCGGGATCACCGCGTGCCGGCCGACGGTGTGGCCGTGCTTCTGGGTGTCGCGGTCGGTGATCGCCAGGATTCGGGCGTGGCTCTCCAGCGACGTCCGCTCCAGCATGGTCGAGGTGTGCAGCCCGGCGCCCCAGACATAAACCTCCTCGCCCGGCCGGACGCCGGCCTGCAGCCGTTCCTCGACCGCGCCCCAGCGTCGCCTTTCGACTTCGCCATAGGCCCGGCAGAAGGCGCGGTTCTTGTCGAAGCCGCCGACCAGCGGCCGGTCGGGCTGCGGCGCCTGCTTGCGGGCCAGAACGGTGATCACCGGATAAGGGTAGTGGTCGACCGTGACCGGCGCCTGCAGGATGCCGAAGCCGGTGCGGGCCAGGAGGTTGTCCAGCGAGGTCTCGTCGAAATAGTTGACGTGCTCCATCATGAACAGGCCGGGCGGGTTGACCTCCGGCGCCGCCAGGCACGGGACCTCGAGCAGCAGCAGCCCGCCCTCGGCCAGAGCCGCATGGACGCGCCGCAGCGTCGTCGCCGGGTCGTAGATGTGCTCCAGCACATGCGAGAAGGTGATCAGGTCCTGCCCGCCGCGATGCGGCAGCGCCTCCTCGTCGCCGCCGAGATCGACCTCGATGCCGTTGCGCTCGCGCGCCTGCTCGCAGGCCTTGGGCGACAGGTCGCAGCCGGCCACGGCCCAGCCCAGCTTGCGGAAATGCCAGAGCATTGAGCCGCTGGAAGCGCCGACATCGTACATCCGGCCGGGCCGCACGCCGTCGGCCTGAATCATGGCGATCATGCGCCGGGCGGTATCGATCAGGGGCGGCTCGCCGCCGCCGAAGACGGTGTAGTTCGAGAAGGTCTGGTACTGGCGCAGCATGGTCTCGGGCGAGACTGCGGGGTCCTGCAGCGTCAGGCCGCAATGGGAGCAGCAGCGCAGCGCATAGGTGATGCGGCCGAGGCCGCAGACATCCATCGCCGTCTCGAACACCGTCTCGCCCTCGGTCGAGCCGCAGACGAAACAGGCGCGGCGGATCGTCGAATTCTGCATCAAATTCCCCCCGGAAACCCCCGATGCGCCCCGGAATTTTGGAAATTCCCGGTGACGTTCGAAACCGAAAGCAAGATAGGCGGCCGATCCCGATCTGTCACGCCTGGCACGCGGCGATCGGCACCTGCGTGACCATCCGTTTCAAAGCGGGTGCCGGCGGGGTGAGGGCTAATCTACGCCTCGACCATATCGAGGCGCTTCTTGATCCGCTCGATGTCGCCGGCCATCCGGTCAAGCCGCCGGGACATGCTCGCATACTGGCTCTCCAGATTGCCGAAGCGCTCCTTCAGTTCGACGAGGCCCGTCTTGACCTCGGCGATGTCGCCGTGGATCGCCCGCAACAGATCCAGGACGATGTTGTCCGGCTTGTCGGTCATCTGTCGGCCGGAGGTCTCGCTGGCTGTCGGCCGGCCTACACCAGAGATGGGGGCGCTACGAAAGAGCGTGAAGAGTGGACGTCCGGTCCGGCTGAAGCGGATTGGAGGGATGGTGCCGGATGCAGGGGTCGAACCCGCGACCTTCGGTTTACAAAACCGCTGCTCTACCAACTGAGCTAATCCGGCGTCGGCCCATTCCCTATCGAGTCCCGCCGCGGCTGTCCAGCGGGGAGGCGGCTGCCGCGCGACATGCTGGCCGGGTCGAGCCTCCGGGCCCTATCATTCCCATCCCCGCCATTCGACGATGGGGCGGGCTGTCTGCGGGGCCGGCGATGGGAGGCATCGGTTCGATCGAGCCTGGCGTCTGGGACGATCTGGCCAGGCGGTGCGCCAATGACAACGTGCCCGGAACGGTTCGGCCCGGGCCGGCCCGCTCATTGGCGTGGCGTCTGATGCTGGCTTTGGAGAACGCGCTGGAGCGGATCCGGCAGCGCCGCGCGTTGGCCGGCCTCTCGGCGCTGGATCTGAAGGATCTCGGCTGGACCCGCTGCGACACGCTGGCCGAATTGTCGAAGCCGTTCTGGCGGTGAGCGCGCTTCGCTTGTCAGCCGTGGCCTGCCACCCGAAGCCATAGGGTGGCGGAGGGACCGGGATTCGAACCCGGGCACGGGATTTCTCCCGTGGACGGTTTAGCAAACCGTTGCCTTCAGCCGCTCGGCCACCCCTCCGTCGAACGGCAGTGCCGCTCGGTCCGGGGTTCTTAAGGGTGTGGAGCGGGCTTGTCAATGACGGCTCGCGGCGCATTCCGGCCGGTTCCGCCACGGCCTCGACCGGGCAGTGGCGGAGCGGCCTCAGGGTGTGGCAAATCGGCATGCTGTCATGGCCCCGTCACCGGATTTTCTTGATCGCGCCACCGCTCCCCTATAGTGCTGGAAAGACTACGGGGCAGGAAAATGATGGGTGCTTCGGCCGCTGGTCTGCCGTCACGGCGGGAGAGAGACCGACGCCGAAGCCGCCCGAACCGTCGGATCAAGCCTGCCGAAAGCGAAGCTGAATGAAGCCAGTCACGCCGCTGCTCGACACCATCCACACCCCCGAAGACCTCCGACTCCTGCCGGCTTCCGACGTGAAGCAGGTCGCCGACGAGCTCAGGGCCGAGACCATCGACGCGGTCTCGACCACGGGCGGCCATCTCGGCGCCGGTCTCGGCGTGGTCGAGCTCACGGTCGCCCTGCACCGGGTGTTCGACACCCCACGCGACAAGCTGATCTGGGATGTCGGCCACCAGGCCTATCCGCACAAGATCCTGACCGGGCGGCGCGACCGCATCCGCAGCCTGCGCCAGGGCGGCGGCCTGTCCGGCTTTACCCGTCGATCGGAAAGCGAATACGATCCGTTCGGCGCGGCGCACAGCTCGACCTCGATCTCGGCCGGCCTCGGCATGGCCGTGGCACGCGATCTCAAGGGCGATGATTTCCGAGTCGTCGCGGTGATCGGCGACGGCGCAATGAGCGCCGGCATGGCCTATGAGGCGATGAACAACGCCGGCGCGCTGAAGAGTCGCCTGGTCGTCATCCTCAACGACAACGACATGTCGATCGCGCCGCCGGTCGGCGCCATGAGCGCCTATCTGTCGCGGCTGATCTCCTCCCGCTCCTACCGCTCGCTGCGGCACCTGATGCGCGACGTCACCGCGGTGTTCCCCAAGCCGGTGGCGCGCGCCGCCAAGCGGGCCGAGGAATATGCCCGCGGCTTCGTCACCGGCGGCACGCTGTTCGAGGAGCTGGGCTTCTACTATGTCGGCCCGATCGACGGGCACAATCTCGACCACCTGCTGCCGGTGCTCGAGAATGTCCGCGACGCCGATGACGGCCCGGTGCTGGTCCATGTCGTCACCCAGAAGGGCAAGGGCTACGGCCCGGCCGAGGCGGCGCCGGACAAGTATCACGGCGTCAGCCGCTTCGACGTCATCACCGGGGCCCAGGCCAAGCCGAAGAGCAACGCGCCGAGCTACACCGGCGTCTTTGCCCAGGCCCTGATCCAGGAGGCGGAGGAGGACGAGCGCGTCGTCGCCGTCACCGCCGCCATGCCTTCGGGCACCGGCCTGGACAAGTTCGCTCAAGCCTTCCCGACCCGCAGCTTCGACGTTGGCATCGCCGAGCAGCATGCGGTGACCTTCGCCGCGGGCATGGCGACGGAAGGCTTCAAGCCGTTCTGCGCGATCTACTCGACCTTCCTGCAGCGCGCCTATGACCAGGTGGTGCATGACGTGGCGATCCAGCACCTGCCGGTGCGCTTCGCCATCGACCGGGCCGGGCTGGTCGGCGCCGACGGCGCCACCCATGCCGGCGCCTTCGACATCCCCTATCTCGGCTGCCTTCCCGGCATGGTGCTGATGGCCGCGGCCGACGAGGCCGAGCTGGTGCATATGGTGGCGACCGCCGCGGCGCTGGACGACCGGCCCTCGGCCTTCCGCTATCCGCGCGGCGACGGCGTCGGCGTCGAGCTGCCGGCCCGCGGCCGGCCGCTGGCGCTGGGCAAGGGCCGCGTGCTGCGCGAGGGCACGACCATCGCGCTGCTCAGCTACGGCACCCGGCTGCAGGAATGCCTGGCGGCGGCGGATGCCCTGGGCGGGATGGGCCTGTCGACCACCGTCGCCGATGCCCGCTTCGCCAAGCCGCTCGACACCGAGCTGGTCGGCCAGCTGGCCCGCCACCACGCCGTGCTGATCACGGTGGAGGAGGGGGCCGAGGGTGGTTTCGGCAGCATCGTGCTGCACCATCTGGCCCGCGCCGGCCTGCTGGACCACGGGCTGAAGATGCGGCCGATGACTCTGCCGGACCGGTTCCAGGACCACGACAAGCCGGAGCTGCAATATGCCGAGGCAACGCTGTCGGCGCAGGACATCGTCGCCACCGCCGCCGCGGCGCTGGGCCTCAATGCGCCGGCCACGGGCGTGATCCGGGCCTGACGCTTTCCGCTGTTTCCGGATGAACGGCCGTCCCGATCCGTCGGGACGGCCGTTTTCCGTTGTGCGGGGCCGATTTTCCGTGCTGCCGGGATGCCGCATCGGCGATGATGACCGCCGAATCGATCCTGTGGGGACGGGAAGGGGGACAAGATGAGGCTGCGGCACGCCATCCTGGGGATGGCTGCGATCATGGCGCTGGGCGCCTGCGTTCCGGCATCCGGGGAGACCAAGCCGCCTGCGGCTGCTCCGGCCGCTGCAGCGCCTGTGGCTGCGGCGACCGGGATCGAGGCGTTCCGCGGTTCCTGGGTCGGCGCCAGCCAGGGCGAGGGCGACACCCGCCGCGCCGCGGCGCTGGTGATCGACGCCTCGGCCGATGGCGGCCTGTTCCTGCGCTGGCGCAGCGCCGAGGGGCCGCGCGACGGCGAGGCCAATGACGACCAGCTCAAGATGCGCGAGAACACCGCGGTCTTCGCGCCGGGCAAGACGCCGAATGTCTGGTCGGCCAAGCTCGACAGCGGCGCCCAGGCCAAGGCCCGGCTGGAGGGATCGGTGCTGACCACCGAGCTGACGGCGAAGTCCGGCGGCCAGACCGAGCTGCAGACCTACCGCCGCACCCTGACCGCGCCCGGCAAGCTGTCGCTGCACTACACCCGGACGGTGAACGGCAAGGTCGAGACCATGATCGACGCGGATTTCGTCAAGCTGCCGTGAGGCTGTGATCCGAACGGCTTGCGCGGAGGCTGATTCAATCGCATCTTATGTCAAACTTTGACATAGGCTCGGCCATGGCAACCAACGTTCATCTCACTCCGGAGCTGGAGCGCTTCGCCCGCCAATGCGTGGAGGAGGGGCGCTTCAACAATGTGAGCGAGGTCGTGCGCTCCGGCCTTCGTCTGCTGCAGGAAGCCGAGGAGCGCCGCCACGCCTTCACGGCGATGCTGCGTCAGGTGGAGGAGGAGACCGATCGAGAAGGGGATGTCTCCACCGAGGACGCCTTGGCTGAGGTCGATCGCATCATCGATGAAGCCGAACGGTGAAAGCCTCACTCTCCCGACAGGCTGTTCGCGATCTGACCGAAGCGGCGCGATGGATAGCGCAAGACAATCCGAGCGCCGCCCGGGCATTCCGGAAATCCGTCGATGACGCCGCTGCCCGTATCGGCCGCCAGACCGATATTGGGGCGCCGCGTCCGCATCTGGCGCCCGCGCCGTACCGCTTCCTCGTCCTGAGCGGATTTCCATATATTCTCGTCTACAATGCAGCCCGCCGGCCGCCGCGTATCGCCCGCATCCTGCATGGCGCCAGGGATCTGCCGGAGCTGCTGGGCGACCTCTAGCCCGCCCTTTTGCCGATCGGCTCCGCCCGGTATTCGTTCGGATCGATGCCGTGCCGCGCCAGCTTGTCATAGAAGGTCTTGCGCGGCAGGCCGAGGGCCTCGGTCGTGGCCCGGACGTCGCCGTTATGCGTCGCCAGCGCCTCGCGCAGCAGGGCGGCCTCATAGCGCTCGACCCGCTCGGGCAGGCTGGCCGGCGTCTCCGGCGGGGCCGGGGCGTCGATCCCGCCGAGGCCGAGCGCCACCCGGTCGGCGAAATGCGCCAGCTCGCGCACATTGCCCGGCCAGTCATGGTCCAGCAGGTGCCGCCGCACGGCGTCGCCCAGCGGCGGCGGGTCGCGGCGGAAGCGCTCGGCGGCGCGGGCCAGGAAATGCGCGAACAGCAGCGGGATGTCGGCCCGGCGCTCGCGCAAGGGCGGGATGCGCAGCGTCACCACGTTGAGCCGGTAGTAGAGGTCGGCCCGGAACTTCCCCTCCTGCGACGCCGCGGCGAGGTCGGTCTTGGTGGCGGCGACGACGCGCAGGTCCAGCGGCCGGCGCTCATTGGTGCCGAGCGGCTCCACCGCCCGTTCCTCCAGCACCCGCAGCAGCTTCACCTGCAGCGCCGCCGGCATGCTCTCGACCTCGTCCAGGAACAGGGTGCCGCCATCGGCATGCTCGATCCTGCCGATGCGGCGCTTCTGCGCGCCGGTGAAGGCGCCGGCCTCGTGGCCGAACAGCTCGCTCTCGATCACGCTCTCCGGCAGCGCGCCGCAGTTCAGCGCCACCAGCGGCTTCGACCGGCGGCGGCTCCAGCGGTGCAACGCCTCGGCCACCACCTCCTTGCCCGATCCGGTCTCGCCCAGCACCAGCACGTCGACATCCGCGTCGGCGACGTTGCGCACGGCGTCGCGCAGCCGCTCCATCTCCGGCGTGTCGCCGAGGAAGGCGAGGTCGTCGGCCGCCTCCAGCTGCGCCGTCAGCCGCCGGTTCTCGATCACCAGACGCCGCTTCTCCACCGCCCGGCGGACGCTGTCGACCAGGCGCTCGGCCGGGTAGGGCTTGGCCAGAAAGTCGTAGGCGCCGTCCCGCATGGCGCCGACCGCCATGGCGATGTCGCCATGGCCGGTGATCAGGATCACCGGCAGGTCGGGGTCGAGCTCCCTGAGGCGCCCGAACAGCGCCAGGCCGTCGGTCTCGGGCATGCGGATATCGGTGACCACGGCGCCCGGAAAGTCGCGGTCGACCGTCGCCAGCGCGGCCCGGGCGGAGTCCAGCGCCGTGACCTCGAAGCCGGCCAGCTCCAGGCTCTGCACATTGGCGTGGCGGATCTCGGCCTCGTCATCGACGAAGACCACCTGCCCCGCGCTCATGGCGCCCGCTTCCCGGGCGCCCTCATTGCGCCCGTCTCAATGTCACGGTAAAGACCGCCCCGCCGCCGTCTCGGTTTGCGGCGGCGATGCTGCCGCCGAACTCGCGCGCGATGTCCTGGCAGATCACCAGGCCAAGCCCGAGCCCGGCCGGCTTCGAGGTGGCGAAGGGGATGAACAGCGCCTTCATCGCGTCGGGGTCGAGGCCTTTGCCGGTGTCTGACACCGCAATCTTAACCTCTTCGTCCCCGGCATCCACCGCGATGCGGATCTCCGGTGCGGGCAGACCGTCGACGGCGTCGAGCGCGTTCTGCAGCAGGTTGACCAGGATCTGCTCCAGCCGCACCCGCTCCGCCACCACCCGGACGTCGCCGGGCGGCAGATCCTGCACCAGCCGCACCGACTGGCGGCGGATGCGCGGCCGGGTCAGGATCAGCGCGCCCTCGACCGCATCGGCGCAGGATGTCGCCTCGACCCGGCCGGTCGCCTTGCGCGAGAAGGCGCGCAGGTGCTGGGTGATGGTGCCGACCCGGTCGGTCAGCCCGGCGATGGTCGACAGGTTCTCGCGCACCGAAGCGGGTTTGTCGCGGTCGAGGAACACCGAGGCGTTGTCGGCATAGGCGCGGATCGCCGCCACCGGCTGGTTGATCTCATGCGCCACGCTGGCCGCGACCTGGCCCAGGATGGCCAGGCGGTTGGCCTGGGTCAGCTCCTCCTGCAGCTGCTGCCGGCGCTGTTCGCCGCGGCGCCGTTCCTCCATCTCCTCGGTCAGGCGCTGGTTGGCGTCGTTCAGCGCCCGGGTGCGCTCGGCGACCCGGCGCTCCAGTTCCGCCTGCGCCGCCGCTTGCCGCGCCGTGTTGGTCAGGGCGCGGTTGCGGCGGTAGAGCAGCGCGGCGGCGGCGGCCAGCGCCAGCAGCGTCACCAGCCCGGCGATCAGCCGCGTGTCGGTCATGGCACGGCCGACGGAAGGCGAGGTCGGCGCCAGCAGGTGCAGGGTCCAGCCGGTGGTCGGCACCGGGGCGGCGAGGGCGAGGAAGCGCCCGGCCAGCCGCGCGCCCGGCAGGGTCGCGGTCACGGCCTCGGGCCGGGGCGAGGCTGCATCCGGTGCGATCGGCAGCGGGTCGAGCGGCGCCCCGCCATATTGCAGGCTCTCGCGCACCGCCGCGCGATCCGCCTCCGGCAGCGGGCCGAAGCTGCGGAAGCGCCAGTCCGGCACGTCGGTCAGCAGCACCACGTTGCGCTCGTCGGTGACGAAGGCGGTCTCGGCGAAGTGGCCCCAGGCCTCTTCCATCTCGTCGAACTCGACCTTGACCACGATCACACCGAGCAGCCCGTTCGGCCCGTCGATCCGGCGCGACAGGTAGGAGCCGGGCTTGCGGCTCATCGTGCCCATGGCGAAGAACTCGGCCTCGCCGGTCTCGACCGCCCGCTGGTAATAGCCACGGAAAGCGTAGTGCTGGCCGACGAAGCTGATCGGCTCGCGCCAGTTGCTGGCGGCGATCGCGGTGCCGCCGCGGTCCAGCAGATAGATCACCGCCGCCCGCGTGCCGCGGCTCAGAGCCTCGAACTTGGCGTTGATGCTGTCCAGCCGCGGCCGGTCGTTGGCAGCGGTCAGCGCGGCGCGGACATCCGGGTCCTGGGCCAGGACGAAGGGCAGGGAGCGCTGCTTCTCCAGCTCGCTGCGCAGCATCGCCACATGCAGGCCGAGGGCGGCCTCGGCCGAGCGCGCGATCTCGCCCAGCGCCCGGTCGCGCCCGACCGGCCCGGCCAGCCAGACCACGGCGGTGAACAGGGCGACGCCGGCCACGGCGAAGATCGCCCAGCTGTGCCACCGGTGCGGCGCTGCGGCGGGCCGGGCCAGGATTGCGGCGGCCAGGGGACGGTCGACGGTGGTCATGCCGCGAGTCTAGCACTGCGGGGCCGGACTGACTGTGGGGAAGGCTGTGCGGATGTCCGCCCGGCCTGGGCGGCACTTGTGCGGGATTCCGCACAGATCGGCAGCCAGCGATCGCGGGGCGTCCAGAAAAGTCCCTTTTCGATCAAGAGTATGGCGAAACCCCGGCCGATGTAATCCCGGCTGGCACGGCGATTGCTCCCTACTTGGCCAGCCGTCCGCAAGAAGGGGCATCCCCGGGGCGGCAGGAAACCCCATGCCGGCGTCGCCGCGGTCATCGCGGCCTGCGCCCCGAGGAGTGTGTGCCATGGCCACAGCCGACGCCGCCACGCGTCCCATCCCCTTCTACCGCCATCTCTACGTCCAGGTGCTGATCGCGGTCGTGATCGGCGTCCTGCTCGGCCATTTCTGGCCCGAGACCGGGGCGTCGCTGCAGCCGCTGGGCGACGGCTTCATCAAGCTGGTGAAGATGATCATCTCGCCGGTCATCTTCCTGACCGTGGTCACCGGCATCGCCAGCATGCACGACCTGGAGAAGGTCGGCCGGGTCGGCGCCAAGGCGATGATCTACTTCCTGGTGTTCTCGACCCTGGCGCTGGTCGTCGGCCTGGTGATCGCCAACCTGGTGCAGCCGGGCGCGGGCCTGAACATCGACCCCGCGACGCTGGACCCGAAGGCGGTGGAGAAATACACCACCCAGGCTCATGACCAGTCGATCGTCGGCTTCCTGCTGAACGTCATCCCGGCGACGATGGTCAGCGCCTTCGTCGGCGGCGACATCCTGCAGGTGCTGTTCGTCTCGGTGCTGTTCGGCATCGGCCTCGCCATGACCGGCGAGAAAGGTACGCCGGTGCTGAACTTCCTGAAGTCGGTGTCGGGCGCGGTGTTCAAGGTCGTCAACATCCTGATGAAGGCGGCCCCGATCGGCGCCTTCGGCGCCATGGCCTTCACCATCGGCAAGTTCGGCATCGGGTCGGTGGTCAACCTGGCCTTCCTGGTCGGCACCTTCTACGTCACCGCGATCATCTTCGTGGTGTTCGTGCTCGGCGCCGTCGCCCGCTACAACGGCTTCTCGGTGCTGGCGCTGGTCCGCTACATCAAGGCCGAGCTGCTGCTGGTGCTGGGCACCAGCTCGTCGGAAGCGGCGCTGCCGTCGCTGATGGAGAAGATGGAGCGCGCGGGCTGCGCCAAGCCGGTGGTCGGGCTGGTGATCCCGACCGGCTATTCCTTCAACCTCGACGGCACCAACATCTACATGACCATGGCGGCGCTGTTCATCGCCCAGGCGACGAACACGCATCTGTCCTATGGCGACGAGATCCTGCTGCTGCTGGTGGCGATGCTCAGCTCCAAGGGCGCCGCCGGCGTCACCGGCTCGGGCTTCATCACCCTGGCGGCGACGCTCTCCGTCGTCCCGACGGTGCCGGTCGCCGGCATGGCGCTGATCCTCGGCGTCGACCGCTTCATGTCGGAGTGCCGGGCATTGACCAACATCGTCGGCAACGCCGTGGCCGCCGTCGTCGTCGCCCGCTGGGAGGGGGCGCTGGACCAGGACCGGCTGAAGGCCGCCCTGGCCGGCGAGCCGCTGCCGGCGCTGGACGACGGCGTGGTCCCCGCTCCGGCGGAATAAGGCAGCAGGGCGGACGGCGATGTCAGCGCCGTCCGCCCTGCCGGCCGCGGCCTCAGGCGGCTTCCTCCACCTCGTCCTCGGTGCCGGCCACGGTGGTTTCCGCCGCCTCGGCCAGGGCCCGGATCCGGTCCTCGGTCGGCTCGATGCCGTGCTCCTCGAGATAGAACTTCGCGGTGGCGAGGCTGGAGGCGGGAAGGTCGGGGGCGACGTCGTCGGTCGTGCGGTTCACCAAGGCGAGGAAGTCGATGGTCTCCTCGAAGGTGACCTTGCCGTCGGCATGGGCCGCCTCGATGAAGCTGCGGATCTCGCGCTCCTGCTTTCGGGTCAGGCCTTCGTATTCATGGCCCTCGAGGCCGCCGAGGACGATCCGCAGCTGGTTGCCGGCGGACTCCGCGTCGGTGGCGGCGGTGTCGAGCATGCAGAAATAGCTCGCTTTGAGGATGATGGCCCGCACCCGGTCCCGTCGGGTGTCCGCGTCGAGCTCCGGGCTCAGGGACAGCTCGGTGTCCATGCTCAGGATCCTGGCATATCGGGCGAGTTCCGCCCGCAGTGCCGCCTGGTCGAGCGGCTGGTCGGATTCGAATTCGACGGTCTCGATGATGTCGTCGATCGGGGAGCGCTGCGTATCGGTCATGGGCTCGGCTCGTCTGTGGTCGGACAGGTGAGGGCGAGTATTGCCCGCGCCTCCGCCAGGCGGCCCATGACGATGTCTGATGGAAACATGTGCGAGGAGTATGGGCCGCCGGAAGGACGGCGGTCCGACGTGTGGGACCCATCACAGCGAGGGAGATCCAGCGTGATCCTGCGACGTCTTCTCGGCATCGCCGCGGCGGCCTGCCTGATGCTTTCGGCCCTGCCCCTGCGGGCCGCCGACGAGAAACCGCACCCGGTCAAGGTGGTGGCCGACCAGCGCCTGACGGTGACGGCGCCGGCCGGCACCGGCGAGCTGGCGCTCTATGTCTCGCGCGATTGGTCGAAGCGGCAGCCGGGCGTCACCCGGGCGGTGATCGTCGTCCACGGCCGGCTGCGCAACGCCGACGTCTACAATGCCTCGGCCGAGAAGGCCCTGGCGGCGGCGGGGGAGGCGGGCCGGTCGGCGATCCTGGTCGTGCCGCAATTCCTGGCCGACATCGATGCTGCGGCGTTCCACCTGCCGGCCGCTACGTTGCGCTGGAGCGCTGCAGGCTGGGAGGGCGGCGCCGAAGCCAAGGGCCCGGCCCCGATCAGCTCCTTCGCCGCGCTCGACGCGACCCTGGCCCGGCTGGCCGACCGCACGCTGTTCCCGGACCTGACGACGATCGTGGTGGCAGGGCACTCCGGCGGCGGTCAGGTGGTGCAGCGCTATGCCATCCTGGGCCAGGGCGAGGCGGCGCCGACCGCGTCCGGCATCGCCGTCCGCTACGTCGTCGCCAACCCATCCTCCTACGCCTATTTCAACCCCGACCGGCCGGACGGGGAGGGCGGCTTCGCCCCCTTCGCCGCCGCCGCCTGCCCGAAATTCGACCGCTGGAAATACGGCATGGCCGAGCTGCCCGCCTATGCCGGGGCGGCGACCCCGGCGGTGCTGGAGCAGGCCTATCTCGGCCGCGACGTCACCTATCTGCTCGGCACGGCCGACACCGATCCGAACCATCCGGCGCTGGACAAGAGCTGCATGGCGGAGGCGCAGGGTCCCTACCGCCTCGCCCGCGGCGAAGCCTATGTCCAGTATCTGCGCGGGCGCCATCCGGACGGGTTCCGGCAGCGCGTGCTGCTGGTCCCGGGCGTTGGCCATGACGGCGACCGCATGCTGACCTCGGCCTGCGGCCTGGCCGCGCTGTTCGACCGGCCAGGCTGCACGCCCTCGGTGCCGTGACATCCGGGCCGGGGCGGCGTGGGGCCGCCCCGGCATCCGGTCACTCGTGCACGGTGTATTTGCCGGTCTGGCAGAGGTCGACGCCGTCGTTCTGCGCGGTCCGGCCGTCCTCGAACACCGTCTTCAGGTCATAGGTGCAGGTGCGCCGGCCGTCGCCGATGGTCACCGTCACCTCGTTGCCGGCAGGCAGGTACTTGCCCTCCAGCAGGTTCTCCTCCCAATTGTCGACGCTGGCTGGCGACACGTAGAACTCGGTGGCGCTGACCGAGGTCGCATTGGTCAGGGTGAACTGAAGGTCGTCGGCGGAGGCCGGGCTGGCGAAGATCATCATGCCGCCGATGACGGCCGCAGCCAAGCTGCAGGAACGAAAATTCCGAATTTGCTATCCCTTATGAAAATCACGTTCGCAAATCGCAAGGACGCGACTCGAATAATACATCGAATCCCACGGAAATGCATTCGCCCTACCGGCCGGATTGCCTCGCGCCGCAGGAATCCCGGATCACCAGCTCGGTCGGCAGGGCGATGCGGCGCTGATCGACCGTTTCGCCCTTCAACAGGCGGATCAGCAGCTGCGCCGCCTGGCGGCCCTGCTCGACGCCCGGGTTGCGCACCGTGGTCAGAGCCGGGCGCAGCAGGGCGGCGAAGGGCAGGTCGTCGAAGCCGACCAGGGCGATGTCGTCCGGCACGGACAGACCGGCATCGGTCAGCGCCGCCAGGGCACCCAGCGCGATGGTGTCGTTGCCGGCCAGGACCGCGGTCGGCCGTTCGCCGCCGCGGTCCAGCAGCTCGCGCATCGCCCGGTGGCCGCTCTCGGCGCTGAAGGCGCCATAGGCAACCAGCCGGTCGTCCGGCTCGATGCCGTGGGCGCGCAGCGATTCGCGGTAGGAGTTCAGCCGTGCATCGGTGGCGACGAAGCCGGGCGGCGAAAAGCCGATATGGGCGATCGCCCGATGCCCCAGCCCGGCCAGATGGTCCATCGAGCGGCGGATGGCGCGGCGGGTGGAGAAGTTGACCGCATGCTCGCGCGGGTGGCGGACCGAGCCCAGCAGAACCAGCGGGAAGCCCTGGTCGATCAGCGCATGGATCTGCGGCGCGTCGGTCGGCGGGTTCAGCACGATCAGCCCGTCGATCCGACGGCCCTCCACCAGCTCGCCATAGGCGTGCGGCCCGGCGCCGGGCTCGACCCCCTCGAGCAGGATGCGGTAGCCGCTCTCCTGCGTCGCCTGGGCGATGCCGTACAAGAGCTGCGGCACGAAACCGTCGACCGCCAGGACCTGCGGGTCGGTGACCACCAGGCCGATGGTCTCGGTGTCGCCGCGCACCAGCATCCGCGCCGCCGAGTTCGGCCGGTAGCCCAGCGCCGCCGCGGCCTCGAGCACGCGTTGCCGGGTCTCGGCGCTGATCACCACCGCGTCGGACCGGTTCAGCACCATCGACACGGTGGCGCGCGACACCCCGGCCCGGCGGGCGACATCGTGGCTGGTGATCCTGCGTCGTTCCATATCCATCCGCTTCACGAGGCGCCCGGCCGATCGGGCGGGCCCGGTCCCCTCTGCCATGCCGGTCGGCGCTTGACAAGCCGGCCGGATCTCGTTTGACTATAGCTAACACGTGTTAGTAACGATAGTGACACGTGTCATCCGCAGACAGAAGCCCTGCTTCCATGAGATGCCGGGCCCGATCCGGGGAGGATGGTCGAGGATGGTGGCAGCGGAGTTGAGCAGGCCGGCGGCCGCCGGCTGGCTGCGGTCCCGTCCGAAGCTGCGGGCGGCGCTGCAGCGCAACGTCACCGGCTGGCTGTTCATCCTGCCGGCGCTGATCGGCTTCGGCATCTTCTATTTGTATCCGACGCTGCGGGCGGTCGAGATCAGCCTGACCGACTGGAACCTGATGCGGGCGCCGAAATTCATCGGCTTCGACAACTACCTGAAGCTGATCGACGACCCGCGCTTCTGGCAGTCGGCCCGCATCACCGTCGCCTATGTGCTCTACAACATCCCGCTGCAGACCGTGCTCGGCTTGGCCCTGGCGGTGATGATGGACCGGCTCAGCAAGTCGGTGGCGCTGCGGGCGGTGGTGATCGCGCCCTATCTCCTGTCCAACGTCATCGCCGCGCTGATCTGGCTGTGGCTGCTCGACCCGCTGCTGGGCATGACCAACGCCTTCCTCGGGCTGATCGACGTGCCGCGCCAATCCTTCCTGGCGACGTCGGACCTCGCCATCATGTCGATCGCCGGGATCAACATCTGGCGCCATGTCGGCCTCACCGCCCTCCTATTCTACGCCGGGCTGCAGGCGATCCCGCGGTCGTTGTACGAGGCGGCGCGGCTGGAAGGGGCGGGGGAGTGGGTGGTGTTCCGCCGCATCACCCTGCCGCTGTTGCGCCCGGTCTTGGTGTTCGTGCTGGTGACCAGCGTGATCGGGTCGTTCCAGGTGTTCGACACCATCGCCGTCACCACCCAGGGCGGGCCGGCGAACTCGACCAGCGCCATCATCTGGTACGTCTACGAAAGCGCCTTCCGCTTCTCGAAGATGGGCTACGCCTCGGCGATGTCGGTGGCGCTGTTCGCGGTGCTGATCCTGATCACCATCCTGCAGATGCGGGCGCTGCGCGCCGGCAGCTCGGATCTCGAGTGAGGGACGCGCCATGACCGCGATCGCTCTGCCGCAAGCCCCCGCCCTTCGCCTGTCCCCCGGCCGCATCCTGGCCTGGGCGATGCTGGTCGGCTTCATCGTCTGTTCGCTGTTCCCGCTCTGGATCACGCTGAAGACGGCGCTGGTGCCGACCGCGACGCTGTTCGACCAGGCGACTTTGCTGGTGCCGGTCGAGGTGACCCTCGACAATTTCCGCCGCGTGCTGGGCCTGGCGCCGATCGACCCCGCCACCCCGTCGACGCCGATCAACTTTGCCCTGGCGCTGCGCAACAGCCTGATCTTCACGCTGCTGACGGTGGGCGGGCAGATCTTCTTCTCGGCGCTGGCCGCCTACGCCTTCGCCCGGATCCGCTTCATCGGGTCGTCGGTGATCTTCTACCTGTTCATCGCCGCCACCATGATCCCGGCGATCGTGCTGTTCATCCCCAACTTCGTGCTGATCAAGGAACTGGGTTGGCTGAACACCTTCCAGGGCATGGTGGCGCCGACCATCCTGATGTCGCCCTTCGCCGTGTTCTTCCTGCGCCAGTTCTTCCTGACCACCCCGCGCGAGCTGGAGGAGGCGGCGCGGATCGACGGCGCCACGCCGTTCCGGACCTTCTGGTCGGTGGTGCTGCCGGTGCACAAGAGCGCCATCGCGACGCTGGCGATCCTGCTGTCGATCAACGCCTGGAACGACTTCTTCTGGCCGTTCCTGGTCGGGCGCGACGCCGATGTCCGGGTCATGTCGGTGGCGCTGGCCGCCTTCAAGACCCAGCAGCAGAACGGCAACCCGGACTGGACCGGGCTGATGGCCGGCACCGTGCTGTCGATCGTGCCGGTGATCGTGCTGCTCGTGCTGTTCGGCCGGCGCGTCGTCGAATCCCTGCAGTTCAGCGGGCTGAAATGACCCGTGCGTCAACAAACGAGATCGGAGGAGGCCTGAGATGCGTGTGAGCTTGTCGAGGACCCTGTGTCTGTCCGTGGCGGCCCTGTCCCTGGCCGGAGCCGGCGCCGCCCGGGCCGAGACCCAGCTGAACTACTGGCTGTGGGACGCGCTGCAGGCGCCGCACTATGCGGAATGCGCCGCCGCCTTCACGGCCAAGCATCCCGACATCACCGTCAAGGTGACGCAATATGGCTGGCTGGACTACTGGACCACGCTGTCGACCGGCTTTGTCTCGGGCGAGGCGCCGGACGTCTTCGCCGACCATCTGCGCTCCTATCCTGAATTCGTCGCCAACGACCAGATCATGGACCTGACGCCCATGGTCGAGCGCGACAAGGTCGACACCAAGATCTACAGCCCCGGCCTGGTCGACCTGTGGACCCGCGATGGCAAGCTCTACGGCATGCCGAAGGACTGGGATACGGTGGCGCTGGTCTACAACAAGGAGATGCTCGACAAGGCCAGGGTCACCGTCGACGAGCTGAAGAGCGCCACCTGGAACCCGAAGGACGGCGGCAGCTTCGAGAAGATCCTGGCCAAGCTGTCGCTCGACGCCAACGGCAAGCGCGGCGACGAGGCCGGCTTCGACCCGAAGAATGTGGTCCAGTACGGGCTGATCACTCCGAAGATCGACGGCTACGGCCAGACGCAGTGGAGCTGGCTGGCCGTCTCCGCCGGCTTCAAGTTCACCGACGGGCCTTGGGGCACCAAGTACCACTATGACGACCCGGTGTTGGCCGAGACCCTGACCTGGCTGCGCGACCTGTCGCTGAAGAAGGGCTACGGCCTGCCGCAGAAGGATGTCGGTGCCCTCGGAGGCACCGCACTGCTCGGCGCCCGCAAGGGGGCGATCGTCGCCGACGGCTCCTGGAACTCCACCTGGTACGGCAAGAACGTGTCCTTCCAATATGGCTTCGTGCCGCTGCCGACCGGGCCGCAGGGCCGCAAGAGCATGTTCAACGGCCTCGGCGATTCGATCTGGACTGGCACCAAGCACCCGGACGAAGCCTGGGAATGGGTCAAGTTCCTCGGCTCGGCGGACTGCCAGGGCATCATCGGCAAGGCCGGCGTGGTGTTCCCGGCGATCCCGGCGGCGGCCAAGATCGCCCAGGATGCTTTCGCCACCCGCGGCCAGGACGTCACCGCCTTCACCAGCGAGGCGACCCCGGACCAGACCTTCCTCTATCCGATCACCGACTATTCGCCGCAGATCCTGTCGACCATGAACGTGGCCTTCGACCGGATCTTCCTCGAGGACGTGCCGGTCGCGCCGCTGCTGAAAGAGGCGAACGACCAGGTCAACGCACTGTTCGAATAACCCGTCCACTTCGGCCCGCGGCCGCCGCGCCGCGGGCCCTTCCGCCAACCGGGACCCTCGCATGACCTCTCCCAAGATCACCTTCATCGGCGCCGGCAGCACGGTCTTCGCCAAGAACCTGATCGGCGACATCCTGTCCTATCCGGAGCTGGCGGATGCGCGCATCACCCTCTATGACATCGACCCGGAGCGCCTGGCCACCTCCGAGACCGTGGCCCGGCGCATCGCCGAGGCGCTGAAGGCGCCGGCGACGATCGAGGCGACGACCGACCGCGCCCGGGCGCTGGACGGCGCCGACTACGCCATCACCATGATCCAGGTCGGCGGCTACAAGCCCTGCACGGTGACCGATTTCGAGGTGCCGAAGACCTACGGGCTGCGCCAGACCATCGCCGACACGCTCGGCATCGGCGGCATCATGCGGGCGCTGCGCACCGTGCCTGTGCTGCTGGAGCAGGCCCGGGACATGGAGCGGCTGTGCCCGGACGTGACCCATCTGCAATACGCCAACCCGATGGCGATGAACTGCTGGGCGCTGAACCGGGCGACGAAGATCAAGACCGTCGGCCTGTGCCACAGCGTGCAGGGCACGGCGGCGGAGATCGCCGAGGATATCGGCGTGCCGGTCGAGGAGATCAGCTATCTCTGCGGCGGCATCAACCACATGGCCTTCTACCTGAAGTTCGAGCGCGACGGCGAAGACCTGACGCCCTTGATCCGCAAGGTGGTGGAGGAGGGGCGGGTGCCGGAGTGGAACCGGGTCCGCTACGACATGTTCCTGCGGCTCGGCTATTTCGTCACCGAATCCAGCGAGCATTTCAGCGAATACGTGCCCTGGTACATCAAGCGCGGGCGCGAAGAGATCGTCGACCGCTTCAACATCCCGCTCGACGAATACATCACCCGCTGCGAGCGCCAGATCGACAAATGGGGCGCGCTGAAGGCCCAACTGCAGGACCCGACCGTGCCGCTGGAGATCCGGCGCAGCGTCGAATACGGCTCGACCATCATCCGCGCCAAGGAGACCGGCCAGCCGGCGGTGATCTACGGCAATGTGCAGAATGGCGGGCTGATCGAGAACCTGCCGGCCGACTGCACGGTCGAGGTGCCCTGCCTGGTCGACCGCAACGGCGTGCAGCCGATCGGCATCGGCCGGCTGCCGCCGCATCTGGCAGCGCTGATGCAGACCAACATCAACGTCCAGTCGCTGACGGTCGAGGCGCTGCTGACCGGCAACCGCGACCACATCTACCACGCTGCGATGCTGGACCCCCACACGGCGGCGGAGCTGGATCTCGACCAGATCTGGAAGCTGGTCGACGACCTGCTGGCGGCGCATGGGGAGTGGATCCCGGAGGGGTTGCGCCCGTTGGCCGAGCCCCAGCCGCTGCCGCGGGTGGCTTAGAGCGAGCGCGTTGCCTCGCGTCCTCTCACAGTTCCCAAATCGTCATTGCGAGCACAGCGAAGCAATCCATCGGGCCGCAAGAGCGGAAGCATGGATTGCTTCGCCGGCTTCGCCTCCTCGCAATGACGGGATGGCGTTGTGAGAACGCGGGAGAGGCAACGCGTCTATAGATCCTGAGCCTCAACCCTCTGTGGTGCGCGCCGAACTCTCCATCAGCCACGCCCGCACGGTCTCCACGCCCTCCCGGCCGGCCGAGCCGCGGGCGATGCCCAGCCAGTAGGCGGGCCAGGTCACGCCGAGCCCCGGGAAGGGGGCGACCAGCCGGCCTTCGCGCAGCGCGTCCTCGGCCAGCACGTCGCTCTCCAGCACCACGCCCAGGCCCTTGACCGCCGCCTCGATCGCGACATGCGACGGGTCGAGCTGGATGGTGCCGGCGAATGCTTCGTCCAGCGCCACGCCCTGGCGCCGGAACCATCCCTCCCAGGACAGGCGGTTGTCGCGGGTGACGATCAGCGGCAACGCCGGCAGGTCGCTCGGCGCGCGCAGGTCGGCGCGGGCGGCCAGGGCCGGGGCGCAGAGCGGCTGCACCGTCTCGGTCAGCAGCGGCACGGCCGCCGCAGGCGCGTGGTCGCCGTACCAGATCGCCAGGTCGACCCCGTCGGCCTCGGAGCGGGCGGCCTCGGTGGCGAGCCGCAGATCGGCATGGACCCGCAGGTCGATCTCCGGATGACCGGCCAGGAAGGCGGGCAGGCGGGGCAACACCCAGCTTCCGGCCAGCGACGGCGGAGTGCGCAGCAGCACCACCTCGGACCGGCGGGCGCGCCGACCGCGCCGCGCAGCCGTCTCCACCGCTTCGGCCAGCGCGTCGAAGCTGCCGCCGATCCGGCCGAACAGCTCGGATCCCTCGGGCGACAGCACGACGCCGCGGCCGACCCGGTCGAACAGCCGCAGGCCCAGCCGGGCTTCCAGGATGCGCACCTGGTGGCTCACCGCCGAGGGGGTCAGCGCCAACTCCTCTGCCGCCGCCCGGAAGCTTTCCAGGCGGGCGGCGGCCTCGAAGGCCGCGAGCGCGCGCAGCGGCAGGGGCGGTCGCTTCATCGCCCGATGAATGGTGAATTCCGCTCATGAGTCCAGCGAATTCTCTGCGTTTGCCGCGGGGCAGGCCACGGCGGAGGATGGCGCATTGTCTTTCCGGGAGGGACGCTTGTCATGGACGCCATCGCCACCGACCTCGACCCCGCCTTCTGGACCCGTGCCCGGCGCCACCTGCTGCGCTATGGCGGCGACTTCGTGCCCTTCGTGCCGGTGCGGGCCGAAGGCGCGTTCCTGTGGGATGCCGCCGGCCGTCGGGTGCTGGACTTCACCTCCGGCCAGATGAGCGCCATCCTCGGCCATTCGCATCCGGAGATCGTGGCCACGGTGCGCGACGCGGTCGGACGGCTGGACCATCTGTTCTCCTCGATGCTGTCGGCGCCGGTGGTCGACCTGGCCGAGGCCCTGGCGGGGCTGGTGCCCGGCCTGCCGAAGGTGATGCTGCTGTCGACCGGCGGCGAATCGAACGAGGCGGCGATCCGGCTGGCCAAGCTGGTCACCGGCAAGTGGGAGATCGTCGGCTTCACCCAGTCCTGGCACGGCATGACCGGCGCCGCCGCGGCCGCCACCTACAAGGCCGGCCGGCGCGGCACCGGCCCGCTGATGCCCGGCCAGTTCGGCATCCCGGCGCCGAACCCTTATCGCCCGCGCTTTCCCGGTATCGACTGGCGGCTGGAGCTGGACGATTCCTTCGCCCTGCTGGACCGGCAGTGCACCGGCAACCTGGCCGCCTTCATCGCCGAGCCGATCCTCAGCAGCGGCGGCGTGCTGGACCTGCCGCCCGGCTATCTGGCGGCGCTGCAGGCGCATTGCCGGGCCCGCGGCATGCTGCTGATCCTGGACGAGGCGCAGACCGGCATCGGCCGCACCGGCCTGATGTTCGCCTTCGAGCGCGACGGCGTTGTGCCGGACATCCTGACGCTGTCGAAGACGCTGGGCGCCGGGTTGCCGCTGGCCGCAGTGATGACCAGCGAAGCGATCGCCGCCGAGGCCGAGGCGCGCGACTTCCTGTTCTACACCACCCATGTCAATGACCCGCTGCCGGCGGCGGTCGGGCTGAAGGTGCTCGAGATCGTGGCCCGCGACGGCCTGGCGGCCAGGGCGGCCGAGGCCGGGGCGCGGCTGGCGGAGGGCTTGCGCGGGCTGCAGCGGCGCCATCCCTGCATTGGCGATATCCGCGGCCGCGGCCTGCTGCTGGGGCTGGAATTCGCTGACGCCGGCGGGCGGGACGCGGCCTGGATCTCCGACGCCGTGACCGACACGGCGCTCGAACTCGGCCTGTCCGCCAACATCGTCCGCGCCGGCCTCTCCGGCGGCACCATGCGCATCGCCCCGCCGCTGACCGCGACCGATGCCGAGATCGACCTGGGCGTCGAGCTGCTGGACGCGGCGATCACGCGGGTCCTGGCCGGCGCCTGAGCGCCGCGCACCCCTTGCCCCCGAGGACTGTACCCCTAATCCTCGGGGGTTGAGGGCGTTTCCGATTCCCGACACTGTCTCGCTCATTCGACCGGACGGCGGCCCGACCCGCCGGCGGCCGCGCCCTTGCGGAGGGGCGGGGTTGCGACCGAACCGGACAGGGCTGGTTCTCCTCATCACAAACCGGGCGGATCCAATCCCTCGTCAGGAGAATCTTATGGTCCAGTGGACCGGCAGCGATGCCAACGAAGCCATGTCCGGCGATGCCGGGGACGACTTCCTGGACGGCCGCGGCGGCAATGACAGCCTCGCCGGGGTCGCCGGCAACGACACGCTCCATGGCGGCGACGGCGACGACCAGCTGTATGGCGCCGACGGCGACGACATCCTCCAGGGCGGTGCCGGCGGCGATTGGCTGCAGGGCGATTCCGGCATCGACACTGTCGACTACAACGGCACCGTCGGGGTCACCGTCGTCATCGGCGGCACCTCCTGGGGCGGCGAAGCCAACGGCGACACGGTCTGCGCCGACGTCGAGAATGTCTGGGGCACCAACTCCGACGACTACATCGTCGGGTCGGCGGTGAACAACGTCCTCAGCGGCTATGACGGCAACGACTTCCTGGGCGGGGCGGACGGCGACGACACGCTCTGGGGCATGATCGGCAACGACATCCTCTCCGGAGACAACGGCAACGATCGTATCGAGGGCAGCTATGGCGACGACATCCTGCGCGGCGGGGCCGGGGCAGATGTCCTGCTCGGCGGCGACGGCATCGATACCGTGGAGTTCTACGCCAGCGACGCCGCGGTCGACGTCAACCTGGAGTACCAGTACGCCCGCGGCGGCTATGCCGAGGGCGACACCATCCAGGGCGTCGAGAACATCAACGGCAGCCCCTACAACGACCGGCTGATGGGGGACTACGGCAACAACCGGCTCCATGGCGCCGAAGGCAGCGATGTCCTCGAAGGCCGGTACGGCGACGACGTCCTGGTCGGCGGCAGCGGCGACGATGTCCTGATCGGCGGGGCTGGTCGGGATCAACTCGAGGCCGGCGACGGCAACGACTGGCTCGACTACACCTATCCCCAACTCAGCGCCGCGATCGATGTGAACCTGACGACCGGCGTGGGCTATGGTGGCGATGCTGAAGGCGACGTGCTCATCGGTGCCTTCAGGGGGCTCGTCGGCACGGCCTACAACGATGTCCTGACCGGCAACTGGGTCGACAACATCATGCGCGGCAATGCCGGCGACGACGTACTGTCCGGAATGGGTGGCGACGACACGCTGGAAGGATATGGCGGCGCCGATGTGCTGGATGGCGGCGACGGCAACGACACACTCTATGGTGACGGCGACGGCGACCGGATCAACGGCGGCAACGGCATCGACACGGTCGTCTACCGGGGCGACACCGCAGTGACTGTCATCATCGGCGGCACCAGCCATGGCGGCGACGCCGAGGGCGATGTTATCGGCACCGATGTCGAGAACGTCTCCGGCACCAGCGCCTATGACATGATCACCGGCTCCTCTTACGCCAACCAGCTGCAGGGCTGGGGCGGCAACGATACGCTCGGCGGCCTCGACGGCGACGACGTGCTGCTGGGTGGCGACGGCAATGACGTCCTGCGCGGAGGCGGCGGGGCCGACCGGTTCGAAGGCGGCGTCGGCATCGATTCCGTCACCTACACCGAGAGCGCGATCGGCGTGACGGTCGATCTCGGCACCGGCAAGGGCACCGGCGGCAACGCCGAGGGCGACGTCCTGGTCGGCATCGAGAACGCCAATGGCAGCCAGGGCGGCGACGTCCTGACCGGGACCGGCGGCGCCAATGTGCTGCGCGGCTTCGACGGCAACGACGTGCTCCGCGGCGGAGCCGGGGCCGATGTGCTCGACGGCGGCAACGGCATCGACACCGCCAGCTACTACACCGGCACCAACGGGGTCGCGGTGAACCTCGCCACCGGCACCGCCAGCGGCGGCGGTGCCCAGGGCGACACCCTGACCGGGATCGAGAACCTCTCCGGCAGCCAGGGCCATGACAGCCTGGCCGGGACCGCGGGTGCCAATGTGCTGCAGGGCTGGAACGGCAACGACGTGCTCGCGGGGGCCGGCGGCCGTGACATCCTCACCGGCGGCGCCGGGGCCGACCGCTTCGTCTATGGCGGCACGGCCGACAGCCCGACCGGCGCCGGGGCGGACCTGATCACCGATTTCAGCCACGCCCAGGGCGACCGGATCGACCTCTCGGCGATCGACGCCAGCACCGCGGCCGCCGGAAACCAGGCGTTCCGCTTCATCGGCACCGGCCTCTACACCCACCATGCCGGCGAGCTGCGCTACGCCGTCGCCGGCGACGTCGCCACCATCGCCGGCGACATCAACGGCGACGGCGTCTCCGACTTCCACATCCGCCTGGACGGGGTGGTCGGCCTGCAGGCGTCGGACTTCGTGCTGTAGCCGGTCACGTTCTCAGTCGGACGTCCGCGTGTCGGTGGCGATCCAGTTCTCCTCCCAGGTCTTGCCGCCGTCGGCGGAGAAGGATTGCACGAAACGGTAGACATCGGGCGCCATGGGCAGGATCTCGAAGCGGACCAGCACGGCGCGGCCGTCGTCGAGGAAATCCTCGCCCTGGAACATGCCACGGCCATCCGTGAACCCGCCATACACCGGCGGCGTCAGCTTGCCGACCCGAGCATTGGAGAAGTGAAGGCTCCACTGCCGGGACTTCGGGTTGTACAGGCGCAGGCTCAGCCCCTCGATGCGGTGGCCGCCGGCGCCGTCGGCCTCAAGCTCCAGCAGGTTCGCGCGGCCATCCCAGACCTTGCGGACCGTCGAGGTGCCGTCGAATTCTAGCCACTGGTCCGGAGACCCGCTGAGGGGCTCCGCGAGCACTTTCATCTGCGTCTTCCAGGTGCCGATCTCGAAGTCGAAATCGTGCTGGCCGTCGGACGCTGCCGCAGTCTGCGCCGCCGCCGGCGGCAGCAGAAGCGTGCCGGCCAGCAGCAGCAGGGGAAGTCCCGCGAACCATGGGTGGAGTATCGCCGGCATGAAGCTCTCCCGGATCTGAAGGATGAGCCACGCTAGGCAGAGAGTGGTAATCTGGAAATCACCACTTTGCCTGCAAATACCATGACCACTCTGCACCTGCCCCTCGACCGGTCCGGTGGCCTGCCGCTGCACCGGCAGATCTATGACGGCATCCGCGGGGCGATCCTCGCGGGCGCGTTGCGGCCGGGTCGGCGCATCCCGTCCACCCGCGCCCTGGCCGCCGAGCTGGGGGTCTCGCGCCTGCCGGTGCTCGCCGCCTATGAGCAGTTGCTGCACGAATGCTATCTCGAGGGGCGGGCCGGGTCTGGCACCTATGTCAGTCAGGCGCTGCCCGATGAGCTGCTGGCATCGAGGCCGGCGCCGGACGCGGCGCTGTCCGCGCCCCGTGTCCCGCCGGAACGCGACTATGGCGGGCTCGCCCCGTTCCGCACCAGCCTGCCGGCGCTGGACCGGTTTCCGCACGCGGCCTGGGCCCGGCTGGTGGCGCGGCATGCACAGCGGCTGCCGCTGGCGCACATGGCCTATGGCGATCCCGCCGGGTTGCCGACGTTGCGCGCGGCGATCGCCGAGCATCTGCGCGCCGCGCGCGGGGTCCGCTGCGGCCCCGAGCAGGTGCTGGTCGTGTCCGGCTCCCAGGCGGCGCTGCGCATCGCCGCCGCGGTGCTGCTCGCGCCCGGCGACGGCGTGGCGATGGAAGAGCCGGGCTATCCGGGCGCACGCGCCGCGCTGACGGCCGGCGGGGCGCGGCTGCTGCCGGTCCCGGTGGACGAAGCGGGCATCGACGTCGAGGCGCTGCGGCGCGCCGGTCCCGTGCGCGCCGCGTATGTCACGCCCTCGCACCAGTATCCGCTTGGCATGTCGATGACCGCGGCGCGGCGGCTGGCGCTGCTGGACTGGGCCCGGCGCGAAGGCACCTGGGTGCTGGAGGACGATTATGACAGCGAGTATCGCTATGTCAGCCGTCCGCTCGGCGCGCTGCAGGGCATGGATGCGCATGGGCGGGTGATCTATGTCGGCACCTTCAGCAAGGTGCTGTTTCCCGCGCTGCGGATCGGTTACCTGGTGGTGCCGCCGTCGCTGCTGCCGGATCTCGTGCGGGCGCGCCTGGCCTTCGACCTGTTCCCGCCCACGCTCTACCAATCGGCCCTCGCCGAGTTTCTGATCGAGGGGCATTTCGCGCGGCATCTGCGCCGCATGCGCGGCGTGTACCAAGCGCGGCGCGCGGCGCTGCTCGACGGCCTGGAGCGGCATTGCGGCGACCGCCTGACCGTCCACAACGCCGATGCCGGGCTGCATGTCGCAGTGCTGCTGCCTGACGGGCTCGACGATGTCGAACTCGTCCGGCGCATGGGCGAGCGCGGCCTGACGGCGACCGCTCTGTCCGCCTGCTACGCGGGCATGGCGCGCCGCTACGGCCTGCTGCTCGGCTTCGGCGGGTCGGACGAAGGCCGGCTGCTCGAGGCGACGCGGGCGCTGGGCGAGATCCTGCGCACGTCTCGCTAGGTCGAGCGCGGGGCGGCGCGGGTGACCAGGCGGATGCCGAGCGCGATCGGCACCACGCCGAGCAGGTCGAGCGGCGGCACGTGCTCGCCCAGCACCGCCCAGCCGAGCAGCAGGCCGATCGGCGGCACCAGGAAGTGCAGCGCGCTGGCGGTGGAGGCGCCGAGCCGGTCCAGCATGTCGAACCACAGCAGGTAGCTGCACAGCGACACGGCGAGAGCGAGCCAGAGGAAGCCGGCCAGCAGTTCCGGCGTCCAGCGGATCGCCGAGACCGGCTCCAGCACCAGGCCCAGCGGCAGCAGTACGATTCCGGCCGCCAGGGTCTGGACCGCGGTGCCGTACCAGAGGTCTCCGGACGGTCCGTTCGATGGCGGTGCGATCCGCTTGTACAGGATGGTGCCGGCGGACAGCGCCACCAGCGCGCCGAAGGTGAAGGCGATGCCGACCAGCCCCTCGATGCCGCCGCCGAGCCGGCTTTGCAGCACGATGCCGACGCCGACGACGCCCAGCGCCAGCCCGGCCAGCTTCGTCCGGGTCAGCCGCTCGCCCAGCAACGGCGCCGCCAGCACCGCGGTCAGCACCGGGTTCATGCTGATGATCAGCGCTGCGAAGCCGGAGGTGACGCTCTGCATCCCGAAATAGGACAGGGTGAGATAGACCGCCATGGTAACGATGCCGAGCAGGGCGAAGCGCGCCACCGCGCCGGGGCCGAGCGTCCAGCGCCGGCCCGACAGCCGGGCCAGGCCGGCCAGCACCAGTCCGGCCAGCAGGAAGCGCGTCGACAGCAGCAGGAAGGGCGGGGCATAGGTCACCGCCACCTTGGCAGCGGTGAAGGCCGAGGCCCACAGCACCACGAACAGGGCGGGGGCTCCCCAGCGAACCAGGGCGCTGCGCCCGGGGGCCGGGATCGAGACGGCGTGCATGGTCGATCTCCTTCGGATCGGCTGCACGATAATTGCCGGCGTGATCATTTGGAAATTCAATGATTAAATGAAGCGCAGTGGAAAATCCGATAGGTGTCCCATGCTCGATCTCGACCTGCTGCGCAGCTTCGTCTCCGTGGTCGATGCCGGCGGCTTTACCCGTGCCGGCGAGCGGGTGCACCGGACGCAATCGACCGTCAGCCAGCAGATCCGCAAGCTGGAGCAGTCGGTCGGCCGGCCGCTGCTGCACCGCCAGGGGAAGGGTGTGGCGCCGACCGAGGAGGGCGAGCGGCTGCTCTTCTATGCCCGCCGCTTGCTGGCGCTGAGCGACGAGGCCGAGGATGCGCTGCGCCGGCCGGACGGGTTGGCGGTGGTGCGGGTCGGGCTGGGCGAGGATTTCGCCGCCGAGCGGCTGACCGAAGCGCTGTCCGGCCTGGCCCGGCTGCGCCCGGCGCTGCGCCTCGACGTTCGCTGCGACGCGGGGTCGGAGCTGCGCCGCGCCTTCGGCCAGGGCGAGCTGGACATCGCCGTGATCAAGCGCGATTCCGGCATCGGTACCGCCGTCGCCGCCTGGCCGGAGCGGCTGGTCTGGGTCGGCAGCCGCCGCCATGGCGTGCCGGAGGGCGACCCGGTGCCGCTGGTCGCCTATGGCCAGGGCTGCATCTACCGAGCCCGGGCGATCCACGCGCTGGAAAGCGCCGGGCGGCGCTGGCGCATCGCCTTCACCGGCTCGAACCTGCCGGCGGTGCAGGCCGCAATCGCCTGCGGCTTCGGCATCGGCATCCTGGTCGCGCGCTCGGTGCGCGACGACCTCCGCATCCTGCGGCCGGAGGAGGGGTTCCCGCCGGTCCCGCCCAGCGAGCTCGCCGTCATGCTGCAGCCCGGCGCATCCCCGGCCGTCCGGATCGTGGCCGAGCAGCTGGCCGCGAGCTGCGCCGAGGAGCGGCCCGAGGCGGCATAAATTAATTACATTATAGAAATGTAATTTATAGATTAATCAACACAAGTAAATCAGAATCGGATTGACGTACTCCACAAACGGCTGAGAGATTGTTCGTCCTGTTCAGGAGGATCGGACCATGCTCTCCCGCCGCACCCTGCTGTCGACCACCCTCGCTCTGGCGGCCGCCGCGCCGCTGACAGTCCGGGCGGAGGAGGCGCCGAAGGCCATCCGCATCGGCTACCAGAAGAACGGCATCCTGCTGGTCGCCAAGACTCGCAAGTCGCTGGAGCAGCACTTCGCCCCGCAGGGCATCGCGGTCGAATGGGTCGAATTCGCCTTCGGCCCGCCGCTGCTGGAGGCGCTGAACACCGGCAGCATCGATTTCGGCGCCACCGGCGACACGCCGCCGATCTTCGCCCAGGCGGCGCAGGCCGAACTGGTCTATGCCGCGGCCCAGCCCGCGGCCGGCAAGGGTCAGGCCCTGGTGGTGCCGAAGGGGGTGGCCGTGAAGTCGGTGGCCGATGTGAAGGGTCTGCGGATCGGCGTCGGCAAGGGCTCCAGCGCCCACAACTTCCTGGTCGCGGCGCTGCAGAAGGCGGGGCTCGGCTGGCAGGACATCACCCCGGTCTACCTCGCCCCGGCCGATGCCCGTGCCGCTTTCGCCGGCGGCAGCCTGGACGCCTGGGCGATCTGGGACCCGTATTTTGCCATCGCCGAGCTGGAGGAGGGGGCGCAGGTGCTGGCCACCTCTGCCGATGTCGAGCCGCAGAACTCCTTCTTCCTCGCCTCCAAGGCATTCGCCTCGGAGCACCCCGCCGCGCTGCGCAGCCTGGTCGCGGCGCTGGGTGATGTCGGCGCCTGGGCCGAGGCCAACAAGGCCGAGGTGGCGCAGCTCTTCGCCGACGAGACCGGAATCAGCCTGGCGGCGGAGCAGCGCTCGGTCGACCGAGCCACCTTCCGGATCGGCCCTCTGACCGAGGACATCGCCGCCCAGCAGCAGAAGATCGCCGACCGCTTCGCCGCGCTCGGGCTGATCCCGGCTCCGATCGCCATCCGCGACATCGTCTGGACCGGCGCCTGACCACAGCAGGAATTTCCCTCATGTCCGACACCCGCAAGCCGCTCGACCTGTTCTGGTTTATCCCGACCAGCGGCGACGGACCCTATCTCGGCACCCAGGACCGGCACCGCCCGGCCGAGTTCCGTTATCTGCGCGAGATCGCCACCGCGGTCGACCGGCTCGGCTACACGGGTGTGCTGCTGCCCACCGGCCGCGGCTGCGAGGATGCCTGGATCACTGCCACGGCTCTGGCCACCGCGACCGAGCGGCTGCGCTTCCTGGTGGCGCTGCGCCCCGGCGTGGCCACGCCGGCCTTCTTCGCCCGCCAGGCCGCGGCGCTGGACCGGATCAGCCAGGGGCGGCTGCTGCTCAACGTCGTGGTCGGCGGCGACCCGGCCGAGCTGGCCGGCGACGGCGTCTTCCTCGACCATGACACGCGCTATGCCCAGGCGGCGGAGTTCCTGACCATCTGGCGCGGCCTGCTGGCCGGCGAGACGGTGGATTTCGACGGCGACTTCCTGAAGGTGCAGGGCGGCAAGCTGTCCTTCCCGCCGGTGCAGCAGCCGCATCCGCCGCTGTGGTTCGGCGGTTCGTCCGACGCCGCGCTCGACCTCGCCGCTGATCAGGTCGAGACCTACCTGACCTGGGGCGAGCCCTTGGAGCAGGTGGCCGGGAAGATCGAGGCCGCCAAGGCGCGCGCGGCGGCGCGTGGCCGCACTCTGCGCTTCGGCATGCGCATCCATCTGATCGTGCGCGAGACCGAGGAGGAGGCTTGGCGCGTGGCCGAGCGGCTGATCCGCGACGTCTCCGACGACGCCATCGCCGAGGCCCAGAAGAAGCTGGCCGAGGGTTCGGATTCGGTCGGGCAGAAGCGGATGTCGGCGCTGCATGGCGGCCGGCGCGACCGGCTGCTGGTCGGCCCGAATCTCTGGGCCGGCATCGGCTTGGTGCGGCGCGGCGCCGGCACCGCTTTGGTCGGCGACCCGGCGACGGTGGCGGCCCGGCTGCGCGAATATCAGGATCTCGGCATCGAGACCATCATCGCCTCCGGCTACCCGCATCTGGAGGAGGCCTACAACGTCGCCGAGCTGCTGTTTCCGGCGCTTGGCATCGGCGCCGGCGGCGCGCAGGCCGGTGCGCATGAGCTGCATCCGGGCGAATTCGGCACCGGCGCCCGACGGCCGAAGCCGACTGCGGTGTCTTGACGACGTCTATATATACCCTCTCCCGTTTGGCGGGAGAGGGTACACCATAAGCTTTGCGGCCAGGCCTTACCCCTCCCGCTTGGTCCAGGCGGTCGGCTTCGGGTTGCGCTCGTCGAAGCCGGTCTGGTGCCAGTAGGGATAGGCCGGGGGGCGGTGGCTGGCATCATCCAGCAGCGCCACCTGCTCTGGAGTCAAATTCCAGCCGACGGCGCCGAGATTCTGCTTCAGCTGCTCTTCGTTGCGGGCGCCGACCACGATATTGGCCAAGGTCGGCCGCTGCAGCAGCCAGTTCAGAGCCACCTGCGGAACGGACTTCCCGGTCTCCTGCGCCACCCGGTCGAGCGCGTCGACCACGTCGTATAGGTATTCGTCGTCGACCGGCGGTCCGCCGGCGCTGCCGCCGGAGGCGATGCGGCCCGCCCCGGCCGGCTGGCCGCGCCGGATTTTGCCGGTCAGGCGGCCCCAGCCCAGCGGGCTCCACACCATCAGCCCGACCTTCTGGTCGAGGCCGAGGGGCATCAGCTCCCACTCATAATCACGGCCGATCAGCGAGTAATAGCCCTGATAGGCGACGTAGCGCGCGAGACCGTACCGCTCCGACGTCGCCAGCGCCTTCATCAGGTGCCAGCCGGAGAAGTTGGAGGCGCCGATATAGCCGATCTTGCCGGCGCGGGTCAGGTCGTCGAGTGCGCGCAGCGTCTCGTCGATCGGCGCGATCGCGTCGAAGCCGTGCATGAAGTAGAGGTCGATATAGTCGGTGCCCAGCCGCTTCAGGCTGGCCTCGCAGGCCCGGATCAGGTGATGGCGCGACGATCCGACATCATTCGGGCCCGATCCCATGCCGAAGGTGGCCTTGGTCGAGATCAGCACCTGGTCGCGGCGGCCCTTCAGGGCCTGGCCGAGGATCTCCTCCGACGCGCCCTGGCTGTAGACGTCGGCGGTGTCGAAGAAATTGACGCCGGCCTCCAGGCACAGATCGACCATGCGGGTGGCCTCGGCGACATCGGTGCTGCCCCAGCGCTGGAAGAACTCGTTGCCGCCGCCGAAGGTGGCGGTGCCGAAGCTGAGCACGGGAACCTTGAGGCCGGATCCGCCGAGCTGACGGTATTCCATGCATCTCTCCGTTGGTGACGGTGTATCGGGTGTGCGGCTGCAGGCTAGCAGCTTGGGCCGCTTCCGCCAGACGGTTTGTCGCCGCGGGTCAGGCCCGCGACCTTCGCGCTCGCCACCGATCGGACCGTCACCCGGAGGCCGGGTCTCGATGTCCGGGACCGGCCGCTTCCGACCGATCCCGGAGCCCGGTTCACGCCGCCCGGGCCGTGATCGTCGAGACCTTGTCCAGCGCGCCGGCGACGGCCTTCTCCGCCACGTCCGGGCCATAGGCGACGCCCTCGACCGCGATCGACTCGACATCGGTCACGCCGATGAAGCCGAGCAGATGGCGCAGATAGGGCTCCTGGAAGTCGAAGGGCTTGGCCGGTCCGTCAGAATAGACGCCGCCGCGGGCCTCGACCAGGTATACTTTCTTGCCGGTGACCAGGCCGTGCGCGCCGGTCTCGTCGTAGCGGAAGGTGACGCCGGCGCGCAGCAGGTAGTCGAACCAGCTCTTCAGCGTCGAGGCGAGGCCGAAATTGATCATCGCCGAAGCGATGACGATGGTGTCGGCGGCGAACAGCTCCTGCACCAGCGTGTCGGACAAAGCCAACGCCGCCTGCTGCGCCGGGCTGCGGGCCTCGGCGGGCAGCGCCTGGGCGGCCAGGAAATCCTCGCCGATATGGGGCAGCGGGGTCGCGGCCAGATCACGGCGGACGACGACGCCCGGCGACTGCGCCTGCAGCCGGTCGACCAGGGCGGTGGCGACCTTGGTCGACAGCGAGGCGGCGCCGCGCGGGCTGGAGGTGACGAACAGGATTCGGCTCATCGGGAACGGGTCCTCATGGTCGAGGGACAGGGGGATGGGCCGGCCGGCCAATGGAAACCCCGGGGTTGATCGGACCTTGGGGTAGTCACATTTAGTGACTGAGGCTAAACTGATGACTGCCCGAGAGCCGCGCAAGGAGGCACATTTTTGGAACCGAGCAACACCCATGACCCCGCCCGCGACCAGTGCCGGGCGATCAGCGACGTGCTGGCCCGTGTCGGCGACAAATGGACGGTGATGGTGGTCGGGTTGCTGTCGGACGGGCCGATGCGCTTCAATGAGCTGCGCCGGACCATCGGCGGTATCTCGCAGCGGATGCTGACCTTGACCCTGCGCGGGCTGGAGCGCGACGGGCTGGTGACCCGCACCGTGTTCCCGACGATCCCGCCGCGGGTGGAGTATGCGCTGACCGATCGCGGCCAGACTTTGATCGAGCCGCTGAAGGCGCTGTTCGCCTGGGCGACCGAGCACAACGGGGCGATCGAGCGGTCACGACAGGCGTTCGACGCGGCGATGCCGGGCGCCGAGGTGCCGCATCCGCCGCGCAAGGTTCCCGCTTTGGTGCGGCCGCGGCCTGCGATGTCCGACTTCGGCGCCGCGGGGCGGACCGGCCGCTAAGTCCGGCGTCCAGGCAAAGAAAAACCCTGCCGGCTTGCGCTCGGCAGGGTTTTTCGCGACCCGGATCCGGGGGAGGAGACGGACCGGGTGCCTCCGGTCGAGCCGATCACGCGGCGCGACGGATGACCGAATCTTCGTTCGCGGCGGCCACGGTCGGGCGCAGCACGGCGACGGGGGCCGGGGCGACGTTGATGTCGCGGGCGGCGCGCGCCAGGCGCTCGGAGATGGTGCCGCGGTTCATGCCGATATCGGCCAGCAGGCGGTCATCGAGCTGCATCAGGGCAGCATAGGCACGACGACGGTCCCAGGCGGCGACAAGCTTGTTGATCAGGTTCACTTCAGCATTTCCTTCTTCACGTGCCGCGTCCAGCGAGGTTCGCGGCGCGGTGTGCGTTGCATCGCACGAGCCGATATATGCGCTTACCTTAGCCATGCATCCACCCCTGCTTCTCGCACCGCAGCAATGCATGGCCTGCATTGCCTGACATTTGGGCGTCGCTTCTGCCCAGCTTCTGCCTCGAACGCCGGAATTCGTCGCAATTCCGCCATAAACGCCTTCGCTGCGGTGCAACCTGATTGGGCGGGCGCTGCTTCCGGGTTGAGCGTCGATCAATACTAAGTGTGATTACTATCACACCCTTTTGACCCGGCCGGCGGCGCTGCCGGCGCTGGATCCGGTGGGCTGGGCCGCCATGCTGTATCTCGGCGTGGTGGGCGGCGCCCTGACCTTCTACCTCTGGGTCTTCGCCCCCCGGCCGCACCACCCCGACGCGGGTGGCGATCTCGGTCACGGTCAACCCGGCCCGTGGCGGCACTGTTCGGCACGCCGGCACCGGGCGAGCCGCTGGGCTGGCCGCTGCTGGCGGGCCTCGCCGCGGTTGCGGCCGGCATCGGCCTGGCGGCGAGGGATGGCCGGCGGGCCGCGGCACCGCCGTCCGCCGCGCCGGAGCCCGCCCGCTTGCCTCAAAATCGCCTGCCTTGAAATTGCCCCGGGGCACGGCGGCGCATGCACTGGACGGACGTGGCCGGCGATGCCATAGTCCGCGCCGTTCGGCGGCCGGGGGCCGTCACTCGGCATGTCCTTGGGATCCATGGCCTTCGATCTGACCGAATTCGGGCTCCGCACCTATCTTCGTTTCGTCACCTGGCGGCGTGGCGAACTCGTCGGCAAGGACGCCCTCGGCAACCGCTACTACCGCAGCCGCAAGGTCGCCCCGGGCGGCCGCGAGAGGCGCTGGGTGGTGTTCGACGGCGGCACGTCCGAGGCGACGCGCGTGCCGCCGGAGTGGCATGGCTGGCTGCATCACACCTTCAAGGAGCCGCCGGGCGACATCAGCCCGTTCCGCCGGCCGTGGCAGCAGCCGCCCGAGGCCAACCCGACCGGGACCGGCCACGCCTATCTGCCGCCCGGCCATCCGCTGCGCGGCAGCCACCGCGCCAAGGCGACCGGCGACTACGAGCCCTGGACGCCGACGTGATCGGGCTGGCCTGAGGAGCAGCGATGCACAGGAACGTCATCGAGACGGTCATGGGTGCGGTCGTACTGGCCGTCGCCCTGGTCTTCCTGGGATTCGCCTATACCAGCGCCAATCTCAGCTCCGCCTCGGGCTACACGCTCAAGGCCCAGTTCAACCAGGCCGACGGCGTGAATGCCGGCACCGATGTGCGGATCGGCGGCGTCAAGGTCGGCACCGTCACCAGCGTCTCGCTGAACCCCGAGAGCTATCTGGCCGATGTCTCGCTGTCGATCGACCCGTCGGTCAAGCTGTCGCAGGACACCGCGGCGGCGATCAGCAGCGACGGGCTGCTCGGCGGCCGCAGCCTCTCGCTCAGCCCTGGCGGCCGGCCGGACGATCCGAACGGCTGGCTGAAGGATGGCGATACCATCGCCTACACCCAGTCGAATCCGAGCCTGGAGCAGCTGCTCGGCCAGGTAATCTTCAGCATCGGCCAGCTCGGCGACCGCGCCAGCACCGGTGGTACCGCCGGTGGTGCCTCCGGCGCACCGGGCCAGGAGCAGGCGCCGCAGCAGGGCAAGCCCACCGGCGGCATGTTGGGGAATTGATCCGGACCATGCGTAGCCTTCTCGTGCTTCCCGCGCTCGCGGCGCTGGCCGCCGCGTCTCTTCCGGGCGCGGCGCAGGCCGCGGCCACGATCGACCAGCCGATCGCCGAGCTGCGCGGCCTCGACAAGATCACCGCACGGACCCAGCCGCTCGAAGCCAAGGTCGGCGAGACGGTGCAGTTCGGTACGCTCGGCATCACCGTCCGCGCCTGCCGCAAGGCACCGCCCGAGGATCCGCCGGAGAGCGCGGCGTTCCTCGAGATCACCGACACCCCGCCGAGCAAACCGGCCGCCACGGTCTTTTCCGGCTGGATGTTCTCGTCCTCGCCCGGCGTCTCGGCGCTCGACCACCCGGTCTACGATGTCTGGGTGGTCAGCTGCACCGACACCTCGCCGGCCGCCGCCGCGGCCCAGCAGGAGGTCGACGAGAACGTACCGGACGCCTCACCGTTGCCGCTGCCGGAGATGAAGATCATCCCGCCGGCGCTGCCGCCGGGCCGCCAATAGCAGCCAGCGCGAACAGGCCGAGGATGCAGAGGAAGCCGACCGACCAGAGGTTCGAGCGCAGGCTCGGCCGGTCCGCAGCATAGGCGCCGGTGTAGGCCAGGCGGATCAGTACGAACAGCCCGGCCAGGATGTCGGCCCAGTCCTGTGGTGCGCCGCGCATCTGGGCGATGATCACCGCCGCGGCGAAGGCCGGGAACGTCTCGAAATGGTTGCGGTGCGCCCAGTCCAGCCGCTGCTGCCAGCCGGTCAGCCGCTCCATGTCCCGGCGCGGGGCGTGGTTGTCGACCCGCGACGTCACCTTGGCCGGCATCACGGTCAGATAGGGCAACAGGATGGCCGCCAGGACCATCCAGAGGGCAAAGGTCATCGCGGCGACTCCGGCAGCATCGGGTGCATTGTCGCCACGGCCCGCCGGCCGGGAAAGCGCTATCCGGCGGATGCAAAATCCTTCGCATAGACCGGGACGGTCTCGGTGACGGCGAAGCCGTGGCGGCGGTAGAGAGCCTGGGCGGCGTCGTTCACCGCCGCGACCTCCAGCACCGCGGTGCCGGCTCCGGCCGCGCGCAGGCGGCGCAGGCTCTCGGCCACCAGGATGTCGCCCAGCCCGCCGCCGCGATGGTCCGGGTGGCGCCCGATCAGGGCGACGTCGCCCTCGCCGCCGGCGGATCTCGGCGGATGCACGCGCAGGAAGCCGGCGACGGCGTCGCCGCGCAGGATCAGGCCGTGGTTCTCCGGCATCGCCCGGGCGCGGGCGGCGAAGCTGTCGAAATCCGGGATGCTGGCGCCGGGGACGGGCGTCATGGCGCGGCAGACGGCCTCGTGCTGGCTGCGCATCGTCGCCTCGGTCGGCGGCGACCAAGTCAGGCCCTCGGGCAAGGGCGGCACTGGCGGCGGGGCGGTGTCCAGCGGCCGGCGCATCACATGCATGCGGTAGGCCTCGCGATAGCCGCGGGCCTGCAGCTCGTCCGCGCGGCCGGCGAAGACATCCTCGGTGCCGACCTCCAGCCGGTTCCGGGGGCCGGCAGCGGTGACCGCCTCGGCCTCGTCCAGCAGGAAGCCGGCCAGCGCATCCCCGTCGCAGCCGGGCAGGAGGCAGAGCGGCACCAGGATCGCGGCGTTGCGGTCGTTGGTGGTGGCGTCGACCACCGCGGCGACGGCGACCCGGTGGCCCTCGGCATCGACCGCGTCGATGATGCTGCCAGGCCCCAGTACCAGGCGCGACAGGCCCCAGCGTGGCTCGAACGGCGTGGTCGGCACCGGATGCGCCTCGACGAAGCGGATCAGCGCGTCGTCGATCGGGCCGTCCGGCACCGGCCGGCGGCGCAGGGGCAGGGCGGTCATGGCTCCTCCGGCTGGCGATGCAACAACAGGTCCAACTCGGGCTCCGGGTCGGCGCCGGCCCAGTCCGGCCGCAGCGCCAGCGCGTCATCAAGGCGGCGGCGATATTCGGCGCGCTCGATCTCGACCGTGCCGAAGCGGGCCAGGTGGTCGGTGACGAACTGGGTGTCGAGCAGAGCGAAGCCGGCGGCGCGCAGCCGGGCGACGAGATGGACCAGCGCCACCTTGCTGGCGTCGGTGGCGCGGCTGAACATGCTCTCGCCGAAATAGGCGCCGCCTAGCGCGACGCCGTACAGCCCGCCGACCAGCGTGTCGCCGTCCCAGCATTCGACGCTGTGGGCGAAGCCGGCCCGGTGCAGCGTGGTGTAGAGGGCGACGATCTCGTCGTTGATCCAGGTGTTCGGCCGGTCGAGCGCCGGCGCGGCGCAGCCGGCGATCACCGCGTGGAACGCTTCGTCGGCGGTGACCTTGAAGCGGCCGGCCTTGACCGTGCGGGCCAGCCGGCGCGGCACATGCACGCCGTCGAGCGGCAGGATGCCGCGACGGGGCGGGTCGAACCAGTGCAGCTCCGGGCTGTCGGCCGATTCCGCCATCGGGAACAGCCCGGCGGCATAGGCGCGCAGCAACAGCTGGGGCGTGACTCGAGTCATGGCCGGGACCGGAACGTGGTCCCAGGGATATGGGGCGGCGCGGCGCTCATGTCCCGTCGATAGCGGAGGGCGGGGCCCGCGTCCACCCGTCGCCATCTTTTCCGCGCGCCCCGTCTGCTGTATGGTGCCGGCCATGACGAAGCCCGCGACCCTGTTCCGGAATTGGTGGCGCAGCGCCTGATGGCGGCTCTGCGTGCTTTGTCCTGCACCCCGGCCGCTCCGATGGAAGCGGCCTTTTTCATGTTCTGAGACGGCGATCCATCCGAGCGGCCTTTCCTCCCTGCTCGAAAGGATTCGTCCCATGTCCGACCTCGCTTTGGCGCATCCGCCGGTGCCCGAGATCACCGCGGCCGATGTGGTGCTGACCGGCGACCGGCCGACCGGGCCGCTGCATCTCGGCCATTACGCCGGCTCGCTGGCCAACCGGCTGCGGCTGCAGCGCCTGTGCCGGCAATTCGTGCTGATCGCCGACCTGCAGGCCCTGACCGACAACGCCGCCGATCCCGGCCGGGTCAGCCGCAACGTGATGGAAGTCGCGCTCGACTACCTCGCCATCGGCCTCGACCCGGCGCGCAGCGCCGTCGTGCTGCAATCGGCGGTGCCGGAGATGGCCGAGCTGGCGATGCTGTACCTCAACCTGGTCACCGTGGCGCGGCTGGAGCGCAACCCGACGGTGCGCGACGAGATCCGCCAGCGCGGCTTCGCCCGCGACCTGCCGGCCGGCTTCCTGTGCTATCCGGTCAGCCAGGCGGCAGACATTACCGCGGTGGCGGCGACGCTGGTGCCGGTCGGGGCCGACCAGGCGCCGATGCTGGAGCAGACGGTGGAGATCGTGCGTGCCGTCAACCGGCTGGCCGGCGCCGCGGTGCTGCCGGAGCCGCGCATCCTGCTGTCGACCACGCCGCGGCTGCCGGGGCTGGACGGCCAGGGCAAGGCCAGCAAGTCCGCCGGAAACGCCATCGATCTGCGCGACGACGCCGACACCGTCCGCACCAAGATCCGCCGCATGTACACCGATCCCGGCCATCTCCGGGTCGAGGACCCGGGCAAGGTCGAGGGCAATGTCGTCTTCGCCTATCTCGACGCCTTCGATCCCGATCCGGCGGCTGTGGCCGATCTCAAGCGCCAGTACCGTGCCGGCGGGCTGCCGGACATCGTCGTGAAGCGCCGGCTGGAGGAGGTGCTGGAGGCGCTGCTGGGCCCGATCCGCGAGCGCCGGGCGCAGCTCGCGCGCGATCCTGGCGAGGTCCGCGCCGTGCTGCGCCGCGGCACCGAGGCGGCGCGGCAGCAGGCGGCGCAGGTCCTGGACGCGGTGCGCGGCGTGTTCGGCCTGGTCCGGCCGTGACGGCGCGGCTCAGTAGCTGGCGGTCAGGTTCAGCCGCTTCACCAACGCCGCCAGCCTGGCCGGATCGCCGGATTCGAGTCCCGCCAGCTCGGCGAGGGCGACCGGCGGCTGTGGCGCCACCGACAGCCGGAACGGCCCGCGCGGCTGCGGCATGGCCTGGATGAAGCGGCCGATGGCGTCCACCGACCCTGGCGGCACACCGGCCGCGGCCAGGACCACCAGCCCGGCCATCGCCTGCATCTTGGCCGCGGCGACCGCGCCCTCGGGATCGGTCTCGCCATTCGGCAGGGCGGTCAGCGCCGGCAGCAGGGCATAGCCCTCGAGCATGCCCTGGTTGTCGAAATCCACGGTCAGGGACTGCAGCGACAGCCCAGCCAAGGTCTCCGGCTCCGGCACCTGGTTTGCGGCCACCTTGTCGAGGTTGAGCCCGCGCAGCGCCGCCGTGACGGTGATGTGGCCGATCCTCTCGCCGCGGAAGGTGGCGTCCCGGATGGTCAGGACATTGGTGGCCGCGTCGTAGTCGTAGTCGAACGAGACCTCGACCGGCTTCTGGACCAGATTCATCTGATAGGCGCTCGCCGCCGGCATGGCCGGCGCGAAGAAGCGGATGCCCTCGGCGCGTAGCGACAGGGTGATCGGCATGCGGTCGGTGTAGAAGCGCTTGAAGTCGATCCGGTCGACGGTCAGCGACCCCACCACCCAGCCCTGGTACTGGCTGATCGTGATCTTCAGGTCGGCATAGCGGCAGCCGGTTTCGCCGACCGGCGTCACCTTGCCGACCGCCGGGGCCTCCTCGGTCGCCCGGATCATCGGGATCAGGTCGCGGCAGCGCTGCACCGGGTCCGCCGGGACCGGGGCGGCCCAGGCGGGCAGGGCGATGCAGACAGCGATCCCGGCCAGGACAAGGTGTCGAAACGGGGTCACGATGCCTCCCAACGACAATGGCCGGGGAGTTGCCGCCCCGGCCATTGCTTCACATCACGCTTTGAGCGCCGGTCAGTAGCTGACGGCGACGTTCAGGCTCTTGACCAGGTCCATCGACGCGGCCTCGCCCGGCTTGATCGTGGCCAGCTGCGCCAGCGGCACCGGCGTGACCGGGTCGACCGAGATGGTCAGCGGGCCCTTCGGCGCCGGGAAGTCCTGGGCGAAGGCCATCAGGCTCTTCACCGCGGCCTCAGGCACGCCGATCGCCGACAGCGCCGCCATGCCGAGCACGGCCTGGCTCTTGCCCTGCTCGATCGCGGTCTTCGGGTCCTCGCCCTGGGCGGTCGCGAAGGCGATCACCTTGTCGATGATGCCCTTGTTCTCGAAATGCAGCTTGATCTTGCGCAGCGAGGCCGTGCCCATCAGCTGCATCGGGTCGGCCGCGGCCGCCGGGTTGGCCGCGTCGATGCCGTCCAGCGCGCCATCCAGCGAGATCTCGCCGAGCGACTCGCCGCTGAGCTGGAACTCGGTCAGCGTGAACTGCTTGGTGGCGGCGTCGAGCGCGTAGTCGATCGCGACGTCGAACGGCTCCTCGCCGAGGACGGCCTTGACCTCGGGGTTGTCGATCGAGATGCCCGTGGCCTGCCCCGTCAGCGTGTCCGACGGCTTGCCCTCATAGGCCTTGGCGAAATCGAGCTTGTCGAAGCTGAGCTCGTCGATCGTCACCGTGGTCGGGGTCTTGCCCGCGGCCACCTTGTCGGCCGGCTCGACCATCTTCAGGTCGGTGAACTTGCAGCCGGACTCGCCGAAGGATTCGACCGAGCCGACCTCGGCATTGTGCATCGGCGAATCGGCCGGGGCGAGGGTCAGCAGGCCCTTGCAACGCTCGACCGGGTCGGACGGGACGTCGGCCGCAAAGGCCGGGGCGGACATCAGCGCGACCAGGGCCGCCGCCGTCGAAGCACGAAACACGCTCATCTGTATCTCCTCGCATAACGGGGCGGCACCAGACCCGCAGGCCGGGAGTCCGGCCTGCGACAGCGATCGCTTCCCCCCGATCGCCATCCCCGGGCGCGGCTGCCCGGGAGTGCATGCACCAGTACTCCCCGAATTGGGCTGAATTCAGGCCGCTGCCTTACTTCGCCATCAGCCGCTCGAGCCAGCGGATGTCGTAGTCGCCGTTGATGAAGTCCGGCTCGGCGATCAGCCGGGCGTGCAGCGGCAGGGTGGTCTTCACCCCGTCGATGACATACTCCTCCAGCGCCCGCCGCAGCCGCATCAGGCATTCGTTGCGGGTGCTGCCGCGCACGATCAGCTTGGCGATCAGGCTGTCGTAATGCGGCGGGATGCGATAGCCGTCATAGATCGCGCTGTCGACCCGCACGCCCAACCCGCCCGGCGCGTGGTAGCCGTCGATCCGGCCGGGGGAGGGGGTGAAGGTCTCCGGATCCTCGGCGTTGATCCGGCACTCGATGGCGTGGCCCTGGAACTCGATGTCGGCCTGGCCGTAGCCGAGCGGCGCGCCGGTGGCGACGCGGATCTGCTCGCGCACCAGGTCGATGCCCGAGATCTCCTCGGTGATCGGGTGCTCGACCTGCAGCCGGGTGTTCATCTCGATGAAGTAGAACTCCCCGTCCTGGTACAGGAACTCCATCGTGCCGACGCCGCGATAGCCCAGCTTGCGCGCCGTCTCCGCCGCCAGGCCGCCGATGAAGGCGCGCTCCTCGGCGTTCAGGGCAGGCGAGGGGGCCTCCTCGATCACCTTCTGGTGCCGGCGCTGGATCGAGCAGTCGCGCTCGCCGAAATGCACCACGTTGCCATGGGTGTCGGCCAGCAGCTGGATCTCGATGTGGCGCGGATGGTCGAGATACTTCTCGACATAGACGCTGTCATTGCCGAAGGCGGCGCGGGCCTCGTTGCGGGCCATGCTGTAGGCCTCGGGCAGCTCGGCATCGGTCAGCGCGACCTTCATGCCCTTGCCGCCGCCGCCCGCCGTGGCCTTGACCAGCACCGGATAGCCCATGCCGCGGGCCAGCGCCTGGGCCTCCTCGACCGTGTCGACGGCGCCGTCGGAGCCGGGGACGACCGGCAGGCCGGCGGCCTTGACCGCGTCCTTGGCGGCGATCTTGTCGCCCATCACCCGGATGTGCTGCGCGGTCGGGCCGATAAAGGCGAAGCCGTGCTCCTCCACCATCTCGGCGAAGCGGGCGTTCTCGGCCAGGAAGCCGATGCCCGGGTGGATCGCGTCGCAGCCGGTGATGGTGGCGGCGGAGAGCAGGGCCGGGATGTTGAGGTAGCTGTCGCGCGCCGCCGGCGGGCCGATGCAGACCGCCTCGTCGGCCAGGCGCACCGCCATGGCGTCGCTGTCGGCCGTGGAGTGCACGACCACGGTGCGGATGCCCATCTCGCGGCAGGCGCGATGGATGCGCAGCGCGATCTCGCCGCGATTGGCGATGAGGACCTTCTCGAACATCAGTCGATCACGACGAGGGGTTCGGCGAACTCGACCGGCTGGCCGTCCTCGACCAGGATCGCGCCGATGGTGCCGGAGCGCGGGCTGCGGATCGGGTTCATCACCTTCATCGCCTCGACGATCAGCAGCGTCGCGCCCTCGGGAACCTTGTCGCCGACCTTGACGAAGGCGGCGGCGCCGGGCTCGGGCGACAGGTAGACGGTGCCGACCATCGGCGAGGTCACGGCGTTCTTCGGCGGTCCGGCCGGCGTCGCCGGGGCGGCGGCGGGGGCCGCGGCGGTAGCGGCGACCGGGCCGGCCATCGGCGCGGCATAGGTCGTCACCGGCGCCGGCTGGCGGTTCAGCCGGATGCGGCGGTCGCCCTCGGAGAACTCGATCTCGGTCAGGCCGGTCTCGTCGAGGAGCTTGGCCAGGCTGCGGACGAATTCGGGATCGAGGCTGAAGGTGCTCATCTGGTCTTCACCGGTCGGTTTCAAGGAGCCGCGCCATCGCCTGCAGGGCCAGCAGATAGCCATGCACGCCCAGTCCGCACACCACCCCGGTCGCCGCCAGCGAGACATAGGAATGGTGCCGGAACGCGTCGCGGCGGAAGATATTGGAGAGATGGACTTCGATCACCGGAAGTTCCGCCGCGTTCAGCGCGTCGAGGATGGCGACCGAGGTGTGGCTGTAGGCGCCGGCATTGACGATGATGCCGTCATGGGCGGTGCGGGCCTCCTGGATCCAGGTGACCAGCTCGCCCTCGTGGTTCGATTGCCGGAAGTCGATCTCGAGCTCGATCTGCTCGGCCTCGTCGGCGCAGGCCTGCTCGATGTCGGCGAGCGTGTCGCGGCCATAGATCTCGGGCTGGCGCACGCCCAGCATGTTGAGATTGGGGCCGTTGAGGATAAGGACCGTCGGCCGGTCCGACTGGATCGCCGTCACGCGTCGCTGCTCCCGGAATCAGTAGGCCGGGCGTATCATAGGCGGTGCGGCTTTCACAAGCGCCGTTGCACGACCCTGTCACCCTTCACAGGATAACCGGCCCGTCCGGCAGCTCCTCCGGATTGGCCTCGCCGGGCGCCGCCGGCCAGGCCCGCAGCAGTTCGGCGTCGATCGCGGCCAGCGCCTCCAGCACGCCCTCCTCGTACCGCCCGGCCTGGAATCGGTCGCGCAGCGCGGCGCAGATCCGCGGCCACACCGCATCGTCGACCTTGGCTGTGACGCCGCGGTCGGCGACGATCTCGATCCGGTGATCGGCCAGCAGCAGGTACAGCAGCACGCCGGTCGCCTGCGCCGTGTCCCAGACCCGCAGCCGGCCGAACACCTCCAGCGCACGTGTGCGGCTGTCGCGGAGATGCGGTGGGGCCGCGGCCTCGACCGCGATCACGATCTCGCCCAGGTGCCGGCGCTCGGCGCCGCGGATCGCCTCGTGCAGACGGGCCATCACCGCCGGCCCGAAATGCCGGCGCAGCAGCCGGTGGCCGTGCCATTCTGCGACGGGGCGAAACCGTCTGAGCATCTTACCAGCTTCCGGACGCACCGCCGCCTCCGCTCGATCCGCCGCCGCCGCTGAACCCTCCGCCGCCAGAGCCGCCGCCCGACCCGCCTCTCGACCCGCCGCCGAAGCCCCCTCCACCGGAGCCGCCGCCGAACCCGCCCCCGAAGCCCCCGGAGCCGCGACGGGTGCTGAAGCCGCCGCCCGGCCCGCCGAAGCTGCCGCCGATGCCGCCCAGAATCACCGCGCCGATGGCGCAGAACGCGCCGAAGAAGATCATCCCGGACAGGCCCCAGCCGAGGCCGCCGGCGACCAGCGCGCTGCCGCCGGCCGGCAGCGGCATCGGCAGCCCGATGGCGCGCAACCCGGCGCGGACGGCGGCGCCGACCAGGATCGCCAGGATGACGATCTGGAAGACGTCCTGCGGTGCCTCGCCCCGGCTCTCCGGCGGGGGCGGCGGCAGCGCCTCGCCGTCGATCAGCCGGATCAGGCTGTCGACCGCCGCGCCCAGGCCGCCGGCGAAGTCGCCCTGGCGGAAGGCCGGGGTGATCTGCTCGCGCACGATGCGGCCGCCGGTGATGTCGGGGATCGCGCCCTCCAGCCCGTAGCCGGGCTCGATCCGCACTGTGCGGTCGTTCTTGGCGACCAGCAGCAGCACCCCGTCGTCGACGCCCTTGCGGCCCAGCTTCCACTGGTCGAACACCCGCCTGGCATATTGCTCGACGGTGTCGGCGCCGGTGGTGGGCACCATCAGGATGGCGATCTGCGCGCCCTTGCGCTGCTCGACCGCCGCCAGCTTGCCTTCCAGCGCCTGCCGCTCGGCGGCGGACAGGGTGTCGGTCAGGTCGGTCACGTGCGCGCTCAGCTGCGGCACGGCGACCGGCTGCTGCGCCGCCGCCGGGACAACGGCCAGGACCAGCAGCCAGGCCGTCAGGGCCAGCCGGCGCAGCACCGCGGCCATGTTCAGGGCTTCGGCGCCGGCGAGGTCCCGAAATCGACCTTGGGCGCGGTCGAGATCGCGGCCTCGTTCTCGACGCTGAAATTCGGCTTGGCGCTGAAGCCGAGCACGCCGGCGATCAGGGTGCCGGGGAAGCGGCGGACGCTGACATTGTAGTCCTGCACCGCCTGGATCGAGCGGTTGCGCGCCGTGGCGATTCGGTTCTCGGTGCCTTCCAGCTGGGTCATCAGGTCCTGGAACAGCGCGTCGGATTTCAGCTGCGGGTAGTTCTCCGTCACCACCAGCAGCCGCGACAGAGCCGAGGACAACTCGCCCTGGGCCGCCTGGAACTTCTGCAGCGCCGCCGGGTCGTTCAGCGTCTCCGGCGTCACCTGGATGCTGCCGACCTTCGCCCGGGCCTCGGTCACCTGGGTCAGCACGTCCTTCTCCTGGTTGGCGTAGCCCTGCACGGTCTTGACCAGGTTCGGCACCAGGTCGGCCCGGCGCTGATACTGGTTCAGCACCTCGGACCAGGCGGCCTTGACGGTCTCGTCGCCGGCCAGGAAGCGGTTATAGGCGCTGCCGCCCCAGACCGCGACCAGCACGACCAGGACGACGACCACGATCAGCCCGGTGAAACGACGCATCCGATCCCCCTCGGTCAGCGGAGCGAGCCCGCGGATTGCATCATCAACCCGCAATCGGGACAATCGTGCCTTGAGACCATCGCGGAATGGACGGTTCAGTGACCGGCTGTCACGCCGCGATGGCCTCCGGCCGACCCACCGCGTCGTGGATCTGCTCGGCCAGCCGGACCACTGCCGGGGTCCGCGGCCGGGCGCCCCAGGCCAGGGCGATCTCCAGCGCCGGCAGGGGTGGCAGCCCGTCGCGCTCGCCCAGCACCCGCATCCCGGCGGGCAGGCTGCAGCCCACCACCACCGCCACGGCCAAGCCGGCCTGGACCACGGCCAGCAGGCCGACCAGGCTGGGGCTGGAATAGGCGATGCGGTAGGGCCGCTGCGTCGCCGCCAGCGCCTCCAGCGTGACGCCGCGGGCGACGCAGCCGGGCTCGTACAGCGCCACTGGGAGCGGCTCCTCCAACTGCGGGTCGTGGTCGGGCGACCCGAACCAGACCAGCGGCTCGCGCCGCAGCAGTTCGCCGTCGCGGCCCGGTCCTCGGGTGATCACCGCCAGGTCGATCTCGCCGGCGGCCAGGCGCCGGTCCAGGAAGGTGGTCTGCTCGCAGGTCAGCTCGACCTCGACCTGGGGATGGCTGGCGGCGAACCGCGACAGGATCGGCGGCAGCAGCGAATAGGCGTAGTCGTCGGGGATGCCGAGCTGGACCCGGCCGCGCAGGTCGGGCTCGACCAGCGCCGCCCAGGCCTCTTCCTCCAGCCGCAGCATGCGCCGGGCGTGGCCCAGCAGGCTCTCGCCGGCATGTGTCAAGGCGACTTGACGGCTGCTGCGGTCGAACAGCCTTTTGCCGACCGCCTCCTCCAACCGCCGCACCTGCATGCTGACGGCCGACTGGGTGCGCCCGACCCGCGCGGCGGCCAGGCTGAAGCTGCCGCCCTCGGCGATCGCCACCAGAGTCCGCAGCACGTCGAGATCGAGGCGTCTGTCCATGGCTTCAGCATAAATCCAATTGATCGACAGCTTCAAATCTATTCGTTTGATTGAAGCTCGGGGCGGGCCCAGCCTTTCTCCACGGACTCCAGGAGGCGACCATGGGCGGCATCGAGGCGGCGGAGCGGCGGACGGGGATCCTGCAGCTCGCTCTGGGCATGGCGGTGGTCGGCACCGTCGGCGTGTTCATGGAGGAATCGGGGCAGGGGCCGGTCAACGCGGTGTTCTTCCGCTGCGTCTTCGGCGCGCTGGTCCTGCTGGCCTTCTGTGCGGCCCGCGGCTGGCTGCGCGACCTGCGCCTGGCGCCGCGGCAATGGGCGCTGATCCTGTTCGGCGGCGTCTGCATCGTGCTGAACTGGGTCGCGTTCTTCGCCGCGATCCGCCACACCTCGATCGCCTTCGCCACCATCGTCTACCATGTCCAACCCTTCTGGGTGGTGCTGTCCGGGGCGGTGCTGTTCGGCGAGCGGCTCAGCGGCCAGAAGCTGGGCTGGATCGGCATCGCCTTCGCCGGGTTGGCCCTGGCCACCGGCATCGGCGGCGACGGGGCGGAGCCCGGGCGGCTGCTCGGCGCCGGCCTGGCCGTGCTGGCCTCGCTGCTCTACACCGGCACGGTGCTTTCGACCAAGGCGCTGCGCGGGGTGCGGCCGCATCTGACCGCGATGATCCATGCCGCCACCGGCATCGTGCTGCTGGCGCCCTTCGTCGGCGTCGCGGACCTGCCCGCGGCGCCCGGACCCTGGGGCTGGCTGGCCGGGCTCGGCATCGTCCACACCGGCCTGGTCTATGTGCTGATGTACGCCGCCTATCCGAAGCTGCCGACGCCGGTGATCGCGGTGCTGGCCTTCGTCTACCCGGCCTCGGCGATCCTGGCCGACTGGCTGGTCTACGGCCACCAGCTCGGGCTGGCCCAGGCGGCCGGGATGGGGCTGATCGCCCTGGCCAGCCTGGCTGTGACGCTCGGCTGGCGGCTGTGGCCGGCGCGGCGGGCGGCGGCGGCCGGGTAAGGCCGATAGAATGCACTTGACGGCGCATCAGGTTGTGTTCATGATATGTTCCATGAACAAGCCGCCCTTCTCCGAATTCGCCGCCGCCTTCGTCCTCGCCACCGATCCGGAGCTGGTCCGGCTCAAGCGGCAGATCGATGCGCTGCATGAGGTGGCCGAGACGGGCATGGCGGCGGCAGAGGCGCTGTCGAAGGATCCCGACAAGCTTTTGGAGACGGCGGACAGCTTCCTGCGCCTCGCCGATGAGGTGACCCGGGCGATCGCCCAGTCCGCCAGGCTCCGGGAGAAGTACCGTCGCCGGCGCGAGACGCTCGAGGCCGAGCGGGCCCGGCGGGTCGCCAGGGCCCGCGCCGCGTTCCTGGCGGCTGGCTCGCCGCCGGCGGGCACCCGGCACTAGGCTGGACCTTCCCATCGGCCAAGCCAGGGAGGCCGCCATGACCGACTCATCTTCGATCAACGCCGAAGGCATCTCCGAGCCGTTCCCCGTCGAGCGGGTGCCATGGGAGGAATTTGACCGCGGCCGGCTCGGCAGCCGGTTCCGGGTGCTCAGCAAATTCGGCGGCGGCAGCCATGTCGGCGTGGCCTATGAGGAGCTGCCACCCGGCAAGCAGTCCAACCTGCTGCACTACCACCTGCTGGAGGAGGAGCATGTCTTCATCCTCGAGGGCGAGCTGACGGTCCGGCTCGGCGACCGCTCCTATCCGGTGAAGCCCGGCGACTATGTCTGCTTCCCGGCCGGGCAGAAGGTCGGACACTGCCTGGTCAACCACACCGACAAGCCCTGCCGCTACATCCTGATCGGCGAGAACAACCCGCATGACGTCGCCGTATTCCCGGAAACCGGGCGGGTCAGCGTGCGGCTGACCGGCGAGGGCTATCGCAAGTCGGCGGTGATGGATTATTGGGAAGGCACGGACTGAATCCGCTAGCGCCGGACAACGGCGGGGAGGCCAGGCTGTGCTGTTCATGATCATCGAGCATTTCGCCAACCGTGACCCGGTGGCGGCCTATCGCCATCTGCGCGACGCCGGCCGCGGCCTGCCCGAGGGGCTGACCTATGTCGACAGCTGGGTCGAGTCGAATTGCGACCGCTGCTTCCAGCTGATGGAATGCGACGATCTCGCTCTGCTGCAGCAATGGGTCCTGCACTGGCGCGGCACCGGGGTGAGCTTCGAGATCGTGCCGGTGCTGCGCAGCGCCGAGACCCGCGCCGTGGTGGCGCCGCTGCTCGACCCGCCGGCCACCGGCCCGATCTCCTGAGAGGACTCCATGGCTGACCTGCCCGTGGCCGCCGAATGGTTCCGCAAGCGCGATATGGGCGGCGGCCTGACGCTGATCGTCGAGCCGCACACCGATGTGCTGATGCGGGCCAATATCTGGCATCTGCGCTGCCGCGACCGCGACCTGCTGGTCGATGGCGGCCTCGGCGTGGCGCCGCTGCGGCCGGCCTTCCCCGAGCTGTTCGAAGGGCGCGAGACGATCGCCTTCGCCACCCACACCCATGCCGATCACATCGGCGCGATCCATGAGTTCGAGCAGCGCTGGGTGCATCCGCTCGAGGCCGGGGCGCTGGCCCGGCCGCGGCCCGGCACGCTGATCTCCGACCAGATCCCGGCCGAGGCGCGGCAGCGCTTCCTGGACGCGGGCTACCCGCCGCTCGGGCCAGCCCTGGTCACCGCCGTGCCCCATGCCGGCTACGACCTGCGCGGCTATGCCCTGCAGGGCGCCGAGCCGACCCGGCGGATCGCGGCGGGGGAGGTGGTGGATCTCGGCGACCGCCGCTTCCGGGTGCTGCATGTGCCCGGCCATTCGCCCGGCAGCATCGCCCTGTTCGAGGAGGCGACCGGCACGCTGTTCGCCGGCGATGTGATCTATGACGGCCCGCTGCTGTATCGCGGCCCGGGCATGGACATCGGCGACTATGCCCGCTCCTTCGCCCTGCTGCGCTCGCTGCCGGTGACGATGGTCCATGCCGGCCATGACGACAGCTTCGGCAAGGTGCGGCTGGACGCCATCATAGACGCCTACCTCGCCCGCTGGCGGGCCGAGGGGCTGGTCGAAGGCTGATCGGAACGGTCCTCTGCCATCCCTCGTTTGCCCCGGGGGAACAAGCGAGGGATGCATGGCGGATCGGTGGGCGCGTCAGCGCGAGATCATCCTGCGCAGCCTGGCCCGGCGGCTGATCTTCCTCGCCGGGATCGTCGTGCTGGCCCTGGTCATCCTGCTGGTCCGGTTCGGGCCCTGGTCGTGAGACCGGCCGAGCCCGCCCGTCACTTGGCGAAGAGTTGGCCCCGATCGGCGAAGGCCTTGAACTCCAGCGCGTTGCCGGACGGATCGAGGAAGAACATCGTCGCCTGCTCGCCGACCTGGCCCTTGAAGCGGACATAGGGCTCGATCACGAAGCGGGTGCCCGCCGCCTTCAGCCGCTCGGCCAGGGCCTCCCAGTCGGCCATCTCCAGCACCACGCCGAAATGCGGCACCGGCACGTCATGACCGTCGACCGGGTTGTGGTGCGTCGCATCCTCTTCCGCCGGTGCCGCCTTCAGATGGGCGACGATCTGGTGGCCATACAGGTCGAAATCGATCCAGCTGTCGGAGCTGCGGCCCTCGGGGCAGCCGAGAACGGTGCCGTAGAACCGGCGGGCGGCGGCCAGGTCGCGCACAGGGAAGGCGATGTGAAAGGGCGACAGCATTCTCATGGATCCTTGCTGGACATTATCCGGCGCCACTTGCGCCGCGGCAGGGTCTAAGCGGAGAGTCGTGGCCGGACAATCGAGAAAGAGGCTCGGATCAATGAGCTCGGATCATGAATACCGCCTCCCGTCGCTGAACGGAGTTCGCAGCTTCGCCGCGGCCGGGCGGCACCTGAACCTGACCGCGGCGGCCGCGGCGCTGGGGGTGACCCAGGGCGCGGTCAGCCGCGCCGTGCAGGCGCTGGAGGTCGAGCTCGGCACACCCCTGTTCCGCCGGGTCGGCCGCGGCATCGAGCTGACCCCCGCCGGCGCCGCCTATCACGCCCGGATCACCGACGCCCTGGCGCAGATCGGCGCCGCCACCCGCGCCCTGCGGCGGCCGGAGCGCGAAGGCATCCTGTCGCTCAGCGTGCTGCCGACCTTCGCGCTGCGCTGGCTGGTGCCGCGGCTGCCGCGGTTCCATGAGCGCCATCCGGACATCCAGGTCGACCTGTCGGCTTCGGAGGAGTTGATCGATTTCGGCGCCGACCCGGTCGACCTGGCGCTGCGCAACGGCACCGGCGGCTGGCCGGGGGCGGAGGCGACGCTGCTGATGGAGGAGACGGTCGGCGTGTTCTGCGCCCCCGATCTGCTGCGCCGGCGCCCGATCGCGGCGCCGGCCGATCTGCGCGACCACCGCCTCCTGGTCCACACCACACGGCCCGCCGCCTGGGCAGAATATTTCGCCTCGCTCGGCCTGGGGCCACCCGAGATCTCGGGCGGCCCCGGCTTCGAACATTTCTTCATGCTGGCCGAGGCAGCCGCCGCCGGCATGGGGCTGACGCTGCTGCCCCTGTTCCTGGCCCGCGCCGACATGGCCGCCGGCCGCCTGGTCCAGCCGATCGGCCACACCATGCGGCCCGCCAGCGCCTATTACCTGCTGCACGCGCCGGGGCAGGGCGGGCTCCGCAAGATCCGCCTGTTCCGCCAGTGGCTGCAGGCCGAGGTGGCGGAAGGGGCTTAGCTGACGCCCTCATACTCCACCGTCGTCATCATGCCGCTCTCCATGTGGTACAGGTGGTGGCAGTGGAAGGACCAGCGGCCGGGGTTGTCGGCGTCGAAGGCGACGGTCACGGTCTTGCCTGGCGGCACCAGCACCGTGTCGCGCCGGGCGCCGGACAGAGCTTTCCCGTCGATCGCCACCACCTGGAAATGATGGCCGTGCAGATGCATCGGATGCGCCATCATCGACGGATTGGTCATCGCGATCGCCACCCGCTCGCCCTGGCGCACCATCAGCGGCGAATCCTGGCCATGAACCTTGCCGTTCAGGGTCCAGACATAGCTCGCCATGTCGCCGGCCAGCACAACCGGGATGGTCCGGTCCACCGCGCGGGCGGCCAGCGGCTCGGTCGCCTGCAGTTGCGCTTCCAGGGCGAGGTCCAGTGGCGCCGATTTATCCTCGCCGAGATCGGTGATACGGGCGACGTTGGCGCCGGGGGCGGCCAGCACCAGCCCGGTGCGCTGCCGGTCGCCCTCGCGCAGCGCCAGCACCGGCAGGGCCTGGCCGGCCGAGATGGTCAGGCGGATGTCGAGCCGTTGGGCGACCGCGATCGGGAAGCGCCGGCCCGTCACCGGCGCCACCGCCATGCCGTCGACCGCAATCAACGTGCCCTCGGCCGCGCCGAGATCGATGTGGAAGTTGGTCGCCGCCGCGCCGTTGATGATGCGCAGCCGCACCCGGCCGCCGCCCTCGACCCGCACCACCTCGGGGTCGGCCAGCGTACGATCATTGGCCAGGTAGGCGTCGTATTCGACGTCGTTCAGGTCCATCGCCATGCCGCCCGGCATCGCCATGCCCGGCATGTCGTGCTGCATCCCCGGCATGGGCTGCATCGAGCCCATGGAGTGGCCGCTGTGGTCCATCCCGGCCATGCCCTGGCTGCCACGCAGCCCGGCCATGATCTCGGCCGGGTCGCGGAAGCTGAAATCATGCAGCATCAGCACCACCTCCTGCTCGTCCAGCCCGGCCTCGGCCGGGTCGGCGACGATCAGCGGCGCCGCCAGCAGGCCCTGCTCCTGCAGGCCGAGATGGGAGTGCATCCAGTTGGTGCCCGGCCGCGCCAGCGGGAAGTCGTAGTCGAAGCCGGCGCCCGCCGGCAGCGGGTCCTGGGTCACGCCCGGCACCCCGTCCTGGCGCCACGGCGGGGTCAGCCCGTGCCAATGCACCAGCGTCGGCTCGTTCAGCGCATTGGTCAGGCGCACCCGGAAATCCCCGCCGGCGACGGCGCGCAGGCCGCCATCCGGCTGGGTGATGCCGAACACCGTCGCGGCCCGACCGCCGACGTCGAGGCTGCGGGTGGTGACGGTCAGCGCGGCCGGTGCGGCGGCGCGGGCAAGCCGGGGCAGGGCGCCGGCCAGAACAGCACTGGCGGCGACACCGGACAGAAAGCGGCGGCGGGTGATCACGATCGAATCCTCGACTTGACGGCATCGACCGCAGCCTGAAGCTTCCCCTTGCTGGAAGGTAAACCGCGTCACGACGTCGCCTTTTTTGTCGACGATCAGGGAGCGGACCACGAAACCCACGGAGCCGCCCATGAGCCCCGAATCCTCCCGCCGCCATCTCCTCGGTCTCGCCGTGGCCGGTGCCGCCGGCGGCCTCGCCGCCGCCTGCGCCCGCAGCCAGGCCGCCGCGCCGGCCGACACCGAGCCGTCCGTGTCCCAGGCCGAGCTCGACAAGCTCAAGGGCCTGATGCTGCGGACCGTGCGGCCGGGCGAAATGGTGACTATGGACTTCCGCGCCGACCGGCTGACCGTCGAGGTCGACGCCCAGGGCAAGATCCTGCGGGCCACTATCGGTTAGGGCGCGCGACTCCGTTCATAGTGCCGGCGCGCCTTGTGCCGGTTGCCGCAATCGGCCATCGAGCACCAGCGCCGGCTGAGGTTGCGCGAGGTGTCGAGGAACACCCAGGCGCAGTCGGGGTCGGAGCAGCTGCCGACCCGCTCGGCGCGGCCGGAGACCAGAAGCTCGGCCGCATCCCACACCACTGGCCACAGCGGCTGCTCCAGCGGGTCGGTCTCGGTCACGGTCCAGGCGAAGCCGGATTTGGCCGGCGCCAGGCCCGTGCGGGTCGGGGCCCGGGTCAGCACGGCGTTCAGCTCGGCGAGATCCTCCGCCGAGGCCACGGCCGGCGCGGTCAGGATCCGGCCCAGCGCCGCGCGCAGGCGCAGCGCCGTCGCCAGCACCGCGGCGGCGGCCTCCGGGCGCTCCGTCGCCTCCTGCGCCAGCCGCCTGGTCCCGGCCCGGTCGACGATGCCCACATGGCCGGCCCACAGCGCCAGCTCGCCATAGCCGGTCAGCCTTTCGCCGCGCTGGGGCACGTCGCCGCGCCACGCCTCGGTGTTGATGAAGTCGAGGCTGAGCGAGCCGCCGATTCGTTTCGGCGGCCGCACCGCGTAGGAGGGGGCCTGGGTCTGCATCGCCCGACCATCCTAGCGGTTGACTGGACCGGGGCAAGCCCGGCATCGTCGATTCAACCCGCTCAGGGGTTAGGATATGCCCAAGGACGATCGCGACACGACGCTCGATTGCCGGCCGGTGGCGCCGGAGCGGCTCGGCGACGTCGAGACCGTGTTCGCCGGCTGTGCCGATGCCGGCCGCTGCTGGTGCGCCTTCTGGCGCCGGAAGCGGCCGGACTACAACGCCGGCACCCGCGACGGCAGCAACCGCGCTTTGTTCCGCGACCTGGTCGAGGCCGGCGAGACGCTGGGGCTGGTCGGCTATCGCGACGGCCGGCCCGTCGCCTGGTGCGGCGTCGCCCCGCGCGCGGAGCAGCCGCGCCTGGCCCGGTCGCGCAACCTCGCTCCGGTCGATGATCTGCCGGTCTGGTCGGTCACCTGCTTCGTGACCGCCAAGTCGCATCGCCGCACCGGCCTATTGCGCCCGCTGGTCGCGGCGGCGGCGCGGCTGGCCCGGTCGCGCGGCGCCCCGGCGCTCGAGGCCTATCCGATCGACGCGGCGCGGCCGCTGGGATCGGGCGAGATCTACACCGGCGTGCTGCAGCCCTTCCTCGACCTCGGCTTTCGCGAGGTGGCGCGGCGCAGCCCGACCCGGCCGATCGTCCGCCTCGACCTTACCCAGGAGGATCCGACATGATCGCACGGATGTGGCGCGGCCCGGTGCCGAAGGCGAAGAAGGACGCTTATGTCGCCTATCTGCGGGAGACCGGCCTCGGCGACTATGCCAACACCCCGGGCAACCGCGGCGTCTGGCTGCTGTGCCAGGACAAGGGCGGGGAGGTCGAGTTCCTGACCCTGACGCTCTGGGAGTCGGTGGACGCGATCAAGGCCTTCGCCGGCGAGGAGTATGGCCGCGCCCGCTACTATCCGCGCGACCGGGACTTCCTGACCCGCTTCGACCCGGAGGTCGAGCATTTCGAGGTGATCGACACTGCGGAGCCGCGCCAGGCTTGAGCCTCTATTCCGGCAGCCCCGCCTTGATCAGCCCGTCGCGGAGATGCTCCCGGTCCTCCTGGCGCTCGAGCAGGATGCTGGTGCGAAGGAACTCGGCGATCGAGAAATCCGGATTGCGCCGCAGCACGTTCGCCGCCTCGACCCGCGCCTCCTCCAACCGGCCGAGATGGGCGTAGCAGGCGGCCAGCCGCGCATTCGACCATTGCCACCGGTCGGGCAGCCGCTTCAGGGCCTGCGCCGCTTCGGCATAGCGGCCGAGGCAATAGAGGGCGACGCCGAGATCGGCATTGTACCAGGCTGGGTGGAACGGGTTGTGGCGGATGCCTGCCTCCACCCATTCGAGCGTATCGGGGCGGCCTCGCATCGCCAGCAGGAAGCCCATCTGCATCATTCCATCGGCGTCGCTGGGGTTGAGTTCGATCGACCGGCGGAGGTGGTGCTCGGCCGCGTCATGGTCGCGGCCGTACAGGCAGATCATGCCCAGCAGTCGGTGGCATCGGCCATCCTGCGGGTCCAGCTCCAATGAGTGCAGGCCGATCACGCGTGAAGCGTCCACCACGTCGGCCGGCGCGCTCGCATAGCCGTGCATCGCGACACGGACGAAGCCGAGATAGGCATGCGCGACGGCGTAATGCGGATCGAGCGCGATCGCACGCTCGAACATCTCGCAGGCCCTCTCGTTGTCGTCGTTGGCATAGCCTCGGAAATGGGCCACGCCGCGCAGCAGGCAGTCATAGGCGGAGAAGCTGCCCGTCGGCATCCGGTCCAAACGCTTGAGACCGGCATCCTCGATCCGGCCAATGAGGGTCGAGACGATCATGCGCGCCACGTCGTCCTGCACCGCGAAGATGTCGTCGAGGCTTCGGTCGTAGCGCTCGGCCCAGATATGCGCTCCGGTCGCTGCTTCGACCAGTTGGGCGGTGATCCGCACGCGCTCGCCGGCGCGGCGGACGCTGCCCTCGAGCAGATAGACGACACCGAGCCTGCGGCCGATCTCCGCGAGATCGATCGGCTTGCCGCGAAAGGCGAAGGAGGAGGTGCGGGCGGTCACGAACAGCGCGCGGAAATGCGCGAGGCCGGTGATGATGTCCTCGGTGATTCCGTCGCTGAAATAGGTCTCCTCCGGCCGGCCGCTGAGATTGTCGAAGGGAAGGACGGCGATGGAAGGCTTCTCGGGCAGGGGGAGTGGCATGCCCGGCAGGGGCGTGGCCAGCGACTCCGACCAGCGAAATACCCTGACCGGCTGGGCCATGTTCTTCAGCGTGCGTTCGCCGACATCCTCGAACGGAGCAGGGAACTTGCCCGCGAGCTGCTTTCGCACCGTGTCCGAAATGCAGATTCCTCCCGGATCAGCCAATGTCTGAAGCCGCGCGGCGAGGTTGACCGCGTCCCCAAGCAGATCCTCGCCTTCGACCACCACGTCACCGAGGCTGATGCCGATCCGGAAGACGATGCGGCGCTCGGCCGGTACCTCCGTCTGATCGATCGTCACCTCCTTCTGCAGGGCGACGGCGCAGGCGACCGCATCGACGACCGACCCGAATTCCACGATGGCGCCGTCGCCCATCCGCTTGACGACGCGGCCCATGTTCTCCGCGATCAGCCGGTCCGATACTCGACCGAGAAGGCGTCTTATCCCGGCGAGGGCACAAGCCTCGTCCATCTCGACCAGGCGGGAATAGCCAACGATATCGACGGCCATGATCGCCGCCAGGCGCCGCTCGGTCCGGAGACTCGCCATGAACGCCTCCCGGCTCTTCGTCCGATAGGCTGGTCCAAATTCCGTGCGGCCCCGGCTGGGGCCGCGACACGCCATGATATCACGGCCTCCGGGTGCATCGGCGCCTGGAAGAGTGATTTTGAGGGAAACGCGGCAGTTCCAGTCATGCGCAGACCCGAAGATCACCTGGGTCGACAAGCAGCCTCGGCTGGTCGAGTCTGGGCCCTCGACGCTGCGGAGTGACGAACGGGGAGAATGCCATGCGGTTCCATCAGGGCCGCCTGATCGACCATGTCCATCTGGTGGTGCGCGATCTGGAGGCGAGCAAGCGCTTCTACGCCGCGGTGCTGGCCTCGGTCGGCCGCTCGATCACCCATGAGGCACCGGATTTCTTCGCCTCGGACGAGCTGTTCGTCAGCCAGGGCGACGCCGTCAGCCATGTCCATCTGGCGTTCCAGGCGGCGGATCGCGACACCGTCCACCGCTTCCACGCCGCGGCGCTGAAGGCCGGCGGCCGCGACAATGGCGGGCCGGGTGAGCGGCACTACCATCCCGGCTATTACGGCGCCTTCGCGCTCGACCTCGACGGCAACAACATCGAGGCCGTGCATCACGGCCCGGCGACGCGCTCGGCCGAATCCGTCGTGATCACGGCCGAGGGCTGACGTGACCATCCGCCTGCGCCCGATCGCCGAGCCCGAACTCGCCGCCTTCGCCGCCATCGCCACCGACCCGGTCCACGCCGCGGCGGTGCGCCGCTATGCCCAGGATCTGCTGGCCAGGGGCGCGATGCGCCTCGACTGGTGCTTCCTGGCCGAGCGGGACGGGGCGCCCGTCGGCCGCATCGCCTTCTGGGCCTTGCCCGGGGCGGCCTCGCCCAGCGACATCGTGCTGTTCGACCTGCCCTGGTCGGCGCCGGAGGCGATCGGCGCCGCGATGCTGCGGCAGGCGGCCGACCGGGCGCGGTCGCTCGGCGCCGCCGCGCTCGGTCATGTCCTCGACACGCCGCTGCAGGCGCCGCAATGGCAGGCCGAGCCCGAGCGCCGCCGCGCGCTGCTGGCTGCCAACGGTTTCGAGATCCGTCGGGAGACAGTCCGGTTCGAGCTCGATCCCGCGACGCCCGTCCCGCCGCCGGTCGGCGGCCTGGCCTTCCGATCGATGGCGGAGGTGGGAGAAGCCGAGTTCCGGGCCGCGACGGAGCGGGTTACCGAGGGCACGCTCGACCGCCGCATCGGCGACGAGGACATCTTCGCCGATGCACAGGGGCTGCAGCACGAGCCGGGCTGGTGGGAGCTGGCCTACGGGCCGGACGGGGCGCTGGTCGGGCTGGTGATGCCGGCGCTGGCGCCCAGCATGGCGACGATCGGCTATGTCGGCGTGGTGCCGGAGCGGCGCGGGCGGGGCCATGTCCACGCGCTGCTGGCGCGCGGAACGGCGACGCTGGCCCGCATCGGCCGCTGGCCGGTCAGGGCCGATGCCGACACCCGCAACACGCCCATGGCCGACGCCTTCCGCCGGGCCGGCTGGCGCGAATTCGCCATCCGTACGGAGTTCGAACGGACGCTGGCGGGCTGACCCCGCTCTTCAGTTCAGGGGCTGGGGCTCGGCCGTCCCGCCGGCATTCCGTTCATAGGGGCACAGCTGGTTCAGGGCGATGCCGGTCTCCGCCTCCGGGAAGCAGCCTTCCCCGAACCGGCCCGCCTCGATCGGCAGGAACTGCCCCGCGCAGTTCACGGGCGCGACGGTGTCCGGCAATCCGCTGACGTCGCAGATCAGGGCGCCGCCCAGCTTGACGCCGGTCAGGTTCGCACCATCGAACTTCACATCGGTCAGGTTGGCGCCGCGGAAATCCGCATTGGTCAGGTCGCTGTTCTCGAAGGTCGCGCCGGTCAGGTCGGCGCGGACGAAGATCGCCCCCCGCAGGTCGATCCGGTCGAACCGGGCCGACCGGAAGAAGCCATCCGAGAAATCGGCCCCGGAGAAATCGGATCTACGGGCGTCGCTGCGCCCGGAGCCGGGGATCGAGAAATTGGCCCGGGGGCCGCAGGCGGCGTTGAACCTGGCGTTCGCTCCTTTGGCGCCCAGGAGCGTGGCCCGGCTGAGGGTGGCGTGCCGGAAATCCGCCCCGCCGAGCTGCGAATCGTCGAGCCGGGCGTCGTTCAGCATCGCGCACCAGAAATTGGCGCCCTCGGCGTTGGCGGTGACGATCTGGGCCCGGCCCAGCTGCGTCCGCAGATACGGCCGCCGGGGCAGATTGGGGGAGGCGAGGTTCTCGTCCGGCGCGAAATTCGCACCCGCGAGAGAGGCGTTGGCGAAGTTCGCCTGCGTCAGGTTCGACCCGCCGAGATCGGCCTTGCCCAGGCTCGCCTGGTAGAAGTTCGCCAGATACAGCTCGGAGGCCGAGAGGTCCGACCCCCGCAGGTCGGACCGGACCAGCTGGGCGAAGGCCATCGAGGCGCCGCGGAAATACCCGCCCGACAGGTTGAGCGGCACCTCCGCCGCAGCGGGCTCGCATGGACGCCGCGCGATGACGGACAGCGCGGCCTGGGTGTCCGCGCCGACCGCCGCTTCGTGCGAGGCCTCCTCCCGCGCCCTGCGGGCCGCGTCGCCGTCGAACACCGTCGGCGCGAAATGGGAGGAGACGACGGCGTGGGCGGCGATGGCGTCCAGCGCCACCCGACCGAGCTGGTCCTGGGCCGATCGGTCAGGGGCGCCCGAGACCATGCCGCCTCCGCCGCCGCCGGACAGGGGGCGCTGGTTGCCGTCCGGGCACAGCTCGTCCTGGCGGCTGCCGCCCATCAACTGCGCCAGGGCATGGACGCCGATCAGCCGGGTGGAGGTGTCGCTGCTGGCCAGGGCCTCGAAACCCTGGCTGTACTGCTCCTGCCGGCTCTTCTCGGCGCTCGCGCGTGCCGCCCCGGCCACCTGATGCAGGGTGTAGAGCGCGGCGACGACCAGGACCGGGACGATCAGCAACTGCCCGATGTTGCGGCGGTACCGGTCGGCATCCTTGGCCCGCTCCCTGCGGGTTTCGTAGCTGTGCCGCGCCGTCAGCAGCACCGGGCCCAGCAACCAGGCGATCAGGGCCAGCAGGACCACCGCCGCAATCAGCGCGATGGCGAGATTCGGACGGCTGCCCAGGTAGTTCTCGGCGTCGGCGAGCCAATTCGTCATGAAACCCTCCTGGGCCGGACCGCAATCCGGTGGCGGACGGCCGTCCGATCGGCAGCGCCGCAATTAGCGAGAACGGGAATGAATGGTCGAAGACTTTGGCGCATGATCGTTATTCGTTTGCAACAATACTTTCAAATCCGGTTCAGAAGACTATAGAAAAGCCATATTTCAAACTCCCGATCTTTAGTGAAGGCTTGCAAATTTCCAATGAAGCTTGCAGCGGGTGCCGATCAGGCGGTGATCCTATTGTATAACATGGTTGTTCAGTCTTGCAAAAGGAAAGAAAAATTCTATCCAAGAGTAAGTAAATTATAACACATATGCATCAGAAACTTGAGGCATGGCCTGTCGTCGTGGATTTGTCCTGACTTGATCCGTCCTTCACGGACGGGCCGGCGCGGCCTTGCGGCTGCGGCCGCGCAGCGCCAGCATCGCGGCGTTCCACGCCACGCAGGCGGCCAGGGCCAAGCCCAGCGCCGCGGCGGAGCCGAGCGGCAGGGCGGCCAGGTGCAGCAGCGCCAGCGCCGGGATGTAACCGACCATGCCGATCAGGGCATTGGCGTAGACCGCGGCGGTCGCCGGCCCGCCGATCCGCGGATGCAGCAGCACGGCCAGGCTGCCGGTGACGACCGGGGCCAGGGCCGCGAAGCCGGCTGCCGCCGGCCCCAGGGCGCGGCCGATCAGCAGCACCGCGGCGATCAGGCCGGTGACCGCCGCCGCCCGCGCCGGGATGTCCCAGCGCCGTCCGGCGGCCCGCACCGGCGGCGTCGCCGCCAGGCCCCGCAGCGCGATCGGCAGGCAGGCGGCGAAGACGACCAGGTTCAGCACCACGGCACCGGGCAGGGTCCAGTCGACCCGGGAGACAGCGGCCGCCATGGCGCCCCAGCCCAGCAGCCCCAGCGGCAGGCTGACGGCCAGGCTGCGCGAGCGGGCGAGCAGGGAATAGAACGTCAGGAACACGGCGGTCGCGGTGTTGACCGCCAGGCTGGCCACGGCGCTGCCGGCGATGAACCCGGCATCGTGCTCCAGCGCCAGGAAGACATAGGCCGGGCCGACCGAGATCGGCAGCGTCGCGATCATCGCCCCGAGCACCGGTCCGCTGCGCTCGACCAGCAGCGACGCGACGACCACGATCCCGGCGGCCAGCGCCAGCTTGGCGGCGAACAGGAGCCAGAACGGGTCGATCACGGCGGGTCTCCGGGCGGCGGGGCCGTCCTCCTTGCTAGCTCATCCGGTGCTGCCGATGCCGTGACGCTTTGTCGGGCCAGTCCTGCGCGGGATTCGACCGCAAGAACCGGGTGGCGGCGCGACCGTCTCTCGGCGAGAACGGCGGCATGAGCATCGCCAAACCCGCAGTCCCGCCCGCGATGGCTTTCGCCGACTGGCTGCTGCTGATCGCCCTGTCGCTGGTCTGGGGCGGATCCTTCTTTTTCTCCAAGGTGGCAGTGGCCGAACTGCCGCCGCTGACCATCGTCCTCGTCCGGGTCGGGCTGGCGGCCGCAGCGCTGCTGCCGGTGTTGTACCTCGCAGGCCAGACGCTGCCGCGCGACCGCGGCACCTGGGCCGCCTTCTTCGGCATGGGGGTGCTCAACAACCTGATCCCGTTCTGCCTGATCGTCTGGGGCCAGACCCGGATCGGCAGCGGCCTCGCCGCCATCCTCAACGCCACCACGCCCTTGTTCACCGTGCTGGTCGCGCATGTGCTGACCGCCGACGAGAAGATGACGCCGAAGCGGCTGGCCGGGGTGCTGCTCGGCCTCGCCGGCGTCGTCGTGCTGATCGGCCCGCAGGTGCTGGGCGGGCTGGGCGGCGAGGTGACGGCCCAGATCGCGATCCTCGGCGCCGCCTTGTCCTACGCCTTCGCCGGCATCTTCGGCCGCCGCTTCCGCGGCCTGCCGCCGATGGTCACCGCCACCGGCCAGGTCAGCGCCACGACCGTGATGATGCTGCCGATCGTCTGCCTGGTCGACCGGCCCTGGGCCCTGCCGATGCCGAGCGGCACGACGCTGCTGTCGCTGGTCGGCCTGGCGCTGCTCAGCACCTCGCTGGCCTATGTCCTCTACTTCAAGCTGCTGGCCCGGGTCGGCGCCACCAACACGGTGCTGGTGACGCTCTTGATCCCGCCCAGCGCGATGCTGCTCGGCCATCTGGTGCTGGGCGAGGTGCTGTCCGGCCGCGCCTGGATGGGCATGGCGCTGATCGGGCTGGGCCTGATCGCGATCGACGGCAGGTTGTTCGGGAAATTGTGGCGGGCGATTGACCGATCGCCCGGTCAGGCCACCTCGTCATAGGTGACGCCCAGCGAGGCCAGCGCGTCCCAAAAGCCGGGATAGGTCTTGGCCACGCAGCCGGGGTCGAGGATGGTGATGCCGCCGATCTTCAGCCCGGTCAGGGCGAAGCTCATGGCGATCCGATGGTCGGCATAGGTCTCGATCCGGGTCGGCAGCACCTGGCCGGCCAGGGCGGGGTCGGAGGCGACGATCAGATCGTCGCCCTCTTCGCGGCCCAGGCCGGGGCGGATGCGCGACAGCTCGGTCGCCAGCGCGGCGACGCGGTCGCATTCCTTGACCCGGAGGTTGGCGATGCCGGTGAAGCGCACCGGCGTTTCATTGAACGCCGCCAGCACCGCCAGCGTCGGCACCGCGTCCTGCATCTGCGACCCGTCGATCACGGGCGGGAGATGCGGGAACCGGGCGATCAGCGCCTGGGCCTTGGCGTCCGGCTGGGTGAAGGCGGGCACGCCCAGGTCGATGGCGCCGCCGGTCAGCGCCTCGGCCCCCCACAGATAGGTCGCGGCCGAGGCATCGGGCTCGATCACATGGTCGACGGCGCGGTAGCCGGTCGGCTGCACCCGCCAGGTCGCCTCGTCCAGCTGCTCGACCTCGGCGCCGAAGGCGCGCATCGCCGCCACCGTCAGGTCGACATAGCCGCGGGCGCCAATCTCGCTGCCGGTCAGCGCCACCTCGACCGGCCCGGTGCCGCAGGCGGCGGCCATCAGCAGGGCGGAGATGTACTGGCTGGACAGGCCGCCATCGATCTCGACCCGGCCCGGCGCGAAGGGGCCGTGGCCGCGCACCGTGACCGGCGGGTATCCGTTGCTGTCGGTGATGTCGATGCCGAGCGAGCGCAGCGCCTGCACCAGCGGGCCGATCGGCCGCTTGCGCATATGCGCGTCGCCGTCCACCACCACGGTGCCGTCGACCATGGTCGCGGCGGCGGTCAGGAAGCGCGTGGCGGTGCCGGCATTGCCCAGGAATAGCGGCTCGGCCGGGGCCTGCAGCCGGCCGGTGCCGGTGACCGTGAAGCTGGTGTCGTCCGGCTCCTCGACCGTCACGCCCATGGCGCGCAGGGCCGCGGCCATCAGCTTGGTGTCGTCGCTCTTCAGCGCCCCGGTCAGGCGGCTGGTGCCGCGGGCCAGCGCCGCCAGCAGCAGGACGCGGTTGGTGATCGACTTCGACCCCGGCGGGATCACCCGGCCGGTCAGCGGCCGGCCCGGCGCCTTGATCGTCAAACCGTTTGCGCGCGCATCCATGCCGGCCGTCCAGATCTCTCTTGCGATGGTTCTGTCCTAGCGGTCCGCGCGGCCTTGAACCAGCGCGATCGGCTCATTCGAGCCATTCGGTGATGAAGCTGCCGTTCTCGTGGATGTCGATGGTCTGCAGCGGGCCGGGGCCGGGATTGGTGAATTTGTGCGGCGTGTTCGGCGGCACCACCACGATCTGCCCGGCCTCGGCCAGGATCTCCTGCGCGCCCAGGGTGAACAGGACGCGGCCGGCGCGGATGATGAAGGTCTCGGGGTAGGGGTGGCGGTGCAGCTTCGGTCCGCCGCCCGGCTCGGCCCGGTCGAAGAAGATCACCGAGACATTGGCGCCATGCTTGCCGAGCTGGATCTCGCCATGCCAGCGCTCGGGATCCTCGGCCCAGGCCTGGCGGTCGATGACATGCTTCATGGCGGTCTCTCCCTTCGTGTCTTACAGGTCCGGCCCGAGCGTCCGGGCTTCGCCCAGCAGCCAGTCGCGGAAGGCGACCAGGCCGGGCCGCGGCGCCCGGTCGGCCGGCACGGTGAACCAGTAGCCGTGACGGCTGTGGAAACCCAGCCCCGCCGGATTGACCAACCGCCCGGTCAGCAATTCCTCCCCGATCAGGCAGCGCGGCACCAGGGCCAGGCCCTGGCCGGCGATGGCGGCGCGGATCACCAGCGCGTAGAAGCCGAAATGCACCATATGGGCCGGGGCGAACTCGGCCAAGCCCTGGGCCTCGGCGAACTCGCTCCAGCGCAGCGGCGTGTGGCGGTGGTCCAGCACGGTGTAGCGGCGGACGTCCTCGGCCGCGGCGATGCCGCCCATCCGGGACAGCAGCGCCGGCGCCCCGACCAGCGCGATGGTGCGGCCGAACAGATACTCCGCCTGCTGGCCCGGCCAGTCGCCCTCGCCGAAGCGGAACACGCCGTCGGCCTCCTCGACCGTGTCGCCGGTGGCCTGGGTGGTGAACTGCACCTCCAGCTCCGGCCGCGCCTTGGCCAGCAGCGAGAGGCGCGGCACCAGCCAGCGGTCGCCCAGGATCGGCAGGACATGCAGCCGGATGGCGTTGGGCGACCCGCGCAGCGCCGCGATCCGCCCGGCCGCGGTCTCCAGCGCGCCCAGCGCGATCCGTGCCTGCTCGACATAGATCCGCCCGGCCGGGGTCGGCACCAGGCCGCGGCCGGTGCGGGCGAACAGCGGCATTCCGGCGATCTCCTCCAGGCTGCGCAGCTGCTTGCTGACCGCGCTCTGGGTCAGGTGCACGCTCTTCGCCGCCTCGGAGGCCGAGCCGTGCTCGACCAGCGCGGCCAGGACGCGCAGCGCGGTGGTGGAGGGCAGGGGGATCGGCGCCATCGCTCCGGCTATGACCATTCGGACTGGCGCATACGATATTCCATTCCCGACTATCGCGGGGAAATCATTTCCATTGTGGCGCCGGGACGGTCTCGGCAGCATCCCTGCCGAACAGGGAGCCAAGCATGACCGAACCGACCCGTCTCTGGGGCGCCCGCTTCCGCGCTGCGCCCGCGCCGGAGCTGATGGCCCTGTCGCGCTCCGACGCCAGCCATTTCCGCCTCGCCCCCTATGATCTAGCCGCCTCCGCCGCCCATGCGCGCGAGCTGGTGCGCGCCGGCATCCTGACCGCGGCCGAGGGCGAGACGATCGCCTCGGCCCTGTCCGACCTGGCGCGCGACACCGCCGCCGGTACCGTGAAGCCGAACCAGGGCGACGAGGACGTCCACACCTTCCTCGAGCGCGCGCTGACCGAGCGGCTCGGCGCCCTCGGCGGCAAGCTCCGCGCCGGCCGGTCGCGCAACGACCAGGCTGCCAACGACCTGAAGCTGTATCTGCGCGACGTCGCCCGCCGCCTGGCCGGCCATGTCATGCTGGTGCAGCAGGCGCTGGTGGCGCAGGCCGAGGCGCATGTGGCGACGCTGGCGCCCGGCTTCACCCATCTGCAGCCGGCCCAGCCGGTCACCTTCGCCCATCAGCTGCTGGCCCACGCCCAGACCTTCGCCCGCGATGTCGAGCGGCTGCAGGACTGGGACCGGCGCAGCGCGCGGTCGCCGCTGGGCGCCGCCGCGCTGGCCGGCTCCGCCATCGCCCTGCGCCCCGACCTGTCGGCGGCCGAGCTGGGTTATGACGGCCCCTGCGAGAACTCGATCGACGCCGTCGGCAGCCGCGACCATGTGGCCGAGTTCCTGTTCGTCGCCGCGATGCTGTCGGTGCATCTGTCGCGGCTGGCGGAGGAGGTGTTCCTGTGGTCGTCGCGCCAGTTCCGCTGGGTCGAGCTGGACGATGCCTACGCCACCGGCTCCTCGATCATGCCGCAGAAGAAGAATGCCGACATCGCCGAGCTGACGCGCGGCCGGGCGTCCCGGCTGATCGGCGGGCTGACGGCGATGCTGACGGCGCTGAAGGGCCTGCCCTTCGCCTATAACCGAGACTTGGCCGAGGACAAGCGCGCCGCCTTCGAGGCGGTCGACACGCTCGACGCCGTGCTGCCGGCGATGGCCGGGATGCTGCGCACCCTGCGGGTCAATGTCGAGACGCTGAAGCGCCAGTCGGTCGAGGGCTTCACTTTGGCCACCGAGGTAGCGGACTGGCTGGCCCGGCGCGGCGTGCCCTTCTCCGAAGCGCATGAGATTACCGGCGCCCTGGTCCGGCTCTGCGAGGATCGCGGCATCGGGCTGGAGGATCTGGCGGATGCCGACCTGGCGGCGGTCGACCCGCGGCTGGCGCCGGAGATCCGGTCCTGCCTGACGCCCGAGGCGGCCGTGGCGGCCCGCAGCGGCCATGGCGGCACCGCGCCGGACCGGGTGCGCGAGCAGCTGGCGCGGCTGCGCGAGCTTCTGGTCGAGCAGGACAGCTGGGCCCAGGCCTATGATGGCCCGCGCGGCTGAACGGAGGGGCGCATGACCGACACGACGGCGACCACGGGCACCTCGCCCTATTCCATCGCCCATCTGCGCCACGTGCCGCGCCGGCACTATGGCCGTTGGGTCGCAGCGGCGCTGATCCTGCTGGCCCTGGCGGCGATCGTCAAAGCCTTCGCCGAGGGCCAGATCGCCTGGCCGGTGGTCGGCCAGTTCTTCACCGCGCCGGCGATCCTGTCGGGCCTGGCCAACACCATCCTGATGACGGTCTGCGCCATGGCGCTGGGCATCGCGCTCGGCGTCGTGTTCGCGATCATGGTGATGTCGCCCAACCCGGTGCTGAAGACCGTGGCGGTCGGCTATATCTGGTTCTTCCGCGGCACGCCGCTGCTGCTGCAGCTGCTGCTGTGGTTCAACCTGGCGCTGGTGTTCCCGGTGATCGGCATCCCCGGCCTGTTCGAGGGGCGGACGGTCGACCTGATCACGCCCTTCGTGGCGACGCTGCTGGGCCTCGGCATCAACCAGGGCGCCTACACCGCCGAGGTGGTGCGCGGCGGCATCCTGTCGGTCGATCTCGGCCAGACCGAGGCGGCCAAGGCGATCGGCATGACCCGGCTGGTGGCGCTGCGCCGGATCGTGCTGCCGCAGGCGATGCGGGTGATCATCCCGCCGGTCGGCAACGAGGTGATCAGCATGATCAAGCTGACCTCGGTCGCCAGCGTCATCCAGTACGCCGAGATGCTGCGCAACGCCCAGACCATCTATTACGCCAATGCCCGGGTGATCGAGCTGCTGATCGTCGCCGCGATCTGGTACCTGGTCGTGGTCACGGTGCTCAGCATCGGCCAGCATTTCCTGGAGAAGCGGTTCGCCCGCGGCCGCGGCGACAAGCGGACCAAGCGCGCCGCCGCGGTCCTCGACCAGCCGAAGGAGGCCTGAGCCATGCCGCCGATGGTGGTCGCCGCCGAGGTCCACAAGCATTTCGGGTCGCTGCATGCGCTGCAGGGCGTGTCGCTGGAGGTCGAGCGCGGCGAGGTGCTGTGCATCATCGGCCCCTCGGGCTCGGGCAAGAGCACGCTCTTGCGCTGCATCAACCAGCTGGAGAGCGTCGATGGCGGTGCCGTCTGGGTCGATGGCGAGCTGGCCGGATACCGGCGCGACGGCGACGCGCTCTACGCCCTGACCGACCGCGAGGTGGCGCGCCAGCGCCTGGCCAGCGGCATGGTGTTCCAGCGCTTCAACCTGTTCGCCCATCTGACCGTGCTGGCCAACATCATCGAAGGCCCGGTCACGGTGCAGAAGCGGCCGAAGGCCGAGGCGGTGGCCGAGGCCATGGGCCTGCTGCAGCGCGTCGGCCTGGCCGACAAGCGCGACGCCTATCCGGCCGAGCTGTCCGGCGGCCAGCAGCAGCGCATCGCCATCGCCCGCGCTTTGGCAATGAAGCCGAAGCTGATGCTGTTCGACGAGCCGACCTCGGCCCTCGACCCCGAACTGGTGGGCGAGGTGCTGGCGGTGATGCGCGACCTCGCCGCCAGCGGCATGACCATGATCGTGGTGACGCATGAGCTGGGCTTCGCCCGCGAGGTGGCGAACCGGGTCGTGTTCATGGACCGCGGCCGGATCGTCGAGATCGGCCCGCCGCAGCAGGTGCTGGGCAGCCCGCGCGAGGCGCGCACCCGCGACTTCATCGCCGCCGTCCTGTCGTGACCGGCGGAACCAGAACAACAGGAGAGGCTCAGCTATGACCCGTATCGCTCTGCTCGCCGCCACCGCGGCCGTCGCCGCGCTCGCCGTGACGCCTGCCATGGCCCAGGACCTGCCGGCCCGGATCAAGGACGCCGGCAAGATCATCATCGGCACCAACAACAACTACCCGCCGATCATCTTCAAGGACCCGGCGACCAACGAGCTGCAGGGCGTCGACATCGACCTCGGCAAGGCGATCGCCAAGCAGCTTGGCGTCGAGGCCGAGTTCCAGGAGATCGCCTTCGCCCAGATGCTGCCGTCGCTGCAGACCGGCCGCATCGACATCGTCATGGCGGGGATGAGCGACACGCCGGCCCGGCGTGAGACCGCCGATTTCGTCGACTACATGAAGTCGGGCGCTCAGTTCTACACGATCACGGCGCTGGCCGGTGAGATCAAGTCGGCCGAGGACCTGTGCGGCAAGACGGTGGGCGCCAGCCGCTCGACCAACTGGCCGCAGCAGATCGGCGAATGGAGCGACGCCAACTGCGTCGCCAAGGGCAAGCCGGCGATCTCCGTGGTCGGCACCGAGGGTTCGGCCGACGCCCGCACCCAGCTGAAGACCCAGCGCCTGCAGGCCGCGGCCCAGGGCAACGAGACGCTGCCCTATTTCCAGAAGCTGGAGCCGGACACCTATGTGCCGATCGGCCAGGCCTTCACGGAGTCCCTGGTCGGCATCCCGGTGCTGAAGTCCGAGCCGCAGCTGCGCGACGCGGTCAAGGCCGCGGTCGAGAAGCTGCAGGCCGACGGCACCTACGACCAGATCCTGGCGAAGTACGGCCTGCAGGCCAACAAATTGCCGGCGGCGCTGAACCAGGGGCAGTGAGGGGCTGGGACAGCCACTCCTTTCGAGTCCCCCTCCCGCGAGG
>NZ_VCCH02000080.1 GCF_005938675.2 Mycobacterium sp. KBS0706
GACAGCACGAGGTCGAAGCCGGCCGGGGACAGCTCGAACTCCTGCCGCGCCCGGTACGGGAACGGCCAGGCATCGGCGGCGTAGTCGTCGACCAGCACGCAGCGCGTGGCCGACCGCTCCAGCACCGTCCAGGGCCGCTGCCAGCCATGGCCGTGCAGTTGGTGCCGTTCGCGCGTGTTCAGGGGCAGCGCCACCTCCCGCCCCCGGAAGCGGAAGCGGCCCTCGCGGATCCGGTTCGAGAACGGGGTCAGCGGGAAGTTGGCGAGGCCGAGCGGGCTGCCCGCCGCCAGCGCCTCGGAGGCGGCCGGGCGCAGCCAGTCTCGCCGTGCATCCCCACTGCCGGTCCAGTATGCGGCGATGCCGCCGCCGATCGCCGGCACGATGTCGACCCCGCTGTCGCCCGCCCGCAGTTGCACCGTCTCGACCGTCATTCCATCCTCCCGTTGCGCTGCCCTGGCCGGCCATGATCGGCAATGCTTGACGCCGATCCGCCGAGGGCTCAATACTCTCATTTGTATGATGAATAACAAGGAGCGCGGTCGGCAAGCCAGATCGCGCCGTTGAGGAAAGGCCGTGGTCGAGAAGAGCGGAGAGAATGTCGTTCGTGCGGACGGCATGCGGATGGCCCGTGGCAGGACTGCCCGGCGCGACCCCGACCTGCGTATCGACCGGAACGTGATCGTCGGACCGACGGAAGGCGGCGGAGCCGGGACGCTGCGGCGCCCGAGCGGCTTCGGCCGCGTCTGACCGGCAGCAGGAAAGGGGAACAGATGTCCGGGCCGGAGAGACCAGTCGGGGAGAGATCGATCGCGATGGCCGCTGCGGATGCGACATTGGCCGGGACTCCGGCGCTGCGCCGCGGCCGGCGCCCGGCAGCGGCCGCAGGCATCGCCGACCAGCCGCATGGCGGCAGCAAGACCTTCTCGCGCCGGTCGCTGCACGGCCAGATCGCCTACGACATCGGCACCCGGATCGTGCGCGGCGACATCCAGCCCGGCACCGTGCTGCCGAACGAATCCGACCTGTCGGCCCAGTTCTCGGTCAGCCGCACCGCGCTGCGCGAGGCGATCAAGGTGCTGGCGGCCAAGGGGCTGGTCGAATCCCGCCCCAAGACCGGCACGCGGGTGCGGCCGCGCGGCGAATGGAACATGCTGGACCCGGACCTGCTGGCCTGGCAGTTCGCGACCCAGCCGATGGAGCAGCTGGCCAAGGACCTGTTCGAGATCCGCCAGATCATCGAGCCGGCGGCGGCGGCGATGGCGGCAGAGCGCGGCGACGACGGCCAGCGCGAGGCGATCAGCCGCGCCTTCGCCGATATGGAGGCGGCGCCGGACGGCGACGCCTCGGTCGAGCCCGACCTGCGCTTCCATCAGTCGATCCTGGTGGCATCGAACAACGAGTTCCTGCAGCCGCTGGGCGCCCTGATCGAGACCGCCATGGCGTCGAGCTTCCGCGTCACCAACAACGAGCCGGGGGCCCTGCAGGTATCGCTGCCGCGCCACCAGGCGGTGCGCGACGCCATCCTGGCGCGCGAGCCGGAGGAGGCGCGCCGGGCGATGCGGATCCTGCTCGAGGACGCGGTGCAGGACATGCGCCGCGCCCTGCCGCACATCAAACCGAAATCCTGATCACAGCCTAGCCAACAAGGACCCTTCGCAATGGCTGACGACGCCAGCAGCAGCAACAACAACAAAAAGCGTTACCGCTCCTCCCATTGGTTCGGCACCCACGACAAGGACGGCTTCCTGCACCGCAGCTGGATGCGCAACCAGGGCCTGCCGGACCATGTGTTCGACGGCCGGCCGGTGATCGGCATCTGCAACACCTTCTCCGAGCTGACCCCCTGCAACGCCCATTTCCGCAAGCTGGCGGAGCATGTGAAGCGCGGCATCTGGGAGATGGGGGGCTTCCCGGTGGAGTTCCCGGTGTTCTCGACCGGCGAGACCAATCTGCGGCCGACCGCGATGCTGTACCGCAACCTCGCGGCGATGGATGTCGAGGAGGCGATCCGCGCCAACCCGATCGACGGCGTCGTGCTGATGACCGGCTGCGACAAGACCACGCCGTCGCTGCTGATGGGCGCCGCCAGCTGCGACGTGCCGGCGATCGTCGTCTCCGGCGGCCCGATGCTGAACGGCCGCTACCAGGACCGCACCATCGGGTCGGGCACCGCCGTCTGGCAGTTCGACGCCGACGTCAAGGCCGGGGTGATGAGCCTGCAGCAGTTCATGGAGGCCGAGGCCGCGCAGTCCCGCTCCGCCGGGCACTGCATGACCATGGGCACGGCCAGCACCATGAACTCGATGGCCGAGGCGCTGGGCACCAGCCTGACCGGCTGTGCCGCGATCCCGGCGGTCGACGCCCGCCGCTACGTCATCGCCCATATGACCGGCCGGCGCATCGTCGAGATGGTGCATGAGGACCTGCGGATCTCGAAGATCCTGACCCGCGAGAACTTCCTGAACGCGGTGCGCGTCAACGGCGCCATCGGCGGGTCGACCAACGCCGTCATCCACCTCCTGGCCCTGGCCGGCCGCGTCGGCGTCGACTTCACCCTGAAGGACTGGGACGAGTTCGGCCGCGACGTGCCGACGCTGGTCGACCTGATGCCGTCCGGCCGCTTCCTGATGGAGGATCTCTACTACGCCGGCGGCATCCCGGCGGTGACCCGGGCGCTGGGCGAGAACGGCATGCTGTTCAAGGACGCCCCGACCGTCACCGGCAAGTCGATGTGGGAGAACGTCAAGGCCGCCGCCAACTGGAACCCGGAGGTGATCCGCCCCTGGGACAACGCGCTGGTCAAGCAGGGCGGCATCGTCGTGCTGAAGGGCAACCTGGCGCCCGACGGCGCCGTGCTGAAGCCCTCCGCCGCCACGCCGGAGTTGATGCAGCACCGCGGCCGCGCCGTGGTGTTCGAGAGCATCGAGCACTACAAGGCGCGCGTCGACGACCCGGATCTCGACATCGACGAGACCTGCGTCATGGTGCTGAAGAACTGCGGCCCGAAGGGGTATCCGGGCATGGCCGAGGTCGGCAACATGGCGCTGCCGCAGAAGGTGCTGAAGAAGGGCGTGCGCGACATGGTCCGCATCTCCGACGCCCGGATGAGCGGCACCGCCTACGGCACCGTGGTGCTGCACACGGCGCCGGAGGCGGCGGCCGGCGGCCCGCTGGCCCTGGTGCAGGACGGCGACATGATCGAGCTGGACGTCGCCGGCCGTCGGCTGCATCTCGATGTGCCCGAGGCGGAGCTGGCGGAGCGCCGCAAGCGCTGGTCGCCGCCGGAGCCGACGATGAAGGGCGGCTACCAGGAGCTGTATGTCCGGCACGTGATGCAGGCCGACAAGGGCGCCGACCTGGACTTCCTGGTCGGCAGCCGCGGCCACGCCGTGCCGCGCGACAGCCACTGAACTCGATCGGGGCCCGTCCCGGCCGGGGCGGGCCTTTTCTTTGCAGACGGACATCATGACCGAATACGCGATCTATCCGTCGCTGCGCGACAAGCCGGTCTTCGTCACCGGCGGCGGCAGCGGCATCGGCGAAAGCATCGTCGAGCATCTGTGCCGCCAGCAGGCGCGAGTGTTCTTCGTCGACATCGCCGAGGCGGCGTCGACCGCCCTGGTCGACCGGCTGAAGGCCGAGGGGCTGGCAGTGCCACAGTTCCGGCATTGCGACCTGCGCGACATCGCCGACCTGCGCGCCGCGGTGGCCGAGGCGCAGAAGGCGATCGGCCCGATCCGCGTCCTGATCAACAACGCGGCGCACGACCAGCGCCACGCGCCGGAGACGGTCGAGCCCGACTATTGGGACGAGCGCATGGCGGTGAACCTGCGCCACCAGTTCTTCGCCGCCCAGGCGGTGCAGCCGGGGATGCGCGATGCCGGCGGCGGCTCGATCATCAATTTCGGCTCGGTCTCCTGGCGGTTGCGCCAGGGCGGCATGCCGGCCTACACCGCGGCCAAGGCGGGGGTGGAGGGGCTGACCCGCGGCCTGGCCCGTGACTGGGGCCCGCAGCACATCCGGGTCAACACCGTGATGCCGGGCTGGGTCATCACCCAGCGCCAGAAGGATTTGTGGCTGACGCCGGAGGCGGATGAGGAGCGCCGGAAGGGGCAGTGCATCCCCGACCAGGTGCTGCCCGTGCATCTGGCGCAGATGACCCTGTGGCTGGCGGCGGACGACAGCGCCATGTGCACCGGCCAGACTTTCGTTGTGGACGCCGGCTGGGCGTCGGGACTGTGAGGCGGAAATGAACCTGATCCAACTGCGCACCAAGGCCGGCGAGCGGCGCGTCGGCATCGTCTCGGGCGGAGACACGCTGAAGCTGCTGTCCGCCTTCGACACCACCTACGACCTGGCCCAGGCGGCGATCGCGTCGCGCAAGACCATCGCCGAGCTGGCCGCGGCCGATGACGGCGCCGGCACCGACTCCTATGACGCGGTGATCGCCGAGGCCCGGCTGCTGCCGCCGCTGGACCATCCCGATCCGGCGCATTGCATCGTCACCGGCACCGGCCTGACCCACCTCGGCAGCGCCGACGCCCGCGACCAGATGCATAAGAATCTCGGCGAGGCCGAGAAACTGACCGACAGCATGAAGATGTTCCGCGACGGCCTGACCGGCGGCAAGCCGGCCGGCGGCGAAACGGGCGGCAAGCCGGGCGTGCAGCCGGAGTGGTTCTACAAGGGCGACGGCTCGATCGTCGTCGCCGGCGAGCAGCCGCTGACCATGCCGTCTTTCGCGCTGGACGGCGGCGAGGAGCCGGAAATCACCGGCTGCTACCTGGTCGGGCCGGACGGCACGCCGTGGCGCGTCGGCTTCACCGTCGGCAATGAGTTCTCGGACCACATCACCGAGCGTCAGAACTACCTGCTGCTGGCGCATTCCAAGCTGCGCCAGTGCTCGGTCGGGCCGGAGCTGCTGGTGGGCAAGCTGCCGGAAGACATCCGCGGCACCAGCCGCATCACCCGCGGCGGCAAGACGATCTGGGAGAAGCCGTTCCTGAGCGGCGAGGCCAATATGAGCCACTGGATCGCCAATCTCGAGCACCATCACTTCAAATACGCGCTGTTTCGCCGGCCGGGCGACGTGCATCTGCACTTCTTCGGCACGGCGACGCTGAGCGTCACCGACGGCATCAAGCCGGAGCCGGGCGATCGCTTCGAGATCGAAGCCAAGGCTTTCGGCCGCGCCCTGCGCAACCCCCTCGCGCGCGCGCCGGAGGAGACGGTGACGGTCCGGGCGCTGTAGGCTCGGGCCGGATCCCTTTTCTGTCATTGCCGGGCTTGACCCGGCAATCCAGAGGGTGTCGACAGACACTGGATGCCCGGGTCAAGCCCGGGAATGACAGTTCAAAAGAGCGGAAGCACCGCCTCGGGCGGGCCGGAACACGGGGAAACGCGGATGAACAGGATCGATCTCGACGGCAAGCTGGCCGTGGTCACCGGCGGGGCGCAGGGCATCGGCCGGGCGGTCGCCGAGCGCTTCATCGCCTCGGGCGCCCAGGTGGTGCTGTGGGACCGCGATCAGGCGCTGGTCGAGGCGACGGCCAAGACGATCGGCGCCACGGGCGTCGCCATCGACGTCACCGATGCCGCAGCGGTCGCCGCGGCGGTGGAGGCCCAGGGCCGGATCGACATCCTGATCAACAATGCCGGCATCGCCGGTCCTTCGGTGAAGACCTGGGACTATCCGATCGACACCTGGCGCCAGGTGATCGAGCTGGACCTGAACGCCGTCTACTACTGCTGCCGGGCGGTGGTGCCGGGCATGATCGCCCGCAACTACGGCCGCATCGTCAACGTGTCCTCGATCGCCGGCAAGGAAGGCAACCCCAACGCCAGCGCCTATTCCGCCGCCAAATCGGGCGTGATCGCCCTGACCAAGTCGCTGGGCAAGGAGCTGGCGGGCCACGACATCGCGGTCAACTGCATCACCCCGGCCACCGCCAAGACCCGGATCCTGGAGCAGATCAGCCAGGAGCATATCGACTACATGCTGTCGCGCATTCCCCGCGCCCGGTTTCTGAAGGTCGAGGAGGCGGCATCGATGGTGGCCTGGCTGTGCTCGGCCGAGAACAGCTTCACCACCGGCTCCGTCTTCGACCTGTCGGGCGGCCGCGCGACCTACTGAGCCGGGTCTGCGATGGCCGACCCCGAACTGCTGGCGGCGCTGCGCCGGATGGGGCTGGCCGGGCCGGACGAGACGCCGCGCTTCACCGCGCTGACCGGCGGCGTCTCCTCCGACATCTTCAGGGTCGACCTCGCCGCCGGCTCGATCTGCGTCAAGCGCGCCCTGGCGAAGCTGCGGGTGACCGCCGACTGGCGGGCGCCGGTGGCCCGCAACCTCTACGAGGCGCGCTGGATGCGGGTCGCGGCCGGGATCGTACCGCAGGCAGTGCCGCGGCTGCTGGGCCAGGACGAGGCGGCCGGCGCTCTGGCCATGGCCTATCTGGCGCCGGAGGACCATCCGGTGTGGAAGGCCGAGCTGCGGGATGGCCGCACCGACCCCGCCTTCGCCGCCGAGGTTGGGCGGCGCCTCGCGGCCATCCATGCCGCCACGGCGGCGGATCCGGCCCTGGCCGCCGAGTTCCCGACCGACGCCATCTTCTACGACATCCGGCTGGAACCCTATCTGGTGGCGACCGCGGCCGCCCATCCGGACTGCGCCGCGGCCCTGCACGCGCTGGTCGAGACCACGCGGACGACCAAGCGGGCGCTGGTGCATGGCGATGTCAGCCCGAAGAACATCCTGGCCGGGCCGCAGGGGCCGGTGTTTCTCGACGCCGAATGCGCCTGGTGGGGCGAACCGGCCTTCGACCTGGCTTTCTGCCTGAACCACCTGCTGCTGAAGGGGCTGTGGCGGCCGGAATCGGCGCTGGATTTCCTGGCCTGCTTCGATGCGCTGTCGGAGGCGTATCTCGCCGGCGTGGACTGGGAATCGGCCGATGCCTTCGAATCCCGCGCCGCCCGGCTGCTGCCCGGCCTGTTCCTAGCCCGGATCGACGGCAAGTCGCCGGTCGAGTACCTGACCGATGCGGCGCAGAAGGACCGCGTGCGCTGCGTGGCCCGCGCCCTGCTGCTGGACCCGCCGGGGACGTTGTCGGAGGTCCGGGCGGCATGGGCGCGAGAGCTCGGCCTGTGACGACCTCACCAACCCCAATATATCTTTGTCCCCCCTCCCCTCGCGGGAGGGGGCTAGGGGGAGGGGGTTGGCTCCGCTCGCAACCGGCGCGGCCTTGTCTGAGGTATCAGCTGGAGCCCAGCCGACCACCGGCGACCTGCTCCAACGGCAAGAACCCCCTCCCCCTGCCCCCCTCCCGCAAGGGGAGGGGGGACTATGATGGGATGCGTCGGGAAACGGCGAGGAACCAAGCACTATGACCCGCACCACCATCGCCGGGATCCGCGGCCGGCGCGTCTGGGACAGCCGGGGGCGGCCGACGGTCGAGGCCGAGATCCGGCTGGAGGGCGGTGCTACGGGCCGCGCCATCGCCCCGGCCGGCGCCTCCACCGGCTCCGGCGAGGCGCGGGACAAGCGCGACGGCAGTGCAGCCTTCGGCGGCCATGACGTGCAGGGTGCGGTCGCGGCGGTGAACGGCGAGATCGCCCGCGCCCTCGCAGGCTTCGACGCCGCCGACCAGGCCGGGTTGGACCGGGTGCTGATCGAGCTCGACGGCACGCCCGACAAGGCCCGGCTGGGCGGCAACGCCACCATCGCCGTGTCGATGGCCACGGCCCATGCCGCCGCTGCCGCCGCCGGCCTGCCGCTGTGGCGCCATCTCGGCGGCGACGCGGCCACGCTGCTGCCGCTGCCCGAGATCCAGATCTTCGGCGGCGGTGCGCATGCCGGACGGCGGCTGGACGTGCAGGATTTCCTGGTGGTCTGCCCCGGCGCCGGCAGCTTCGCCGAGGCGCTGGACTGGACTGCCGAGGTCTACCGTGCCGCCGGGTCGCTGATGGCCGATGCCGGCAAGCTGTACGGCGTCGCCGACGAAGGCGGCTTCTGGCCCGTTTTCGCCGACGCGGCCGAGGCGCTGGACATGCTGCTCCGCGCCATCGAGCGCGCCGGCCGCCGGCCCGGCGAGGAGGTGGCGATCGCGCTGGACGTCGCCGCCTCGGAGTTCGGCCGCAACGGTCGTTACCGCTTCGAGGGGCGCGAGCTCGACACCGGCGAGATGGTCGACCTCGTCGCCGGCTGGACCAAGCGCTGGCCGATCGTCTCGGTCGAGGACCCGGTGGCGGAGGACGACGCCGCCGGCTTCCGCGCCATCACCGCCGCGATCGGCGACCAGGTGCAGGTGGTCGGCGACGACTTCCTGGTCACCGACGCGGCGCGGGTGCGCGACGCCGCGACGGCGCAGGCCTGCACCACCGTGCTGATCAAGCCGAACCAGCGCGGCACCCTCACAGAGACCAAGGCGGCCTGGGAGGCGGCGCAGGCAGCCGGCCTCGGCGGCATCGTCTCCGCCCGCTCGGGCGAGAGCGAGGACACCACCATCGTCGATCTCGCGGTCGGCTGGGGCGTCGGCCAGCTGAAAGTCGGCTCCTTCGCCCGGTCGGAGCGGATGGCGAAGTGGAACGCGGCGCTCAGGATCGAGGAGGCGTTGGGCTGCCGCGCCATCTTCGCCGGCCGAAGCGTCTTGCGCGGGTGACCGGTCTGGGCTGTTCTGCGCGTCCCGCAACCGGATGAGTCCATGAGCCTCGCCTCGCTGCTCGCCCAGATCGATCTGCGCATCCTCGGCCTCGCCATCCTGCTGGTGGCGCTGCTGACCCTGCTGGTCACAGCGATCCGCCGGCCGAGGCTGGATCTGGCGCCGCTGGGCGGCGCGATCGAGGATCTGCGCCGCGACCTGGCCCGGGTGGAGCAGGAGCTGCAGACGGCGGAGCGGCGCGGCGAGGCCTCGGCCGAGGCGCGGGACAGCCGGCAGCGGCAGGAGATCGCGTCGTCGCTGCGCCACACCGGCGAGACCCTGGTCGGCGCCATGAAGGCGATCGGCGAGACCCAGCAGAGCCGGCTGGACACCGTCGCCGCCCGGCTGCAGTCGCTGTCGGACTCGATGGCGCAGAGCCAGAACCGGCTGCGCGAGACCATGGACCTGAACCTGCAGTCGCTGCGCCAGGAGAACGAGGCGAAGCTCGAGCAGATGCGCGCCACGGTCGACGAAAAGCTGCAGGCGACCTTGGAGGCGCGGCTGCAGACCCAGTTCCAGACCGTCAGCGAGCGGCTGGAGCGGGTGCATCAGGGCCTGGGCGAGATGCAGGTTCTGGCCGGCGGCGTCGGCGACCTGAAGAAGATGCTGTCCGGCGTGAAGACCCGTGGCACCTTCGGCGAGGAGCAGCTGGACGCCCTGCTGGAACAAGTGCTGACCGAGGACCAGCTGGTGCGCAACGCCCGGCCGCGCGCCGACAGCACCGAGACGGTGGAGTTCGCCATCCGCTTGCCCGAAGGCGTGCTGCTGCCGGTCGACAGCAAGTTCCCGCAGGAGGATTACGAGCGGCTGATCCTGGCGGTCGAGGCTGGCAACGCCGAGGCCGCGGCCAAGGCCGGCACGGCGCTGGAGCGGCGGATGCGAGAGGAGGCCAAGCGCATCGCCAGCAAATACATCTGCCCGCCGGTCACCACCGATTTCGCCGTGCTGTTCGTGCCGACCGAGGGGCTGTTCGCCGAGGTGCTGCGCCGCCCCGGCCTGCGCGAATCGATCCGCGAGCAGCACCGCGTCACCATCCTGGGCCCGACCACGCTGGGCGCCTTCCTGTCCAGCCTGCGCATGGGCTTCCGCACCCTGGCAATCCAGGAGAAATCGGCCGAGATCTGGCAGGTGCTGGGCGCGGTGAAGACTGAGTTCCGCACCTATGGCGAGCTGATGACCAAGGTCGAGAAAAAGCTGCAGGAGGGCCAGAACGTGATCCACCAGATCGGCGTCCGCAGCCGCGCCATCCACCGCAAGCTGCGCGAGGTGGAGGAGTTGCCGATGGACCGGGCCGCGCCGATCCTTGAACTCAACGCGCCGGAGGCCGAGATGCCGGCAGCGGAAGAAGACTCGCCATAGCCCTGTTGCATCGGAAGGCCGCGGGCCCTATCCAGTCATCATTCATCCGACAATAGGTCGAGAGAGGAAACCATGAGCGTCCACGCCAACTACATCGCCGGCTCCTGGGTCGAGGGCCCGGACGCGTCGAAGAACGTGAACCCGTCGGACCTGTCGGACGTGGTCGGCGAATACGCCCGCGCCGACCGCGCCCAGGCGGAGCAGGCGATCGCCGCGGCCCGTGCCGCTTTCCCGAAATGGTCGATGACCACGCTGCAGGAACGGCACGATCTGCTCGACAAGATCGGCAACACCATCCTGGCGAAGAAGGAAGAGCTGGGCCGCCTGCTGTCGCGCGAGGAGGGCAAGACCCTGCCCGAGGGCATCGGCGAGGCCGCCCGCGCCGGCCAGATCTTCAAGTTCTTCGCCGGCGAGGTGCTGCGCATCCAGGGCGAGAAGCTGGCGTCCGTCCGCCCCGGCATCGATGTCGAGATCACGCGTGAGCCGATCGGCGTCATCGGCCTGATTACGCCGTGGAACTTCCCGATCGCGATCCCGGCCTGGAAGCTGGCCCCGGCTCTGGCCTACGGCAACTGCGTCGTGTTCAAGCCCGCGGACCTGGTGCCGGGCAGCGCCTGGGCCCTGTCGCAGATCATCGTCGATTCGGGCGTCCCGGCCGGCGTGTTCAACCTGGTGATGGGCCGCGGCTCGGTGGTCGGCGAGGCCTTCGTCGCCAGCAAGGATGTCGACGCCATCACCTTCACCGGCTCGGTCGGCACCGGCCGCGGCATCGCCGTGCGCTGCGCCGAGAACGGCAAGAAGGTGCAGCTCGAGATGGGCGGCAAGAACCCGATGGTCATCCTCGACGATGCGGATCTGAACACCGCCGTCGGGGCCGCCACCAACAGCGCCTTCTTCTCCACCGGCCAGCGCTGCACCGCCTCGTCGCGCCTGATCGTGACCGAGGGCATCCATGACCGCTTCGTCGCGGCGATGACCGAGAAGCTGAAGACGCTGAAGGTCGACAACGCGCTGAAGCAGGGCACCGAGATGGGCCCGGTGGTGGACCAGAGCCAACTGGACCAGGACCTGTCCTACATCGACATCGGCGTCAAGGAAGGCGCCAAGCTGGCCTTCGGGGGCGAGCGGCTGAACCGCGAGACCGAGGGCTTCTACCTATCCCCGGCGCTGTTCACCGAGACCACAAACGACATGCGGATCAGCCGTGAGGAGATCTTCGGGCCGGTCGCCTCGGTGATCCGGGTCAAGGATTACGAGCAGGCGCTGGCGACGGCGAACGACACCGAGTTCGGCCTGTCCGCCGGCATCGCCACCTCGAGCCTGAAGCATGCCAGCCACTTCAAGCGGGCCAGCCAGGCCGGCATGGTAATGGTGAACCTGCCGACCGCGGGCGTGGACTACCACGTGCCGTTCGGCGGCCGGAAGGGCTCCAGCTACGGCCCGCGCGAGCAGGGCCGCTACGCCGCGGAGTTCTACACCGTGGTGAAGACCGCCTATACCTTCCCGGGCTGATCTCGTCGGGGAACGGAATGCGGAAGGGTCCGGCCGGCGACGGCCGGGCCCTTTCTGTTTCGCGTCGATCGAGGATGGAGCGCGTCGCCTCTCCCGCTTGCAAGACCTTTCCAGAACACCGCTCCATCCTCTTTTCGTCATTCCCGCGAAAGCGGGAATCTCTTTCTGATCAAAGCGTTGAGAGATCCCCGCTTTCGCGGGGATGACAGGTTTAGGGGAATTTTGAAAAGGTCTCGCTTGCTGGAGGGGCCACGTACTCCCTGGCAACCTCTGCCCTATGCCACACCCGCCACCGCCTGCCAGTCCAGGCCGAAGCGGGCGAGGTACTTCCGCAGACGGTCGGCGTCGTTGGCGCTGGTCTTCTGCGCCCGCGACGCGGCGAACAGGGTGCGGCCGGCGGCGCTGAGCGAGCTGCTCGACCGGCACACGCCGACCACCGCGGCCAGCTGGGCCCGGTCGAACAGGTCGACCTGCGCCAGCCGCTCCGGCCCCAGCAGCCCGGCCAGCAGCGCCTCGACCCCATCCTCGCCACCGCGCGACCAGGTGCGCTTCAGCCGCGCGATCTCCTCCTCCACCACCGCCTCATTGATCCGGCCGGACGGGGCGAAGGTGGCCATCCGGGTGATCGAGGCGCCGAGGTCGCGGAAATTCGCGCTCCACAGCGCCTCGGGCGCGGTGGCAAAGACCAGATAGCGGTCGCGCGCCTCGCGGTTGAAGGTGATCTGCACCCCTTCCCGCTCGGCATGGCGGCGCAGCTCGAACTCCAGGTTCGGGGCGATGTCCTCGCGCCGGTCGCGGAGGCCCGGCAGGGTGAAGGTCCACAGGTTCAGCCGGGCCAGCAGGTCCTCGCGGAACCGGCCGCGGGCGACGTCGACCGACAAATCGCGGTTGGTGCCGGCGATCAGCTGGAAGTCGCTCGCCACCTCCTTGTCCGCACCGACCGGCGGGAACCGCTTCTCCTCCACCGTGCGCAGGATCATCGCCTGCTCGTCGGGCCCCAGCTCGCCGATCTCGTCGAGGAACAGGATGCCGCCATCGGCCGAGCGCAGCAGCCCGGCACGGTCCTGCAGCGCCCCGGTGAAGGCGCCCTTCACATGGCCGAACAGGGCCGACATGGCGCCGTCGCCGCGCAGCGTCGCGCAGTTGACCTCGACGAACGGCCCCTCGACCTGGTGCCGGGCGCGCTTGAGGTCGTAGATCCGCCGCGCCAGCTGCGACTTGCCCGCCCCGGTCGGGCCGATCAACAGCAGCGGCGCCTTCGACCGCACCGCCACCTGCTCGATCTGGTCGATCATGCGGTTGAAGGCGGCGTTGCGGGTGGCGATGCCGGACTTGAGGAACGACGCCGCCTCCTCCCGCTCCGCCTCGAAGCGTGTGGCGATGCGGTCGTAGCGCGACAGGTCGAGGTCGATGACGTCGTAGCCGCCGGGATGGCCGGCCTCCCACCGCTTCGGCGGGGTCAGCTGCAGCAGGCGGGCCGGCAGGTAATGCGCCTCGGTCAGCAGGAACCAGCAGATCTGGATAACATGCGTGCCGGTGGTGATGTTGACCAGATACTCCTCGTCCTCGGTGTCGAAGTCGTAGCCGCGGGCGAAGTCCAGCATCGCCGCGAACACCTCCTGGAAGTCCCAGGCATTGCGCAGGTTGACCAGGCTGAAGCGGACCACCGTGTCCGGCGACACCGCCTGGATGTCGCCGGACACGCGCTTGGCCAGCGCGGCGGAATGGGTGTCGTGGATCAGCTCCAGCCGGTCGACCAGCATGTCCTCGTGCTGGCACAACGCCACTGTCGGCCGCCACCGCTCCCACCGGCTGTCCAGCTTGCCGGCATCCATGGTGGTGCCGATGAAGCCGATGACCACCCGCCGCTTCGGCATGATCTATCCCAACCCTCGTTGTCGGAGACCCGCTTCCCTGTCGTCATGGCGAGGAGCGCAGCGACGTGGCCATCCAGAGGGCGGTACCGCTGGATGGCCACGCCCCTTCGGGGCTCGCCATGACGGGGTCTAGGGCCTGTCGTACTATCCTATAAGATAATCTACGATCCTACAGGATCGAATTTCCCTATCATCTTCGACAAACCAAAATCTGTGAATCGCGGGCCAAAAATTTTTTATCCTTTCTATTTCAATGCATTATCAAAATTCGACCAATCGCCTATCCGGAGTTGGCATGCGCTTCGCTTATGGAGTGGCGCAATCGAAGGATGACGATCATGGCAAACAAGTCCGTGTTTGCTTCGCTGATGGGAAGGCTGCTTCCGCGTAGCGACACCGTGAACCACGAGGGGGCCCAGGCCTACGCCCTGACGCCGCGCCACGCGCTGGCGCAGCTGGCGGCGACCGGGACGCTCCATCGGACGTTCTACGCCGATGCGCGGGAACAGCTGGACCAGGTGCTCGCCCTCGCCCGCGAGGTCGAGCCTGGATTCCTCGCCCGCACCGCGGTCCATTCCCGGGAGCGGGGGCACATGAAGGACATGCCGGCCCTGCTGGTCGCCCTTCTGTCCACCCTGCAGTCGCCCGACGTCACGCCGGCCTTCCGGCGCGTCATCGACAACGGCCGGATGCTGCGCAGCTTCGTGCAGATCATGCGGTCGGGCGCCGTCGGGCGGAAGTCGCTCGGCACCCGGCCGAAGCGGCTGGTGCAGGAGTGGCTGGAGCAGGCCTCGGACATCGAGATCATGCGGGCGGCGGTGGGGCAGGATCCCTCGCTGGCCGATGTGGTCAGGATGGTCCACCCGAAGCCGGCGACCGCGTCGCGCCAGGCGCTGTATGGCTGGCTGATCGGCCGGCCCTATGACGCCGCGGCGCTGCCGGAGGTGGTGCGGGCCTTCGAGGCCTTCAAGCGCGACCCGTCGGCGCCCGTGCCGGACGTGCCCTTCCAGATGCTGACGGCGCTGCCGCTGACGCGGGAGCACTGGGCGGCGATCGGGGAGAAGGCCGGCTGGCACATGCTGCGGATGAACCTGAACACCTTCGCGCGCCACGGCGTGTTCGAGGTGGACGGGTTCGCCGAGCGGGTGGCGGCAAGGCTGCGCGACCCGGAGGCGATCCGCCGGGCCCGGGTGTTCCCCTACCAGCTGATGGCGGCTTACGCCATGACGTGGACGGTGCCCGCGGTCGTCCGCGAGGCGCTGCAGGACGCGATGGAAGTCGCGGTCGGCAACGTCCCGGTGCTGGCCGGCCGGGTGGTCGTCTGCCCCGACGTGTCGGGGTCGATGGCCTCCCCGGTCACCGGCTACCGGGCCGGCGGGACGACGGCGGTGCGCTGCATCGACGTCGCTGCGCTGGTGGCGGCGGCGGTGTTGCGGGCCAACCGGTCGGCCCGGGTCATGCCCTTCGAGCGGGATGTGGTCGAGATCGACCTCAACCCGCGCGATGCGGTGATGACCAACGCACGGAAGCTGGCCGCCATCGGTGGTGGCGGCACCAACTGCTCGGCCCCGGTCGAGCGGCTGGTGGCGGAGCGCGCTTCGGTCGACCTCGTCGTCTTCGTCTCGGACAACCAGTCCTGGGTCGATGCGGCGAAGCACCCGCACCAGGGCACCGGGCTGATGCAGGCCTGGGCCAGGCTGAAGGACCGCAATCCGGAGGCCAGGCTGGTCTGCATCGACATCCAGCCCTATGCCACGACGCAGGCGCAGGAGCGCGCGGACATCCTCAACGTCGGGGGCTTCTCCGACGCGGTGTTCGACGCCATTGCCGCCTTCGCCGAGGCCGGGACGGGCGCGGACCGCTGGGTCGACGAGATCGAGCGGATCGTGCTCTGACGATCGGGCGTCCGGGAGACCGGGCGCCCGGTACCGGGAGGAATGCGGTCGGAACTCCATTGGACCCCGCAGGCGGGCCGGGCAACCGGCTGCGCTCGGGGCGCGCCGCTTCGGCGGCGGTTGTCCCGGCACCCCTTGTCCTCCCGGTTGGGGTCCGGGCCATGGCGAATGCCGTGCGAGAGTACATCCACCCCCTGAGCGCGGCGTGCCGGAAACACGCCTCCGACCCCGTGTCGGAAGCTCGCCTCTTGCACCATCTCGTCGCCATGGCCGAAGGATCCGTCTGGTCCGACCATCAACATCCGTGACGAATGCCGGCGGAATTCCATCTGTCGCAAGTTCGAGTCCTGCCGGGTCCACCACTCCACTGCGGGCCCGTAGCTCAGTGGGTAGAGCAATGGTTTCGCCACCCCTCGTCGTCACACCCTCGCGCGGCGAATGCCTGCGGGAGTCCATGGTCAGAGCACCTGCCGCAAGGCGGGAGGTGGCGGTTCGAATCCGCCCCGGGCCGGAAGGTCCGGTAGCTCAGGAAACGCTCTCGCAACCCCTTGTCGCCGCACCCGTCGCAACCGTTTGAAAGGACCACAGATCGCAGCGAATGCCGGCCGGGACTCCATCAGGTAGCGGCTTATGCCGTGGAGGTTCGAGTCCTCGCTCTTCCAGTGGTTCGCCATCGGGAGAGAGGTCCCGCCAAGTCTCGTCGCTGCACCCGAACGCATGGCGAATGCCGATGGAACTCCATGGACTGTCCCTCCCCAGGTCGCGGGTTCGACTCCCGCCGGGGCATCGCCCTCACGGGAATGCTCCGTAGCTCAGCGGTAGAGCAGGAGCCCGCCCGGACCTCGGTCCGGTCGGGCAAGCGTTTCATCACCCTCGTCGCCATGCGTCCTTCTGGACTCAAGGATCACCATCATGGACCGGACCTACGACCTCCTCACCGAAAGCTTCGCCCCGGCGCGCGACACGCGCGCCAAGCCGGTCAAGATGTGGACCCGCGGCGTGCCCGTGGATGACGGCTCGCGCCAGCAGCTGCTGAACACCGCGACCCTGCCGTTCATCCACAAGCATGTCGCGGCCATGCCGGACGTGCATTACGGCAAGGGCGCCACCATCGGATCGGTGATCCCGACGCGCGGGGCGATCATCCCGGCGGCGGTCGGCGTTGACATCGGCTGCGGCATGTGCGCCGTTCGCACGACCCTGACCAGCCACCAGTTGCCGGACAGCCTGGCCGGGCTGCGCTCCGCGCTCGAGGCGGTGATCCCGGTCGGGATGGCCGATCACGGGCAGGACGTGCCGCGCGCGTCGGAGAACGCCTGGTACTCGGGCTTCAAGCAGCGCTACGACGCGCTGCAGCAGAAGTACCCGGCGATCTCCACCCGGCATTCGCCGGCGCGGCAGATCGGCACGCTGGGCGGCGGCAACCACTTCATCGAGGTCTGCCTGGACCAGGACGACCGCGTGTGGGTGATGCTGCATTCCGGGTCGCGCGGCGTCGGCAACCGCATCGGCACCTTCTTCATCGCCGCGGCGCGCCGCGAGATGGAGCGGCAGTTCATCCACCTGCCGGACCGGGACCTGGCCTACCTGGCCGAGGGCTCGGAGATGTTCGTCGACTACATGGACGCGGTCGGCTGGGCGCAGGACTACGCCCGCGCCAACCGGGACGTGATGCTGAAGCAGGCGCTGGCGGCGATGGCCGCCGCCTTCACCGATTTCGGCGTCACCGACGAGGCGATCAACTGCCACCACAACTACGTGGAGCGGGAGCATCACTTCGGCGAGAACGTCTGGGTCACCCGCAAGGGCGCCGTGCGCGCCCGCGAGGGCGACCTGGGCATCATCCCGGGATCGATGGGGGCGCGATCCTTCATCGTCCGCGGCAAGGGCAACCCCGACAGCTTCTGCTCCTGCTCCCACGGGGCCGGGCGGGTGATGTCGCGGACCGAGGCCAAGCGGCGGTTCACGGTCGCCGACCATGCCGCCGCCACCGCGGGGATCGAGTGCCGGAAGGACGAGGGCGTGATCGACGAGACGCCCAAGGCCTACAAGGACATCGACGCCGTGATGGCCGCCCAGTCGGATCTGGTGGAGGTGGTCCACACGCTGCGCCAGATCGTCTGCGTCAAGGGATAGGGAACGCCACGGGCAGCGGTCCGGGCAGCCGGACCGTGCTGCCCCGCCGTCGCCCGTGGTCTCAACAAGAAACGAAAGAACCGACCATGATCACGATCGACGGATCCCAGGGCGAGGGCGGGGGGCAGATCCTGCGCTCGGCCCTGACCTTGTCCCTGGCGACCGGCACCCCGTTCCGGATCGAGAAGATCCGGGCTGGGCGCGCCAAGCCGGGCCTGCTGCGCCAGCACCTCACGGCGGTGAAGGCGGCCGCCGAGATCGGCCGGGCGTCCGTGACAGGGGCCGAGCTGGGCTCGACCGCGCTCGGCTTCGCGCCGGGCCGGTCGCCGCCGGCGCGTACAACTTCGCCATCGGCTCGGCCGGATCGACCTTGCTGGTGCTGCAGACCGTGCTGCTGCCGCTGGCGCTGGCGGACGCCCCGTCGCGGCTGCGGCTGCAGGGCGGCACTCATGCCATGGCAGCCCCGAGCTTCGACTTCGTCGAGCGCGCCTTCCTGCCGCTGCTGCACCGCATGGGCTTCCACGCCCGGGCGGCGCTGCGCCGGCACGGCTTCTATCCGGCGGGCGGCGGCGTGGTCGAGGTCGAGGTGATGCCGCGCGGCAAGCCGGCACCGCTGGTGCTGGAGCGGCGTGGCGCCCTGGTGTCGCAGCAGGTGGAGGCGGTGGTCACCCACCTGCCGCTGCACATCGCGACGCGGGAGGCCGTGACCGTCGCCAAGGCCCTGCGCTGGCGGGCAGAGGCGCTGGCCCCGGCCCGCGCCGTCGCCGCCGACGGACCGGGCAACTGCCTGACCGTGACGGTGGCGCATGAGCACGCGACCGAGGTCTTCACCGGCCATGGCCAGCCCGGCCTGCCGGCGGAGGATGTCGCCGCCGCGACGGCAAAGGCGGTGCGGCAGTATCTCGCCAGCCGCGCCCCGGTCGGGCCGCATCTGGCGGACCAGTTGCTGCTGCCGATGGCGCTGGGCGCCGGCGGCCGCTTCGTCACGATGGCGCCGACGCCGCACACCCGCACCAACATCGCGATGATCGAGGCCTTCCTAGGCCCCCGGATCGTGGTGACCCGCCACACCGGCCGCAGCATGCTGGTCACGGTGGACGGACGAACGCAGAAGGAGGCGGCATAGCGCGGCCCAGATCGTTCGATATGAAATTGATAGAATCGAGAATCAAATTGAGACTCGATTCTATCCTTCAACCTAAATAGGCGACTATGGTTACGATTCCCGAAAACCTCTCCCTCCTGCATCTCGGCGAAGAAGAGCTCCGCGTGAAATCGGTCGCGCTCATTGAGGCAAGTGAAGATATGTCGCTTCACGTCTCCATGATCGAGACCTGCATGGATATGCTCCAATACGTCCGAACGAACACGCCCGACATGAGCGAGGATCAGGTGATCGTGGCACTCATCGGTGCCAGCGTGTTCAACTCAATGGCTTCGGCCTTAAAGCTACTCCTTGGCGGCTACTACCAGTCGTCCGGCTTGCAGATCCGTTACATCATGGAGAGCGGATGGCTGCTCGATTATCTGCGAACTGACCCGAAGCTGGTGCAAGAATGGAAGATGACCCCCGAGGACAAGCGTCAAAGCATGTTCAGGCCGGGCAAAATTCGCGACAAGCTAGATCGACGAGACGGCTTCACCGGCAGGAAACGCGAGGCGCACTACAAGCGGCTTTGCGTCCTGTGCGGCCATCCGACCTTTGCAGGCTTCGCCATGCTCCGACCTGAGCCGAATGCTGACGCCCATATGGGGCCACTGCTCGTGCCGGATCTCCTCGAAGGGTGCATTCAGGAACTGGTTATGGTGTCGATCACTGCGTGGCAGGCGTTCATGATGTTCTTCCCGCCCAAAACGCTCTCCGATCGCAAAGCCCGTGTCGCTTACCTAGAAAAGCAGAATGACTGGTTTGTTCGCGTGTACGGCAAATCAGCAGAACACACGGCCTTGGCTGAACTGCAGAAACTCATCGCGCAGATAGAAGGTTCGGCCTGAAAGTGCGCAGGGCCGGTGCGCTTGACATCGCGCCCCCCGCCCTGCGAGCCTCGGCCCGGAAGTGACACGGGGTGCCCGGGAACGGGCTGAGATCATACCCGTCGAACCTGATCTGGGTCATGCCAGCGAAGGGAGCCGTCACGCGATGCCCGCACCGGGCCCCGGATCCTCAGGATCGATCGCCGACATCCCCCGCCGGCAGCGGAGGAGCGGAATGGGTGCAGAGGCTACGGAACCGAGGCGGCGCTTCGACCTGTCGGTCTATCTGGTCACCGACACGAGGCTGAGCGGGCCGCGCGGCATCGCCGCCGTGGCTGCGGCGGCGGCCCGGGGCGGCGTCACCATCGTGCAGCTGCGCGACCCCGACGCCACCAGCCGAGACCTGATCGCCGCGGCCGGGGCGCTGCAGGCGGTGCTGGCGCCGCATGGCATCCCCCTGGTGATCAACGACCGGGTCGACGTCGCCCTGGCGGTGGAGGCCGACGGCGTCCATCTCGGCGACCGCGACATGCCGGCGGCGACGGCGCGGCGCCTGCTCGGCCCCGGCCGGATCGTCGGCGTCACCGTGCATGACGCGGCCGAGGCGCGGGTGGTCGATCCCGAAATCGCCGACTACGCCGGCATCGGTCCGGTCTTCACCACCACCACCAAGGCCGGGGCGCGGCCGGCGATCGGGGTCGACGGGTTCCGGGACCTGCGCCGGCTGGTGCCGCTGCCCACGGTCGGCATCGGCGGCATCGACGCGGCCCGGACCGCCGGGGTGATCGCGGCCGGAGCGGATGGCGTCGCCGTGGTCTCGGCGATCTGCGCCGCGGCCGATCCGGAGGCCGCGGCCCGGGCGATCGCCGCGGCGGTGGCGGAAGGGCGGGCGCGATGATCCCCAACGTGCTGACCATCGCCGGCACCGATCCCTCGGGCGGCGCCGGCATCCAGGCCGACCTCAAGGCCTTCTCCGCCCTCGGCGCCTATGGCTGTGCCGTGATCACCGCCCTGGTCGCCCAGAACACCCGCGGCGTGCAGGCGGTGGAGCTGGTGCCGCCGTCCTTCGTCGCCCGGCAGATCGACTGCCTGCTCGCCGATGTCCGGATCGACGCGGTCAAGATCGGCATGCTGGCGACCGGCGAGATCGTGCGCGTGGTGGCCGACGCACTGCGCCGGCACGGGCTGACCCGGGTGGTGGTCGACCCGGTGATGGTGGCGAAGAGCGGCGACCGGCTGCTGGACACGGATGCCGTGGCGGCGCTGCGCGAGGAGCTGCTGCCGCTGGCGACGGTGGTCACCCCGAACCTGCCCGAGGCCGCCGACCTGCTGGGCCGCGCGCCGGCCGAGATCCGGGACGAGATGCCGGAGATCGCGGCGGCGCTGCTGGCGCTCGGGCCGCAGGCCGTGCTGCTGAAGGGCGGCCATCTGGCGGAGGCGCAGAGCCCGGACCTGCTGCTCAGCGCCGCCGGATCACTGACCCTGGCGGCACCGCGCATCGCCACCCGCAACACCCACGGCACCGGCTGCACCCTGTCCTCGGCCATCGCGGCCCTGCTGCCGCAACGGCCGGACCTGGAGACGGCGGTACGCGAGGCGAAGACCTATCTGACCGGGGCGCTGGCTGCGGCCGACCGGCTGTCCGTGGGCGGCGGCCACGGCCCGCTGCACCATTTCCACCGCTGGTGGGGGTGATTGGTAGGGCCGGGCCCTTCCTCTTTCTGTCATTGCCGGGCTCGACCCGGCAATCCAGAGAGCGTCGAGGCCTTCTGGATGCCCGGGTCAAGCCCGGGCATGACAGATAAAAATGGGCGCCCGAATTACGGGCGCCCTGTTGCGATCGGATGGCCAGCCGCTCAGCCGACCTTGTTCTTGTTGTAGACGTCGAAGGCGACGGCGGCGAGCAGGACCAGGCCCTTGATCACCATCTGCAGGTCGATGCCGAGGCCGAGGATCGACATGCCGTTGTTCATCACGCCCATGATGAAGGCGCCGATCACCACGCCGGTGATCTTGCCGACGCCGCCCGAGGCCGAGGCGCCGCCGATGAAGCAGGCGGCGATGGCGTCGAGCTCGAACTGGTTGCCGGCCTGCGGCACCGCCGAGGTCAGGCGCGCCGTGGTGATCAGCCCGGCCAGCGCCGCCAGCACCCCCATGTTGACGAAGGTCAGGAACACCAGCCGCTCGGTGTTGATGCCGGACAGCTTGGCCGCCTTCTCGTTGCCGCCGACCGCGTAGATGCGGCGGCCCAGAGTGGTGCGGGTGGTGACGAAGGCATAGAGCACCACCAGCACGCCCATCAGGATCAGGATGTTCGGCAGGCCGTTATAGGTCGCCAGCAGATAGCCGAGCCCGGCCAGCGCCACCACCGTCGCCACGTTCTTGATGACGAAGAACAGCAGCGGCTCCTGCTCCACCCCGTGCTGGATCTCGTTGCGCCGGTTCTTGACGTTGAACCAGACCAGGATCAGCGGCACGGCCAGGCTGATCAGCAGCGTGGTGATCCAGACCTTGCCGTTGCCGGTGAACAGCTCCGGGATCGACCCGAACGGCTCGGCGATGAAGCCCGAGGACATCTTCTGGAAGTCGACCGGCACCGGCCCGGCGCGCTCGCCGTTCAGCACCATGATGCACAGGCCGCGGAAGGCCAGCATCCCCGCCAGGGTGACGATGAAGGACGGGATCTTGCGGTAGGCGATGAAATAGCCCTGGCCCGCCCCGATCACCGCGCCCAGCACCAGGCAGGCGATGGCGGTGAGCCAGGGGTCGATGCCCTGCCACACCATCATGGCGCCGCCGACCGCGCCGACGAAGCCGGCGATCGAGCCGACCGACAGGTCGATATGGCCGCTGACGATGACCAGCAGCATGCCGAAGGCCAGCACGATGACGTAGGCGTTCTGCTGGATCAGGTTACTGAGGTTCAGCGGCGTGAACAGCCGGCCGTCGGTCGCGACCTGGAAGAACACCATGATCGCGACCAGCGACAGCAGCATCGCGTATTCGCGGATGTTGTTCTTCAGGAACTCGCCGATCCGGCTGTTCGCGCGACCCTGCAGGGCGGTGGTGTCGGTGGTCATTGCCGTACTTCCCTAGACCCGTTCTTTCGAGCGCATGATCGCCCGCATGATGCTTTCCTGAGAGGCTTCCCTGGCCGGCATCTCGGCGACGAAGCGGCCCTCGTTCATGACGTAGATCCGGTCGGACATGCCGAGCAGCTCGGGCATCTCCGACGAGATCATGATGACGCCTTTCCCGGCCGCCACCAGCTGGTTGATGATGGTGTAGATTTCATATTTGGCGCCGACGTCGATGCCGCGGGTCGGCTCGTCGAGGATCAGCACCTCGGGCTCCGCGAACAGCCACTTGCTCAGCACCACCTTCTGCTGGTTGCCGCCGGACAGGTTGACCGTCCGCTGCTGCACGCCGGAGGAGCGGATGTTGAGCTTGCGCCGGTAGTCGAAGGCGACGCCCAGCTCGCGCATCTCGTCGATGATGCCACGGCGGGCCACGCCCGGAAGATGGGCCAGCGGGATGTTGTGCTGGATCGAGTCGATCAACACGAGGCCCAGCGACTTGCGATCCTCGGTGACATAGGCCAGGCCGGCGGCGATCGCCTTGGGCACGGTGGCCAGGTCGGCCGGCTTGCCGTGCATGGTGGCAGTGCCGGTGATCTTCTGGCCGTAGGACTTGCCGAAGACGCTCATGGCGAATTCGGTCCGCCCGGCCCCCATCAGCCCGGCGATGCCCACCACCTCGCCGGCGCGGACATGCAGGTCGACGCCCTTGATCATCTGCCGGTCGGCATGCAGCGGGTGGTAGACGCTCCAGCCCTTCACCGCCAGCAGGGTCTCGCCCAGCTTCGGCTCGCGCTCGGGGTAGCGGTCGGTCAGGTCGCGGCCGACCATGCCCTTGATGATGCGGTCCTCGTTCACCGCGCCGCCGCGCGCATCCAGCGTCTCGATGGTCGACCCGTCGCGCAGGATGGTGATCGAATCCGCGACCTTGGTAATCTCGTTCAGCTTGTGCGAGATCAGGATCGAGGAGATGCCCTGGCGCTTGAACTCCAGCAGCAGCTCAAGCAGGGCGTCGCTGTCGCTCTCGTTCAGGCTGGCCGTCGGCTCGTCGAGGATCAGGAGCTTGACCTCCTTCGACAGGGCCTTGGCGATCTCGACCAGCTGCTGCTTGCCGACGCCGATATTGGTGACCAGCGTCGCCGGGTTCTCCTTCAGCCCGACCTTGCCGAGCAGGGTCCGGGCCCGGACCAGCGTCTCGTTCCAGTCGATGACGCCGCGGGTCGCCACCTCGTTGCCGAGGAACAGGTTCTCGGCGATCGACAGGAGCGGCACCAGCGCCAGCTCCTGGTGGATGATGATGATGCCGGTCTCTTCGCTGTCCGAGATCGAGCGGAAATGCCGTTCCTTGCCCTCGAAATGGATCTCGCCCTCATAGGAGCCGTGCGGGTAGACGCCGGACAGCACCTTCATCAGCGTCGACTTGCCGGCGCCGTTCTCGCCGACCACGGCATGGATCTCGCCGCGCTTGACCGCGAGGTTGACGTTGCTGAGCGCCTTCACGCCCGGGAACGTCTTGGTGATCCCGCGCATCTCCAGGATCGTATCGACGGGGTTACTCGTATCCACCTCAGGCTCCGCTCGCCACGGGCGCCGGCCTGCCGCGGAGACCGCGGCAGACGCAACGGCAGGGCCCCGCGCCCGGAGGCGCGGGGCCCTGGGGGCACGTCAGATTACTTCAGTTGGTCGGCTTTGTAGTAGCCGCTGTCGACCAGCACCTTCTGGACGTTGTCCTTGGTCACCGGCACCGGCGTCAGCAGATAGGACGGCACCACCTTGACCCCGTTGTTGTAGGTCTTGGTGTCGTTGACCTGGGGCTCCTTGCCCGACATCACGGCGTCGATCATGTCGACGGTGACCTTGGCGAGGTCGCGCGTGTCCTTGAACACGGTCGAGTACTGGTCGCCGGCGAGGATCGACTTGACCGACGGGACTTCGGCGTCCTGGCCGGAGACGAAGGGCAGCGGCCGGTCGCCCGTGCCGTAGCCGACCGCCTTCAGCGAGGCGATGATGCCCATCGACAGGCCGTCATAGGGCGACAGCACCGCGTCGACCTTCTTGTCGCCGTAATAGGCCGACAGCAGGTTGTCCATGCGGGCCTGGGCGGTGTTCGGGTCCCAGCGCAGGATGCCGACCTTGTCCATGCCCATCTGGCCGCTCGGCACCGCCACCTTCTTGCTGTCGATGTAGGGCTGCAGCACCGACATCGCGCCGTTGTAGAAGAAGAAGGCGTTGTTGTCGTCCGGCGAGCCGCCGAACAGCTCGACGTTGAACGGGCCCTTGCCGTCCTTCAGGCCGAGCGCATCGACCAGCGAGCCGGCCTGCAGGACGCCGACCTGGAAGTTGTCGAAGGTGGTGTAGTAGTCGACATTCGGCGTGTCGCGGATCAGACGGTCATAGGCGATGACCTTGATCCCGGCGTCGTGCGCCTGCTGCAGCACCGAGGTCAGGGTGGTGCCGTCGATCGCGGCGATCACCAGCACCTTGGCGCCCTTGGTGACCATGTTCTCGATCTGCGACAGCTGGGTCGGGATGTCGTCGCCGGCATATTGCAGGTCGGCGTCGTAGCCCTTGTCCTTCAGCGACTTGACCATGTTGTCGCCGTCGGCGATCCAGCGCGCCGAAGTCTTGGTCGGCATCGAGACGCCGACGAGGCCCTTATCTGCGGCCTGCGCGGACAGCGCGAAGGCGGACAGCCCCAGCGCCAGCGCGGTAACGGATGCGATCAGCTTCACCGTTTTCTCCCTCTGCTACACTCTTCTGCGCCCGGGCCGGCCATTCCGGCATGATCCCGGCACGCGGTTGCCGCATGATGGCCCATGATGCCGCAGCGGACCCGGCCGTTCCAGCCCGGGCGCCCGTGGTCACGGACTCGATGTGAATTCGATACCGGCGATCCCGCGGGACGCCGATCGACGGGCAAACCTCCGCGCGCGCTCCTCGCGGAACGCCGCACAGCCTGCCGCCGGTGGATCAAGCCCGACGCCTCGTCGATGTGGTGAAATGCATGTGTTCCTCCCTGTGAACGCAACTGCAGAGCCTTGTGGTTGCTTGAGGGTCGGCCCTGCCGATCCAATCCTCATACAATTTGGCGTAATCTCTCGCCACACCATCGCGCTGTCAAGCGCTGCCGCGGAACCGAGGCAATCGGCCGAATTGGGAGGGGCGACGGCTCGCTTTCGGCCAGAGAATCCCGTCATCCCCGCGAAAGCGGGGATCTCGTCACGCTCGAACGGCGGAAGATTCCCGCTTTCGCGGGAATGACGGTTCAGAAGGAAGCAGGCCCGGCTACTTCCGGGGCCGCAGGGTCGGGAACAGGATGACGTCGCGGATCGAGGCCGAGTTGGTGACCAGCATCACCAGCCGGTCGATGCCGACGCCCATGCCGCCGCTCGGCGGCAGGCCGTATTCCAGCGCGGTGACGTAGTCGCGGTCCATCATCTGGGCCTCGTCGTCGCCGGCGTCGCGCGCCGCCACCTGGGCGGCGAAGCGCTCATACTGGTCTTGCGGGTCGCTGAGCTCGGAGAAGGCGTTGGCGATCTCCCAGCCATTGGCATAGGTCTCGAACCGCTCGGTCAGCCGCGGGTCGCTGCGATGCGCCTTGGCCAGCGGCGAGATCTCCTTCGGCATGTCGGTGACATGGGTCGGCTGGATCAGCGTGTGCTCGACCGTCTCGCCGAACACCAGCTCCACCACCTGGCCCCAATTCTCCTTGCCGGAGACCTTGAGCTGCAGCTTCTTCGCCGCCTCCCGCGCGGCTTCGGCGCCCTCGATCTGCAGGAAGTCGACGCCCGTCGCCTCCTTGACCAGTTCGGTCATCGGCGCGCGGCGGAATTGGCCGCCGAACTCGATCCGGTGCTCGCCGAAGGTCACCATGGTGCCGCCCGTCGCCGCCTTCGCCGCGGCGGCGAAGAGATCCTCGGCCAGCGCCATCATGTCGGTGTAGTCGGCATAGGCCTGGTACAGCTCGAGCATCGTGAACTCCGGATTGTGCCGGGTCGAGATGCCCTCGTTGCGGAAGTTGCGGTTGATCTCGAACACCCGCTCCGACACGCCGCCGACGATCAGCCGCTTCAGATACAGCTCCGGCGCGATGCGCAGGTACAGGTCCATGTCGAGCGTGTTGTGATGCGTCACGAACGGCTTGGCCGAGGCGCCGCCCAGGATCGGGTGCAGCATCGGCGTCTCGACCTCGAGGAAGCCGCGCTCCTCCAGCAGGCGGCGGATGTCGCTGACGATCCGGCTGCGGGCGCGGAAGGTCTCGCGGCTCTCCTCGCTCATGATCAGGTCGAGGTAGCGCTGGCGGTAGCGCGCCTCGACATCGGTCAGGCCGTGATACTTCTCCGGCAGCGGCAGCAGCGTCTTGGCCAGCAGCACGACATGCCGGACGTTGATGGTCAGCTCGCCGCGCTTGGTGCGGCGGATGAAGCCCTCGACGCCGATCAGGTCGCCGATGTCGAGCAGCCCGACCAGCTCCAGCGTCGCCGGGTCGGCATAGTCCTTGTGGCAGAACACCTGGATCTTGCCGCCGGCGTCGTGCAGGTCGATGAACATGCCGCTGTTGCGGTAGGCCCGGATGCGGCCGGCGATGCGGACCACGTCCTCCGGCTTCTCCGCCTCGGCCGGCAGCTCGGCATAGCGCGCCTGCAGCCCGGCGGCGTCGGCCGTCTTCTCGTAGTGATAGGGGTACGGATCGATCCCCTTCGCCCGCAGCGCCCGCAGTTTCTCCAGCCGCGGCGTCTTCAGCGGGTTGTCGGCATCGTCGTGCGGGGCGCGGACGCTCTCGACGCTGTCGGACATGATCGGGACTCCAGGGGCAGGGATCGACAAGACGGACAATCGGGGGATCGCGTCCTCTACCCGCCGCACCCCTTGGGTGCAAGCCGGTTCCGCGCATGGCCCCCTTCTTCTCACGCCTGCGATCGTTTTCGATATCCGAATGTTCCACACCTGTTTATGAGAAATTGAGTCATACTTTTATATTGAAGCCGGCATCGTACGACCGGCGGCTGTGAGCAGTGAGGGCGACCGAGATGAGAGACAGCGTTTCCCGCATGGCCATGGCGGCTACCGTCGCCGCGGCCGGCTTGGCGGGCTGTACCGATGTCACCCCGTGGGCCTATTCGACCGAGCCCGGCACCACCACTCAGCGCCCCACCATGATCGCGGCCCAGCCCTTGCCCAAGACGCAGCCGGTGGCGCCGGCGCCGGCCTACACCGCGCCACAGGTGATCGCGACCGCGCCTGCCCGCGTGTCCCCGCCGCCGCCCACCGTGACCTACTCGCCCCCGCGCACCGTCCCGGCCCCCGTGGTCATGGCTCCGCCCCCGCCCCCGCCCCCGCCCCCGGTGGTGGTGACGCAACCGCGCGTGGTCGCCGCGGCGCCACCGCGCGTGGTGGTTCGCCCGGCACCGGCGCCGGTGATCTCGGCGCCCGCCGCGACCACCGTCTATGTCCCGGCCCGGCCGATGCTGACCGAGAAGAGCGGCCTGATCGATTTCGTGCTGTCCGACGGCGCCGGCCGGCCCGACGGCGTGATCCTGAAGGACAAGACCGTGATCCGCTTTTCCCCGGCCTTCGCTTTGGCGATGGACCCCGACCGCAGCCGCCTGGCCCCCGGCCGGCCGATCGTGGTGCGCGGCACCGTCTCCGGCGGCCGCAGGGCCCCGGTGCTGGACGCGATCGAGATGGGCACCGACATCTATTCGATGGTGACGCTGGGCTACTGACGGACGTTCATCCGGTGTAGGAAGAACCGCCCACCGCGACGGGCCGTTGACTCAATCCCACAGCCGGAACGGACCGCAGCCGGATGACCCAGGACCAGATCGCGATCGTCGCCCTTCTGGCCGCGGCCCTGGCCTTGTTCGTGTGGAACCGCATCCGCTTCGACCTGGTGGCGCTCGGGGCGCTGCTGGCCGCCGTGCTGCTGGGGTTGGTCGAGGCCGACGACGCCTTCTCCGGCTTCGGCAACCCCGCCGTCGTCACCGTCGCCGCGGTGCTGGTGATCGGCCGGGCGCTCGCTTTGTCCGGCGCGGTCGACCGCATGGTCGCGGCCCTGGCGCGCGTCGCCGACGGCCGCTTCGCCCAGATGGTGGTGCTGTGCAGCTTCGGCGCCCTGATCTCGGCCTTCATGAACAATGTCGGGGCGCTGGCGCTGGTGCTGCCGGTGGCGATCCAGGGCGCCCGCAGCGCCGGCTATTCGCCCTCGGCGATCCTGATGCCGCTGTCCTTCGCCACGTTGCTGGGCGGCACCGTCACCCTGATCGGCACGCCGCCGAACCTGCTGATCTCGACCTTCCGCGAAAAGGCGGTGGGCGAGCCGTTCCGTCTGTTCGACTTCGCGCCGGTCGGCCTGGCGCTGACGATCGCCGGCCTCGCCTACATGCTGCTGATCGGCTGGCGGCTGATCCCGTCCAGCCGCCGCGGCCGGCGGGCGGAGGAGGAGAGCTTCGAGATCAGCCGCTACGCCACCGAGGTCGAGGTCACCCCGAAGTCGAAGATGGCCGGGCGCTCGGTGATGCATTTCGAGGAGGCGCAGAAGGGCCGGATCGTCGTGCTCGGCATCGTCCGCGGCAAGCGCCGCGTCGCCGGGCTGATAAGGCTGGAGCATCTGGCGCCCGGCGACCTGCTGATGGTGCAGGCCGACACACAGGCGCTGGAGCAGGCGCTGGGCGATGGCGACATCACCCTGGCGGCCGAGCATCCACCGGAGGCCGGCGGCCTGCGCGACCTGGTCACCGCCGAGGCGGTGGTGCCGGCCAATGCCTGGATCCGCGGGGCCAGCCCGGCCGATCTCGACCTGCGCCGCCGCCACGGGGTGAACCTGCTGGCGGTATCGCGCCACGGTCATGCGGTGAAGCGGCGGCTGCGCGACATCGCCATCGAGCCCGGCGACGTGCTGCTGCTGCAGGGCGATGCCGACACCCTGCCGGACACGCTGCAGGCGCTGGGCTGCCTGCCGCTGGCCCAGCGCCGGCTGACGCTGCGCAGCCGCAACCTATGGCTGCCGCTGGCCCTGTTCATCGCCGCCATCGGCGCCACCGCGACCGGCTATGTCCCGGCCACCATCGCCTTCGCTTTGGCGGTGATGGGCATGCTGGCCGGCCGCGCCATCCCGCTGCGCGACCTGTACACGTCCATCGACTGGCCGGTGATCGTGCTGCTGGGCGCGATGATCCCGGTCGGCGGCGCGCTGGAGACCACGGGCACGGCGCAGCTGCTGGCCGACGGCATCGCCGCTCTGGCCCAGGACCTGCCGCCGCATCTGGTCCTAGCCGTGGTGCTGGCCGCGACCATGGCCGTCACCCCGATGCTGAACAATGCCGCGACCGTGGTGATCATGGCGCCGATCGTGATCGGCATCGCCCAGCAGCTCGGCCTCAGCCCCGACCCGTTCCTGATCGCGGTGGCGATCGGCGCCAGCTGCGACTTCCTGACCCCCTTCGGCCACCAGAACAACACCCTCATCATGGGCCCGGGCGGGTATGAGGTGTCGGATTTCTGGCGCGTCGGCCTGCCGCTCGACGCCATCATCATCGTCGTCTCGGTCCTGTTGATCCCGATCGTCTGGCCCTTCACCGCGTGACCTTGCACCTTCCCCCGTTGCCGATCGACTCCGCGCTGCCGCCTTTGCGCGCCGCACTGGTCGAGCGCGGCCGCGCCGTGCTGCAGGCGCCGCCCGGCGCCGGCAAGACCACGCGGGTGCCGCTGGCGCTGCTGGGCGAGCCCTGGCTGGGCGGCGGCAAGATCGTGATGCTGGAGCCGCGGCGGATCGCGGCCCGCGCCGCCGCCGGCCACATGGCCTCGCTGCTGGGCGAGAGGGCCGGCGACACGGTCGGCTACCGCATCCGGATGGACCGCAAGGTCGGCCCGGACACCCGGATCGAGGTGGTGACCGAAGGCATCCTGACCCGGATGCTGCAGGACGACCCGGCGCTGGAGGGTGTCGGCGCCGTGATCTTCGACGAATTCCACGAGCGCAGCCTGAACGCCGATCTCGGCTTGGCCCTGGCGCTGGAGACGGCAGAGCTGCGCGACGACCTGCGCCTGCTGGTGATGTCGGCGACGCTGGATGGCGGGCCGGTGGCACGCCTGCTGGGCGACGCGCCGATCGTCACCTCCGAGGGCCGGGCCTGGCCGGTCGAGACGCATCACCGCCCGCCCCGCCCGGGCGAGGCCATCGAGGATGCCGTCGCTCGGGCGGTGCGCGACGCGCTGGCGGAGGAGACCGGCAGCCTGCTGGTGTTCTTGCCCGGCGCGCGCGAGATCCGCCGGGTCCAGGCGAAGCTGGCCGGAATCGGCGACGGCGTGGTCGTGGCGCCGCTCTATGGCGACCTGCCTGGGGCGGCGCAGGACCAGGCGATCCGCCCGGCGCCGGCCGGGACGCGCAAGGTGGTGCTGGCCACCAACATCGCCGAGACCAGCCTGACCATCGAAGGCGTGCGGGTGGTGATCGACAGCGGCCTGGCCCGGGCGCCGCGCTTCGACCCGCGGACGGGCATGAGCCGGCTGGAGACGGTGACCATCGCCCGCGCCGCCGCCGACCAGCGCCGCGGCCGCGCCGGCCGCACCGAGCCGGGCGTGTGCTGGCGCCTGTGGGCCAGGGCAGGCGAAGGCGCCATGGCGCCGTTCGACCCGCCCGAGATCCTGGTCGCCGACCTGGCGCCGCTGGCGCTGGAGCTGGCGCTGTGGGGCGGCGGCGACCTGGCCTGGCTGGACCCGCCGCCGGCCGCAGCGCTGACCCAGGCGCGGGCGCTGCTGGCCGATCTCGGCGCCATCGACGCCGACGGCCGGCCCACCGCGCATGGCAAGCAGATGGCCCGGCTGCCGCTGCATCCGCGCCTGGCCCATATGGTGCTGCGCGCCAAGGCCGGGGGCGTCGGCGGCACTGCGGCGGAGCTGGCGGCGATCCTGGAAGGCCGTCGGCCATCGCCCGAGACCGATCTGCGCGCCTCGCTCGAGATGCTTAATCGCGACCGCGGCGACCCGACCGTCTCCCGGCTGCGCGAGGCGGCACGCGACATCGCCCGGCGCTTCGACCTCAAGGGCGGCGGCGGGGATGCCGGCAGCCTGCTGGCGCTGGCCTATCCCGACCGCGTGGCCCGGCGCCGGCCGGGCGGACGCGGCAGCTTCCTCCTGGCCAATGGCCGCGGCGCGGTGCTGCGGGACAGCGACCCGCTGGCCGGCGCCGACTACCTCGCCATTGCCGAGACCGACGATGCCGGGCGCGAGGCCCGCATCCTGGCGGCAGCGCCGCTGGACGAGGCGACGCTGGAGGCGGTGCTGGGCGACCGCATCGCCTGGGTCGAGACCGTCGCCTGGGATGCTGCGGAACAGGCCGTGGCCGCCCGCCGCCAGCGCCGGCTGGGCGCGCTGGTGCTGGCCGATGCGGCGCTGCCGAACCCGGATCCCGCCGCCGTCGCCGCGGCGCTGCTGGAGGGGGTGCGGCGGCTGGGCCTCGACGCCCTGCCCTGGCGCGACGGCGCTGTGGCGCTGCGCCGGCGCGTCGGCTTCGCCCGGGCGCTGGAGGGCGAGGCCTGGCCCGACTGGTCGGATGCCGCGCTGATGGAAACGTTGGAGCAGTGGCTGAGGCCGCATCTCGGCGGCATGCGGCGCCGCAGCGATCTCGACCGGCTCGACCTGGCGCAGATCCTGGCGCTGGACTGGGAGCGGCAGCGCGCCCTGGACGCGGTGGCGCCGGCCACGATCCCGATTCCCAGCGGCCGCCGCGCGGCGCTGGACTACGCCGACCCGGCCCAACCGGTGCTGGCGGTCAAGCTGCAGGAGATGTTCGGCCAGGCCGAGACGCCGCGCGTCGGCGGCGGACGGGTGCCGGTGGCGATCCATTTGCTGTCGCCGGCCGGCCGGCCGCTGCAGGTGACCCGCGACCTCGCCGGCTTCTGGGCCGGCAGCTATGCCGAGGTGCGCAAGGATATGCGCGGCCGTTATCCGCGACACCCCTGGCCGGACGATCCGCTGGCCGCCCCGGCCACCGCGCGGGCCAAGCCGCGCGGCAGCTGAAGCGGCCGCCCGGCTATATCCGTCCCATCAGGACCAGGACCAGCAGGACGACGACGACCACCCCGAGCAGGCCGCTGGGGCCGTAGCCCCAGCCGCTGCTGTACGGCCAGGACGGGAAGGCGCCGATCAACAGGACGATCAGGATGATCAGCAGGATGGTTCCGATACCCATGACGGCACCTCGCCGTTGTTCGTGGTGATTCTCTCAATAGCGACTGGGAGTTTCAGTTCCGTCGGGCCGCGCTCCGCTGCGTCCCGCCACCGGCGCGGCCGGAGGCGGGTTGCGACCTTTCGTCGAGCCCGGATCCCTTGCGCCGCCAGCCGGGCTCGGCCACAAGGACGGGACCTCCCGACACGGCGACGACCATGGCCACACCCCAGGCCGAAGACGCGACAATCTCCCGGTCCCGGCGCCCGTTCCTGCGCCGGCAGCTGCTGCGCCTGCACCTGTGGACGCGGCTGCGCAGCGCCGTGCGCGCCAACGAGATCGCCCTGCCGCTGCTGGCGGTGGCGATCGGCGTCATCGTCGGCCTCGGCGTCGTCGCCCTGCGCTGGGCGCTGCAGCTCATGCACGAGCTGCTGTTCCGCCTGCCGGACGGCCAGCGCCTGAGCGCCAGCATCGACACCAGCCCGCTGCTGACCGTGCTGGTGCCGGTGCTGGGCGGCCTCGCCTTCGGCGGCGTGATGTGGGCGATCAGCCGCTGGCGCCCCCGCCCGCCGGTCGACCCGATCGAGGCCAACGCCCTCTATGGCGGCCGGATGTCGCTGCGCGACGGCTTCGTCGTCGCCGGCGCCACGCTGATGTCGAGCGGCGTCGGCGCCTCGGTCGGCATGGAGGCCGGCTACACCCAGATCGGCGGCGGCTTCGCCTCGCGCATCGGCCAGATCTTCCGGCTGCGCCGGGCCGACCTGCGCACCATCGTCGGCTGCGGCGCCGCGGCGGCCATCGCCGCCGCCTTCGACGCGCCGCTGGCCGGCACCTTCTACGCCTTCGAGCTGATCATGGGCGCCTACACCGCGGCGACGCTGGCGCCTGTGGTGGCGGCGGCGCTAGCGGCCACGGCGGTGGAGCGGGTGCTGCTGGACGAAGGCCCGTTCCTGGAGGTGACCTGGACCACCGGCCTGCATGCCGCCGACTATGCTCTGTTCGTCCTGGTCGGCCTGGCCTGCGCCGGCCTGGGCATCCTGATGATGCAGGGTGTGACCTGGACCGAACGGGCGATGCGCCGGCTGGCCCTGCCGCAGGTGCTGCGCCCCGCCGTGGGCGGGCTGATCGTCGGGCTGATGGCGCTGCGCTTCCCGGAGGTGCTGAGCTCCGGCCACGGCGCGCTGTATGCCGACCTGACCCTGGCGCCGCCCCTGACCGCGCTGGCGCTGCTGCTGGTGGCCAAGACCGCCGCGGCGGCGATCTCGCTGGGCGCCGGCTTTCGCGGCGGCCTGTTCTTCACCTCGCTGCTGACCGGCGCGCTGTTCGGCGGCATCCTGGCCCAGCTGACGGCGCTGGCCCTGCCCGGCCATCCGGTCGAGCACCTCGCCTATTCACTGGTCGGCATGGCCTCGATGGCCGCCGCGGTGATCGGCGGGCCGCTGACCATGACCTTCCTGGCGCTGGAGCTGAGCGGCGACTTCTCCGTCACCATCGGCGTGATGGTCGGGGTGGTGGTCGCGGCCGCGGTGGTGCGGCATCTGTTCGGCTATTCCTTCGCCACCTGGCGCTTCCATCTGCGCGGCGAGGCGATCCGCGGCGCCCAGGATGTCGGCTGGATCCGCGACCTGACCGTCGCCCGGCTGATGCGCCGCGACGCGCGCAGCGTGCCGGAGACGACGACGGTGGCCGATTTCCGCAAGCAGTTCCCGGTCGGGTCGACCCAGCGCGTCTTCGTCACCGACTCGGCCGGCCGGGCCGCCGGGATGGTGCAGGTGTCCGATGCGCACAATGCCGACCACGACGCCGAGGCGGAGACCGCCGAGATCGGCACGCTGCGACAGGCCGCCGCCTATATCCTGCTGCCCGGCCAGACCATCCGCACGGCGCTGGAGCTGTTCCAGGCGGCCGAGACCGAGACCCTGCCGGTGGTCAGCGACGCGCAGGAGCGGCGGATCATCGGCTATGTCAGCGAGGCCTACGCCCTGCGCCGCTACAGCGAAGAGCTGGAGCGCCGCCGGGCCGAGGATGTCGGTGAGCGCTGGTTCCGCTCGACCGAGTGACCGTTCACGGCAATTCCTTCGCCGAGTGTGGGTCGATGGAGTATGGGAAGGTCTCGGCCAGGAAGCGCGGTTGCGACCGCACCCGGTCGATCCAGGCCGTCACGTTCGGGAAATCGGGGAGCGGCAGATCCGCCTCCTCCGCCCGGTGGACATAGGCGAAGACGCCGATGTCGGCGACGCTGTAGGCCGGCCCGGCGAGCCAGGGGCGCTGCGACAGCTCCCGGTCCAGGATCGCCAGCGTCTTCAGCGAGCCCTCGCGCTTGGCCTCGACCAGCGCGGCCGGACGGCGGGCCGCCTTGCCGGTCATGACCCAGTGCCGCAGCGTCGCAATCGTCGATTGCACATAGTCACCCTCGAAGGACAGCCATTGCAGCACCTTGGCCCGGGCGAAGCGGTCGTCCGGCAGATAGGGCGCGCCGTCTGCGAGGAAGACCAGGATGGCGTTGGATTCGGCGATCACCCGCCCGTCGTCCAGCTTGATCGCCGGCACCGCGCCGGTCGGGTTGATGGCCAGGTATTCGGGCCGCTGGCCTTCGCCTTCGAAGATGCTGATGATCTCGGTGCGGTACAGAAGCTGCAGCTGCGACAGCAGCAGCCGGACCTTGTAGGCGTTCTGCGACGGCAGGTAGTCGTAGAGGGTGATCATGGGCGTCCTCGGGCAGGTGAGGCCGACAGGATCGCACCGCGCCGAGGTTCGGCCACTCCGCTTCTTGCGTTGAATTCGAGCGCAAGGGACGGATCGGCGGCCGCGGCGCAAACAGACAGGGTGGCGGCATCGCATGACGGGAGCCGGAGCATGACGGCCGATCTGTTCGACAGCCTTCCCGGGCCGGGCCCGGACCAGGAGACCCTGGCCGAGGGGGCTTTCCTCCTGCGCGGCTTCGCCCGCGACCAGGCCGAGGCGCTGGTCACGGCGGTGCGGGCGGTCGAGGCCGCGGCGCCGTTCCGCCATTTGGTCACGCCCGGCGGCTACCGCATGTCGGTGGCGATGACCAATTGCGGCCAGGTCGGCTGGGTCAGCGACCGCAGCGGCTACCGCTACGACCCCGACGACCCGATCGCCGGCCGCCCCTGGCCAAAGATGCCCGAGGTCTTCGCCGCCCTCGCCGACGCCGCCTCGATCAAGGCGGGCTTCGGCCCCTTCGCGCCCGATGCCTGCCTGATCAACCGCTACGAGCCCGGCTCGCGCCTGTCGCTGCACCAGGACCGGGACGAGCGCGACACCGGCGCGCCGATCGTCTCGGTGTCGCTGGGCCTGCCCGCGACCTTCCTGTTCGGCGGGCTGCAGCGCAGCGACCCGACCCGCCGGGTGCGGGTCGAGCATGGCGACGTCGCGGTCTGGGGCGGCCCGGCGCGGCTGGCCTTCCACGGCGTCGCCCCGCTGCCGGACGGCAGCCATGCGCTGCTCGGCCGCCTACGGATCAACCTGACCTTTCGGAAGGCCCTCTGATCCCGCTATGAAGTCCGGGTCGGTTGCAGGGAGCGGGCGGCGCGATGCTTCAAGGCAAGGTCATACTGGTCACCGGGTCCTCCTCCGGCATTGGCCTGGCGATCGCCCGGGCGGCGCAGGCCGAAGGCGCCACCGTGGTGCTGCATGGCATCGAGACGGAGGCGCTGGCCCAGGCCGCGGTCGATCTGGGCGGCGTGGCCTCGGTGCTGGCCGATGTGACCGCGCCCGATGCGGCCGCGGCCGTCATCGACGCCGTGCGGCGCACCCATGGCCGGATCGACGGGCTGGTGAACAACGCCGCGTCCCTGGCCCGCACCACGCTGGAGCAGGCCGACGAGGCCGCCTTCGACGCCATCTTCGCCGTCAACGCCCGCGCGCCCCTGCTGCTGTGCCGCGAGGCGGTGCGCGCCTTCCGCGCCCAAGGCACCGGCGGCGCCATCGTCAATATCGGCTCGGTCAACGCCCTGTGCGGCCAGGACAACCTGCTGGTCTATTCGATGTCCAAGGCGGCGCTGATGACGATGACGCGCAACCTGGGTGACGGGCTGTCGGCCGAGCGCATCCGGGTCAACCAGCTGAATGTCGGCTGGACCCTGACCGAGACCGAGCGCGCCATCCAGCGCCGCGAGGGCCGGCCCGACGACTGGGCCGAGCACATCCCGCCGGCCCTCGCCCCCACGGGGCGCATCCTGCGGCCGGAGGAGGTGGCGCAGCATGCGGTGTTCTGGCTGTCCGACCGGTCGGCGCCGGTCACCGGCCAAGTGTACGAGGTCGAGCAGTATCCGCTGGTCGGCCGCAACAAGATCAACACGCGATGAAGGGCGGGAGACGATGAAGGAGACCTGGCGCTGGTTCGGGCCGAACGACCCGGTGACGCTGGACCATGTCAAGCAGGCGGGGGCCAGCGGCATCGTCACCGCTTTGCATCACCGCCAGGACGGCAGCGTCTGGCCGGCCGAGGAGATCGCCGAGCGCCGCGCGGTGATCGAGGGTGCGGGCCTGGCCTGGTCGGTGGTCGAGAGCATCCCCCTGCCGGACGCGGTCAAGATCGGCGGCGCCGGCGCGGCCGAGGTGACCGCCGTCTTCGCCCAGTCGCTGCGCAATGTCGCCGCCGCCGGGGTGAGGACCATCTGCTACAACTTCATGCCGGTGGTCGACTGGACCCGCACCAACCTGATGTGGCGGCTGCCCACCACCGGCTATGCCCTGCGCTTCGACGCCGTCGACATGGCCGCCTATGACGCCTTCATCCTGAAGCGCAAAGGCGCCGAGGCCGACCATCGCCCCGAGGTGCTGGCCCGCGCCCGCGACCGCGCCGCGGCGATGAGCGAGAGCGAGCGGGCCGGGCTGGAGAAGACCATCATCGCCGGCCTGCCGGGCGTGGCCGGCGCGGTCAACGACCGGGCCGGGTTCGAGCGGCGCCTGGCCGCCTATGCCGGCATCACCGCCGATGATTTCCGCGCCAGCTACAAGGCCTTCCT
>NZ_VCCH02000081.1 GCF_005938675.2 Mycobacterium sp. KBS0706
AAGGTGGTGGCGAGCGCCAGAAGGTGCCCTCGCTACGAATCCGCATGCCCGGTTCCGTGGGAGAGCAGCGATGACACAGCCACTCCAAATAGCAGAAACCCCGCCCGAGATAACCCGGCCGAGGATCCGCATATCGTCTGAACTCGCAATCCCGACGATGTGCTCTCCCCACACCGCCGGTCAAGGCCAAGCCGATTCTCGGCGCGGGAAAACTCACCCTCATTCTGGAGTGATCCCGCATGACCGCTGCCTTGCAGCCGGCAAGCGATGCTCTGCGCCCTCGGTCCCGGCCCACGTCGCGGTCCAAGCTAGCGCTTATTGACGCCGCCTGGGTGTGCCACCACCTGCCCGAGCTCGCCCACCTGACCCAGGCCGACAAGGCCATCCTCTGTGCCCTTATCGTCACATTGACCAGGGCGCTCTCGATGTCGGCAGGACGACCGTCTGGCCCTCAACCCTCTGCCTCGCCCTCGACCTGGTTACACCCAGCGCCAAGTTATGCGCTCTCTTGCCCGTCTCGAGAACCGGCAGTTGATCCGCAGGTTCACCCTCCCTCGATGGCGGACCGCGCACACCGACCTCACCGGCTTCATGTCACTGGCCGCAGATGTCCTCGAAGCCCACGCCGATGAGAAGGATCGTCAGCTCCGGGCCGCCCGGCCCGGACCGATCGCTGATCTCGTCAAGGACGCAGAGTCGCCCCGGGATGACATAGCGTCATTCCCAATAGAAACAGATATTGAACCGGAAAAATCTGTTGAACAGAATGGCGCTGCGCATGGTCATTTTCGTAGGCGGCCGAACAAGCCGGCCGCGCCTGATCGCACCAACGCTCGCTCACCCAGCGACTCCGCTGATGGTGAGGCGGCAGATTGCTCGCCAAGTCGAGCAGGCTTCTCCGCTGGCGCTGGATCGGAACCAAGCATCCCGGCGGAGGGAGTGCGCGCGGCCCTTGCCGCGGCCTGGGATGGCTTGCCGACGCTTCGTCGGCTGGTTGACCTCGACCAACTGCGGACGGCGTCATTGGTGACTCTGGCCGCGATCGTCGAACGCGATTACCTGTCGAGCCTAGCCGGCCTGCGAAACCCCCGGCTCATCTGGTCGCGGGCGGTGAATCGGCATGGCCTCGGCAACGCTGTCCTCGGCTGGATCATTGCCTGTGATACGCCCCGCTCGGCCGACCGGCCGGAGCGAAATCCCGCCGGTTGGTTCACCCGGTTTGCCACCTTGGAGCGACCATGGGACCTATCCCAGAATCTGCGCCGGCTCGCTCGGGTGGCAAGACCGGCCTCACCGGCGGCGGCATCGCCCGCGAGCCCCGAGGACGTGGAGCCCGATGCCGAGCCCACGGTGCTCGACACGAGCGCCGTGGCCGATCTGCTGGCCGCCTATCACGCAGCATGGCTCCGAGCCGCCACCGTTCGGCTCGGTGGCGGGCAGCAGGCGGAGGCCGCATGGAAAGCGTGGCTGTCGGAGGCGGCCGTCGTCGGCGTCGACGACGATTTCCTCCAGATCCGGGTCAAAACCAAATTCGCCCGCGACCACATCTTCAACCGGCTCGGGGATGTTAGCCGGATCGCGGCCGAGGAAATCGGCTATGAGGGAGCGGATTTCGTAACCGGGCCGGGGATGCCTTCATGACGAGCGCCGTTCTTGCGAGGCGTCAGGCAGTCGGTCGACCGGCACTGCACCTGCACCCTCGGCGCCGACCGCGACGTCGTCATAGCGACTGCACGAATTGGCGCCCACTGCCGTCAGCCGTGCTGCGAGGGCGTGTTGGCCGGGCTAGACAGGATCAGGCGGACGAGATCTCTTTGCCGATGTGTCCCGGTCTTTGATTGCGCGCTCTTGAGCTGCTGCCGGATCGTCGGCTCAACCATCGACGCGAGAGACGGGCTATGCTGGAGAGAGGTCACCTGACCGCTCTCTCTTCGGATCGTACGACCCGTCTGCGGACTCTAATCGCCGGAGCGTCCCGCACGACGCTTGGCATCGCGGGATCGGCCGGCGGAGCGCTGGCGCTGCAGCGGCCTGGCGGCGCGCCTTCGGCCCTGAGCGTCGTCCCGCTCGAGATTGGCACGTCGCGGCCTGAGCGTCATCCCCGCGCCACGGCGCTCTTGCTGATCGACGATCCGGACAGCCGTCCCGGGCCCGCCGCGGAGATCATCAGGGCGCTCTACGGCCGAGCGGGGGCGGCGGTCGCGACGGCTTTGGCTGTCGGACATTCGATTTCCGAGATCGCGGAACGCCACAGAGTGGCCAAAGCGGACGTTCAGGCTTACGCCGAATCGACTTTTCTCCGACCCGTTTTCATGCGTCCGTGATGGGCTTTCGGTGTATGATTGTCCTGTCAAGCAGGAGGGGGACGTGGACGTCGCCACCTGGATTCGCGGTATCGGCCTGGGACAATACGAGAAGGCCTTCCGCGACAACGATATTAGTGAAGAGGTTCTTGCCCACCTGACGGCCGAGGATCTGACGGGAATCGGCGTGATCTCCGTCGGTCACCGGCGCAAGCTGCTCGATGCGATAGCCTCCCTGGCCCTGGTTTCGAGGTCGGCGCCGATCGGCGCATCCGCATCGCTGAAGACGGCGCTGCCTTTATCCGCCCCGACAGAGGCAGAGCGGCGGCGGCTCACGGTGATGTTCGTCGACCTCGTCGGGTCGACCGAGCTAAGCTATCAGCTCGACCCCGAAGAGCTGCGGGCGCTGATGCGGCGTTACCGAAGCGCGGTAACCGAAGAAGTGGACCGGTTCGGGGGGCACGTCGCCAAGTTCTGGGGCGATGGCGTTCTTGCATATTTCGGCTGGCCGAAGGCACAGGAGGACGCGGCTGAACGGGCGGTCAAGGCTGCCCTTCGCACTGTGGCAGCAGTTGGCGGAATCAAGACGCAAGGGGTTCCTCACCTTCGTGCACGCATCGGCATTGCCACAGGGTTGGTGGTCATCGGAAGCCTAGGGGAAGGGGAGGCAGAGCGCCCGGACGAGATCGTCGGGGAGACGCCGAACCTCGCAGCACGGCTGCAGCAGGCGGCAGGGCCGGACCAGGTTGTGATTTCCGAAACCACCCGGCACCTCGTCGGAGGGATTTTCGACCTGGAGGACCTGGGCAGGCAGCCCATCAAGGGGATCGGCCCCTCGGTAGCCCTCTGGCGGGTCCACGGCATGGGGCGCAGTGAAAGTCGGTTCGAGGGACTTCACGGCACGATGCTCACGCCGTTCGTCGGCCGGGGCCGCGAGATCGATCTGCTGCTCGAGCGCTGGGGACGGGTCAGGCGAGCGATGGGCCAGGTCGTCCTCGTAACCGGGGAGCCCGGGATCGGAAAATCGAGACTGGTGCGCTCTCTCGGGGATCGACTGAGAGGGGACCGACTCCAGGAAATCCATTTCGACGCCTCGCCGTACTACGCGAACTCGGCGCTGCGGCCCGTCATCTCGGAAATCCGGCGCTCCGCGGAGTTTGCAAGCAGTGATCCGGACGAAACACAGATCAGGAGGCTTGAGCTTCTTCTGGGAAGGGCTTTGTCCGATACCAGCGGCGCCATCCCTGTCATCGCCGATCTGCTCGGCGTTCGAACCGGCGAGCAGCATTCGTTACGTGGCCTGACCCCTCAGCAGAGGAAGGCCATGACGTTTGCAGCGCTGCTGAGCTGGGTTGAGGGGCTCGCGACGCGGCATCCGCTGCTCGTGGTCGTCGAGGACGCACAATGGCTCGACCCGACGACGCTGGAACTGGTCGACCGGATCAACGATCGGATCGCCCAATTGCCAGTGCTGCTGCTCGTCACTTTCCGGCCGGAGTTCAAGCCGGCCTGGAGCGGCGCACACCTTGACTGGATCGTGCTCGAACGGCTCGATCCGATTCAGGCGGCCGCAGTGGCCGAGGGCGTTGCGGGCAAGCGTCTTCCGCACGAAGTCTTGAACGAGATCGTCGCACACACCGACGGCATTCCGCTGTTCATCGAGGAATTGACCAAGGCGATGCGCGATCTCAACGTCCTTGTCGACGCAGGAGATCACTTCGACCTTTTGGGATCTCTGCCTGCAGTCACGGTTCCCGCGACACTTCAAGACGCGCTGATGGCGCGGCTCGACCGCCTGCCGCCCTCCGCAAGGCATGCCGCGCAAATCGGTGCCGTGATTGGGCGGGAGTTCGATCGTGCGCTGCTGGCGAGCGTGAGCGACATGCCTGCCGGTGAGCTGGAGACGGCGCTCTCGGAACTGATCGGAGCCGAGCTGATCTTGAGCGGCGGCACCGCGGCCAGCCCGGCACACATCTTCAAGCACGCTCTCATTCAGGACGCCGCTTACGAATCGCTGCTCAAAAGCCGCCGCCGGGAACTGCATGGCGCGATTGCCGACGCGCTGGTCAATCGATTCGAGGGCACGGCCACAGCTCATCCCGAACTCGTCGCCGGCCACTACGGCAGGGCCGGGCTCGTCGAGCAGGCGGTGCCATATTATCAGGCCGCGGCACGCACGGCGATCATGCGCTCGGCGACAAGGGAGGCGCTGGACCAGCTCGATAACGGTCTCTCGCTTCTCGAAATGCTGCCGGAAGGCTTGGAACGCAACCGATTTGAACTCGGGCTCCGCCTTGCGCTCGGGGATGCGCTCCGGGCGGCTAGGGGCACGGCGGCGGTCGAAACGGGCACCGCTTATGCTCGCGCCCGATTCCTGGCAGGGCAAACGGGAGCGGAGCACGAGAACCTCCGGGCCGGCTACGGCGAGTTTCTCTATTACTACAATCGCGTGGAGCTCGATCGTGCGCGCGAAGTCGCCAACGAGCTGATGCGCGCGGCGCGCGCATACGGCGAGGGTGGCCCAATCGGAGCGGACGCAGCCGGATTCGTTGCGCTTTGGATGGGCGATTTTGCCACCGCACGCTGTTTCCTGGAGCAGCGGGTCGCGACAAGGGCACCTGACCTGGACCCTCTGCTCGGGGCGGACATCGCCGACGCCGGACCGATGCTCTACCTTGCCCGGACGCTGCTCATTCTGGGCTACCCCGAGCAGGGGTACCGGCGGTGCCGGCAGGGTCTGGAAACTGCAGAGAAAACGCGCCAGCCCTTCGCGATCGCGTTGGCGCTCGCCAACACGTGCGTCTACTACCACTTGTGCAAAGATTGGCTCGCCCTTCGGCGCGACAGCGAGCGCCTGATTGCTCTCGCTTCCGAAAAGGCCATGCCTGCAATGTTGAACAAGGGACAGGGCTTTCGAGCTGCCGCACTCATCGCTGAAGGAAATGCCCCCGAAGGCCTCGAGACCCTCAAATCCTGCTACGAGCACGACGTGAACGCCGGTTACCTGGTGATGATGCCGTACTACGAGTCGATTCTGGCTGAGGCTTACCTTAGTAGTGGCAACGTTGAAGATGCGCGACGCGTGCTCGACGACGCGTTCGAGCGTGCGACTTTGACCGGCGAGCGTTGGTTTGATGCCGAGCTGTACCGACTGAAAGGGGAGTTTGCTTTGCGCGAGCCTGGTCGCGACGGCGACTTGGCGGCGGAATTTTTCGGCAAATCGGTAGAGACTGCCGGGGCGCAGGCCGCCAAATGGTGGGAGCTGCGAGCTGCGACGCAGCTCGCACACCTGTGGGCAGAGCGAGGCGCCGGGGAGAAAGCCCACGGTTTTCTGACACCCGTCCACGACTGGTTCACCGAGGGTTTCGAAACCGCCGACGTCAGAGAAGCTGAGGCCCTGCTCAACGTTCGTTTGTGGCAGTGAACTCCACAAAGAGTTGATTCCTGATGCCGCAGGGAGCCAGGCTCATCGGCCGCTACGACAGCGAGATCGCCCATGGTCAGAGCCGGGCGCTCGTCGCTGGCAGCGCCTCGTCATGCCGAACGGACGCTCGATCGTGCTCGACAACTGGCCTGCAACCGACACGGCCGGCTATGCCGGGCTCGAGGACGAGGTCGACGTCCATGGCTGGGAGCTCGCCAAAGGCGTGGTGCTCTCGACCCTTCTCGGCGTCGGCACCGAGCTCACCTTCGGCGACGACGAGAGCGATCTCGTCCGGGCACTCCGGCAATCGACCCAGCAGAGCGTGAACCAGGCCGGGCAGCGGATCACGGAGCGGGCGCTCGACATCCAGCCGACGCTGAAGGTCCGGCCCGGCTGGCCGCTCCGGGTCATCGTCCACAAGGATCTCGTGCTCGAGCCCTATCAGGGATGAGGAGGTGGAGATGCTCCCACTCAAGATCGGCCGGCTGCCGGACCGTACGCTCGTCAGAATGTCGTTCCGGGCGGGCCCGGAGCTCGCGCGATCGCTCCGGGCCTATGCCGAACTCTACAGTGAGACCTATGGACAGGCGGCGGCGGTCCCCGATCTCATTCCGCACATGCTGGAGAGCTTCCTCGCGAGCGACCGTGCCTTCGCGCTGGTCCGCAAGGCGGAGCGAGCGGGCCGGGGAGCCGGCCCGGCGACGACCGGACCGTCCGCGCAGAAAGGACAGAACCGGGCGGACCTCTTCGCGCCATCGGCCGCGAAGGAGGGATGATGTCTGCCGGATGGCGCCGCCCGACGCGATGCCCGCCCGAGGACGCCCATCATGACGCGGTTCGGGCCGGCGACGAGACGCTGCCTTCGGCGCGAGTGCTCCATCGGTCGCGTATGACCATGCCGGCGATCATCGTGACAACGAAAACTGCGGTCGACTGGAACCCCAGCACCAGTGAGGCGACGGCTGGGCCGGGGCAGAGCCCGGCCAGTCCCCAGCCGACGCCGAAGATCGCCGAGCCCACCACCAGAGGCCGGTCGATCCGCGTCTTGGTGGGAAGATGGAAGCTCCGGTCCAGGACCGGGTGCGGCCATCGCCGCATGATCGCGGTCCCGATCGCGGACACCGTAACGGCGCTGCCGAGCACAAAGGCCAGGCTCGGATCCCAGTCGCCCGCGACGTCGAGGAAGGCACGCACGCGGGACGGATCCATCATGCCGGAGATCGCCAGCCCGAGGCCGAAGACGAGGCCGGAGACGAGGGCGACGCCGATGCGAAGCAGCGCGATCATGGCAGGCCTCCCCAACGCATCAGAGCGACGGTCGTGACGGCAGCGGCGAGGAAGACCAGCACCGCCGCGATCGACCGGGCCGAGAGCCGTGCAAGACCCGCGACTCCGTGCCCGCTGGTGCAGCCGGACCCCATCCGGGTCCCGAAGCCGACCAGCAGGCCGGCCACGGCGAAGAGCAGGAGCGGTCCTTGGGGCTGCACGAGCGGCCACTCGCCGGTCCAGAGCCGATAGGCCGTCGGCCCGAGGGTGAGCCCCGCCACGAAGGCCAGGTTGGCCATCGGAACGGACCCTCCACGGAACAGACTCGCCACGATGCCGCTGACCCCCGCGATGCGGCCGTTGAGAAGCAGGAGCATGGCGGCCGAAAGGCCGATCAGCGCTCCACCGATGAGAGGTGAGAGATAGGCGACCATCGTCGTTCCTTCCATTGGCCGTGACCGCGCCCTGTCCGACAGCCGGCCCTCGCCGTTCCCGGGCAGGGCCGGGACCATCTGCCGACGCCGGCCACGAGGACGAGGCCGCGGCTCCGGGTGGCTTATCGGTCGAGCCCGACAGTCCCTGACAGCGCCGATGGGCCGCGGCACGAGCCGGCTCCATCCTCGACGTGATCGAGACGGTCACACCTTGATCTTGATCAACTGTGCGCCGGCGCTGTCGGCGGAGGACGACGGCGGCACCGTCGAGGAGGAGGAGGAGAATACGAACTCGCCCGCGAGCGGGGCGCGACGCCGCGGCCCCGTCGGCCAACCCAACGCGCCTGGACGCCGTCTCGTGCCGTGACGCCGGATCCCCGTGCTGACGGCTCAGGCGACGGGCCGGCAGCGCCTGCGACGACGTCCGGCACGCTCGTGGCGTCGTCCGCCTGGCCCGATGGGCCCCGGTCGCCGACATCACGGCCGATGGCGTGCACGTCTTCTCAAGTCCCGCTGCCGGGTCGCCGAGATCAAAGGTGCTCCGTCTGGCGACTTTGATCTCGATCAAGGAGTGTTCGTTTCCAAGACGCCATCCTCGCCGGCATCTTCCGATGGAGGGGCTATGATGGGCGGGACGATGCGTGCGGCGGTGGTGCGCCGGTTCGGAGAGCCGTTGGTGATCGAGGAGCGGCCGGTTCCCGCGCCGGGGCCGGGCGAGCTGCTCGTCAAGGTGATCGCCTGCGGCGTCTGCCACACCGACTTGCATGCGGCCGATGGCGACTGGCCGGTGAAGCCGGTGCCGCCCTTCGTGCCGGGGCATGAGGCCGCCGGCGTGGTCGCCGCGATCGGGCCGGGTGTCGCCGGGTTCAAGGAGGGGGATCCGGTCGGGGTCGCCTGGCTGCACGACGCCTGCGGCGGCTGCGAATACTGCACCACCGGCTGGGAGACGCTGTGCGAAGCCCAGCACAACACGGGCTACAGCTGCGACGGCGGCTTCGCCGACTATGTCATCGCCTCGGCGGCCTATGTCGGAAAGCTGCCGGAGCGGGTGGATTTCGCCCGGATGGCGCCGATCCTGTGCGCCGGCGTCACCACCTACAAGGGCCTGCGCGAGACCGAGGCGCGGCCGGGCGAATGGGTCGCCATCTCCGGTGTCGGCGGCCTCGGCCATGTGGCGATTCAGTACGCCCGCGCCATGGGGCTGCATGTCGCGGCGCTGGACGTGTCGACGGACAAGCTCGACCTGGCGCGGTCGCTCGGCGCCGACCTAGCGGTCGATGCCAGGGCGCCGGATGCGGCGGCGCAGGTGGCGAAGGCGACCGGCGGTGGGGCCCACGGCGTGCTGGTGACGGCGGTGTCGCGGCCGGCCTTCGCGCAGGCGCTCGGCATGGTCCGCCGCAAGGGCGTCGTCAGCCTGGTCGGTCTTCCCCCCGGCGACTTCCCGACGCCGATCTTCGACGTCGTGCTCAAGCGCATCACCGTGCGCGGCTCGATCGTCGGCACCCGGCAGGATCTGGCCGAGGCTATCGCCTTCGCGGCCGAGGGCAGGGTGAAGGCCACGGTCACGACCCGGCCGTTGGAGGCGGTGAACGCGGTCTTCGGCGCGCTTCGGGCGGGCACGGTCGAAGGCCGCATCGTCCTCGACCTCGCGTCCTGACGATCGCTCGCCCCGATCCCTCCTATCAACGGTGGTCGCATGACCTGGTCCGACACCCCTCCAGTGTCCGCGCCGGACCTGGACCCGGCCCTACTCGGCCTCCTCGACGAGCGGGTTCCGCGCTACACCAGCTATCCGACCGCTGCGCAGTTCGGGCCGCTGGTCGGCGCCGTCGCCTACCGCCGCTGGCTTGCGGAGCTGCCGGACCTGCCGCTATCGCTCTATCTCCACATCCCGTTCTGCCGGCAGCTCTGCTGGTACTGCGGCTGCGCGACGACGGTGGTTCGGCGGTCGGAACCGGTCGAGGCCTATCTCGACCTGCTGCGGCGGGAGATCGCGATGGTGGCGGCGACGATCGGCCGACGCCAGCAGGTGGCGCATGTTCATTTCGGCGGAGGGACGCCGAACATCCTGTCGGCTGCGCAGTTCGACAGGATGATGGCGGTGCTGCGCAAGGCGTTCGATTGCGATGGTGCCGAGATCGCGGTCGAGATCGACCCGCGGGTCCTGACCGACGACCTCGTCGACGCTTTCGGCCGGGCCGGCGTGGCCCGTGCCTCGATCGGCGTGCAGGACTTCGCGCCGGCCGTGCAGGCCGCGATCAACCGGGTTCAGAGCGTGGAGCAGACCCGTTCGGCCGTCGAGCGGCTCCGGGCGGCCGGCGTCGCCGGGATCAATCTCGACCTAGTCTACGGCCTGCCGTACCAGACCGAAAAGGGGTTTGTCGAGACCGTCGAAGCGGCGCTGGCGCTGACGCCCGATCGTCTGGCCCTGTTCGGCTACGCCCACGTGCCCTGGATGCGCCGGCACCAGACGCTGATCGACGAGTCTGCCCTGCCCGGAGGGCTGGCGCGGTGGCGCCAGTATCGGGCCGCCGGCGACCGCATCGCCGATGCGGGATTCCGCCGCATCGGCCTCGACCACTTCGCGCGGCCCTATGACACGCTGGCCGACGCGCTCGACGCCGGCCGGCTGCGCCGCAACTTCCAGGGATACACCGCCGACGACGCGCCGATCCTGCTCGGCTTCGGCGCGTCGGCGATCGGACAACTGCCGCAGGGCTATGTCCAGAACCCGGCCGGCGTTCCGGCCTATGGCGACGCTCTGAAGGCAGGAAGGCTCCCGACCGTTCGCGGGATCGTGCTGACCGACGACGACCGCCTGCGGGGTGCGATCATCGAGCGGCTCATGTGCGATCTCGCCGTCGACGTCGAGGCGATTTGCCGCGATCACGACGCGGATTGGCGCTGCCTCGCCCATGAGCTGGCCGCGTTGGCACCGTTCGAGGCCGCGGGCATTGTCATGCGCCGCGGCCCGGTCGTGAGGGTCGCCGAGGCCGGGCGCCTGCTGCTGCGATCGATCGCCAGCGTCTTCGACGTCCATCGGGCAGCCGGAGCGCGCCGATACGCCCGCGCCGTGTGACGGTCGGCGACGTGCCGATGAGGTGCCGGCGCTGAGCCCCGGCACTCAGAGGGAGCGGATCGAGATCTCATCGTCGGGAGAATCGATCAGCGGATCCGGCTGCGCGAAACGGGCGAGGGCCGTGCGATCGATGAGCTCGATGCGGGATCCCCTGACCTCGACGCCCTGCGCCCGAAGCGCTGCAAAGGCGCGCGAGAGAGTCTCGGCCGTCATGCCGAGACGAGAGGCGAGCGTCCGCTTCTCGAACTGGATCTCGAGGCGGCCGTGGTTGCCTTGCTTGCGATCGGAGCGCAGAAGCCAGTTGGCCAGCCGTTCCGTGCCGGTGCGGAGCTTCTGGTCCTTCAGATCCCGGATCGTTCCGCGATAGGCCCGGGCAAGCTCGGTCACGATCGCCTGCATAAAGGCGGGATCGGACGTCATCGTCTGGCGTACCTTTTCGGCCGGTATCATCAGCACGCGCGACTTCTCCAGCGTGCGTGCGGATTGGAGATAGGCCTGGTCGCTCAGCACCGCCGCCAGAATGAAGATGCCGACAGGACAGACGAAATCCAGCGTAGTCTCGCGTCCGGCCATCGAGGCGAACATCTCCACCATCCCTTCGACGAGGATGTGCAGGAAATCCGCCCGGTCGCTCTCCTGGATGAGGACGAGCCCCGGCGGGAATTGCTGCACGAACCCGTTCTCGATCAGGCGCATGAACATTTCGTCGCGCATGCTCCGGAACAGGGAGAGGTTGCGAATCCCGGAGACGTCGTCGGCCCGCATGGTGATCTCCGAAGGCGGTCGCGCCGCTTGATTGATAAATGTCAATTCTTAAATATAATTTTGTCAATCAGATAGTTGATTTTCTGATGGCTTGCTCCTTTCGCCTGTGCGCAGCTCGGAACGACATGGTCTCGAACTTATTTTCTCTGATCTAGATCAAAGTCCCGCGGTCGCTGGAGACGCATTTTTGGGACGGCGCAAATATCCGGCGCCCAAGCCAGCGGCCAGGGGGCCATATGCACGATCTCCATGACGCCGACCGGAGCGGTCGGGGCCGGTCACTCGCGATGAGCACGGTCGCGTTCACCGTATGCTTCGCGGCCTGGACCATCTTCGCCATCATCGGCATCCGCATTCGCCAGGAGCTGGGCCTCAGCGAGACCCAGTTCGGCCTCCTGGTCGGAACGCCGATCCTGACCGGCTCGCTGATCCGGGTCGTGCTCGGGATCTGGGCCGACCGCTACGGCGGCCGCGCCGTCTTCACCGGCACGATGCTCGCCGCGGCCATCGCGACCTTCCTGCTGTCCCAGGCCAGCACCTATCCCGAGATGCTGGCCGCGGCGCTCGGCGTCGGCATCGCCGGCGGGTCCTTCGCCGTCGGCGTTTCTTATGTCTCGCGCTGGTATCCGCCGGGCCAGCAGGGGCTCGCGCTCGGCATCTTCGGCGCCGGCAATGTCGGCGCCGCCGTCACCAAGTTCCTCGCCCCCTTCGTCCTCGTCGCCTTCGGCTGGCAGGCCGTCGCCCAGATCTGGGCCGCGGGTCTTGCCGTCATGGCCGTCGTCTTCTGGTTCTGCACCGAGGACGACCCCGTCGTGGTCGCGCGCCGGCGTTCGGGGGAGAAGCCGAAGAGCGCGTGGCTCGAGCTCGAGCCCTTGAAGAACATCCAGGTCTGGCGCTTCTCGATCTACTACTTCTTCGTCTTCGGCGCCTTTGTCGCGCTGGCGCTGTGGCTGCCGCAGTATCTCGTCGCCGTCTATAGTCTCGACATCCGCGCGGCCGGGATGATCGCCGCGTTCTTCTCGGTACCGGCCAGCCTGTTCCGCGTCTATGGCGGCCATCTGTCGGACGTCTATGGCGCGCGCCGGGTGCTCTATTGGACCTTCCTGGTCTCGGTCGCCGCCACCTTCGTCCTCTCCTATCCGCCGACCGACTACGTGGTGCACGGCTCTGCGGGGATGATGGCCTTTCATCTGGAGATGGGCCTCGTTCCTTTCACCGCCACCGTCTTCGTCCTCGGCTTCTTCATGGCGCTGGGCAAGGCGGCCGTCTACAAGCACATCCCCGCCTACTATCCCGACCATATCGGCTCGGTCGGCGGCCTCGTCGGCATGATCGGCGGGTTGGGCGGCTTCGTGCTGCCGATCCTGTTCGGGCTGCTGCTCGACCTGACCGGGCTGTGGACCAGCTGCTTCATGGCGCTGTTCCTGCTGGTCGCGGGCGCGCTCGTCTGGATGCACCTGGCGATCCGCCAGATGGAGCGGGCCGCGACAGCCAAGGAACTCGCCCAGCTGCCGCCGTTCCCGGAGATGCAGGGCATGCCGGCGCCGGCTGCGGCGCCGCAGCCGAGCGGGGCGGTGCTCACGGACTGGCGTCCCGAGGATCCGCAGTTCTGGAAGGAGAGCGGGCGCCGGATCGCCCGGCGCAATCTCTGGCTCTCGATTCCGGCCCTGCTCCTCTCCTTCGCCGTCTGGCAGGTCTGGTCGGTCGTCGTCGCCAAGCTGCCGCTCGTCGGCTTCGCCTTCACCACCGATCAACTGTTCTGGCTCGCGGCCCTGCCGGGCATCTCGGGCGCGACGCTCAGGATCTTCTATTCCTTCATGGTGCCGATCTTCGGCGGGCGGCTGTGGACCACGCTGACCACCTGGTCGCTGGTCATCCCGGCGCTCGGCATCGGCTACGCCGTGCAGAACCCCGAGACGCCCTATGTCGTGCTGCTGGCCCTGGCGCTGCTCTGCGGCTTCGGCGGAGGCAACTTCGCCTCCTCGATGGCCAACATCTCCTTCTTCTTCCCAAAGGCGGAGAAGGGCAACGCGCTCGCGCTCAATGCCGGCCTCGGCAATCTCGGGGTCAGCGTGGTCCAGTTCGTGGTGCCGCTCGCGATCACAGCCGGCATCTTCGGCTGGCTCGGCGGCGATCCGGCCACGGTGAAGGGCGCGACCGGCGAGGCGCCGCTCTGGCTGCAGAACGCCGGCTTCATCTTCGTGCCATTCATCGTGATCTCCGCCTTCGCCGCGTGGTTCGGCATGAGCGACATCGCGTCGGCCAAGGCGTCCTTCGCGGAGCAGGCGGTGATCTTCCGGCGCCGGCACAACTGGATCATGTGCTGGCTCTACACCGGCACCTTCGGCTCCTTCATCGGCTATTCCGCCGGCTTCCCGCTGCTGACCAAGATCCTGTTCCCGGACGTGAACGCGCTGCAGCTCGCCTTCCTCGGGCCGCTGGTCGGGGCGCTCTCCCGCTCCGGCACCGGCTGGCTCGCGGACCGCTATGGCGGCGCCCGCGTGACCTTCTGGGCCTTCGCGCTGATGATCGCGGGCGTGGCGGGGGTGCTGTGGTTCATCGGCATCCGGGACCAGGCGGGCGCCTTCTGGGGCTTCTTCGCCGCCTTCCTGCTCCTCTTCTTCGCCACCGGGGTCGGCAACGCCTCCACCTTCCAGATGATCCCCGCGATCATGGCGAAGGAGATGGACCGGCTGATGCCCGGGGCCGATGCGGAGACCCGCCGCCGGCAGGCGGAGAAGGAGGCCGCGGCGATCACCGGCTTCACCTCGGCGATCGCGGCCTTCGGCGCCTTCTTCATCCCGAAGAGCTACGGCTCCTCGATCGCGCTGACCGGCGGGCCGGAGGCGGCGCTCTGGGGCTTCCTGATCTTCTATGTGAGCTGCCTCGCCGTCACCTACGCGGTCTATGCCCGCAAGGGCGGCCTGCTCCACGACGTCGAACGCGCCCGCCGCGGCGCGACCATCCATCCGGCTGCGGCCGAGTGATCAAGGGCAGACGCCATGTCACATTTTCTCGACCGCCTGACCTTCTTCCGCAAGACCGAGGGCGAGTTCTCGGACGGCCACGGCATCGTGACCAGCGAGGACCGGTCCTGGGAGGACGGCTACCGCAAGCGCTGGCAGCACGACAAGATCGTGCGCTCGACCCACGGGGTGAACTGCACCGGCTCCTGCTCGTGGAAGATCTACGTCAAGGGCGGGATCGTCACCTGGGAAACCCAGCAGACGGATTATCCGCGGACGCGGCCGGACCTGCCCAACCATGAGCCCCGGGGCTGCGCCCGCGGCGCGTCCTACAGCTGGTATCTCTATTCCGGCGCCCGCCTGAAATACCCGATGATCCGTGGCCGCCTGCTGAAGCTGTGGCGCCAGGCCCGGGCCACGAAGCCGCCCGTGGCGGCCTGGGCGTCGATCGTCGAGGACGCCGGCAAGCGGCAGTCCTACACCTCGATCCGCGGGCATGGCGGGTTCGTCCGCGCCAGCTGGGACGAGGTCAACGAGATCATCGCCGCGGCCAACGCGTACACGGCAAAGCGGTACGGGCCCGACCGGATCATCGGCTTCTCGCCGATCCCGGCCATGTCCATGGTCTCCTACGCCGCAGGCTCGCGCTACCTCTCGCTGCTGGGCGGCGTCTGCATGTCCTTCTACGACTGGTACTGCGACCTGCCGCCGGCCAGCCCCCAGACCTGGGGCGAGCAGACCGACGTGCCGGAGAGCGCCGACTGGTACAACTCCGGCTTCATCATCGTCTGGGGCTCGAACGTGCCGCAGACGCGGACCCCGGATGCGCATTTCTACACCGAAGTCCGCTACAAGGGGACGAAGAGCGCCGTCGTCAGCCCGGACTATGCCGAGGCGACCAAGTTCGCCGACATCTGGCTCAATCCCAAGCAGGGCACGGATGCGGCGCTGGCGCTCGCCATGGGCCATGTGATCCTGCGCGAGTTCCATCTCGACCGGCAGGTGTCGTATTTCGACGATTATCTCCGCCGGTTCACCGACATGCCCTTCCTGGTGCGCCTGGCGGAGCGGGATGGCCGCCTGGTGCCGGAGCGCCTCTTGCGTGCCTCCGAGCTCGAGGGTGGCCTCGGCGAGGGCAACAATCCGGACTGGAAGACGGTCGCCATCGACGAGAGGACCGGCGCGCCGGTCGCGCCGCTGGGCTCCATCGGCTATCGCTGGGGCGAGGGAGGGCGGTGGAACCTCGAAGAGAAGGACGGCCGGGGCCGCGACGTCCGCCTGACGCTCACTCTGGCCGGCGCGGACACCGAGTTGGCGGCGGTGGACTTCCCCTATTTCGGCGGCCGGGCCACCGAGCACTTCGTGGCGACGGAGCACGGCGAGATCCTGACCCGTACGGTGCCCGTCCGGACGCTGGCGACGGCCGATGGCGGCCGGGTGAAGGTCGCGACCGTCTACGACCTTATGATGGCCAATTACGGGCTCGACCGCGGCTTCGGCGGCGGCAATGTCGCCCGCAGCTATTACGAGGACATCCCCTTCACCCCGGCCTGGGCGGAACGGATCACGGGGGTGAGGCGGGACGCCATCATCACCGTCGCCCGCGAGTTCGCGGCCAATGCCGAGAAGACCAACGGTCGGTCGATGATCATCATCGGCGCCGGCATCAACCACTGGTACCACATGGACATGAGCTACCGGGGGGTGATCAACCTCCTGGTGTTCTGCGGCGCCGTCGGCCAGTCGGGCGGTGGCTGGTCGCATTATGTCGGGCAGGAGAAGCTGCGGCCGCAGACCGGCTGGACGCCGCTGGCATTCGCGCTCGACTGGTCCCGGCCGCCGCGGCAGATGAACTCGACCTCGTTCTTCTACGCGCACACCGACCAGTGGCGATACGAGACGCTGACGGCGGCGGAGATCCTGTCGCCCACGGCCCCGGACGGCGACTGGAACCTGAGCTTCATCGACTACAATGTGCGCGCCGAGCGCATGGGCTGGCTGCCCTCGGCACCGCAACTCAAGCAGAACCCGCTGACGATCGCCGCCAGGGCCGCCGCCGCGGGACTGGAGCCGAAGGACTACGTCGCCCAGGCGCTGTCCTCCGGCGAGCTCGACCTTGCCTGCCACGATCCGGACGACCCGGCCAACTGGCCGCGCAACATGTTCGTGTGGCGCTCCAACATTCTCGGTTCCTCCGGCAAGGGCCACGAATACTTCCTGAAGCACCTTCTCGGCACCCGGCACGGCGTGATGGGCAAGGACCTCGGGCCGGAGGGCGCGGTGCGCAACCGTGAGGTCGCCTGGCACGAGGCGGCACCGGAAGGGAAGCTCGACCTCCTGGTGACGCTGGACTTCCGGATGTCGACCACATGCGTCTACTCGGACATCGTGCTGCCGACGGCCACCTGGTACGAGAAGAACGATCTCAACACCTCGGACATGCACCCCTTCATCCATCCTCTGTCGGCGGCGGTGGACCCGGCCTGGGAGGCACGCTCCGACTGGGAGATCTATAAGGGCCTCGCTAGGACCTTCTCCGAGGTGGCGCCGGAGGTGCTGGGCGTCGAGACGGATGTGGTGCTGACCCCGATCCAGCATGACACGCCGGGCGAGATCTCCCAGGCCTTCGACGTGAAGGACTGGAAGTGCGGCGAGGTGGCGGCGATCCCGGGCCGGACGATGCCCTCGGTCGCCGTGGTCGAGCGCGACTACCCGAACCTCTACGCCCGGTTCACAGCGCTAGGGCCCCTGATGGCAACCCTCGGCAACGGTGGCAAGGGCATCGGCTGGAAGACCGGGCACGAGGTCGACGCGCTGGGCGCCCTGAACGGTGTACATCCGGCCGGACCGGCCAAGGGCCTGCCGCGGATCGACACCGATATCGATGCCGCCGAAGTGATCCTCACGCTGGCGCCGGAGACCAACGGCGAGGTGGCGGTGAAGGCCTGGGAGGCGCTGTCGAAGGCGACCGGCCGCGAGCACGCCCATCTGGCGCTGCCGAAGGAGGACGAGAAGATCCGGTTCCGGGACATCCAGGCCCAGCCGCGCAAGATCATCTCCTCACCCACCTGGTCGGGCATCGAGAGCGAGTCGGTCTGCTACAACGCCGGCTACACCAATGTGCACGAGCTGATCCCCTGGCGGACACTGACCGGCCGGCAGCAGCTCTATCAGGACCATCTCTGGATGCGGGCCTTCGGCGAGGGCCTGGTCACCTGGAAGCCGCCCGTCGACCTGAAGACGATCCCCGCGGTCAGGGACCGACGCCCGAACGGGAACCGGGAGATCGTCCTCAACTTCATCACCCCGCACCAGAAATGGGGCATCCACTCCACCTACAGCGACAACCTGCTGATGCTGACGCTCAACCGCGGCGGGCCGGTGGTCTGGATCTCCGAACGCGACGCCGCAGCCGCGGGCATCGTCGACAACGACTGGGTGGAGGCCTTCAACGCCAACGGCGCTCTCACCGCCCGGGCGGTGGTGTCCCAGCGCGTCAAGGACGGGATGATGCTGATGTATCACGCCCAGGAAAAGATCGTGAACACGCCGGGATCGGAGCTCACCGGCAACCGCGGCGGCATCCACAATTCGGTGACCCGCACGGTGCTCAAACCCACTCACATGATCGGCGGCTACGCCCAACAGTCCTACGGCTTCAACTACTACGGCACCGTGGGCGCCAACCGCGACGAATTCGTCGTCCTGCGCAAGATGGCGAAGGTGGACTGGCTCGAAGATGCGCTGACGACGGAGGCCGCAGAATGAAGATCCGTGCCCAGATCGCGATGGTGCTGAACCTCGACAAGTGCATCGGCTGCCACACCTGTTCGGTCACCTGCAAGAACGTGTGGACCAACCGCGAAGGCGTCGAATACGCCTGGTTCAACAATGTGGAGACCAAGCCGGGCGTCGGCTATCCCCGCGAATGGGAGAACCAGGAGCGGTGGAACGGCGGGTGGCGGCGCCGGCGTGACGGCCGGATCGAGCCGAAGATGGGCGCCAAATGGCGGATCCTCGCCAACATCTTCGCCAATCCGGACCTGCCGGAGATCGACGACTACTACGAGCCCTTCACCTTCGACTACGAGCACCTGCACACGGCCAAGGAGTCGAAGGTCTTCCCGACCGCGCGCCCGCGCTCGGCCGTCAGCGGCGAGCGCATGGAGAAGATCGTCTGGGGGCCGAACTGGGAGGAGATCCTGGGCGGCGAGTTCGAGAAGCGCTCGAAGGACGTAAACTTCGAAGGGGTCGAGAAGGAGATCTACGGCCAGTTCGAGAACACCTTCATGATGTACCTGCCGCGGCTGTGCGAGCACTGCCTCAACCCGGCCTGCGTCGCCGTCTGCCCGTCGGGCGCGATCTACAAGCGCGAGGAGGACGGCATCGTCCTGATCGACCAGGACAAGTGCCGCGGCTGGCGCATGTGCGTCTCCGGCTGCCCGTACAAGAAGATCTATTACAACTGGTCTTCGGGAAAGTCGGAGAAGTGCATCTTCTGCTTCCCCCGCATCGAGGCCGGCCAGCCGACCGTGTGCTCGGAGACCTGCGTCGGGCGCATCCGCTATCTCGGCGTCGTGCTCTATGACGCCGACCGCATCGAGGCGGCGGCGGGCACGCCGGACGAGAAGGACCTCTACAAGGCCCAGCTCGACCTGTTCCTCGACCCGAACAACCCGGCCGTGATCGCCCAGGCCCGCGCCGACGGCGTGCCGGAGGCCTGGCTCGAGGCGGCGAAGCACTCCCCGGTCTGGAAGATGGCGATGGAGTGGAAGGTCGCGTTTCCGCTCCACCCCGAATACCGCACCCTCCCGATGGTCTGGTATGTGCCGCCGCTGTCGCCGATCCAGTCGGCCGCGGCCGCTGGCAGGATCGGCGTCGACGGCGAGATGCCGGACGTCCGCTCGCTGCGCATCCCGCTGCGCTACCTCGCCAACCTGCTGACGGCAGGCGACGAGGAGCCTGTGGCGCTGGCGCTGGAGCGCATGCTCGCCATGCGCGGCTACATGCGGGCGAAGACGGTCGACGGCCGCCTGGACGGGCGCATCGCCGCCCGGGTCGGGCTGACCGGGGCGGCCATCGAGGAGATGTACCAGGTCATGGCGATCGCCAACTACGAGGACCGCTTCGTCATCCCGACCGCGCATCGCGAATGGAGCGAGGACGCCTACGACCTGCGCGGTTCCTGCGGCTTCTCCTTCGGCAACGGCTGCTCCGGTGGCACGTCGAAGGTCGATCTGTTCGGCTCCCGGCGGGCGAAGAAGGCCTCCAACCCGATGGAGATCGCGTGATGGCCGGCCCGGTGGCGACCAAGACATTCAAAGCGCTCTCGGCTCTGCTGACCTATCCGACGGCGGAGCTGACGGCGGCGGCGCCCGAGATCGGGGCGGCGATCACCTCCGAGGGGGTCGTGGACGCCAAGACGGGCGTCGGCCTCGCGGCGCTGTTTGCCGAGTTCGAAACGGCCGACCTCTACGATCTGCAGGAGCACTACGTCGACCTGTTCGACCGGACGCGCAAGCTGTCGCTGCATCTGTTCGAGCATGTCCACGGCGAGAGCCGCGACCGGGGCCAGGCCCTGGTCGACCTCGCCGCGCTCTACGAGAAGGGCGGGCTGGTCCCGGCGACGAGCGAACTGCCGGACCACCTGCCGCTCTTCCTCGAATATCTGGCGACGCGGCCGCTCGACGAGGCGCGGGCCCTGCTCGCGGACACGGGCCATATCATCGCCGCGGTCAGGGAGCGTCTCGACAAGCGCGGGACATCGTATGCGGCGGTGTTTTCGGCGCTCCTGTCGATCGCCTCCGGACCGGCCGTCGCCCTTGAGGACGAAAGCCCGGATCCGGGTGGAGGCAACGACCTCGCCGCGCTCGATGCGGCATGGGAGGAGGCGGCGGTGACCTTCGGCCCCGGCGCCTCGGACGGCTGCCCGGCGGAACGGCTCGGCACCCGCCTGCGCGCGGCCCAGCGCGCCCCGATGTCGTGAAGGAGGACATGATGTCCGAGATGATCAATGCCGCGCTGTTCGGCTGGTACCCCTATCTCTGCCTTACCGTCTTCCTGCTCGGCAGCCTCCTTCGCTTCGACCGGGAGCAATACACCTGGAGGTCCGGTTCTTCGCAGCTCCTGCGCCGCCGGCAGCTGCGGCTCGGTTCGAACCTCTTCCACATCGGCATTCTCGTGATCTTCGCCGGCCACGCGGTCGGCCTCTTGACCCCGATCGCGGTGTTCGACGCGCTCGGGATCAGCCATTCCTTCAAGCAGGGCCTCGCCATCGTGGTCGGCGGCGTCGCCGGCGTCGCCTGTTTCATCGGGATCACGCTCCTCGCCCATCGCCGGCTGTTCGATCCGCGCGTCCGCGCCACCTCGAGCTTCGGCGACACGGCGATCCTGCTGATCCTCTGGGCCCAGCTCTCGCTCGGCCTGTCCACCATCTTCGTCTCGCTCGGCCATATGGACGGCCATGAGATGGTGAAGTTCATGAGCTGGGCCCAAGGCATCCTGACCCTGCAGCCGTCGGCCGCCGCCTTCGTCGCCGACGTGCACCCTGTCTTCAAGGCGCATCTGCTCCTCGGGATGACCATCTTCCTCGTCTTCCCGTTCACGCGGCTCGTCCATGTCTGGAGCGCGCCCGTCTGGTATCTCGGCCGGCCCGGCTACCAGGTGGTGCGCACCCGCTTCGCGCGCCGCCCAGACGGCGCGGCAGCGGCGGCCGGATATCGGCCGGCTCCGGCACGGCCGCTGCCTACCCCCGCCGTCCGGCGGCCCGCGGAGTGACGCGCATGCAGAGATCGGTCCTTGATCGCTCCGCGATGTCCGATGCCGGGGCACCAACGCCGGTTCCGCCGCCGGCGAAATCAGCACCGATGCAGAGGGTGACGGTCAACGGCGTCGCCATCCCTCGAAAAGCCATCGCCGCCGAGGTGCAGAACTTTCCGGGTCCGGATCCGCACGAGAGCTGGGAGGCGGCGGCCCGGGCGCTCGCCATCCGCGAACTGTTGCTGCAGGAGGCTCGGCGGCTGGAGATTCCGGTCAAGCAGCGGCGGGACGAGGACGGCCGACTGGAGACCGAGGAAGATGCGCTGGTTCGCGCTCTCATCGAACGCGAGGTCCGGACGCCGGAGCCGGACGCGCAGACGCTCCACCGCGTCTACGAGGTCCATCGGAAAAGGTTCAGGTCTCCGACGCTCTGCGAGGCCGAGCATATCCTGATCGCGGCGCGCCACGACGATGCCCTCGGCATCGCCGCCGCCCGGGGGAAAGCGGCCGCACTCGTCGCCATCCTCGCCGCGGTACCGGAGCGCTTCGCGGCCCTGGCGCGGGAGAACTCCGACTGCCCCTCCGCCGCGCTCGGCGGCAGCCTCGGCCAGATCGGCCCGGGAGACACCACGCCGCCCTTTGAGGAGGCCCTGGCAAGCCTCGAGCCGGGCGAGATCTCCGACCCGATCGAGACACGATACGGCATCCACCTCATCCGTCTGAACCGGCGGATCGAAGGGCGAGAGCTTCCGTTCGAGGCCATGCAGGACAGGATCGCCGCCTATCTCACCGACCGGGTCCAGCGGCAGGCGCGCGCGCAATACATTGCTCTGCTCGTCGGCCGCGCCGACATTCGCGGCATCTGCCTTGGCGGCGCCGCATCTCCCCTGCTGCAATAGGAGGCCTTCGTGCTGGGTGCCCTCATCGCCTCGCTCGACGATCCGGAGGTCGCCGCGGGCGTCGTCGCGGCCCTCGAAGACCCGGTCCTCGACGCGCGGATCGTGGCGGCTGCCGCCGCATCGGGCCAGACGCCAGCCGGGATCGTGGCGGCGACCGTGCGCGGATTCCTCGACACCGCCTCGGACGACCATTGGGTGCAGCTCATCGGGATCATGAACCGGGCGGCCGATCCCGGCCTTGCAGCCTTCCGCGCCATCCTGTCGAAAACTCTGCCGGAGGCCAGGACAGGGGCGCCGACCGACTCGGACCTGCCGATGGGCGCGCTTGCGTCATGACGCGCACGGCCAAAGCAAGGCGATCATGGCGAGGGCCGGCTCTCTTGAGCAGCGGCTTCCGCCCGTTCTTCCTCGGCGCCGCGACCTGGGCGGCCATCGGCGTCGCGCTCTGGCTGCCGTTCTATACGGGCGAGATCGCGATCTCCACGGCCTTCACGCCGGTGGATTGGCATGCCCATGAGATGATCTACGGCTATGGTTCCGCGGTCGTGGCGGGCTTCCTCTTGACCGCCATCCCGAACTGGACCGGTCGTCTCCCGGTCGCGGGATGGCCGCTGGCCGGTCTGGCGGCGCTGTGGGCCGCCGGGCGAGCCGCCGTTTTCGTCTCCGCGATCATCGGTTGGGAAGCGACTGCAGTGATCGACGTCGCGTTCCTCGCCGTCTTCGCCGCGGTCGCAGTCCGCGAGGTGGTCGTGGGCCGGAACGCACGAAATCTGAAGGTGATCGTCCTGGTGCTCTGGCTCGCCGGTGCGAATGCGGCCTTTCACATCGAAGCCGCCACGGCCGGCGCGGCGGCGGTCTCCACCCGCGCCGGCCTCGCCGTCATCGTCTTCATGATCCTGCTGATCGGCGGCCGCGTCGTTCCCAGCTTCACCCGCAACTGGCTCGCGAAACGAGGAGAGGAGACGCTGCCGCCCCCCTTCGGGCGGGTCGACGGCGTGGTGATGGCGCTGTCGGCCGTTGCGCTTGGACTGTGGGTCGTGGATCCGGAGCGGGGGCCGGCCGGAGCCGCCCTCCTGCTCGCGGCCGGCGGCAACGCCTGGCGACTGTCCCGCTGGCGCGGCTGGAGCACCCGATCGGAGCGGCTGGTGCTCGTGCTCCACACAGGGTTTGTGTTCGCGGCCCTCGGCTTCCTCTTCACAGGAGCAAGCGCGCTATGGCCGGAGCTCGTCCCGTCCTCGGCCGGCATCCACGTCTGGCCGGTCGGAGCAATCGGGACCATGACCCTCGCCATCATGACCCGGGCGTCGCTCGGCCATACCGGGCAGACGCTCGCGGCTTCGGTCGCAACGCGGTTCCTCTATTCGACCGTGGCCGTGTCGGCCTTCGCGCGCGTCGCGATGGCGTTTTTGCCTGGCGCGACACTGCCTTTGATGTCGATCGCAGCGGTCGCCTGGATTGCCGCCTTCGGCGGATTTGTCGGCGCATACGGACCGATGCTCTTGGAGTGGCCCCGTCGTTCTGCTTCATGAGGTCCGTTCCGACAAAGTCAGGCAGCCGGCGGGCCGCACCTTGAAAGGCAGGGCTCAAGCATCGACCGTCTCGTCCTCTGGCACACACGCGCCCGCAGGCGCGCGCCAAAGGGAGCGTAGTTCACCCCTTCCACCTCGACCCGACGGGATTCAGATGGGCAGCCGCATCTGCTCGCGAAGGCTGTTGTCGAATGCTGCCCAATCGAACTTGCCTTTGGCTTCGATGTGGCCTTGAGTCGTACCCTGGGTTCGATGCATCGATAGGCGTAGAGCGCCGCGTGGCCCAACGTGACTGACAGGCTGGAAATCTCCGGGTACGTCAGGCCCCCCTTACCGTCGCTTTGGCGTCGCGCTTTCTTGTTTCGCGGATGTTGGTGGCTGCTTGCCGGAACCGTCCTTGTTGTCGTGTTCAAGCTCGTCGACTGGACGGCCGAACTGCTGTGGCTCCGAGCACTGGGCTATGAAGAGGTCTTCTGGCGGATTCGTCTTATCAAGGTCGCGATGTTCGCAGCCGCCTTCATCCCGACGTTCGTTTATGTGCTGCTCAATCTCCAGGTTCTGGTCAGGCTCGACGTTCTGCCGAACCCTCTGCGCAGCAGCCCCGTTGGTGCGCCCCGGAGCGGGCCGAAGCAGTTGGGAACCGGAAGCGCAGGCCCCCGGACCTACCAGCTCACCTCGCTGCTCGTTCTTGTGTCGGCCGGAACGGCCGCCATTTTCGGATTCGCGCTCTATGGCGAGTGGGATCGATTCCTGCGCTTCGTTTGGTCCCAGAATTTCGGGATGTCTGATCCCATCTACCTTCGCGACGTCGGCTTCTACCTGTTCGTCTTGCCGCTCCTGAACCTTGTTCAGAACAGCCTCGTCCTGCTCACCCTGGGCGGCACCTTGACGCTTGGGTTCGCGCACCTTCAGATGGAGAACCTCCGTTTCACCGCTCGAGGACATATAACGGCGGATCCGCGGGCTCTGCGCCATGTTATCGCCAACGCCGTTCTGCTGCTGGCCGCATGGGCTTGGGGCCTCTATCTCGACCGCTTCGGCCTGCTGACCCGATCGGCTGGCGCAGTCTTCGGCGCCGGCTACACGGATGTTCACATCGTCCTGGTTGGCTTGTGGGTTTCGCTGGGTGCGACGCTCGCCCTCATCGGCGTGCTGGTCTGGGTCGCTGCGACAAACGCGCCGCGTGTCGCCATATTGGGCATTGGTGTCTATCTGATTTTGCTGCTCGCCGCTTTGGAGCTGATCCCGGGGAGCATTCAAAGCCTGATCGTCGAGCCAAACGAGCTCGCGTTGGAGACGCCGTTCCTGCAACACAACATTGCGCTGACCCGCGCGGCCTATGGTTTGGACAAAGTCGAAGTGCGATTTCATGTCGCCGAAGGCAAGCTCGACGTGGCGCAGATGCGCGAGAATCAGGCGACAGTCGACAACATCCGCATCTGGGACGATCGCCCACTAAGCCAGACCTTCCGCCAGCTACAACAAATTCGTACGTACTACTCGTTCAGCGGCGTCGACGTTGATCGCTATTGGATCGACGGAGACTATCGCCAGGTGATGCTGGCGGCACGAGAACTCTCCGCAGATTTGCCGGGTCAGAGCAGCAGCTGGGTCAACCGGCACCTCCAATACACCCATGGCTACGGCCTGGCGATGTGCTTGGCCGCCGAGAAGGACGACCAGGGAGGGCCTGTCTTCACCATCGAGGACTTGCCGCCGAAGGGTTCGCCAGATCTGAAGGTCTCTCGTCCCGAGATCTATTACGGCACCGGGATGCTGAGATATCAACTGGCTCCCACCGGCGTGAAGGAGCTCAACTATCCCGAGGGAGACCAGAACGTCTACACCAGTTACACCGGCCATGGCGGGGTACTGCTGGACAACTTCTGGAAGAAGGCGCTATTCGCTTGGCACCAATTCGACATGAATATCGTCCTGTCCTCCTATGTCTCGCCGCAAAGCCGCATCCAACTGTGGCGATCGGTCGACCAGAGTGTTGCGCGCATCGCGCCTTTCCTGAAGCTGGATCGGGACCCCTATCTCGTTGTCGACCAGGGACGGCTGTTCTGGATACAGGACGCCTATACCATTGCCGATGGGTTTCCCTATTCCGAGCCGACCGATGATGGGTTCAGTTACATTCGTAACTCAGTGAAGGTCGTGGTCGATGCCTATGAGGGCGATGTTCGCTTCTACGTCGTCGATCCAGCGGACCCGGTCTTGCGCGCGTACCGTGCAGCCTTGCCAAGCTTGTTCCGGTCGCTCGACGATATGTCACCGGGTCTGCGTCAACATCTGCGCTATCCACGGGATATGTTCGAGGTCCAGGTCGACAAGCTCAATACCTATCACATGACGATCCCGCAGGTGTTCTACAACAGGGAGGACCTTTGGGCTCCGCCACAGGAAAAGTACGGCGGCGAGGCGGTTCGGATGGATCCATACTACGTCCTGATGAAGTTGCCGGGCGAAGATCGCCTGCAATTCCTGCTGATGACTCCTGTCACGCCGAGCAATCGCGACAACATGATCGCCTGGATCGCCGCCCGGTCGGATTTCCCCGGCTATGGCGAGATGATCATCTACAAACTGTCGAAAGATAGCCTTATCCTTGGGCCGCTTCAGATCGAAGCTACGATCGATCAGGACACAACAATCGCACGCCAGCTCACACTATGGGACCAGCGCGGCTCGCGCGTGATCCGGGGCAATCTACTCGTCATTCCGATCGACCAATCCTTTCTCTACGTCGAACCAGTGTTTCTTCTGGCCGCGGGGACGAACATCCCGCAGCTCAAGCGGGTCATCGTCGGCGACGGCAACCAGCTGGCGATGGAAGCCACTCTCACGAAGGCCATCCAAGTCGTGTTCGGTGAAGGACCGTCGCCCTCGGAAGGAATGACCGAGGCCCCAGAAGCGCCCGCACCTGGAGCACGCGAGGCGCTGTCGAGGGCCGAGCAAGCGCTCCGGCGGAGCGATTGGAACGCCTTCGGGCGCGAGTGGGATCTGCTGAAAAGCCTCTTGGAGAAGTGAGATCGAGATTGTAGTTCGGGGCTGGGGGGTAACCCATCGGAGCTTCAAGAAATGAAGCGTTTAGCACGCAAATCGGCGCGGACACACCGCGCCGACATGCAGTCGCCGACCCGGCGGGCTACCTCAGCTGAGTGCTATGCGTCTCGGCACGGCCTCCTGCACCTTGTTGAGGGTTAAGGATAGCACACCGTCGGAAAGCGTTGCACTGATCCTGGCCTGGTCGACCTTGCTGGATAGTGCAAACGAACGGGCATAGTGACCGACATTGTATTCTGTATAAACCGGCGCCAGATCCTTGTATTGTGACAGGTCGATCTTAGCTTCGACCCGCAGCACGTTGTTTTCGATATCCACCGTGACGTCCTTTGTCTCGGCGCCTGGGATTTCCATGACGACCGTCAAAGCCTCGTCGGTCTCGTAAATGTCTGTGATGGGAACGTAGTACCGGGCAGGAATGGTCTTTTCCTCCTTCGAGGTGACCTCCTTTTTCTCTTGGACGGTGAGCTCGTGTCCATCGGTCATTGAAGTCTCCCTGGGTTGAATCGAGGTTTCCATCGATATCGACGTCTAGGAGATCGCGATCGAGCGCGGCTTCTCGCGATCAGCGCAAGGCAGCAGTAGTGCAAGCATTCCGTCATGGTATTCGGCCTTGACCGCATCGGGATCGATCTGAAGGGGCAAGGTAACCGCGCGATCGAACCGGCCGGACGACCGCTCGCGACGGTGCACGCTGACTCCTTCGGGATAGGCCAGCGTCTTTGTGCCGGCGATACGGATGGTGTTACCCTTCACCTGGATCTCAAGCGCCGACTTGTGCATCCCCGGTACTTCAGTCAGAACGATGAAGTCATCGTTTTTGCGGAAAATATTGATCGGCGGATAGGCGCCGGCCGCACTTGCGCTGGTCTCGAGCCAATCGCTGCGACGCAACCTTTCCAAGGCTTGCTGCAGCGAGAACAGCGATTCGAACGGATCAGACCGACGGAGTGACATGACGTACCTCCTGGACTGTGGTGGCAGCGGCCCTGGTTCGCGATGGGATGACGCCCCGCTGCGGGCGACGTTTCGCAAATCCCATGTCGGACATGGAACACAATCGATGAGAGGCGGTGCTGTTTCCTTGATCCAGATCAATGGTCAGTGATGTGTCGGCTGAAATGGCTAGGGCCTAGCAGCGAGATGAGAATCCAATCGCTGCCGGAGTGTCGGGGTTGCAACGGCGTGCTGCCTGAGGCTGTGACAATGGTAGGAGCACTACCTGCCGTTGTTGACGGTGGGACAGCCTTGGGTCGAACCGGATCAATCCGGCCAACGTCCGCTCCTCACGAGCCCGGGCCATGTCCTGTGTGGATGGCTCCCGACGGTTGTACACCGCCACGGCCGGCGAAGCCGGCAACATGGTGCAGATCAGGGGGCTTCCCTGCGCGCCGACTCTTCGAACAGCACCACGACCGAACGATCGGCTGCGTGATACCTGCGATCCGACAGGGCGGGTGCCGCCTGCCATGGGACGATGTCATCCGGGGAATCCAGCGCGGTATCGATCCACCTCCGCCACGAGTTCGCGCCGCCATCGAGCGTCGCCGGCAACTCGAATTCCAGCGGCTCCCAATACGCATTGAAGATCAAATGCACGTGAAGCCCTTCGCGTGGCAGGATGGCCTCGAAGGCAAGGCTGTGCGATTGGTCGCCCCAATCCGGCTTGCCGAGCTCCACACCGTGCCAGGTCTTGCTCGCCTGACGGATCATCTGACTCAGGCTGACGCGTCGTCGCTCATGCTCCATATCTCGCTGCGTGCGTCGCGCATTGAGCAGGGTCGCGAACCGGAGCACATCCGCGTGCTTTTCGGCCAGCGTCCAGTCCAACCAGCTGGTCTCGTTATCCTGACAATAGGCATTGTTGTTGCCGCATTGAGTCCGCCGCACTTCGTCGCCCATGAGCATCATAGGCATGCCAATCGACAGTATCGTGATGGTCAGGAAGTTCTTGACCTGCCGATTTCTCAGCTTCTCGACGGCGGGGTCATCGGTGGGTCCTTCGACGCCGCAGTTCCAGCTGCGGTTGTCATTCGCGCCGTCGCGGTTGTCCTCTCCATTCTCCTCGTTGTGCTTCCCGTCGTAGGAGACGAGATCGTTGAGCGTAAAGCCGTCGTGGCATGTCACGAAATTGACGCTCTGCTCGGCTTCGCGCTCCTTGTGCCCATAGATCTCCGGGCTTCCCACGAGCCGGTCCGCCACACGCGCGACCGCACCGGATTCGCCGCGAAAGAAGGAGCGCACATCGTCGCGGAACTTGCCGTTCCATTCCTTCCAAGCGTCTCCGACGAAGCTGCCCACCTGGTAGAGGCCGGCCGCATCCCAGGCCTCGGCAATGAGCTTGGTGCCCGCAAGCGCTGGATCGGATTCGATATCCCACAGGACCGGCGGGTTCGGAAGCGGATTGCCGGAAGGATCTCGCGACAGGATCGACGCCAGGTCGAACCGGAAGCCGTCGACATGCATCTCTTCCACCCAGTATCTGAGGCTATCCACGATCATCCTGCGGACGATCGGATGATTGGCATTGAGAGTGTTGCCGCAGCCGGTGTAGTTGGCGTACTGGGCACGATCGCGCTCAAGGATGTAGTAGGTGGGGTTGTCGAGCCCCCGGAAGCACAGGGTCGGGCCGGAGCGGTGGTCGCCTTCCGCGGTGTGATTGAACACGACGTCGAGGATGACCTCGATGCCTGCGCGGTGAAGCGCCTTCACCATGTCGCGGAACTCGTCCACCGCCCCGAGCGGGTCCCGACGCGAGCTGTATGACTGGTGTGGCGCGAAGAAGGAAACTGGTGCATAGCCCCAGTAGTTGACCTTTCCCGGCGGGCAATCCCGTGCGTCGAACTGGAACACCGGCAGCAGTTCCACCGCCGTGACCCCAAGCCGGTTGAGGTACGGGATCTTCGCGATCAGGCCGGCATAGGTGCCTCGAGCTTTCTCGCCGACGCCGGAACTGGAATGTCGGGTAAAACCTCGCACATGCGTCTCGTAGACGATCGTGCGTGAGGACGGCAGCCGCAGCGGCGCATCGCCTTCCCAGTCATAGGCAGACGGATCGACCACCACGCTCTTCATCGCGATTGCGGCATCGTCGCCGGCCTCGCCGGCGGCCACACGGTCATACCGGTCCGGCACGGCGACAGCACGACCGTACGGGTCGAGCAGTACCTTGGCGCGATCGAACCGCAACCCATTGGCCGGGTCGAACGGGCCATCTGCCCGATAGCCATAGAGCTGGCCGGCTTTCAGGCCGGGGACGAACACGTGCCAGTAGTGATAGGTGCGATTGTCGACGGGGTCGATGCGGACGACCCGCGAGGGCCTCGCGTCGTCGACATGATCGAAGAGAAGCAATTCGATTCCAGTGGAGTGCCTTGAGAAGACGCTGAAGTTGACGCCGTGGGGGACAGGGGTCGCCCCCAAGGCAGAGCAGCTTCCCGCGGCCGGCCTTGCGGCCTGATCCCAGCGCTGCGTCCCTCGTCCGATCTCGAGCGTGGTCATGAGGAGTTCCATCGGTTCGATGGGCCGACCCTGTCGGCCGCGAGGCGAATCCTTGCTCTATCCGCGGGTGCCCTCCCTGGATCGGCGCAGCGGCACTGATCACCAAAAATTTAGGCGGGACAAGCTTCGGATGTTTTGCGTTGGGTCAAATCTGCCAGCCGCGATATCGCATAAGTTATTGCAATTATGTTTCATCTGAGAGTCGCCGGCCGTCCATCGCCTCTCGACATCGCGCTCAAGGGGGAGCCGCCCCTGCCTGGAGCGGCTCGGTGTCCGGAGACTTCATCTGGTCTCGGATCATCCTCGCCGACCTGCGCCCTGGATCAACCGATCCGATCTCGGCAACCCGACCACGCAGCGTCCGGTCGTGGTCCTGATGGACACGAGCGACGGCAGGGTGCGGCGCCTCAGCCCGTTTGAGAACCGGAGGATGACAATGACGAAGAAGGAGTCGGAGGCGCAACGTCTGATCGATGCCCGGGAAAGAAATGTCCCCTGGAGAAGATGGGGGCCTTACCTCAGCGAGCGCCAATGGGGCACCGTGCGCGAGGACTACAGCGAAGACGGGAACGCATGGAATTACTTCTCCCACGACCAGGCGCGGTCCAGAGCCTATCGCTGGGGCGAGGACGGGCTGGCCGGGATCTGCGACGATCACCAACTCCTCTGCTTCGCCCTGGCATTATGGAACGGCAAGGATCCCATCCTGAAGGAGCGGCTGTTTGGCTTGACCAATAGCGAGGGAAACCACGGCGAGGACGTGAAGGAATATTACTTCTATCTCGACAGCACTCCAACCCATTCCTATATGAAATATCTCTACAAATACCCGCAGTTTCCATATCCCTACAGCGATATTGTCGATAAAAATCGGCAGAGGGGGCGTGATCAAACCGAATATGAGCTGATGGACAGTGGCGTATTCAATAATGGCCGATATTTCGACGTGTTTGTCGAATACGCAAAATCGTCCCCTGAGGATCTGCTGATCAAGGTGACCGTCTGCAATCGCGGGGAGGAGGCTGCCTCTCTTCACCTGCTGCCGACGCTTTGGTTCCGTAACACCTGGTCATGGACCAGCGGTAGGTCGAAGCCGGTGCTTCGGTCGCTGGAGGGGCCGGGCGACAGTGTCATCCATGCTCATCACACCGATCCGATGTTTCGGGGGGTTCTCGACGACCATTATCTCTACTGCGACGGGCGGGTTGCCTTGCTGTTCACCGAGAACGAAACCAACAACAAAAGGGTCTTCGGCTCCGCCAATTCCGGTCTCTATGTCAAAGACGGCATCAACGAGTGCATCGTTCACGGGCGGCGGGAGGCGGTGAACCCGGCGGGCACGGGGACGAAAGCCTCCGCCCTCTACGAGATGAGCATCGGCGCCGGCGCTACAGGAACCGTGCGGCTGCGACTGACCACGCAGCCTCCGGAACGCCTCGGCAGGCCATTCGAGGAGTTCGACGCCGTCATGTCGGCAAGGCTTCGGCAGGCGGACGATTTCTACGGCGCGATCACGCCCTCTTCTGTCAAAGCGGATCAGGACCGAGCCAACGTGATGCGGCAAGCGCTGGCAGGCATGCTATGGACCAAGCAGTACTACTACTTCGACGTCGACCGATGGCTTGATGAGCACCATGCCCATCCGCTCGACCCGACAAGCCGTCCCTGGCGGAACCGCGATTGGTTCCACATGGTGAACGACCACATCATCTCGATGCCCGACAAGTGGGAGTACCCATGGTATGCCGCCTGGGATCTGGCGTTCCACACGATCGCGCTGTCCGTGGTGGATCCCGATTTCGCAAAGCAGCAGCTCGATCTGATGCTGACCGGACACTATCTGCATCCCAACGGCCAGATCCCCGCCTATGAGTGGAATTTCAGCGATGTGAATCCGCCGGTGCACGCCTGGGCGACGCTATTCCAGATGCGCACCGAGCAGGCGGAGCGCGGCGAGTTTGATCTGGAGTTCGCGAAATCAGCCTTCAACAAGCTCCTGCTCAACTTCACCTGGTGGGTCAACCGCAAGGACCGGTTCGGCCGCAACCTGTTCGAGGGCGGCTTTCTCGGCCTCGACAATATCGGCGTCTTTGATCGCAGCTCTCCTCTGCCGACCGGTGGTTATCTGGAGCAGGCGGACGGCACTGCCTGGATGGCCTTGTTCTGTCAGAACATGATGGAGATTGCGGTGGAGCTGGCCGGCCACGACCGGACCTACGAAGAGATGTTCGCAAAGTTCGCCGAGCACTTCCTGTGGATTGCCGCGGCCATGAACCGCGCCGGGTCGGATGGAATGTGGGACGAGGAAGATGGTTTCTACTACGACGTCCTGCGCCGGCCTGACGGCAGCACCACGCGGCTCAAGGTGCGGTCGCTGGTGGGGCTGCTGCCACTCTGTGCAACGTCGGTGGCGGAGGCCTGGCAGCGAGAGCGGATACCGAGGGCCGTGGCCATGTTCCACGCTCGCCTTCTGCAGATGCCGGAGGTGCAGCAATGCATCCATCCGACGGGTCCGGGGCACCTTGGCGTCGCCGAGCGAGGAATCATCGCGCTGCTCGGCCCGGAGCGCCTTCGGCGGGTCCTGGGGAGGATGCTCGACGAAAGCGAGTTCCTCAGCCCCTACGGCATTCGATCAATTTCCAAGATTCACGAACATAGCCCCTACATCTTTCCCGCTGGGGGGCAGGATTATCGCGTGGACTACCTCCCCGGCGAATCGAACAGCGGCATGTTCGGTGGCAATTCCAACTGGCGTGGGCCGGTCTGGATGCCGATCAACGCCCTGATCATTCGAGCACTGCTGAATTTCTACTTGTATTACGGAAACGACTTCAAGGTCGAGTGTCCCTCCGGCTCGGGGCGGCAGATGACCCTGTTCGAGGTGGCCAGGGAAATCGCCGAGCGGCTGACCAGGATCTTCCTCCGGGATGCGACAGGGCGGCGGCCGGTCTACGGCACGACGGAGAAGTTCCACTCGGATCCACACTGGCGTGATTGTATTCTGTTCTATGAATATTTCCATGGCGACAACGGGATGGGGCTCGGCGCGAGCCACCAGACCGGATGGACCGGGGTGGTGGCCAAACTGATCCAGATGTTCGGCGCCTTGGATCCGGGGCAGATGCTGGAATGCGGCAAGCGGGCCGGTTTCCAGGCCGTCGATTCGGGCAGCGGATCATCCAGCAGCTGACGCTCAAGGTCGAGATCGCGATCAGGATGAGTGGCCAGTGCCGGACAGTTGAAGTCCCAGCCCGCTGCCGCTCAGGGCGACTCTGGCAAGGAGGCGGCCGACCTCACCATGATTTCAAGGCCCGGAGCATCGGCGTCTTCTTGAAGAGGTGCTCGTCCATACGAACGAGCAGCCCGTCGAGGAGGTCGATTGCAGAGCCCAGCGCAGGACCCTTGTTCAGCATGACGCATTCGGCACGCGCCGCCATGGCGGCATCGGTCATCTCTCCTCGCGACGGCACGCCGTGCCGGACGAGACCCTCCAGCACCTGGGTCGCCCAGATTGCGGCACCGAGGCCGCCTCGCAGATCCAGAGGATCTCCTCCTGCATCTCGGCAAGACGTTCGAAGCCGATCTCGGCAGCGAGGTCGCCGCGGGCGATCATCACGCCGAATGGGCGGCGGCCGCTGGCGGCGGCGATCAGCCGGGGCAGGTTCGTGACGGCCTCGGGCCGCTCGATCTTGGCGACGAGTCCGAGCGGCCGGTCACCGGCGCCGTGGCGCGTAAGCGCATGCTCGAGGAGATCGATGTCCTCGGGACGGCTGACGAAGGAATAGCCGACCATGTCAGCGCATTCGATGACGGTGGCAAGGTCCTGCTCGTCCTTTGCCGTCAGCGGCGACAGGCCGAGGGCCGTGTCGGGGAGGTTGATGCCCTTTTCCGGCCGGAGCCGAACGCCGCCCCCCTTGGTGCGGCTGACGCGGATGACAGCCTCGCCTTTGCCGACATTTTCGACGGAGCCGTCGAGCTTGCCATCATTGTAACGGAACCGGTCGCCGGGCGAGAGGCGGTTCACCATCTCGGGCAGGGAGACGGTCGCGGAGTAGGGGACGTCCTCGGTTACGCGAGGCTCGCCCGCCGCGACCAAGCGAAGCGCGTCGCCCCGCTCCAGCTTCGGCTTCTCCGTCGGAACCAGCACGGCCTCGGTCCGGATCTTGGGGCCGGCAATGTCCATGAGGACAGCCAGACGGCGGCCGAGCGCCTCGCCGGCGCGGCGCACATGGGCGGCCATAGCCCGCCAAGCCACGTTGTCGTCATGTGCGCAGTTGATCCGGGCCACATCCATGCCACGCCGCGCGAGGTCGAGGACGAGCTCGGAACTGCCGGCCGCTTCGCTCGGAAGGGTGACCATGATGCGGCTGCGCCGATGCGCTGGCGGCGGTCCGAACAGGGCATCGGCGGCGTGGGCAAGCCGCGCTTCGCCCGCGAAGAATTCGGTCTCCGTCGGCGCGGGAACCGGGCTCTGCCGACCGGACATGGCCGCGAGGGCGGTGATCACCGCATCCAGGGTCGGGAGGACCCGGCTCTCCAGCCGGCCGAGGGAGGAAAGGCCACGGCACATCAGGCGCCGCTGGATCGGACGGAGGTCGCGATGCCGCAGGGCGAGGTAATGAGAGAGGTTCGCTGCCCCTGCGGCATCCGCTGCCCCGACCGTCTGGAGCGAGGCGGATTCGGCGACGGCCCTGCGCAGGGCGAGAACGTCATCCATGAGGGTATCCGCGGTTGGCGCGGACGAACTGGCAACAGGTTTTGCGATCATCGGCAGCCCGTTCCTCAAGGCTACGGCAGCTCCGGCAAACCGAGACGATAGTCCAGGACCTGTTACCGCAGTTTGACACGGCTCGCGGATTGGCTGGTATAGAGCCGGCGAACCCCATTCCGCTTGATCCAGGTCAAAGCGGCGGGTATCGCACGACTCTATATATTCCCACCTCTCCGCGAAGCATCCGACGCCGGCTCCGCGGGAGTGAGCGCGGCTAGGTTCCCGCCTTCGGAATATCGAGGCCGGCCTTGCGGAGGCCGTCGACAAGGGCGCGAACGATCTCCGGCGCGACGTTGCGGGACTGCAGATCAGCGACAACCCGCTCCCCGTAGCCCGGCTCTGCCTTGAGCAGCAGCTTGACCGCGGCGGCTGCTTCTTCATTGCGGCCCAGCTCGGCGTAGGCCGTCGCGCGGGCGATTTGGGTGAACCGGTTGTCCGGCAGGTCGATCTTCAGGGCCTCGTCCAAGGCAGCCTGATATCGATGGTCCATGTAATGGGCGACGAAGAAGCCGAGGCGGTAGAAAGTCGACTGGCCGGGGTTGCGGGAGAAGGCCTCGGTCAGAAGCGGGAGACCTTCGGCGAACTCTCCCCTGAGGCACAGCCGGCCGCCGAGATCGGCCAGGAGCTCCGGGTTGTTCGGGTCGCGTGCCAGGCCGGCGCGAGCCGCGGCGAAGCTTTGCTCGACATCGCGCCGCAGCCAGAACACCAGATGCAGCGCCTGGTAGCCGAGCGGCGCGTCGGAGTTCAGGGTGACTGCGCGCTGAGCCAGTTCCAGCGCTCGTTCGAGCGGATCGAACGGAAACGGATCGGACTGAACGCCGAAGCGCACGATATCGGCATAGACCAGAGCGAGAGCGGCCCAGGCATCGGCATAGGCAGGGTCCTCGGCGGTCGCCCGCTCGAGGCAGTCACGGGTTGCCGGGCCGGCGGAACTCCCGGTGCGACGCCAGTCAGCGTAGAAGAGCAGCAGGCACTCGTAGGAGCTGAACCGCTCCGGCGGCTTGCCGGTCAATCCCGCGACTCTGTCGTCGTAGATGACACCATAGGGACGTGCCAGGCTGTCGACCACTCGCTGCGCGATCTCCGCCCTGGTGTCGACGATCCGCGCGGGGACGAACGGGCTCTCATAGGGGTGTGACCAGAGATGGCGCCCGGTCCGCCCGTCGATCAGGGACACCAGCAGCCGGATGCGGTCGGGGGTCGTGCTGATGGTTCCCGACAGCACATAGTCGGCGGACAATCGTTGCACCAAGGCCTCGGTCCCGGTCTCGCCGGCGCCCGTGAGGCTGGTGTCGGTGCCGAAGACCTGGAGCTCGCGATAGCGGGTCAGCGCGGCGATGATCTCACGGGTCAGCCCCGGCCCCAGGTGCAGCCGCATGGCCTCGGCGTCGCCTTCCTGCAGCAGGGTGACGACCACGGCGGGCCCATGCGGCCTGGCTGTCTCGGTCCCGGTGGTCAGCCACGCAAGCGCGCCCGTGCGCCACAGGAGGCCCGGCACCAGAAGCGCCACCAGGAGCGCGGTTCCGAACACGCCGAGCCATAGCCGCATCCGGTCGGGCCCGGGCGAGGGATACCGGATCTGGTGCGTGCTTCCGGCAGGAGCATCGGTCTGGGCCGCGGCGTCGAGCGTCTGGCCCGGGGATGACATCGACGAAGTGTCGGCTGGCTGGCTCGTCGCATCCCTGGTCGA
>NZ_VCCH02000082.1 GCF_005938675.2 Mycobacterium sp. KBS0706
GTGGCCGGTCGAGCACCTGCTCGGCCTGATCGAGCAGACGCTGCAAGGCATCCCGTTCCCGATCTTCGTCATCCTGGCGGGGCTGATCGCCTGGCGGCTGTCGACCCGGGGCATCGCCCTGTTCACGGTGATCTCGCTCGTCGTGATCGCCTTCACCGGCGTCTGGACCGAGGCGATCACGACGCTGGCGCTGATCACCACCGCGATCGTGCTGTGCGTCTGCATCAGCATCCCGGTCGGCATCCTCTGCGCCCGCAGCGAAACGGTGTGGGGCGTGGTTCGGCCGGTCCTCGACGTGATGCAGACGACGCCGACTTTCGTCTACCTGGTACCGATCGTGATGATGTTCGGCGTCGGCACCGTGCCGGGCGAGGTGGCGGTGATCATGGCCGCGGCGCCGCCGCTGATCCGCTTCACCAATCTCGGCATCCGCATGGTCGACCGCGAGATGGTCGAGGCCGGCCTCGCCTTCGGCGCCACCGGCCGGCAGCTGTTGTGGGAGGTGCAGCTGCCGCTGGCGATGCCGACCATCCTCGGCGGCCTGAATCAGACCGTGCTGACCGCCATGGTGATGTCGGTGGTGGTCGCCATGATCGGGGCCGAAGGGCTGGGGCTCGTGGTGCTGCAGGGCCTCGGCCGGCTGGATGTCGGCCGCGCCGCGGTCGGCGGCCTGGCCATCGTGCTGCTGGCCATGACGCTCGACCGCATCACCCAGTCGGTCGCGAAGTCCAAGGGCGGCAAGGGCTCGCCGCTGCGCGCCGCGCTGCTGCGCCTGGTCGGCCGGCAGCAGGGCGCGGCGGCGCCGGTCGGCAACCGGGCGGCGCGCCCGACCTGACGCATCGTTCCAACCAAGCAACAAGTGAACTCGGAGGCACACCATGGTTTCCAGACCGGGCCTGCGCGCCCTGATATCCGCCGTGGCCCTGGCCGCAATTCTGGCGGCGCTGCCCGCCGCGGCGGACGACCTGCCGGGCGCCGGCAAGACCGTCCGCCTCGCCCAGGACGACAGCCTCGGCGGCAACTACGTCCAGGACCAGATCCTGCTCTCGGCGCTGGAGAAGCTGGGCTATGACGTCCAGCTCAGCACCATGAACGGCACCCTGTTCTTCCAGGCCGCATCGCAGGGCGACGTCGACATGGGACCGGACGTGACCCTGCCGCAGCGCGAGCCGGGCTACCGCAAGGTGGAGCAGCAACTGGCGGTGGTCGGCGACGGAGGTATCATCGGCGGCGGCATCAACGGCTACCTGATCGACAAGAAGACCGCCGACGCCCACGGCATCACCCGCGTCGACCAATTGAAGGACCCGAAGATCGCGGCCCTGTTCGGTGCCGACGGCAAGGCCCAGCTGATCGGCTGCGACCCGGGCTGGAGTTGCGGCGACGTGATCGAGCACCAGGTCAAGGCCTTCGGCCTGTCCGACACCATCCACATCGTCCGCGGCAAATACGAGGCGCTGATGGGCGAGACGGTGGCCCGGGTGCAGCGCGGTGAGCCGGCGCTGTACTACACCTGGAGCCCGTCCTGGGTGAACGATGCGCTGGTGCCGGGCAAGGACGTGGTCTGGCTGCCGACGCCCTTCGAATCCCTGCCCGAGGGCATGCCGCCGATCAAGACGGCGCTGGTGCCGGGCGTGGTCGGCTGCGCCGGCGGCCAGGACCCATGCCGCATGGCGCTGGGCGAATGGAACTATCGCACGGTGATCAACCGCGACTTCCTGGCTCAGAACCCGGCGGTGAAGACCCTGGTGGAAGTGGCCCGCTGGCCGCGCGAGACCTGGGTCGCCTGGGAAGGGGCGCTGAACAAGGTCGGCAGCAGCAACCGCGACATCCGCAAGCTGGCCGACAACTGGATCGCCGCCAACCAGGCCGAGTTCGACGGCTGGGTCGAGCAGGCCAAAGCCGCCCGCTGACGCACCGAATCTCGGGGCGTCGCCGCCCGGTCCCTCAATAGGTCGCGCGCCCGCCGGAAAGGTCGAACACCGCGCCGGTGGCGAAGGAGTTCTCGGCGCTGACGAGCCAGGCGATCATCGCCGCGGCCTCCGCCAGCTCCAGGAACCGGCCGCGCGGGATGCGGCTGAGCATGTAGGTGATGTGCTCCGGCGCCTGCGCCATCGCGCCGGGCGTCCGGGCCACGGCAGGGGTGACGCAGTTCACGGCGATGTCGTGCCCGGCCAGCTCCTTGCCCAGCGACTTGGTCATGGCGATGACCGCGGCCTTGGCCGAGCTGTAGGCCGCCGCGTTCGGGTTGCCCTCCTTGCCGGCGATCGAGGCGACGTTGACGATGCGGCCGTAGTTCCGGGCGATCATCACCGGCGCCACCGCCCGGCAGCAGTGGAAGGTGCCGTTGACGTCGACATCCAGCACGCTGCGCCACGCGTCGAGCGGATACTCCGCCAGCGGCGCGTTCGGCCCGACGATGGCGGCGTTGTTGACCAGGATGTCGATGCGCCCCAGCGCCTCGACGGTACCGGTCACCGCGGCCTCGACGCTGGCGTAGTCGGCGATGTCGACCCGCATCGTGCGGATGTCGTCCCGGCCGGTGGCCGCGGCAAGCTCGCGCTTCGCCGGCTCCAGCCCGTCGCCATTGACGTCCCAGATCACGAGCCGGGCGCCGGAGCGCAGGAAGCGTTCGGCGATCTCGCGGCCGATGCCCTGGGCGCCGCCGGTGACCACGGCGACGCGGCCGTCGAGATTGATCGAGTTGAGCTGCACGGAAGGACCTCTGTGACGGGATTGCGATGCGGGCGCCGGCTCAGACGTTGGCGCCCACGGGCTGGCCGGCCACCGGCCGCCAGCGCATGAAGCGTTCCTCGAACACCGACACGGCGGTGTCGAGGACGAGGGCGAAGACGGTCAGCAGCAGGATGCCGGCGATCACCGAGTTGATGTCGAACACCCCCTCGGCCAGCAGGATCAGGTAGCCGATGCCCTTCTCCGAGCCGAGATACTCGCCGACCACGCTGCCGACGAAGGCGATGCCGACGGCATTGTGCAGGCTGGAGAACACCCAGCTCATCGCCGAAGGGACGTAGACATGGCGCAGCAGCTCGCGCGAATTCGCGCCCAGCATGCGGGTGTTCGACAGCACCACCGGGCTGACCTCGCGCACCCCCTGGTACACGTTGAAGAACACCACGAAGAACACCAGGGTCACACCCAGCGCCACCTTGGACCAGATGCCGAGCCCGAACCACAGCGCGAAGATCGGCGCGAAGATCAGCCGGGGCATCGAGTTGAAGGCCTTGATGAACGGGTCGGTCACCGCGGCGAGGAACGGGTTGAGCGCGAGCCAGAGGCCGATGCCCAGCCCGAGGATGGTGCCGATGGCGAAGGCCAGCAGGGTCTCCAGCAGGGTGGTGTAGAGGTGCAGGAAGACCGATCCGGTGGAGAACCAGATCCACAGGCGCCGGGCCACCCCCAGCGGATCGCCGAAGAAGAAGGTCGACAGCAGCCCGGTCGCGGTGGCCAGCCACCACAGGAACAGGCAGCCGAACAGCAGGGTCAGCCGGGTGGCCAGCACCAGCGCGTGGTTGCGGGGATCAAGAGCGGTTGCGCGCATAGCTTTTCAGCACCTCTCCCTTCAGCACGTCCCAGATGGCGGCGTGCAGCTGCAGGAACCGTTGCGTCATCCGGATCTCGGCGACCTGGCGCGGGCGCTCCAGGTCGATCTCGAACTCCGCGATCGGCCGCGTGCCGGGCCCGGCCGACAGCACCAGGACGCGGTCGGACAGCGAGATCGCCTCCTCAAGGTCGTGGGTCACGAACACCACCGATTTGCGGTCGGCCGACCAGATCTGCAGCAGCTCGTCCTCCATCAGCTGCCGGGTCTGGATGTCGAGCGCGCTGAACGGCTCGTCCATCAGCAGGATGCGCGGGTTGAGGGCGAGAGCCTGGGCCAGGCCGGCGCGCTTGCGCATGCCGCCCGACATCTGGTGCGGGTACTTCTTGCCATGCCCGTCCAGCCCGACCCGCACCAGCCAATCGCGCGCGATCTCGCGGGCCTCGGCCTTGGGCTTGCCGTGGAACAGCAGGCCGGCGGCGACATTGTCCTCCGCCGTCTTCCACGGCATCAGCGCATCCACCTGGAACAGGTAGGACGCATCCCGGTTCAGGCCCTGGGCCAGTGGCTGGCCGAACACGCTGAGCGTGCCCGAGGAGGGGCGCATCAGCCCCGCCGCCACGTTGAGCAGGGTGGACTTGCCGCAGCCGGTCGGGCCGACGATGGACAGGAACTCGCCCTGCCGCACCGTCAGGTTTACGTCGCGCACGGCGGTGTAGGTCTTGCCGGCGCCTTCGTTGCTGGCGAAGGTGCAGGTCACCCCGTCGAAGCGCAGCGCGTGCGGCGTGCTCTCGGCCACGGGCTGCTCGCTGATCTTGCGGGCCGCGACGCTCATGGCGTCCGGCCCGCGGCCTTGCCGGCGAAGCTGTTGTCATAGGTGGCGCCGAGGTCGATCGAGGCCGACCCGATGCCGGGGTCGAAGGCGGTCAGCACGTCGCGCACGGTCTGCGCGCCCTCGGCCGACAGCGTGCCGGTCTGCGACAGGCAGCGGCGGCTGTTTTCGAACGCCTTGGCGTAGAGCGCCTTGTCGTCGCCGGCATATTCCGGCGGGACGCTGTCGGCAACCTGTTGCGGCGTCGCCTGGGCGATCCAGCGTTCGGCGCGGACGATGGCGTTGGTCACCGCCTGCACCGTCTTCGGGTTCTCGTCGATGAAGGCCTTGGTGGTGTACAGGCTCGATTCCGGATAGTCGGAGCCGAACACCGCCTTGTTGCCCGCCTCGGTGCGCATCTCGGCCAGCGGGATCAGGTCGCCGCTGTCCATCAGGATGGTGGCCGACGGGTCGTTGACGATCAGCGCATCGATCTGCCCGGCCCGGATCGCCGCCACGGCGCCGGCGGCCTGGCCGACGCCGATGATCGACACATCCTCCGGCTGCAGCCCCGCCTTGTGCAGGATGTAGTTGAGCGCCATGTGCGTGCTCGACCCCGGAGCGCTGACGCCGACCCGCATGCCCTTCAGGTCGGCGACGGAGTGCACCTTGCCCTCGTTCTTCCTGGCGATGCCGAAGATCCAGGCGGGGCAGTTCACCTGGGCGGCGAAGGTGACCAGGGACTGCCCCTTCGCCGCCATGGTCAGGGTGTTGGAATAGGCGCCGGCCACGACGTCCGTGCTGCCGCCCATCAGCGCCTCCAGCGCCTTCGACCCGCCGGAGAAGGCGGCGATGGTGACGTCCAGCCCCTCATCCTTGAAGTAGCCGAGCTGCTTGGCCAGGAGCAGGGGCAGGTAGGTCATGCCGACCGAGGCCGCGCCGATATGGACCTCCGATTTCTCCGGCTGGTCCTGGGCGATCGCGGCCACCGGTCCCGACAGGACCAGGGCGGCGCACAGCGCAAGCGTGGTTCCGAGCTTCACCTGTTTTCCTCCATCTGCCTTGTTGTCGTTGGTTGCGGTCTTCGCAGTGGCCGGCCGAACCTGCTAAGCCGCCAGGGCCTGGACGACGGCGTCGCCCATCTCCTCGGTGCCCACCCGCCGGGTCCCGGGCTGGTAGATGTCGCCGGTGCGGTAGCCCTGAGCGAGGACCGATCGGACCGCAGCCTCCACCCGCCGCGCCTGGTCCTCCAGATCGAAGCTCTGGCGCAGCATCATTGCCAGCGACAGGATCGCGGCCAGCGGGTTGGCCAGGTCCTGGCCGGCGATGTCCGGGGCCGAGCCGTGGACGGGCTCGTACAGGCCCTTGCGGTCGAGGCCGAGCGAGGCCGAGGGCAGCATGCCGATCGAACCGGTCAGCATCGCCGCCGCATCCGACAGGATGTCGCCGAACATGTTGCCGGTGACAATGACGTCGAACTGCTTGGGATTCCGCATCAGCGACATGGCGGCCGCGTCGATGAACAGATGCGACAGTTCCACATCCGGATACTGGCTGCCGACGCGGGTGACCACCTCGCGCCACAGCTGCATCGCCTCCAGCACATTGGCCTTATCGACCGAGCAGACCTTGCGCCGGCGCTGCCGGGCGGTGCGGAAGGCGACATGGGCGATGCGCTCGATCTCGGATTCCGAATAGCGCATGGTGTTGATGCCGACGCGCTCGCCCGAGGCGCGGGTCTCGATGCCGCGCGGCTTGCCGAAATAGACGTCGCCGTTCAGCTCGCGCAGGATCATGAGATCCAGCCCGTCGACCACCTCCGGCTTCAGGGTCGAGGCGCCGAGCAGCTCGGGGAACATAAAGGCGGGGCGGAAATTGGCGTAGAGGGTCAGCGCCTCGCGCAGCTGCAGCAGACCGGTGCCCGGGCGGCGCTCGCGCGGGATGCTGGCCTCGTCCGCCACGCCCGCCGCACCGAACAGGATCGCGTCGGACCGCCCGGCCAGGGCCAGGGTCTCGTCCGGCAGCGGCACGCCATGCGCGTCGACGCCGGCCTGGCCGATCGGGGCCTCCTCCGTCTCGGCCTGGGGCGCCACCACCCGCAGCACCTTCACCGCCTGCCGAACCACCTCGGGGCCGATGCCGTCACCGGCCATGATCGCGATCTTCACGGAATCTCTCTCCTTGGTCTGGAACCGGGGGCGGCTAGATGCTCCCGCCGTCATAGCTGCGCTCGAACGCGTCGATCCGGCCGGACTGCGCGAGCGTGTAGCCGAGCTCGTCGATGCCGTTGACGAGGCAGGTCTTGGCGAAGGCCTCGATCTCGAAGGCGTGGCGGCCGCCATCCGGCAATGCCACCTCCTGCGCCGGCAGGTCGACCGCCACCATCGCACCCGGCGCGGACTCCAGCTGCGCCAGCAGCGGCGTCACCACCGCCTGCGGCAGCACGATCGGCAGCAGGCCGTTCTTGAGGCAATTGCTGAAGAAGATGTCGCCGAAGCTGGGGGCGATCACGGCCCGGATGCCGTAATCGTGCAGCGCCCAGACCGCGTGTTCGCGGGACGAGCCGCAGCCGAAGTTGCGGTCGGCGACCAGGATGCGGGCGGGGCGGTAGGCCGGCCGGTTGAGGATGAACTCCGCCACCTCCGACCCGTCCTTGCGGAAGCGGGATTCGGCGAACAGGAACCGCCCGAAATCCTCGGAGCGCAGCTTCTGCAGATACTGCGCCGGGATGATCTGGTCGGTGTCGCAATTGACCCGGGCGATGGGCACGGCCACGGCTTCGAGCCGCTCGAAGCGATCCATGCTCAGCCTCCCGCCAGCAGCCGGCGGACATCGGTCAGCCGGCCGGTCACCGCCGCCGCCGCCGCCATCGCCGGGCTCATCAGATGGGTGCGCGCGCCCGGCCCCTGCCGGCCGACGAAGTTGCGGTTGGAGGTCGAGGCGCAGCGCTGCCCGGGCGCCACCGTGTCGCCATTGGTGGCCAGGCACATCGAGCAGCCGGCGAAGCGCCAGTCGAAGCCGGCCGCCATGAAGATCCGGTCCAGCCCCTCGGCCTCGGCCTGCGCCTTGACCTGCTGCGACCCCGGCACGGCCCAGGCCTCGACCCCCGCCGCGACCTTGCGGCCGTCGACCACCGCCGCGGCGCTGCGCAGATCCTCGATCCGGCCATTGGTGCAGGAGCCGATGAACACCCGGTCGATGCCGATCTCCTCCAGCGCCGTGCCGGGGACCAGCCCCATATAGGCCAGCGCCCGCTCCATGCCGTCGCGCCGCCCGGCATCGGCCGTCTCGGCGGGGTCCGGGATGCGGGCGGTGATCGGGGCGGCGTCCTCGGGCGTCGTGCCCCAGGTCACCATCGGCGCGATCGCCGCCGCGTCCAGCGCGACCTCGCGGTCGAAGGCGGCATCGTCGTCCGACCGCAGGGCCTGCCACTGCGCTACCGCCTGGTCCCAGGCGGCGCCCTGCGGCGCGTAGGGCCGGTCCGCCAGATAGGCGAAGGTGGTGTCATCCAGCGCGATCATGCCGGCCCGGCCGCCGGCCTCGATCGACATGTTGCAGACCGTCAGGCGGCCTTCCATGGACAGCGCCCGGATCGCGCTGCCGGCATATTCCAGGACATGGCCCGCCGCGCCGGCGACGCCGATCTCGGCGATGATCGCCAGGATGATGTCCTTGGCGGTCACGCCCGGCGCCAGCGTGCCGTCGACCGAGACGCGCATGCGGCGCGGCCGGCGCTGCCACAGCGACTGGGTCGCCAGCACATGCCCGACCTCGGTGGCGCCGATGCCGAAGGCCAGCGCGCCGAGCGCGCCATGGGTCGAGGTGTGGCTGTCGGCGCAGACGATGGTCATGCCCGGCAGGCTCAAGCCCTGTTCCGGCCCAACCACATGGACGATGCCCTGGCGCGGGTCGCCGAGGCCGAACAGGGTGATGCCGGACTCCGCCGCGTCGCGCTCCAGCGCCTCGATCATCGCGCGGCGCTCGGGATGGTTGATCGCCGCCATGTCGCGCCGATGGGTCGGGACATAGTGGTCCGGCGTGCCGAAGATGCGGTGCGGCGCCCGTGGCTTCAGCCGGCGCTGGCGCAGCATGTCGAAGGCCGTGGCGGTGACGTCGTGGATGAAGTGGCGGTCGATGAACAGGAGGTCCTGGCCATCCTCCCGCGTCATGATCCGATGCCGGTCCCAGATCTTGTCGAACAGGGTCTGCGGCGTTGGGCTCGCGTCCGGGCTCACGGCTTCCTTCCCATGCGGCGGCATCGTGAAGCGGCGGACCTGCGGGGCCAGTGCGCTTCATGGCGTTGGCGGTTCGATTTCCACCATGCTGCCGCAGGCTGCGTCCGGCCCGGAATCGTGATTGGCAAGCCTGCCATCGCGAATGGCGATGGCAGAGCCGCACGGATCTGTCACAGTGCTGGACGCCCATCGCCCGGCCGGCCCGCGGAGCGCGCCATGCAGTTCGACCTTCTGTCCCTGAAGCTGTTCGTCGCGGTCTGCGAGCACCGCAGCATCGCCCGCGCGGCCGAGGTCGAGCACATCGCGGCCTCGGCGGTCAGCAAGCGCATGTCGGATATGGAGAAGCGGATGGGGTCGCCGCTGTTCCACCGCAGCAACCGCGGGCTGGAGCTGACCTCCGCCGCCCACGCGCTGCTGCGCCATGCCCATATCGTGATGCGCGACCTGATGCAGATGGAGCGCGAGCTGGTCGACCATGCCAAGGGCATGCGCGGCCAGATCCGCCTGCATGCGAGCGTCTCGACCATCGTGCAGTACCTCTCGAACGACCTGCGCGACTTCCTGGCCCTGCACCCGGCCATCCGCATCGACCTGGAGGAGGGGCTGAGCCGCGAGGTCTGCCGGGCCGTGTCCGAGAACGCCGCCGATATCGGCATCTTCGGCGGGCCGCTGCTGTTCCCCGACCTGCGCATCCTGCCCTATCGCAGCGACCACCTGATGGTGCTGATGCCGGCGGACCATCCGCTGTGCGGCGCGGAGACGCTGACCTTTGCCGAGATCGCCCGTTACGATCTGGTCGGACCGCAGGCCGGCAGCTATCTCGATTCCCTGGTGATGCGGGCGGGGTCCGAGCTCAGCCAGCCGCTGCGGCTGCGCATCCGGGTGAACGGCTTCGAGCCGGCCCGGAGCATGGTCGAGGCCGGGCTGGGCATCGCCCTCGTCCCCGAGCTGCATGCCGCACGCTACACCGAAGGTGGCCAGGTGGTCGCCGTGCCGCTCGACGAACCCTGGGCCTTGCGGCACTGGAAGATCTGCACGCGGGACGCGGCGTCGCTGCCGCCGCCGGTCCAGGTCCTGGTCCAGCACCTGAGCACGCGTGGGGCGGCCTAGGCCGGACCATCGCCGTTAGCGATGGCGACCTTCCCAATGGTGTCGACGACCGGCCGCGGGGGCCGTGCCACAGTTCCGTCCAAGGCGGCCGGCGGCGACCGGCCGGCACCAACGGGAGGGTCTGATGAAGCGCATCCTCGCCATGTCCCTATGCTCCGCGCTGCTGCTCGCCTGGACCGGCGCCCAGGCCGCGCCGGAAAAGACCGAGATCCATCTGGCCGCCGCGGGGGTAGGCTTCCCCTATCTGCCCTTCCTCGTTGCGGCCCAGCGCGGCTACTTCAAGGACGAGGGCCTCGATGTCCAGATCGGGGTGTTCGCCGGCGGCTCCAAGGCGCTGGAGGCGCTGATGGGCGGCAGCGCCGACATCGTCGCCGGCGCCTATTCCAACACCATCAGCATGGCGGCCAAGGGCCAGCCCCTGGTGTCCTTCGCCATCCAGGCAAACTGCCCGGACTGGGTGTTCGGGGTGACGAAGGCCAACAAGGACACGATCCGGTCGCTCGCCGACCTGAAGGGCAAGCGGATCGGCGTCAGCGCCCCGGGGTCGAGCTTCCACATGGGCGTCAACTACCTGCTGGCCAAGGCCGGCTTGCATCCCGACGACGTGTCGATCGTCGGCATCGGCGCGTCCTCCGGCGCGGTCGCGGCGGCGAAGACCGGGCTGGTCGACGCGCTGATGACCAATGATCCGGTGGCGACGATCCTGGAGGAGAGCGGCGACCTGACCCCGCTGATCGAGATGCGCAGCGAGGACGGCAACCGCGCGGCCTTCGGCGGCGACTATCCGGAGGCCGCGATCTACAGCACCCGCGACTTCGTCGAGGCCAACCCGAACACCGTGCAGGCGGTGGCCAACGCGATCGTGCGGGCGGAGCGCTGGATGGCCGCGGCGTCGCCGGAGGAGGTCGCCGACAGCGTGCCGCAGGACTACATGGTCACCGACAAGGCGCTGTTCGCCCGGGCCTATTCCAAGCTGCGTCGCTGCCTCTCGCGCGACGGCATGATGACCGAGGAGTCCGCTGTCCTGGTCCGCGCCGTGCTGGCGGCCTTCGACCCGGCCATCGCCGATGTGCAGATCGATCTGAGCGCGACCTACGACAACCGCTTCGTGCAGAATTACGCCGCCAAGGCCGGACAGCCCTGATCCTGGCCTGGAGCAACGGAGAAGCAGCATGCCGGATATCCGCGTCGTCGCCAGCGGGCTCCAGTTCCCGGAAGGACCGGTGGTCGAGGCCGACGGCTCCGTCCTGCTGGTCGAGATCCAGCGCGAGACCGTCAGCCGCGTCCGCCCCGACGGCACGGTCGAGGTGGTGGCGCAGCTCGGCGGCGGGCCGAACGGGCTGGCGGTCGGACCGGACGGCGCGCTCTATGTCTGCAACAACGGCGGCTTCCTGTTCCAGACTGTCGCCGGCTACAACCGGACCCGCCGCGGCGTCCACCCGCACTACACCAGTGGCCGGATCGAACGCCTCGACCTCGCCACCGGCGAGGTCCGTACCCTCTATGACCGCTGCGGCGACCATCCGCTGTGCGGCCCGAACGACATCGTCTTCGACCGCTCCGGCGGCTTCTACTTCACCGACTACGGCAAGCACCGCGAGCGCGATCGCGACCATGGCGGCCTGTACTACGCCCTGGCCGACGGTTCGCGCATCGTCGAGGTCGCCCATCCGATGGAGACGCCGAACGGCGTCGGCCTCTCGCCGGACGACGCGACCGTCTATGTGTCGGAGACCGAGACCGGCCGCCTTTGGGCCTTCGACCTCGAGGCGCCGGGGCAGCCGAAGCGGCACCCGTTCCCGTCGCCGCATGGCGGCCGGCTGGTCTGCGGCCTGCCGGGCTATCAGCGCTTCGACAGCATGGCGGTCGATGCCCTGGGCAATATCTGCGTCGCCACGCTGATCACCGGCTGCATCACCGTGATCGCCCCGGATGGCACCGTGCTGCGCCAGGTTGCGCTGCCGGACCCGATCGTCACCAACCTCTGCTTCGGCGGACCGGACCGGAGGACCGCCTACATCACCCTGTCCGGCACCGGGCAGCTGGTGGCGATGGACTGGCCCGAGCCCGGATGCCCGCTGGCCTTTCCCCGGTAGGGTCGTCGTCGAGCCGAGACCAGTCGTAGGAGGTCAGATTTGAGCGTAGGTGGTTGCGTGCCCGGGAGTTGAACGTAGTCCCGTACTGGCCCCTTGCTACACGGCGGTAGCCAGCTCGTATGGGTATCGGTGGTATCCTGTCCCCGCAACCAGATCGCAGAATGCCCCGCTTCCTCGAGCGGGTCGTTCTGCTGTTCGGCCCAGGCTTCGGCCACCCTGAAGCGCCCGAATCTCCCGTTTCACGTGGCCAGCAGCGTCTTCAGCCTGACCGCCGGCGAGGCGAGCGCGCCAGGATCAGGGACGGCGCGCTGCGCGATCAGCATCTCGGCCAGCCGGATCTCGCGGGCGATCCTGCCCAGGGGCCCGACGCCGCTGGCGGCGACCAGCCGGCCATCCGCCGCCAGGTGGAACAGCAGCTGTGCCCCGTCGCCGAGGTCCCGCGCGACCGTCATCCGCCCCTCATCGGCCAGGCCGGCGATCTGCAGCGTCAGCTCGTACTGGTCCGACCAGAACCAGGGCACCGCCGCGATCGCCTCGCCGCGGCCAAGCATGTTGCGCGCGGCCAGCGCGCCCTGGTCCTGGGCGTTGCGCCAGGCCTCGAGCCGGATGCGGCGGCCGGCATAGAGCGGATGGGCGCAGGCGGCACAGTCCCCGGCCGCGAAGATGGCGGGATCGGCGGTCGCCAGCGTCGCGTCGACGGCGATGCCGTTGTCGACCGGCAGGCCGGCGGCCTCCGCCAGCGCCGTCTCCGGCACCGCGCCGATGCCGGCGATCACTGCATCCGCCGCGATCCGGCGGCCATCGGCCAGCACCACGGCGCCGGGCTCGATCCGGTCGATGCCGAGACCGGTGCGGAGGTCGATGCCGGCGGCGCGGTGCCGGTCGGCGATCACTGCGGCGATCTCGGCCGGGACGCCGCGCATCAGGATGCGGGGCTGGGCCTCGACCAGGGTCACGGCGCAGCCGCGCGCGGCCGCGGCCGCCGCCAGCTCCAGCCCGATGAAGCCGCCGCCGATGATCGCCAGCCGCATCCCGGGGCGCAGCAACGGCCGCAGCGCCAGCGCATCGTCGAAGCGGCGCAGATACAGGACCTGCTCATGGCCCGGCAGGGTCAGCCGCCGCGGCCGCGCCCCGGTCGCCAGCAGCAGCCGGGAGTAGGGCAGGGTGCGCCCGTCGGCCAGGGCCACGGCGCGGGCCGCGCGGTCGATCGCCGTGACCTCGGTTCCCAGGATCAGATCGATGCCGAGCGCGGCGGCGCGGTCGTGGTCCAGCACGGTGGTCGCGGCCGGCTCCGCCTCCGCCAGCAGCGCCGCCTTGGAGAGGGGCGGGCGCTCATAGGGCGGATGGACCTCGCCGCCGACCAGAGTCACCGGGCCGTCCCAGCCCTCCTCGCGCAGCGCTGTCGCTGCTCGGGCGCCGGCCTCGCCGGCGCCGACGATCACCATCCCGGCCATCGGTCAGGAGCCGAGCCGAAGGAAGACCTGCCCGCCCTCGACCTTCACCGGATAGGTGGTGAGGGCGACGCAGACCGGCGCCCCCTTGGCGGCGCCGGTGGTGAAGTCGAAGCGGCCATTGTGCTTCGGGCATTCGATGATCGTGCCCATCACCAGCCCGTCGGCGAGATGCACCTGCTCATGCGTGCACAGCCCGTCGGTGGCGAAGTAGCGGTCGTCCTCGGTGCGGTAGATGGCGAAGGTGCGGCCGCCATGGTCGAAGCGGATCACGTCCTCCTCGTCGATCTCATCCGCCGCGCAGGCCGCGATCCAGCCGTCCATGCTCTATCCTTCCTGGTGATGCGCGTCATTCGGCCGGCGCGGCCTGGGCGACCCCGATCGCCGGCCCGGGCGAGGCTCCGCCGGGCAGCCGCCGCACGACATGGTGGCGCGGGTCGCGCAGCTGCCGCAGCAGGGTCGGGATGATCTCGCGATAGGCGGCCCAGCAGTTCGGATAGGGCGGCGGGCAGTCGTGCTTCATCGCCGCATGCAGCTTCGGCAAGGCGTGATAGGGCACCATCGGGAACATGTGGTGCTCAACATGGTAGTTCATGTTCCAGTACAGGAACCGGAACACCGGGTTCATGTAGACGGTGCGGCTGTTCAGCCGGTGGTCCAGCACATCCTCGGCCAGGCCGGCATGCTGGGTCAGACCGAAGAACAGCACCATGCCGCCGCCATAGAGGGTCGGCAGCCCGACATACATCGCCGGCAGGATGCTGCCCAGCGCCAGGCAGGCGGCGATCACCGCGGCGAAGATGGCGAGGTAGATCCGGGCGACCAGGAACACCTTCCAGCGCTCCATCTCCGGGATGAAGGTCTCCTCCTCCGCCGTCAGCCGGCCGGCCGCGTGCACGAACAGCTTGCGGATCGCGACCTGGCTGCTCTTCAGCATGAAGATGTTGAGGACGATCTTCAGGATGCTGGGCGGGCGCGGCGCGGCGATCTCCGGGTCGCGGCCGACGATGATGGTGTCGGTGTGGTGCCTTGTGTGGCTCCAGCGCCAGACCGTCGGCTCGCGCAGGATCATGAAGCAGGCGATGTGGTAGACGGCATCGTTCATCCACCGGGTCTTGAAGGCGGTGCCGTGGCCGCATTCGTGCCAGCGGCTGTCCGAGGCCGAGCCGTACAGCACGCCATAGGCCGCGAAGAACGGCACGGCCCACCAACTGCCCCAGAAGAACCCGCCGAGCCAGCCGGTGATCGCGAGGGCCGCGAACCAGATCAGCGTATCGCGGATCGCCGGCCCGTCCGTCCGGCGCATCAGCTCCTTCATTTCCTTGCGCGGGATCGGCGAGGCGTACCAGGCGGCACCGGCCAGCCCGGCCTCGACCGCGCGCCGGCTCTCCGCCCCGACCAGGCTGTAATCCCTCCGGACGGTCTCTCCCGGCATGGCGTCCTCCTGCACCGCTTCCGCTTGGTCGCGGATGTGCAGGGAGCGTAACCCGCAGTGCCGCCCGCCTCAATGCAGCGATGATAGAATCTATCATTTCCCATCATCCCGTGGCAGGCTGCGGTGATCGGATCTGAGAGCGGACACAGGATGAGCAGGCGCCCCACCATCGCCGATCTCGCCACTGCGGCGGGCGTCAGCGTCGCCACCGTCGACCGGGTGCTGAACCAGCGCCACCCGGTGCGCGAGGGCACGGCCGGGCGCGTGCTGCGCGCCGCCGAGGCGATCGGCTATCACGCCACCACGCTGCTGCAGCAGCGTCTGCGGGAGGAGCTGCCGGTCCGCACCTTCGGCTTCCTGCTGCAGAAGCGGCAGGTCGCCTTCTACCAGCAACTCGCCGCCGACTTCCAGGCCGCCACCGCCGCCTGTACCGCGGTGCGCGGCCGGGCCGTGGTCGAGTTCATGGAGGAGCTGTCGCCGGCGACCATCGTCGAGACCCTGCGCCGGGTCGGCGCCCGGGTGGACGCGCTGGCCGTGGTCTCGGTCGACCATCCGCATGTGTCGGAGGCGATCGCCGACCTGCGGCGCGACGGCGTTCCGGTCTTCGCCGTGATCACCGACCTGATGGCCGAGGACCGGGCCGGCTATATCGGCCGCGACAACCGCAAGGAGGGCCGCACCGCCGCCTGGATGGTGGCGAAGACGGCGCGGGCGCCGGGCAAGGTCGGCATCATCGTCGGCAGCCACCGCTATCTGTGCCAGGAGACGGCGGAGATCTCCTTCCGCTCCTATTTCCGCGAGCATGCCCCCGAATTCCAGCTGCTGGAGCCGCTGATCAACCTCGAGGATGCGCGGATCGCCCGCGAGGCGACGCATGACCTGATGGCCGGGAACCCCGACCTGGTCGGCCTCTATATCTGCGGCGGTGGCACCGAAGGGGTGATCGACGCGGCGCGACAGGAGACGGCGCATGCGCCAGTGGCGATCGTGTGCAACGAGCTCACGGCCAAGACCCGCACCGCCCTGATCGACGGCGTCCTGACCGCCGTGATCTCCACTCCCACCGCGCTCCTGGCCACGCGGGCGGTGGAGGCGATGGTGCGCGCCGTCGAGCTGCCGGCCCCCGAGCCGCCGGGCCAGATCCTGGTGCCGTTCGAGCTGTATGTGTCGGAGAATATTTGAGGGGCGCCCAGCCTACCGGTTGTACTTGGTCACGATCAGCGGCCGGGCCGGCGCCGCGCTCTCCTCGGCCGCTGGTTCGCCGGCCAGCCGGCCGCGGATGATCGCGATCGCCTGGCGCAGCTCGGCCGTCACGTCGTGGCTCAGCACGGCATCCATGCCGCCTTCCTCGAGCAGCCGGGCGGAGTTCTCGTTCAGCTCATGGCCGATGAAGGCGGTGGTGCCGGTCAGCCCGGCCTCGGCGATCGCCCGGGCGATGCCGACATTGCCGCCGGCGGTATTGTAGACCCCGAGCGGCGCCGGCCCCGCCGCCAGGATCCGGCGCATGGTGGCGTGGGCGGTGTCCGGGTCGTCGCTGGAATGGATGCTCTCCTCGACCGACAGGGTCGGGAACTCGGTGCGCAGCACGCGGCGGAAGCCGATCTCGCGCTCCTCCTGGCAGCGATAGGGCGCGCTGGCGACCAGCACGATCCGCCCCGGGCGGCCGCCGGTCAGCCGGCCCATCAGCCAGGCGGCGGTCGATCCCGCCCGTTCCTGGTCCATGCCGACATAGGCGGTGCGGCCCGATCCGGGCAGGTCCGTGGTCAGGCAGACCACCGGTGTGCCATCCGCCATACCGGCCTGGACCGCCCGGTTGATGGCGAAATGCTCGCGCGCCACCAGCAGCAGCCCGTCGCAACGCGACAGCATCGCCGCGAGCCGCTCGGCGAAGTCCGCCGGGTCGACCTCGGCGGTCGGCTGGGTGAAGCTCTCCAGGCTCAGCCCCGGATCCTCCACCATGACACGCTCCAGCGCCTGGACCAGGGTGGCGGTGAAGGTCTGGCCGGAATCGCAGGCGAAGCCCAGCCGGATCGACGGCGCCCCCGCCGGGACGGCCGGGCCCTGCTGCCGCTCCAGCGCCGCCCGCACCGCCTGCACCTTGTCCGGCGCCACACCGCCGCGGCCATTGACCACGCGGTCGACCGTGGCGGTCGAGACGCCGGCCTCGGCCGCGATCTCGGCGATGGTGGGCCCCTGCCAGCTGCCGCGCCGCATTCCGTCCTCTCGGTTGATGGCTTAAGCATCAATACGGATTTGCGCCTTCGAGGTCAAATCGTACCGAGAAGACGCCGAACGGCTGGCATTCGCAATAGGCGTTGACAGCTATTCAATCATATGGCTTCCATCATCAGCATCGAAATGAACCAGATTGATTGTTAACAAATCAGACGGTGACGGGATGGAGACGGATGTCGTGGTGGTGCTGAACCACATGGTGGCGCCGGCCCTGGACGTGCCCCGGTTCTTCGACCTCGCCGCCGGCCTCGGCTGCCGCGGCGTCGAGATCCGCAACGATCTCGGCGGCAGCATGATCGCGGGCGGTCTGGCGCCGGAGGATGTGGCGCGGCTGGCGGCCGGGCGCGGCCTGACCATCCTGTCGATCAACGCGCTGCAGCGCTTCAACGACTGGACCGAGGCGCGGGCCGGCGAGGCGCGGGCGCTCGTCGATTACGCCGGCCGTTGCGGCGCCCAGGCGCTGGTGCTGGTCCCGGTCAACGATGCCGGCTGGCAGCCGCCGCCGGAAGAGCGGCGTGCCGGGCTGCGCCGGGCCCTGTCCGGCCTGGCCCCGATCCTGGCCGAAGCCGGCGTCCTCGGGCTGGTCGAGCCGCTCGGCTTCGAGATCTGCTCGCTTCGCTCCAAGCGCGAGGCGGTGGCGACGATCGACGATCTGGGGCTCGGCGACCGGTTCCGGCTGGTGCACGACACCTTCCACCATCACCTCGCGGGGGAAGGGGATCTGTTGCCCGACCGCACTGGGCTGGTTCACATCTCCGGAGTGGAGGACCGCGCGGTGCCGCTGGCGGATTTGCGCGACGCGCACCGCGTGCTGATCGGCCCGGCCGACCTGATCGGCAATGCGGCCCAGATTCGCGCGCTGCACGCCGGCGGCTACCGCGGCCCGGTCTCCTTCGAGCCCTTCGCCGCCAGCGTCCACGCCGATCCCGACATCGCCGGCGCGCTGCGGGGCAGCATCGACCATCTGGCCGCGGCGCTGGCGCGGATGGCCGCCGAATGATGGAGATCCATCAGTGAAATCCGCGAGCCTGTGAGGGGATTTGATAGATTCCATCATGGGCTGATTGAGCCGTCCGGCGGCGCGGCCTACCGTCACCGGACAGAGAACCGGCACGAACCGGACGACCCGCATATCCGGGTCGAAACATGGGAGGACGACTGATGAAGAGGACCCTGCTCGCCTTCGCCGCCGCCGCTCTGCTGTCGCTGCCCGCCGAGGCCGCGACCAAGATCGGCGTGTCGATGGCCCATTTCGACGACAACTTCCTGACCATCCTGCGCAACGCGATGACCGAGGAAGCCAAGGCCAAGGGCGCCGAGATCCAGTTCGAGGACGCCAAGGGCGATATCGGCAACCAGACCAGCCAGATCCAGAACTTCATCGCCTCCGGCGTCGACGCCATCATCGTCAACCCGGTCGACACCTCGGCCACGCCGCAGATGTCGCAGCTGACGGTGGAGGCCAAGATCCCGCTGGTCTTCGTCAACCGCAAGCCGGACGGCGACACGCTGCCGGACGGGGTGGTCTTCGTCGGCTCGGACGAGCGCCAGTCCGGCACGCTGGAGATGGAGGAGCTGGCGCGGCTGGCCGGCCACAAGGGCAATGTCGTGGTCATGGTCGGCGAGCTCGCGACCAATGCGGCGCAGCTGCGCACCAAGGATGTCGAGGACGTCGTCGCCAAGTATCCCGACATGAAGATCATCGAGAAGCAGACCGCGAATTTCCAGCGCAACGAGGCCATCGACCTGATGACCAACTGGCTGACCGCGGGCACCGACTTCACCATCGTCGCCGCCAACAATGACGAGATGGCGGTCGGCGCCATCCTCGCCATGCAGCAGGCCGGCAAGGACCCGAAGACCTATCTGATCGGCGGCGTCGATGCGACGCCGGACGCGCTGGCCGAGATGGAGAAGGGCAATCTCGACGTCACCGTGTTCCAGAACGCCCGCGGCCAGGGCAAGGGCGCGGTCGAGGCGGCGCTGAAGCTCGCGACCGGCGAGAAGCTCGACAGCTGGCAGTGGATCCCGTTCGAGCTGGTCACCCCGGAGAACATGAAGAAGTTCTCGCAGTGATCCGATATCCTTGACCCAGGTCCGGGGGCGCCCGCGCCCTCGGCGGAAAGGCGCCCGCCATGACTGCCGCCGTCACCGCTCTGCGCCGGCCCGACCCTTCGCCCGCCGCCGACTGCCTCTTGGAGGTGGCTAATGTGCGCAAGGCCTTCCCGGGCGTCGTCGCCCTCGACGATGTGTCGTTCCGGCTGCGCCCCGGCACCGTGCATGCGCTGATGGGCGAGAACGGCGCCGGCAAATCGACGCTGATGAAGATCATCGCCGGCATCTACGCGCCGGATGCCGGCGAGATCCGGCTCAAGGGCCGGCCGGTCGTCCTGCCGACGCCGCTGGCGGCGCTGGAAGCCGGCATCGCCATGATCCATCAGGAGTTGAACCTGATGCCGTTCATGACGGTGGCGGAGAACATCTGGATCCGGCGCGAGCCGAAGAACCGCCTCGGCCTGGTCGACCACGGCGCGATGCGGCGGCGCACCAAGGAGTTGTTCGCCCAGCTCGCCATCGATATCGACCCGGAGGCGGAGGTGCGCAGCCTGACCATCGCCAGCCGGCAGATGGTCGAGATCGCCAAGGCCGTCTCCTACAACTCCGACGTCCTGATCATGGATGAGCCGACCTCGGCCCTGACCGAGCGCGAGGTCGACCACCTCTTCGCCATCATCCGGACGCTGAAGGCGGCCGGCAAAGGCATCGTCTACATCACCCACAAGATGAGCGAGCTGGCGGCGGTGGCGGACGAAGTCTCGGTGTTCCGCGACGGCCGCTTCATCGGTTCCGGCCCCGCCGCCGAGCTCGACCGCGAGGCCATCATCCGAATGATGGTCGGGCGCGAGCTCGGCCAGATGTACCCGAAGCTGCAGGCCGAGATCGGCGCCCCCGTCCTTTCGGTCGAAGGCCTCGGCCTCGCCGGAATCTTCGCCGATGTCGGATTCGAGCTGCGGGCCGGCGAGATCCTCGGCGTCGCCGGCCTGGTCGGCTCCGGCCGCACCAATGTGGCGGAGGCGCTGTTCGGCGTCACCCCGGCCACCGCCGGCACCATCCGGATCCGGGGCGAGGCGGTGCGGATCGGGTCGCCGGCGCAGGCGATGGCGGCAGGCATGGCCTTCCTGACCGAGGACCGCAAGGAAACCGGGCTGTTCCTGACCCTGCCGGTGCTCGAGAACATGCAGATGGCGGTGCTGCGCGACCGCTACGTCAAGGCCGGCTTCGTCACCCAAAGCGCGATCGCCCAGGCCTGCCAGGCCTGGCGCACCACGCTCAGGATCAAGACGCCGGACCTGCAGGAGCCGGCGCTGAACCTGTCCGGCGGCAACCAGCAGAAGGTGCTGATCGCCCGCTGGCTCCTGACCAAGCCGCGCATCCTGATCCTGGACGAGCCGACGCGCGGCATCGATGTCGGCGCCAAGGCGGAGATCTACCGGCTGATCTCGGCCTTGGCGCAGGAGGGCGTGGCGGTGCTGATGATCTCCTCCGAACTGCCGGAGATCCTCGGCATGAGCGACCGGATCATGGTCATGCACCAGGGCCGGGTCACCGGCATCCTCGACCGCAGCGAGGCCGACCAGGTGAGCATCATGCGGTTGGCCTCGCGCTGAGGCCGCCGCCGGTACATTGAACGAGAGCCGGCCCGAGCGCCGGCCGGGGAGGACAGGATGAGCGCGACCCAGCAGGTCTCCGCACCCCAGATCGAAACCGCCCGCCGCCGGTTCCGCATGCCGGTGGAGGCCAGCATCTTCCTGGTCCTGGTCGGCATCTGCGTGCTGTTCGAGGCGCTGGGCTGGTACGCCCGCGGCCAGTCCTTCCTGGTCAACCCGCAGCGCCTGCTGATCATCGTGCTGCAGGTCTCGATCGTCGGGCTGCTCGCGGTCGGCGCGACCCAGGTGATCATCACCTCCGGCGTCGACCTGTCGCCGGGCTCGGTGCTGGCGCTGGCCGCCATGGTGTCGGCGACCTTCGCCCAGAGCTCGAGCTTCAGCCGCATCATCTTCCCGGCGCTGACCGACATGCCGGTGGTGGTGCCGCTGGCGGTGGGCCTCCTGGTCGGCGGCGCGGCCGGGCTGGTCAACGGCGCGCTGATCGCCAAGACCGGAATCCCGCCCTTCATCGCCACGCTCGGCATGATGGTGGCGGCCCGCGGCGCCGCCCGCGCCTACACCGACGGCGCCCCGGTCTCCGGCCTGCTGCCGGCCTTCACCTGGATCGGCCAGGGCAGCCGGCCGGTGATCCTGTTCCTGGTGGTGGCGCTGATCTTCCATGTGGCGCTGCGCTACACCCGCTACGGCAAGTTCACCTACGCCATCGGCGCCAACCCGCAGGCGGCGCGCGTCTCCGGCATCGATGTCGGCCGCCACCTGATGCTGGTCTACACCATCGCCGGCCTCCTGGCCGGGCTCGGCGGCATCGTCATGGCGGCGCGCAACGGCAGCGGCCAGGCCAATATGGGCACGGGCTACGAGCTCGACGCCATCGCCGCGGCGGTGATCGGCGGCACCAGCCTGGCCGGCGGCGTCGGCCGCATCACCGGCACCGTGATCGGCACGGTGATCCTCGGCGTGATGACCAGCGGCTTCACCTTCCTCGGCATCGACGCCTACTACCAGGACATCGTGAAGGGCTGCATCATCGTCGCCGCCGTGGCCGCGGATCAGTACCGCCAGCGCCGTCGGCGCAAGGCGTGAACGCAGGGGGAGGGCAGGGGAATGCAGCGGTTCCTGGTGCTTCAGTCGCTCTGGGCGATGGAGCGGCGCCACACCGACGGGTTCGAGCGCACGGTCGAGGCCAATGTCGAGATGATCGCCGGGGCCGGCTTCGACGGCATCAGCACGCCCTGGACCGACCGGGACCTGGTCCGCCGCACGGCAGGCTGCCTGCGCGGCACCGGCATGGTCGCCGAGGGCGTGTGCTTCCCGAAGACCGTCGACGACCTGAAGCCGGTGCTGGAGATCGCGGCCGAGTTCCCGGTGCACCACATCAACCTGCAGCCCGATGTCCGGCCGCGGCGGCTGGACGAGTGCGTGCCGCTAATCGAAGGCTGGCGGCGCCTGGCCGAGCAGGTGGAGTTTCCGGTCATGATCGAGACCCATCGCGACCGGATGACCACGGACCTCTACTTCACCCTCGACCTGCTCGACCGGTTCCCGGAACTGCCGCTGCTGGCCGACCTGTCGCATTTCCTGGTCGGGCGGGAATTCGCTTGGCCGGTCTCCGACGAGAACCACGCCCTGATCCATCGGATCCTGGAGAATTCCTGGGCCTTCCACGGCCGCGTCGCCTCGCGCGAGCAGGTGCAGATCGAGATCTCGTTCCCGCACCACAAGCCCTGGGTCGACCTGTTCCTCGGCTGGTGGGGCCATGGCTTCCGCAGCTGGCGCCGGCGTGCAGCGGCGGATGCGACGCTTTCCTTCACCTGCGAGCTGGGGCCGCAGCCCTATGCCATCACCGGCCGCGACGGCAACGACACCACCGACCGCTGGGCCGAATCCCTGACCCTCGCCGGGCTGGCCCGCGACCTCTGGGCCGAGACGACCGCAGGATAGCGGGCCTCGGCGTCAGCCGGTCGCGGCCCTGGCGTTCTTCTGCCAGGAGGGAAGCGATGTCAGCGCTGCGCCGGACTGCGCGACCAGGAGCTTGTCGAGCTCCGCCGCGATCCGGGCCAGGCCGGGCACGTCATCGGACCAGGATTTGATCCAGCCGACCATCGCCCGTGCCAGGTCGGGGCGCTGCTCACGGAGCAGCGAGGCGACGGCGCATTCGATCTGAAGCGCCTGCTCGACGACCGGCATCGCGCGGGGCGGCAGATCCCGCATGCTGCCCAGCGACGTCTCGACGGGCTGCCGGCCCGGCAGGTGGATTCGGACACCGCCCATGGCGGGAACGGCGTCGAAGATGAAGGCCGCCGGCTGCGGACCATCGGGGGCGGTCACGGCGATCGCCTGGAACCGGCCGTTCATCTCGTCGGTGAACACGGTCAGGCTCGCCGACGTGCTGTCGCGATAGTCGAGATTGAGGGTGGCATAGCCGTCCGACTGGATTCGGCGGGCCACGATCACCAGCTCGGTCCCGCGAAGAGTCCAGTCGAACCGGTCGGGGATGCGCAGCACATCGGCACAGATGGTCACCAGCGGGGGCGCGAAATCGGCGGCCCGAAGCGCCGCACGGATCTCACCGAGATCCAGATGCATGGCGCGGAACGCGGCTTCGTTCGCACCGATCGCCCGGCTCGAAACGCCGGCGATGCCGCTGCGGGTCTCGACGGCGTCGAACAGCGCCGCCAACCCATCCGATGGGGGCTGTCCCCCAGGGGCGATCCTGTTGTGCATGAAGACCTCCAATTGTCCCGGCCGTCGATCTGCGACCGTCGCCATCCGCGCGTTTCAGTCATGCAACAATATTCCGCCGATATTCTCCGGCGAGCTTGGTGCAATATTGCGCGGCTCAGCTTGCATTCTTGTATAGGCGCTGAAACCTTCAGAGCTGTGACTGGGTTATGAACCACCATTCGCAGCCGATGAGAATGGCGGATGACGGAGGGCGGCCGCCGGAAACGACGGCGGGCCTCGACCGCATCGATCGAAGCCCGCGTCTATGGACCGGAGAGCGGGCCTGAAGCCGGCCCGCGGGATCAGACGGCGACCTGCCCCCGGGCGCAGCGCCGCCGCAGCAGCACCGCCGAGGTCTGCTGCTGCAGGCCGATGGTCAGCAGCACCAGATTGTCGCGGGCGATCTCGGGGTAGAGCGCCGCCAGCGTCACCGGCACCGAGGCCGAGGTCATGTTGGCGTATTCGGTCAGCGTCGACAGGTACTGGCCGGGCCGGATCGCCTCGGCCCAGGCGCCGCTCAGTACCGACGAAGCCTGGTGCGCGATCAGCGTGATCTCGTCGGCCGCCAGGCCGTTGCGGCGCAGCAGCCGGTCGACGATCCGCGGCGGGATCTTGGCGCCGTACTCCTTGTACGACGACGCCCCCTCGTCGCCGATATACATCAGCGGGGTGGTGAAGCTCTCGGCCAAGTAGGGCGGCGGCGGGTCGATCATGCCGACCGGCCGGGCGCTCATATGCATGGCGCCGAAATAGCCGGTGTCGGTGTCGGTCACCACGTCGACCAGGGCGAAGCGCTGCGGGTCGTCGGTCACCGCCATCACCGCGGCGCCGGCGCCGTCGGCGGCACCGATGCAGGTCGCCTCATGGTAGCTGACATGCCGGCTCCAGTTGCAGCCGCAGACCACCAGCGCGTTGCGCAGGCCGCGGCCGGTGCGGATCAGCGCCTCGGCCAGGACCAGCCCGTCATTGAAGATCGTGAACTCGGTCCCCAGCGGCAGCACCTGGCAGCGTGGCGGCAGGTTCAGCGTCTGGTGCAGCGCCACCAGGTCGTTCGGGCTGATATAGGTGGCCACCGAGGCGGCACCGATCAGGAGGTCGATGTCGCCGGCGCCCAGCTCGGCATCGACCAGCGCGGCGGCGGCGGCCTCGGCCATCAGCTCGACCAGGGGCTGCCCCGGCGCCAGGATCCGGCGCTGGTCGAAGCCCTGGAACAGGTCGGTGTGCGGCGGGGGGTTGGCCTTGATCCAGTCGAAGACCGGCGCGTCGTTGGTCCGAACCTGCTCCGGCACCGCGAAGCCGACGCCCTTGATCCGGGCGGTGTTGTCAACCATTCACGAATCCTTCCGCGGAGCCTCGGCTTGCGATGGGCATGTCAGGCCTGCGGCGGAGTGCGGTAATAGGGCGGCACCTCCGACCGGTCGATCTCCAGCACGATCACCTGCGGCCGCCGGTACAGCTCGGCCTGGCCGATCGCCCTGGCCAGGGCAGCGCGCAACTGCTCCGGGTCGCGCACCGTGTAGGTGGTGGCGCCCAGCCCCGTGGAAAACGCCACCAAGTCCGGCGCGCCCAGCTTGTAGTAGTCGGTCCAGGACGGCAGGGGGGGCTCGGGGAAGAAATGCGCGTTGCCCTGGCTGACCATGGCCAAGTCGTTGTTGTCCATGACGATCCAGACCGCGCCTATGCCGTAGCGCACGGCGGTCGACACCTCGCTGCCATGCATCAGGAAGGCGCCGTCGCCGGTAATCGCGATGCAGGTCCGGTCCGGCGCGCCGAGCTTGCCGCCGACCACGGCGCAGGTGCCGAAGCCGAGCGGCCCGGTGTCGAGCGACAGGTGCAGCTGGGTCGGCGGGTCGATCGCCAGGTCGTTCAGCGTCCAGCCGACGCAGTTGGCGCAGTCGATGAAGATGTGGCTGCCGGCCGGCACCACCTCGTTGATCACCCGCATCGCCGATTGCGGCAGGATCGGGCTGGCCTGGGACTCGCGCTTCTCCGGGTCGTACCAGGGCGCGTGGGTGTCCCGGATCCAGCGGACATAGTTCTTCCGCTCCGCCACCGCGGGCTCGTCCGGCTGTCGCCGCGCCGCCAGCTCGCACAGATCGTCGATGAATTGGCCGAGCTCACTGACGATGCCGAGCTCGATCGGGAACACGCGGCCGATCACCGCCTGGTCGGCATCGACCTGGATCAGAGGCCCCTGCGGCAGCAGGGCGGTGTTCCAGTTGCTGGTGGCGAGGTTGCCCAGCACCGATCCCATCACCATCAGTGCGTCATAGGCCGGGCCGCCGCCGGCGGCGGCGAGATACAGGCTGGGCCAGATGCAGCCGGCCAGGCCGATGTTGCGCAGCGACAGCGGGTGGGTCTCCGGGAACAGCGCCTTGCCGTCGGGCGAGGTCATCACCGGGATGCCGAAGCGCTCGACGAAATCGATGAACTTGTCGCGCCGCTCGCCCTGCATGGCGAAGCGGTTGCCGTTGCCGAGCATGATCAGCGGCCGCTTCGCCGCCAGCAGCAGGTCGAGCGCCTGGCCGGTGCGGGCCCGGTCGCTGGCCTTCGGCACGGTGCGGTAGTTCCGCCAGCTGTTCGGGAACGCGACCGGCTTGCTGGGCGTCTCGTTCGAGACATCGACCGGCAGGCTGATATGGGTGGCGCGGAACGGGATCGACAGCGCGTCGCGCAGCGCCTGGGTGAACAGCGTGGCGAAATCGTCCGGGCTGGCGATCATGGCGCTGTACTGCACCGAGGCCTGGTATACGGCGTCGACATTCAGCGTGCCGTCGATGCCCTGCTGCAGATAGCCCTTGCCGAAATAGCTCTCGGCCACCTCGCCGGTGATGGCCAGGACGGCGGAATGGTCGGCCTGGGCGTTCATCACCCCGGTCAGGGCGTTGACAGCGCCCGGACCAGTGGTGGCCAGGACCACGCCCAAGCCCCCGGTGACGCGGTGGTACCCATCCGCCATGTAGGCGGCGCCGGTCTCGTGCCGGCAGATGATGTAGGTGAACTCGTCCTCGCGCAGCCGCAGGTCGTTCAGCAGATACATGATACCGCCGCCGGGAATGCCGAACAGGTAGCGGACATCCTCGAGCTTCAGGTAGTCGAGCAGCAGCTGCGACACCGTCCGGTCGGTCACTGTGCGGTAATAGGTCGTGCTCTGCTGCAGCATCGCGGGGTCTTTCGGGACGAGGGACGGGAGATCAGGCGGCGGGGGCGAGGCCGGTGGCCGGGGCGGCCAGGCCGAAATGCCCGGTCAGCATCATCTCGGCGGTCTGCAGCGCGCCTTCGACCCAGCCCTGATAGGTCGAGTAGGATTCGCCGCAGATATAGACCTCCTCGTCGGCCGCCGGCTTGACGATGCGCGGCATCACCGCCGCGGTGTCGACGCCGATGTTCCAGGAATGCCAGCCGCCGCCATAGGGGTCGTCGCCCCAGTCGCGGAAGGCGGCGGCATAGGGCTCCGGCGCCTCCACCACCCCATGCACCTCCTTCAGCTGGCGATGTGCCTCGGCCACCATCAGCGCGCTGATCCGGTAGATGTCGCCCAGCTTCGGCTCGCCGCCGGTGACGAAGGGGTTGTGCCGGCCCTCGAAGGGCGGTCCGCTGTCGCGCACGCCCTCCCAGTAATCGACCGAGATGCCGTCGGTATAGGCCGCGACCAGCAGCGAATTGTGGTTCCGCGGGTCGCCACCGGGCATGTCGCCCTCGGTCTCGAAGTAATAGATCTGGCGCAGCGGCAGGTCGGTGACGGAATCGCCAGAGGTCAGTCCCAGCTCGTGCCACCAGGGCTGCGGATAGGCCAGGGCGAATTTGTACAGCGCCTGGCCGGTGACGGTGGCCAGCAGCTCGGCCACGCCGGGCTTGGCGAAGAACTCGCTCGGGCCGGCGCGGTCCAGCGGATGCTCGGCGATGCGGTCCAGCGACCGGCGCGGCATCGCCAGCACCAGGCGGCGCGCCAGGACGACATGGTCGTGACCGATGCCGTGGTCGTGGATGGTCAGGGCGTACAGCCCGTCCTCGCGTCGGCTGAAGGCGATCAGCTCGCGCCGCAGATGGACATGGCCGCCGGCCGCCTCGAACTCGTCGCACAGGCGCCGGGGCAGGGCCTCGTAGCCCTCGGGCAGATGGACATAGGGGGTCTGGTCCGGCGGGATCGACCAGTCCTCCATGTACCAGGGAATGGCCTCGGCCGCGTTCCAGTTGGTCAGCACCGTGTTGAAGCCGCCGCCGGCGAGGGCGAGGTTGTAGGCCTCGACGCTCAGCAGGTTCAGCAGCACCTGCCAGAAGCCGTGATTGCGCAGCGGGAAGCCGTTCAGCGTGGCGGCGGCGCAGGCGGCGCGCAGCTCCGCACTGCTCATCTTGGTGGCGCCGGGAATGACCGCCTCGATCGCCTGCACCACCAGCTGCGACGGCGACTTGCCGCGCTCCTGCTCGGTCAGCCAGTACGGCACCGTCGCGGCGTCGGCATATTCGCGGACCTGGAAGCGGTGGCTGCGCAGATAGGCCAGGTTCTGCGGCCCGCCCATGGGGAAGGGCTCGGTCTGGAAGCCCAGCTGCTTGACCAGCCCCATGACCAGCAGCTGCGAGGTCATGATCCGCATGCCGCCCAGCTCGGCCGGCACATGCGGCATGCCCGGCAGGCGGACGGTGTCGAGCCGGCCGCCGATCCGGTCGCTCATCTCGAACAGATGGATGCCGGTCGCCGGGATCCGGGATTCCGGGGCGGTGGCCAGCCGCCAGGCGCTGTACACGCCGCCCATGCCGCCGCCGATGATCGCACAGTCGATGATGCTCTCGGCTTCTGCGCCCATGATCATCACTCCGTCTGGAAGAGGGGTTGCCTGGTTGCGGCGGGCGGTCAGATGCTCACGATCTGGTCGACCGCCTCGAGCGAGGCGATCAGCGAGCCCTGGATCCAGGCCTGGTCGAGCGAGCAGTGCTCGCCGGCAAAGAACAGCCGGCCTTCCGGCTTTTTGCCGTCGAGCCAGATCGAGCCGAGCTGCCCCGGCAGCAGGAAGGCGAAGGCCCCCGCCGACCATTTGTGCGACTGCCAGCAGATCGACGCGGAATCGACCACCAGATTGTCGTCCAGGATCTCCGGATGGTATCGGGCGATGCTGCGGCGCACGGCCTCGACCTGCGCTGCCGGTTCCATCAGCCCGAGGCGCAGCGCGTCCGAGCCCCAGCAATAGGCGCCCAGCAGCGCCCCCGGCATCGAGGCATCGGCATTCGGCGCGGGACCGGTGCGCTCGTCATGCGTCGGGCCGGTGTGGGGGTTCGACCAGGGCCGCGGCGGCAGCGGGCCGCGCTCGACCTGCAGGTGGTCCATCGGATAGTAGGTCTGGCGCTGCAGCCCGTCAGAGATCGAGGCGCCGCCATAGATGCCGTAGCGCGACTGCCAGAACCGCTCGCGGCAGTCGAGGATGACCTTGGTCGAGGCGGCATAGGCCATCTGGCTGATCGACAGGCGCTTGCCGTAGCTGAACCCGTCCAGCTGCATCCGGCGCATGACGCCGAAGGGCAGGGTGCACAGCACATAGTCCGCGGTCAGCGTCTGCGGCCCTTCCGGCCCGACATAGCCGATCTCGACGCTGGTCTCGGAGGTCAGGCTGATGCGGGTGACCTCGTGATTCGGCAGCACGGTGCCGGGGCGCAGCATCGCCGCCAGCGTGTCGGGCAGCTGGCTCATGCCGTCCTGCAGCGTGGTCAGGTTGTTGCCGGTGCCGACGATGGTGTCGCGGATGAACATCGTCACCGCCTTGTCGAACCAGACGGCGAGGCTGGTATAGGCGCCGACCAGTTGCTTCACCGACTGCGGCAGCACGGTGTCGAGGAAGGCGCCGAGCGACAGGCTGTCGAGGTAGCGCAGCCGGTCGGTCGTCATCTCGCCCTTGAACAGGCTGTCCTGCTCGAACGGGGTCAGCGGCGCGATGGCGTTGGCCAGCACCCAGCCGAAGATGGCGCCGCCGGGATCCTGCGGATAGGCGCCGTCCGGTGTGGGCGGCGTCTCCGGCAGGCCGTAGCGCGGATAGATCCGGCTGCGGTCGTCGCTGAGCCGGCAGACCACGTCGTGGATGTCGAGGAAGTTCTGCTCGACGCTGTTGACGAACGGGATCAGCCGGCCCGTCAGGCCGGCCCGGTCGATGTAGTAATGGGTGTAGTCATGCGAGCCCGGGACGCGCATCGCCCCCAGCTCGTTGTAGCTGCCGTCCTTGAAACGATGGGTCAGGATGCGGCCGCCGACGCGCTCGCTGCCCTCGAGGATGGTGGCGCTGTGGCCGAGCTGCTGCAACTCATAGGCCGCCACCAGGCCGGCGATGCCGGCGCCCAGGATCACCACATGCTTGGTGCCGTGCCCGGCATTGTCCCGCCGGATCCGCTGCAGCATCTCGGCGATCGGGACATGCGGATAGGTGCTCTGCTCGGACATGCTCGCCTCCGCCGATTCGAGCGGGGATCAGAGAGATCTACCCCGTTCGCAATAAATTTTAAGAAAAAGCTTTCGAATCCTACTCCGACCAAGGGCTGATTCTTGCCATATGACAGGATCGGATGCCGAATCCTACTGACTCTGGTAGCATGTTGCGCGGCGCGGGATGTAAATCAGATATGAACGGCCGTTCGCATTCATCCGCTACGCGCCTCGACAAGAACGGCTGCGGGGCAGGGCAGGATCGTTGATGAGTATCAGGATGATGGACGGGGCGGGCGGCGGCGGCCGGCGCGATCGCCTGATCGTGGTAGAGGACGACCCGGTCACGCGCACGATGATCGCGCGCTACTTCGCGGAGGAAGGGTTCGAGGTGGAGGAGGCGGCCACCGGCGCGGAATGCCGGCGGGCCTTGAAGCGCAGCCCCGCCGACCTGCTGTTCATCGACATCCAGCTGCCGGATGGCGACGGCTTCGACCTCGCCCGTGAGATCCGGGCGACCAGCGCGGTCGGCATCATCTTCGTCACCCAGAAGGACAGCGAGGTCGACCGCGTCGTCGGGCTGGAACTGGCCGGCGACGACTATGTGACCAAGCCGGTGAAGCTGCGCGAGCTGCTGGCCCGGTCGCGGGCGCTGCTGCGCCGCCGCGGAATGGAGCGCGACGCCGCCCGGCACAATTCCGTGGTCACCTTCGACTCCTGGCTCCTGGACCAGACGCGGCGCGAGCTGACCACCCGGGACGGCACGCCGGTGCGCGTGACGCGCGGCGAGTTCGACCTGCTGGCGGCGCTGGTGCAGGCCAATGGCCGGCCGCTCAGCCGCGACTATCTGGTCGAGGTGGTCAGCAACCGCGACACCGACGTCGGCGACCGCACCGTGGACGCGCTGGTCGCCCGGCTGCGGCGCAAGCTGCAGACGCCTGACGGCGCGCCGCCGGTGATCGTCACCGTGACCGGCGTCGGCTACAAGCTGGGCGTCCGCACCGACGCCCGGGGCTGAGCCGACCGCCGCATCTCAGCCATCAGGGCATCGACCGACAGGCGGCGAAGCGGCCCCAGCGCCGCCGCCATCTCCGTCAGGCCGTCGATCGGCGCGTCGTTGCCGGCGCAAGCCTCGATCGCGGAGGCGTGGCGGGCCAGGCGGATCAGGCCCAGCGCGCCGGCCGAGCTGCTCAGGCGATGGGCCAGGCGGGCCAAGTCGCGGCGGTCGCCGGCCTCGGCCGCGGCGCCGATCGCCTGGACCATCGGCCGTGAGACCCGATGGAACATCAGGGCCAGCCGCGCCAGCTCGCGGGTGCCCAGGATGTCCTGCCGCTCGTCGTAGAACTCCTGGTCGACCAGGGCCATCGGATCGGCCGACACCACCGGCGGCTCGACCGGCGAGCGGGAGTCGGAGACGGCGGCCAGCATGCGCTGCAGCGCTGCCAGCTGCAGCGGCTTGCCCAGGATGCGCTCGATGCCCGCCAGGGCGCAGCGCTGCCGGCTGCCGTCGGTCAGGTCGGCGGTCAGCGCCAGGATATGCGGCGGCTCGCGGTCGCCCGGCAGGGCCCGGATCCGCCGCGTGGCCTCCAGCCCGTCCATGCCGGGCATGTGCAGGTCCATCATCACGACGTCGAACGACGCGGCCGCCGCGGCCTCGATCGCGGCCTGGCCGCCATCGGCGAGGATGGCTCGATGGCCCAGCCGGCCGAGCAGCCCGGCGGCCACGGCCCGGTTGATCGGGTCGTCGTCGACCACCAGGACCGACAGGGCCGGGCCGTGCACGACCGGCGCCGGCGCCTCCGGCTTCGCCGTGCCCGGCGTCACCGGCACGGCCAGGCGGAAGGTGCTGCCGTCGCCCGGGGCGCTGTCGACCGTCAGCGTGCCGCCCAGGAGATCGGCGATCCGCCGGCAGATCGCCAGGCCAAGCCCGGTGCCGCCGTAGCGCCGCGCGATCGATGAATCGGCCTGGATGAAGTCGCCGAAGATGCGTTCGTGCATGTCGGGGGCGATGCCGATTCCGGTGTCCGTCACCGCGACACGCAGCGTCGACCGCGATGTCGCCCCCGGCATCGGCTCCAGCCCGACCGTCACGGCGATGCCGCCCTCCGAGGTGAACTTGACGGCGTTGCTGAGCAGGTTGATCAGCACGCGGGCGAGGCGGCGGGGATCGCTGCGCAGGATCGCCTCGGGCGGCGCCTCGATCGACAGGGTCAGCGCCAGCCCCTTGGCCGCGACCTGGGGGCGGATCAGCTCGGCCGCGTCGGCCACCAGCCGGTGCAGGTCGAAATCCTGCAGGTCGAGCGCCTCCTGGCTGTTCTCCAGCCGGGCGTAGTCCAGGATCCCGTCGATCAGGTCGAGCAGGGACCGGCCCGAAGCCTCGGCGATCTCGAGGTAGCGGCGCTGCTCCTCGCCAAGGCGGTGGCGGTCGAGGATCTGCAGCATCCCGAGCACGCCGTTCATCGGCGTCCGGATCTCGTGGCTGACCACCGCCAGGAAGCGGGATTTCGCCTGGTTGGCGACCTCGGCGGCGCGCCGCGCCCGACGCGCCTCGCGCTCCTTGGTCACCGCGCGGTTGCGGGCGGCGGCGAGTTCTGCGGTGCGCTCGCCGACCTTTTGCTCGAGTCCTTCATTCGCCTGCAGCAGATCCGTACGGGCACCGTCGAGGGCGGTGAACAGCCGGGCATTCGCCAGGGCGATCGCCGCCTGCGCCGCCAGGACCTGCACGACCTCGAGCCGGCGGGGGCTGAAGATCCCGGTGGCGAGGTTGTTCTCGAGATAGATCAGCCCGTCGACCTGGCCCCGTTCATCCAGCGGGGCGCACAGGATCGAGGCGACGCGACGGGCCTGGATGTAAGGATCCCGCAAGAATTCGGACGAATGCTGGGCGTTGTCCAGCACCAGGGGTTCGCGGGTGCGCAGCACATAGGACAGGACCGACCGGGGCACGGCGGTGCTTTCCTCCAAGCGCCCGGATCCTTCGCCGAGGACCGAGATCTCCCGGTCGCGTCCGATGGCCTCGACATACAGGCCGTCGTCGCGGCGCAGCACCAGGACGCCGTAGGACGCCCCGGCGCTCTCCTGGATCGCTCCCAGCACCCGCTGCACCAGCTGGCGCAGGTCGATCTCGCGCGAGATCGAATGCGCGGCCCGCAGCACGGCCCGGAAATCGATGTCGTCCTCGCCGGCCTGGCTGCCGGCTTCGCGCAGCGAGGCGCGCCCGGCGCGCGACCGCACCGCCAGCCGCGGGAATTCCTGCTCCAGCGCGGCCACCTTGGCGGCTGCCCCCCAATAGCCGTACAGCGTCGCCGCCTCGCGCAGATGGGCCGTGCCGGCGACCTCGTTGCCCAGGCCCAGGCAGAAGCGCCCGGCATATTCATTCGCCAGCGCGGCCTGATGGGTCAGCTTGGCGGCCTCGGCCCGACGGATGGCGTCGCCGTAGAGGCTGAGCGCGTCGCCAGTCCGCCCCTCGGCCCGCGCCAGCTCCGCCTCGACCAGGCTGTTCAAGGCGCCGAAATTGTGCGGGCTCAGCGCACTCCAGCCGCGCAGCCGGTCGCGCTGCGCCGTGAAGTCGTCGCCGCGGTGGCCGTCATTCGCCAGCGCCGCCAGCAGCAGGAAGGCGACGCCGTCGGCTTCGACCGCGAGGCCGGTGGCGCCGGGCAGGTTCGCCATCGTCGGGCCGATCAGGCGCCGGGCCGCGCCGAGGTCCCGGAACAGCAGGGCCAGCTGCAGCCGGCGGATCAGGTAGTTGCTGCGGGCGACGAGATCCAGCGCCTGCAGATGGGCGTCCTCCTCCGCCTCGCTGCGGACCCGGTCGGGCGCCATGCTGGTCGGCGCCGGCGTCCGGCCCATCAGCGCGGCGGCGAAGTCGACCTGCATCCGGCAATGCGCGGCCGCCGTCCGGTTGCGGTCGCCGATCAGCCGCAGATGCTCCTCGCCGATGCGGGCCACCTCGGCCAGCGGCCCGCCGCTGCCCAGCAGGTGGATGACATAGGCCGAGGCGTGATAGGCGCCGAACTGGATGTCGCCCATCTCGAAGCCGGCGCGGATGCCGTCGAGGTTGAGCTGCAGCGCGCCCACCAGCGGGTGCAGCCAGTGCCGCAGGAAATAGGTGTAGACGAAGGTCACGCTGGCGGTCAGCGGGTGGCCGAGCCGGGCGTCGAGGGCGATCGCGGCCCGGGCGAAGGCGTCCGCCGTCACGCTGTCGCCGGTCATGCCGCGCAGGGTCAGCGCCAGGGTGACGATGATCCCGGGAGCCAGCGTGTCGGCGCCGTGCTGCAGCATCAGATTGGCGTTGCGCAGCGCCATCAGCGCGAACAGCTCCGGCTGCAGCGTGTTGTGCGCGTCGGGCGCCAGGCGGAACAGGATCTGCATCGCCGCCGCCAGGCGCCGGTCGTGCAGGGGCGGCAGGTCCAGCAGCGCCTCGGCCGGGCGCCCGGCCATCAGCCGCTGGAACTCCCCGAACTCGGCGCCGACGGCCTCGCGCTGCTGCTCCACCGTCACCGGCAGCTCGATGCCGACCAGGTGCAGTGCCTGGCGGCCGACCTCGATCGCCTCGGTCTCCAGCAGCCGCGCGTCGAGCGACACCAGCTGCAGCATGGCCAGCTGCAGCCGGTGCTCGTCGTCCTTGAGCCGCGCGGTCAGCGCCTCGACCTCGCGGTCGAAGGCGGCGTGGTCCTGGGTCAGCATCCGGCATTCGGCCAGCAGCAGTGCCGCCTCGGCGATGTCGGCGTAGCGGGTGTCCCACAGGCCCGGGTCGGTCAGGCGCAACCCGGTCTCGGCGTAGTCGCGGGCGGGGGCGAAGGCGGCCGCCGCCCGGGCCTGCCGGGCCGCGATCAGGTTGATCTCGGCGCAGCGCGCCCGCAGTGCCGGGTCGTCATCCAGCGCGCCCGCGGCGTTCAGGTGCCGGGCGATGGCGAAGGCGGCGCCGGGCAGCTGGGCCTCTCCGGTCCGTTCCAGCAGCAGCA
>NZ_VCCH02000083.1 GCF_005938675.2 Mycobacterium sp. KBS0706
GAGAGGGGATTTGGATGACAAGGGAAGCTGCGAGACTTGACTGAACGCGAGTCTTTATGAGAATGAACGTTCATTCTCTTCCGGAACCAATCCATGTCCGAACCCGCCGATATCCTCTCCCGCCGCGAGGAGAAGCGCCGCCGCATCCTGGAGGCGGCGGATGGCTGCTTCGCCCGGCGCGGCTTTCACGCCACCAGCATGGCCGAGATCTGCGAGGCGGCGGGGATGAGCGCCGGCAATCTCTACCGCTACTTCCCGAGCAAGGAGGCGATGATTGCCGCCCTGGTCGATGCCGAGCGCGAGGAGACGGCGGCGCTGTTCCGGCGGGTCGAGGACAGCGACGACCCGCTGGCCGCGGTCACCGCCCTGCTGGAGCGTTTCCTGACCCTGACCACCGACGCCGCCGGGCACCGGCTGTGGCTGGAGATCCTGTCGGAGGGCGCGCGCAACCCGCAGATCCAGGCGGTGCTGGACCGCAGCGACGCCGAGGTCCGGCCGGCGCTGGCCCATCTGGTCGGCCGGGCGGCCACGCTGGGCCAGGCCGACCCCGCGATCGACGGCGACCAGGCGGCGATCTGGCTCTTGATGCTGATCGACGGTTTCAGCGCCCGGGTGGCAACCGACCCGGGCTTCGACATCGCCGCCGGGATCGCCGCCCTGCCCGGCATGGTCCGCCGCTTCCTCGGCCCCGGAGCCTGAGCATGACCGGATCCGTCAATCGCTGGGCGATCCTGCCCATCGTCTCGGTGGCGCTACTGATGGTGGCGATCGACGCCACGGTGCTGCACATCGCCGTGCCGACCCTGACCCGCGCCCTGGCGCCGAGCGCGCCGCAGCTGTTGTGGATCATCGACATCTATCCGCTGCTGATGGCCGGGCTGCTGCCCGCCGCCGGCACGCTGGGCGACCGGATCGGGCACAAGCGGCTGCTGCTGCTGGGGCTGATGCTGTTCGGGCTGGCCTCGGCCGCCTGCGCCTTCGCCCCCGGCCCGGAGTGGCTGATCGCCGGCCGCGCTTTCCTGGCCTTCGGCGGGGCGATGATGATGCCCGCCACCCTGTCGATCCTGCGCCTCGCCTTCGACGACCCGCGCGAGCGGGCGATCGCGATCGGCATCTGGGGTTCGGTCGCATCCGGCGGCGCCGCCTTCGGCCCTGTGGTCGGCGGCGCCCTGCTGGAGCATTTCCATTGGGGCGCGGTGTTCCTGATCAACGTGCCGATCGTGCTGATCGCCCTGCCCTTCGCCTGGTGGCTGCTGCCCGGCCGGCGCGGCGGCGAGCGGCGGCCCTGGGACCTGGCCGGCCTGCTGCTGGCGATGGCCGGCATCATCGCCGTGGTCTATGCGGTGAAGCAGACCACCCATGCCGGCGCCGATCCGTGGCAGGCGATCGCGATCGGCCTGGCCGGCGCCGGTCTGGTGGCCGCCTTCCTGCGCCGCCAGGCCCGGTCGGCGGCGCCGATGATCGACCTGTCGTTGTTCCGCAACCCAGGCATCGCCGTCGCTTTGGCCGGGGCCATGGTGGCGATGATCATCATCGTCGGCTTCGAGCTGCTGCTGAGCCAGCAGCTGCAGCTGGTGCTGAGCCTGTCGCCGCTGGAGGCCGGCCTCAGGCTGGCGCCGGTGCCGCTGGCGTCGTTCCTGGCCTCGCCGCTGGCCGGCGGGCTGGTGCACCGCTTCGGCTTCCGCGCCGTGCTGGCGGCCAGCCTGGCCCTGTCCACCGCCGGCTTCGTCGCCATCGCGCTGCTGCCGCCGGGGGCGGTCTCGGCCACCGAGATCGCCGGCTTCGTCGCCATCGGCGCCGGGCTGGGCGCGGCAATGACCGCCGCCTCGGTCAACGTCATGAACAGCGCCCCGGCGCACCAGGCCGGCGTGGTCGCCGCGGTCGAGGAGGTGGCCTATGAGTTGGGCGGCGGCCTCGGCGTCGCCCTGTTCGGCAGCCTGATGACGGTGCTGTACCAGCGGCTGCTGGCGCTGCCGCCACTGCTGGAGGTGGCGGTGCCGGCGGCGCGGCGGTCGATCGGCGAGGCGCTGCTGGCGGCCGAGGCGCTGACGACGCCGGAGTCGGGCACGATCGCGGCGGCGGCGCGGACGGCCTTCTCCTCGACCTATCAGGGCGCGTCGCTGGTGGCGGCGGCGCTGCTGGCGGTGACCGCGCTGACGGCGCTGGTCGCGCTGGCCCGGCGGGCGGCGCCGCAGCCGGGCTGAAGCCCGGTCAGGAGGGGTTGGCGGCGAAGACCTCGGAGCAATAGACCGTGTTGCCGCCGGCAAAGACGAAGAACACCGTGTCGTCGCTGTGGGTCAGCGCGGTGACGGTGCAGACGGTCGGCAGGACCTTGTCGTCGACGGTCTTGGTGTCGTGCCGCTCCCACACCAGCTTGCGGCCGCCTTCCTTGGTGGGGCTGTCCTGGTCGGGCGGGCCGAGATCGGCGATCATCTGCTCCGAGGGGTGATCCTGGTAGGGGGCGATCCTCTCGCTAAAACGTTCCCGGGCCGCCGCGGAGATGCTCTCGACCGTCTGCGGCTCGGCGCAGGCGACGAGCAGCAGCAGGGCGGCGACGGCGGCCAGCGATCTCGGGAAGGGCAACGGACTCTCCGGCCAGCGGGTGCGACGGTCATCCAGCGTGTACACGCCGGGACCGGGGCGGTCCAGCGGATCGGCCGCTACAGCGGTTGCAGCCCGAGCCGGTCCAGCTCGTCCGGCGGGAATGGCGAGGCCGACAGCATATAGACGAGATGGAACGGCTCGGCCCGGCCTGCGCGGAAGACCGGCAACTGGGCCGGGGAGAAGCCGGCGGACCGCGCCCGGGCGACGAAGTCCGGATCCTCGAAGGCGGACCAGATCATCAGGATTCCGTCCTGTGTCAGCGCCCGGCGCAGGGTGCCGAGGCCGCCCGCCCCGTACAGCGCCACGTTCCCGGGCGCGGAGAGCGGTTCCGGCCCGTTGTCGACATCGAGCAGGATGACGTCGAAGGCAGAGCCTTCGGCCGCGATGGCGAGGACGTCGCCGTGGCGGATCCTGGCGGGATGATCGCCGAGGGACGGGGGTTTGGTGTAGCGCTCGAACCAGCGGATCACCGCCTCGGACAGCTCGGCCACGGTCACCTGCCCGGCCCCGCCGAGATGCCGGACCAGGCTGGCCAGGGTGTAGCCGAGGCCGAGGCCGCCGACCAGGATTTCGGGATCGGGGCGGCGGGTCAGCCGGGCAGCAAGCTCGCCGAGCCGGTCCTCCGACTCGTGGTAGTCGCCGTTCATCAGCTCCCAGCCGTCGACGCGGATCATGTAGACGCCGTCGCGCTCGTACAGGTCGAGCACGCTGTCGCCGAGTGCTGCGCTGTCCACATGAACCCAGGCCATCTTGCCGGCCACTCCTCATTCTGAAGAAGGAGGGTGTTGTCGCCGATTCCGGCGGCCGGCGCACTCACCCTTCCACTGTGGGCCGCTGCGGTCAGGTCCGGCGGCGGAACCAGGCGCCGGAGGCGATCGCGCCGAGCATGGTCAGGCCGTAGGCGACGAGGCCGAGGGCGAGGCCGGCGAACAGCGCGTCGAGCGACCCGGTCCAGCGCAGCGCCAGCCAGCCGACGCCGACCGCCAGCGCCACCCGCAGCCCGCCGGCGATCAGCGGCCAGGCCAGCTGTCCCGCCCCCTGCGAGGCGAAGTACAGCGCCAGCCCCAGGCCGAAGAAGCCGTAGGCCGGGCCGACGATGCGGAGATAGGCGGTGCCGGTCTCCAGCATCCGCGGATCGGCACTGAACAGCGCCAGCCAGGCGTGCGGCCAGATCGCGGCGGCCAGCCCGATCGCCTCGGTCAGGGCGAAGGCCATGGCGCCGCCGGTCAGGGCGATGCGCAGCGCCCGGTCGGGCTGGCCGGCGCCGATATTGGTGCCGACCAGCGCCACCAGCGGCGCGCCGAGGCCGAAGACCAGCGGGATCAGCAAATATTCCAGCCGGGCGCCGGTGCCGAAGCCGGCGACGGCGTCGACCCCTGCGGCCGCGGCCACCAGCGCCGTGACAACCGCGATGACGACGTTGCTCTGCAGCGAGTTGAGGGCGCCGACCGCGCCGATCCGGAGGATGTCGGCGAAGAAGCCCCGCCGCAGCCGCGACCGGCGCAGCCGCGCCAGGTTCCGCCCGGACAGCACGTACCAGGCGAGCACGGCGGTGCCGACCAGGTAATAGGCCAAGAGCGCCACGCCACCGCCGGCGACGCCGAGCGCCGGGATCGGCCCGAAGCCGAAGATCAGCAGCGGCGAGACCGGGATCAGGAACAGCACGCCGCCGCAGGTCACCAGCGCCGGCACCAGCATGTTGCCGGTGCCGCGGATCACGCTGGCCAGCCCGTTCATCACCCACACCAGGGCGTTGCCGGCGAAGACGACGTTCGAATACAGCAGCGCCGCCTCCAGCGCGCCGCCGCTGCCGCCGAGCAGCCGGTAGACCGGCCGGCCGAAGCCGAGCATGCCGACGGTGCAGAGCAGGCCGAGCGCCAGGTTGATGACGACGGCATGCAGCACCAGCGCGTCGGCGTCGTCGCGCCGGCCGCCGCCGATCGCCCGGGCCACGGCGGCGGAGATGCCGCCGCCGATGGCACCGGCCGAGATCATCTGGGCCAGCATCACCGGCGGGAACACCAGCGCCATGCCGGCCAGGGCATCGGTGCCGAGATGTGACAGCCACCAGGTCTCGATCAGCCCGGTCGAGGCCTGGGCCAGCATGACCAGCACATTGGGCCAGGCCAGGCGCAGGATGGTCGGCACGATCGGGCCGTGCAGCAGCATCCGGGTGCGGGCGCTGAGGACGACCGGCGACGGGCGCCGCGCCGCCGTGGGAGGCAGGGCTGTCGGCCAGGGCGGCGTCAATGCGCATCGGCGGAAGGTCCCCGTGGCGGCGCCACCTTGCGCATCAGCGGCACCATCAGCGCCGCGATGGTCAGGCAGACGCACAGTACCAGGAAGGCGTCGGCATAGGTCAGGGTCTGGGCCTCGCGCATGGTCAGCGACCACAGCTGCTTCAGCGCCGCGTCATGCCCGCGCTGGGCGTCACCGCCGAGGGCCATGGTCTGGGCCGCCGTCACCTTCTGTACCAGGTCGACCGCCGCCGGGTTGGCCGGGGTCAGGTGCTCCGCCAGGCGCAGGAAGTGCAGGTTGGTGCGGTCGTTCAGGATGGTGGCGCAGGCGGCGATGCCGATGGCGCCGCCCAGGTTGCGCATCAGGTTGAACAGGCCGGAGGCGAGCTTCAGCCGGTCCGGCGCCAGGCCGCCGAGGGTCAGCGTCACCGCCGGCGCCACCGCGAATTGCTGCGAGAAGCCGCGGAAGGCCTGCGGCAGCAGGAATTCGCGCCAGCCCCACTCATGGGTGATCGGGGTGAACAGCCACAGCGAGAGGGCGAAGCAGGACAGGCCGAACATCATCAGCCAGCGCAGGTCGAAGCGCCTGGCGAACCAAGTGTAGACCGGGATCGCCATGATCTGGAACACGCCGGTCGAGAACACCGTCAGGCCGATGTCGTAGGCGCTGAAGTCGCGCACCCGGCCGAGGAATTGCGGTGTCAGGTAGATGGTCGAGAACAGGCCGATGCCGGTGACGAAGGAGAAGAAGCAGCCGAGCGCAAAATTGCGGCTCTTCAGCGCCCGCAGGTCCACCACCGGCCGCTCGAAGGTCAGGCTGCGCCAGATGAAGAGGGCACCGCTGATGACCGCGATCCAGGCGGTGGCGCGGATGCTGTCGTCGCCGAACCAGTCCCAGCGCGGCCCCTCCTCCAGCGTGTATTCGAGGCAGCCGAGGAACAGCGCCATCAGCACCATGCCGGGATAGTCGGCACCGCGCAGCAGCGACCAGTCCGGCTTGTCGATCTTGACCAGCATCGGCACCACGATGGTGATGAACACGCCGGGGACCAGGTTGACGAAGAACAGCCAGTGCCAGGAGTAGTTGTCGGTGATCCAGCCGCCGATGGTGGGTCCCAGCGTCGGCGCCAGCGAGGACAGGGCGCCGATGGTGGCGGCGGCGACCACGACCTTCGGGCCCTGGAAGAAGGCGAAGGCGGCGGTGAACACGGTCGGGATCATCGAGCCGCCGAGGAAGCCCTGCAGCGCCCGGAAGGCGATCATGCTGTTGATGTCCCAGGCCCAGCCGCACAACAGGCTGGTCAGGGTGAAGCCGGCGGCGGAGACGCTGAACAGCCAGCGCGTCGACATCACCCGCGACAGCCAGCCGGACAGCGGGATGACGATGATCTCGGCGATCAGGTAGCTGGTCTGCACCCAGGCGGTCTCGTCGACGCCGGCGGACAGGCCGCCGCCGATGTCGCGCAGCGAGGCCGAGACGATCTGGATGTCGAGCAGGGCGATGAAGAAGCCGACGCACATCACCGCGAAGGCGAAGATCTTCTGGCCCTCGGTCAGCCCGGCGATGCCGCCTGGGGTGCCTGGACGGGCCGCGGCGGCGCTCATTTCCCATCCCGCTGGTCGACATCGGCGGTCACCGACAGGCCGGGGCGCAGCCGGCCCAGTTCCGAGGCGTCGCCGTCGAGCAGGATGCGCACCGGCACGCGCTGCACGATCTTGGTGAAGTTGCCGGTCGCGTTCTCCGGCGGCAGCACGCTGAACTGGGCGCCGGTGGCCGGCGCCAGGCTGGCGACATGGCCGTGGAACACCTCGCCCGGCAGCACGTCGGCGGTCACCGTCGCTGCCTGGCCCGGGCGCATCTGCGCCAGCTGGGTCTCCTTGAAGTTGGCGTCGACCCACAGGCCGGTGGCCGGCACGATCGACAGCAGCTGAGACCCGACGGTGGCGTAGGCGCCTTCCTGGGCGGCACGGTTGCCGATGGTGCCGTCGATCGGCGCCCGGATCTCGGTGTAGCCGAGGTTCAGCCGCGCCGTGTCGCGGTCGGCCTCGGCCGCCGCCAGCGCCGCCCGGGCCTGCTGCTTCTGGGTGTCGATGACGTCGAGCTGGCGCTGCGCCGCCTGCAGCGCGGCGTCGGCCTTCTGGCCGTCGGCCACCGCCTGCTTGTGGTCGGCATCGGCTTTCTGGAAGGTCTGGACCGAGGCGAAGGACCGGGCCGAGAGAAGCTGGTAGCGCGCCTGGTCGTCGCGGGTGCGCACGATCTCGGCGTCCGACGCCACGATGCCGGCCTGGGCCTGGGCGATCACCGCCTGCTGCAGCCGGTACGTGGCGTCGAGATTGGCCAGGGTCGCGTTCTGCTGCGCCACCGCGGCCTCGGCCTTGGCCAGCGCCGCCCGGTAGTCGCGGTCGTCCAGCCGGACCAGCAGGTCGCCGGCATGGACCGGCTGGTTGTCGGTCACCGCCAGGGTGGCGACGAAGCCGGCGACCTTGGGCGCGATCACGGTGATGTTGCCGCCGACATAGGCGTCGTCGGTGCTTTCGAAGAAGCGGCCGACCGTCCACCAGTCGTGCCCGTACCAGCCGCCGCCGAGGACGAGGGCCAGCGCCAGGCCGGACAGGACCAGGCGCTTCCGGGTCAGGCGCGGCTTCTGCGCGACCGGCGCCCGGACCGGGGTCGAGGTGTCGCGGTCGAGGACGATGGCGTTCACGGCGTGGTCTCCTGCGGCAGGCTGTCGATGCGGGCCAGCCGGCGGCGCGTCCGCTCGTCGGCGGCCGGGCCGGCGCCGGGCTTGAAGGACCGCGCCGTGATCGGCCGGCCGCTGATCCGGTCGACCAGGATCGGGTCGGCGACGGCGCCGGTCTCGCGGTCGACCAGCTGGACGCTGGCGCCTTCCGGCGCGAAATGGCGGTTGCCCCAGGCGACCAGCGACCAGACCACCGGCCGGAAATCGCGGCCGATTTCGGTCAGCACATATTCGTCGCGCGGCGGCTTCTCGCTGTAGCGGCGGCGCTCCAGCAAGCCGGACTCGACCAGGCTGTTCAGCCGGCGGGTCAGCATGCTGGGGGCGATGCCGAGGCTCTTCTGGAACTCGTCGAAGCGGGTCAGGCCGTAGAAGGCGTCCCGCAGGATCAGGATGCTCCACCACTCGCCGACCCGTTCCAGGCTGCGGGCGATGGGGCATTGCAGGTTGCCGAAGCTCTTGCGCTGCATGGCGATGCCTTGCCGACATCATTGAATGATGATCATCATATATGCTTGTCGCTATCATTATGCAAGTAACATGCGGCAGCCAAAACGAAACGGCCGGGCGCAAGGCCCGGCCGGATGCTGAAGCGATGGTGTTCTGGGGCGGCTCGGCGGAGATTTCGGCCGGCATCCGCGCGGCCCTGGCGTTGGCCGCGGTGGTGTGAAAGGAAAGTCCCACTCCCCTCCACTTCTTACATGTGACGCGCAACGGGCTTGCTTCAAGTCCCGGCTCCTTCCGTAGAACTGCCGGCCTGGGCCGCAATCACGGGAGTCGCGAAATGCGTGTGCTGTTATCGACCTACGGATCGCGCGGGGATGTCGAACCTCTGGCCGGGCTGGCGGTGCGGCTGCAGGCCCTCGGCGCGGAGGCGCGGGTGTGCGCGCCGGCGGATCAGGAGTTCGCGGAGCTGCTGGCCCGTGCCGGCGTGCCGCTGGTGCCGGCCTTCTCGCCGGTGCGCCAATGGGTGACGGACGCCATGGCGAAGCCGTCGGCGGTGGACCTGCCCCGCCTCGCGGCCAAGGTGATGGCCGCGCAGTTCGACATCCTGTCCGCGGCGGCGGAGGGATGCGATGCGATCGTGGCCACCGGCCTGTTCTCGTCCGCGGCCGCCGCAAGGCTGGTCGCCGAGCACCAGGGCATCCGCTACCTCTGCGTGGCCTATTGCCCGGTCTTCGTGCCGTCCCACCACCACCGGCCCTACGAATTTCGAGGCCACCCCCACCCGCCAGAGGTGACCGACAACCGGGCGCTGTGGGACCTGAACATCCAGACCATGAACACGCTGTTCGGCGAGGCGTTCAACGCCCTGCGCTCGTCGATCGGCCTGCCGCCGGTGGACAATGTCCGCGACCATGTCATCACCGCTCATCCCTGGCTGGCGTCGGACCCGGTCCTGAGCCCGTGGCTGCCGACGGACCTCTGTGACGTCACGCAGACCGGTGCGTGGATCCTGCCGGACGACCGCCTGCTCGCGGCCGATCTGCTGGCGTTCCTGGAGGCCGGCACGCCGCCGGTCACCGTGGGGTTCGGCAGCATGCCGATGCAGGCGGCCAGGGATGCCGCCGAGGTGGCCGTCGCCGCGATCCGCGCCCAGGGCCGCCGCGCCCTCGTCCTGCGCGGCTGGGCCGACCTGGCCCTGGGCGACGACCGGGACGATTGCTTCATCACCGGCGATGTCAACCAGCAGGCCCTGTTCGGCCGGGTGGCGGCCGTCGTGCACCATGGCGGCGCCGGCACGACGACGACCGCCACCCGGGCCGGCGCACCGCAGGTGGTGGTGCCCCAGATCGCCGACCAGCCCTATTGGGCCGGCCGGGTGGCCGGGCTGGGCATCGGCGCGGCCCATGACGGCCCGACCCCGAGCTTCGAGTCCCTGTCGGCCGCGCTGAGGATCGCCCTGGCCCCCGAGACCCGCGCCCGGGCGGCCGCCGTGGCCAGCACGATCCGCAGCGACGGGGCGGCGGTGGCCGCGACCCGGCTGCTCGACGCGAGCTAGCCGGAAATGGATGCCGGCTCCGGCAGCCCTGCGGCAACGGATGCCAGTTGCACAACCGGAGCCGGCCCGTCCAGAATGCGACACGCCGCCGAACGCAGTGACCCGCAACCGCCCGCACCGGGCGAGAGGTGACCCTTGAGTCGCGACCGCAAGCTGCATCTCGGCGCCTTCATGCGCCCCGTCAGCATCCACACCGGCGCCTGGCGCTATCCCGGCGCCTATCCGGACGCCAACTTCAACTTCGGCCATCTCAAGCGCTTCGCCCAGACGCTGGAGCGCGGCCGCTTCGACGCCTTCTTCATGGCCGACCACCTGGCCGTGCTGAACATGCCGGTGGAGGCGCTGAAGCGCAGCCACACGGTGACCTCGTTCGAGCCGTTCACCCTGCTGTCGGCCCTGGCCGGAGCGACCGAGCGGATCGGCCTCGTCGCCACCGCCTCGACCACCTTCGACGCGCCCTACCACATCGCCCGGCGCTTCGCCTCGCTGGACCATATCAGCGGCGGCCGCGCCGGCTGGAACATCGTCACCACCTCGAACCCCGACGCGGCGCTGAACTTCGGGCTCGACGAGCATATGGAGCATGGCGAGCGCTACGATCGCGCCCGTGAGTTCTACGACGTGGTCACCGGGCTGTGGGACAGCTGGGCCGACGACGCCTTCATCCGCGACGTCGAGACCGGGATCTATTTCGACCCGGCCAAGCTGCATGTGCTGGACCACAAGGGGCCGCATCTGTCGGTGCGCGGGCCGCTGAACATCGCCCGGACGCCGCAGGGCTGGCCGGTGATCGTGCAGGCCGGCGCCTCCGACTCCGGGCGGCAGCTGGCGGCGGAGACGGCGGAGATGGTGTTCGCCGCCGGTTCGACCCTCGCCGCCGGCCAGCGCTTCTATGCCGATGTGAAGGGCCGGATGCAGGCGATCGGCCGCGACCGCGACCATCTGAAGATCCTGCCCGGCGCCTTCGTCGTGGTCGGCGACACGGCCGAGGAGGCGCGGGCCAAGCGGGCGATGCTGGACAGTCTCGTCCACTATGAGAGCGCCATCGCGTCGCTGTCGATCGCGCTGGGCACCGACGCGTCGGGCTTCGATCCGGACGCCCCCCTGCCACCGATCCCGGAGACCAATGCCAGCAAGACCGGCCGCGAGCGGGTGCTGGAGCTGGCCGAGCGCGAGGGGCTGACCGTGCGCCAGCTGGCCCAGCGCCTGGGCGGCTATTCCGGCCTCGCCTTCGTCGGCACGCCGGTGACGATCGCCGACGAGATGGAGGAATGGCTGGAGGCCCGCGGCTCGGACGGGTTCAACGTGATGTTCCCGTACCTGCCCGGCGGCCTCGACGATTTCGTCGACCGGGTGGTGCCCGAGCTGCAGCGCCGCGGCCTGTTCCGCACGGAGTACGAGGGCACGACTTTGCGCGACCATCTGGGGCTGCCCCGGCCGAAGAACCGGTTCTTCCCGCCGGACTGAGGCCGGCATCGGCGGGCGCCGCCGGCCCGCCGATCACGATCACGGCGAACCGATCGCCCGATCGCGCTGTTGACCAGGGAGTCCGTGCCGCGAGGTCGCCGTGAGGCAAACCACCGGAACCCTGCTGCGTCGCCTGTTCACGGCCCTGGCCCTGGCCACATCCCTTGCCTTCGGCCTGGGCCCGGCAGCGGCGCTGGGCTCCGTCTCCCGCGACGGCGATAAGGCCTGCGTCGGGCTGGCCGATGCCCAGCCCCTCGGCTCGGCACGTCAGCCCGGGATGCACCAGGCGTCCTGCTGCGGGATGCTGTGCGTTCCGGCGCTGGCCGCCTGTGCAGATATCTGCCGCAGCGCAGCCGACATCATGCTGATCGGCAGCGAGCATCACCGGCGCGTCTGCGCCGCCTGCGCCGAGATCTGCGACGCCTGCGCCGCGGATTGCGAGCGCGTCGGCGAGATGCAGGACTGCGTCGATGCCTGCCGCCGCTGCTCGGAATCGTGCCGCGCCATGGCGGCCTGAGCGCGACCGCCGGCTGGTGCCGGGCGCTACACCCCCACCAGCCGGCGGATATGCCGTCGCCGGTGGCGGCCTCGCCTTTGTCGGCACGCCGGCGACGCTCGCCGACGAGTGGAGGAGTGGCTGGAGACCCGGGGCTCGGACGTCCCGCAGGCCGAGAGCCGACCGCGAAGGGCGGCTCTCGGACCTGGGAGTAAGAGGCGCCAGGGTCTGAAGCTCGCCTGCCGATTCGTTGATGCCCGGATTGGAAAGCTAGAAAATCCTCCGGTTCTTCATTCCCTGTCGCTAGCTTGACACGCCCCTGGAGACAGGAGAGCCTGACCTGGGCGTGACCGGCCAATGCACGGTTGTGATGATGGTATCGGGCGGCTGTGACGATCGGTTCTTTCCGCAGAGCTGAGAACGGTCGTGCACCGGCGCCCGACCCGGTGTGCGCGACACGCTTCCCGCTGTTCCAAGCCAAGCGACGACTCTCACCACGCAGCAGGTCGGTTCGTCCGGCGCGGCGCATCCGACGCGGCAGGGCTCCGCATGCGAAGCTGCTGCATGCTCCAAGCCATGCTAGGATTCCGCAGCCACAGCTTCGATGACACCCGCCATGTCCGTCAGCATCGATTACACGGTGACTCGAAACGAGGTGTGGCGCTGGTACTGGCGGCAGTGGAAAGAGCCCAATGGGCTTTGGCGATTCCATGTCGGAATCTTCGTCGCAGTATTTCTGCTCTGCCTCTCGGCTGGGGATGTGGTTTTCCGTTGGGGCGGGATCGCCAGCGGCCTCAAGCCCGAAGGGCTCGGCTGTGCAATCTTGATCGGCCTGCTTTCGGTGCTGTGGCTTCCCTTCTATCCGCTGATCGCCTACAGGCCCGGCTTGCGCAGCCTCTCGGCCGAACCGGAAGGGCTGCGGCTCCGCAGAGGATCATCTGATTGCACAAGTCCGTGGCGGGAGATTGCGTCAGTCAACGAGGCCGAAGGCAGCATCGTCATCGCGAACAGGAACCGGAACGCCCTCATCATTCCCAATCGAGCCTTTGCCAACGCGACGACCCGCACCGATTTCCTCGCGACCCTCCGCTATCGACTCGAACAGGCGAAAGGACAACCGGCGCAGGAGAATGACGCCGCCTCATGATTCCGGACATGCGGTCAAAGGCATCCGGGGTCAGCCGTGCCCTCTGCCCGACCAGCCCGATCGGGCCAGCCATGTCCGACATTCGGGACAAACCGCCGCTGGCTGCGCCGGTGCATTGACAGCGGAGCGGCTTCCCATGTTCTGATTGTTGCAAGGAATCGCCGGCTCGCATTGCGAGATCAGGTCACGGGCACCCAGGGAGGACACGAAATGTCGGAGACGACCGGGACCAAGCCGGGATCCATCGGCAGGCGCCGTTTCCTGCAGGGCACGGCGGGGGCGCTGGTGGCGCCGGCCGTGGCCGGGCTGCCGGCCATGGCGCGGGCGCAGGACAAGGTCGAGCTGCTGTTCTGGGCCTGGACGCCCGACACCCAGACCCAGGTCGACCTGTTCCAGAAGAAATACCCCGGCATCTCGGTCAAGCTGGAGAATGTCGGCCAGGGCCCGCCGCACTACGTCAAGCTGCGCAACGCCATCAAGGCCGGCAGCGGCCTGCCCGACGTGGCGCAGATGGAGTTCAACTCGATCGCCAGCTTCAAGCAGCTCGGCGTGCTGGCCGACCTGGCGCCGCAGGGCGTCGGCGATGTCGGCAGCGCGTTCGTCGACTGGACCTGGAAGTCGGTGACCGATGGCGGCAAGGTCTACGCCGTGCCGTGGGACAGCGGGCCGATGGGCCTCTTGTACCGCGCCGACGTGTTCGACAAGCACGGCCTGTCGGTGCCCGAGACCTGGGACGACTATGCCGAGCAGGCGATCAAGCTGAAGGAGAAGGCGCCCGGCACCTTCATGTGCGATTTCGGCGCCTCGGACGCCGGCTGGGTCTGCGCCGTGCTGTGGCAGGCCGGCTGGCGGCCCTTCCACCTCGACGGCACCAGCCTGAAGATCGCGATCAACGACGACATCGCCAAGAAATGGGCCGCCTATTGGCAGAAGCTGATCGATGCCAAGGCGGTCGACGTCAAGCCGATGTGGACCACCGAATGGTTCGCCGGGCTGGACGCCGGCACCTATGCCTCCTGGGTCACCGCCGCCTGGGCGCCGGTCTTGATGCAGCAGTCGATGAAGAAGAGCTTCGGCCAGTGGCGCGCCGCGCCGATGCCGCAATGGGAGAAGGGCGGCAAGATCTCCTCGAACTGGGGCGGGTCGACCTTCGCCGCCTTCACCTCGTCGCAGCATCCGAAGGAGGCGGCGCTGTTCTGCCAGTTCATGGGCAGCGACCCGGAGGCGGCGCGGCTGTGGAACACCAAGCAGTTCCTGTTCCCGGTGCTGAAGTCGCTGGTCGACGACAAGGAGCTGATGGGCCACGGCTACGACTTCTACGGCGGCCAGAAGGTGAACGAGATCTTCGTCGTCGCCGAGAACCAGGTCGACCCGAGCTTCGAGTTCGCGCCGTTCCAGGATTATGTGAACCAGCAGCTGCAGGACGAGATGGCCGCCGCCATTGCCGGCAACGGCACTCTGGCCGAGGCCTTCGACCGGGTGCAGGACACCGTCGTGGCCTATGCCAACGACCAGGGCTTCACCGTCCTCTGAGCTCGGGGCCGGCGGGCGCGCCGTGACGGCGGCGCGCCCGCATGCCCGGATCCTGGTGAGCCGCAAGCTGGCGCCCTATGTCTTCCTGGCGCCGTTCCTGCTGCTGTTCGCCGGCTTCCTGGTCGCGCCGCTGCTCTATGCCTTCCAGATGAGCCTGTTCCGCGAGACCCTGGTCGGCGGCGCCCGCTTCGTCGGGCTCGACAACTATGTCCGCGCCATCCACGACAAGAGCTTCTGGGACGGCGTCGGCCTGCTGCTGCAGTTCGGCCTCATGCAGATCCCGGTGATGCTGGGGCTGGCGCTGGTGTTCGCGCTGATCCTCGACAGTGGCATCGTCTTCGCCCGCGGCTTCTTCCGCGTTGCCTTCTTCATCCCCTATGCTGTGCCGGCGGTGATCGCGACGCTGCTGTGGGGCTATCTCTATGGCCCGGCCTTCGGCCCGTTCAGCCAGCTGTCCGAGGCGATGGGCTTCGGCAAGGTCGACTTCCTGTCCGGCGGTGGCCTGCTTCCCTCGCTCGCCAACATCGCGGTGTGGGAGTACATGGGCTACAACATGATCATCTACTACGCGGCGCTGCAGGCGGTGCCGCGCGACCTGGAGGAGGCGTCGGCGATCGACGGCGCCACGGCGCTGCAGCACTCACTCAGGATCAAGCTGCCGCTGATCGTGCCCACCATCATCGTCACGGTGATCTTCTCGATCATCGGCACGCTGCAGCTGTTCACCGAGCCTTATCTGATGCGCAACCTGGCGCCGAGCCAGATCAACAGCCATTACACGCCGAACTACTACGCCTACACGCTGGCTTTCGTCTCGCAGCAGTACAATTATTCGGCGGCGATCTCCTTCGTCCTGGGCGCGGTGGTGGCAGTGGCGTCCTACGCCTTCATGCTGCTGGCCAACCGCAGGGGGCGCCGGTGACGATCGCCGCGCGCACCGTCCGCTCCGCCGCCTTTCGGCGCCAGCGCTGGCTCTTGACCGCCGTGCTGGGCGTCTACTTCGTCTACACCTTCATCCCGCTGCTCTACGTCATCGTCTCGTCGACCAAGACCAATGCCGACCTGTTCGGCACCTTCGGTCTGTGGTTCGCCGGCGACTTCAACCTGTGGGAGAATCTGCAGGGCCTGTTCACCTACCAGGACGGCGCCTTCGCGCGCTGGCTCCTGAACACCTTCCTCTACGCCGCGATCTCCGGCCTCGGCGCCGCCCTGCTAGCCACCTGCGCCGGCTATGCCTTCGCCAAGTACCAGTTCCGGGGCAAGACGCTGTTCTTCGCCCTGGTGCTGGGCGCGGTGATGATCCCGCAGACGGCGCTGTCGGTGCCGCTGTTCCTGATGCTGTCGAAGATCGGGCTGGTCAACACGCCGATTGCGATCATCCTGCCGTCGATGGTGTTCCCGCCGGGCGTGTTCCTGATGTGCGTTTATATCGAGGACGCCGTGTCGAACGAGCTGATCGAGGCCGGCCGCGTCGACGGCGCCGGCGAGCTGCACATCTTCAGCCGGATCTCCTTCCGCCTGCTGATGCCGGGCTTCGCCACGGTCTTGATCCTCGCCTTCGTGTCGACCTGGAACAACTATTTCCTGCCGCTGGTGATGCTCAGCTCGTCGGAATACTTCCCGATCACCGTCGGCCTGTCGCAATGGTACGCCTCGGCCACCTCCGGCAGCGGCGGCACGGTGCTGTTCACCATCGTCATGGCCGGGGCGCTGGTCAGCGTGCTGCCGGTGATCGCCGCTTTCCTGTTCATGCAACGCTGGTGGCAGGGCGGGCTGGCGGCGGGCGGGGTGAAGGCCTGAACCACATCACCGACCGACTCGACTCCGACCGACAGGAGGAATAGAACATTTAGCGAACATTAGATGGATCGGGAGCCGCGAGGCCGCCATGAAGCACCGCAAGGGTCCGTTCAGCGAGGACCTCCGCGCCGCATTCGAGGCGGCGAGGAGCCACCCTATCCGGCCAGCGGCCTCGGGGAGGCGCCGCCGGCACCTGCGGTGAGGGATCGGATCCAGGACAATTGGGAGATCGGCCTCCGGCTGTCCGACATCTCGTCCGGCACCATCGTCGTGGCGAAATGCGGACGCTGCAACCGCCGGCGGCAGCTGGACCGGCGCCGGCTGATCCAGCGCTTCGGCCGCGACGCCCGGCTGCTGCGGCTGGAGCTGGCCTTGCGCTGCACCGGATGCGGCTCGGAAACCGCCTGCCGGATCGAGCTGCAGGCGGCGCGGCGGGATTGACACCCGGAAACGCAATTTGGACTATCAGTGCAGCCGGTTGGCGACGAGTGCCGTGGCCGCCCGCCCAATGGGTAGAGCCGGCGTTAGCATCAGAATCTTAGGAATAATTTCGTTTAATAATTTCATTTATTATAGAGAGCAATTTCTGGGAAACAAAAATGGACACTACTATATTTTGGCTCAAACAAAACAAAGATGCAATTGAATCTCTTGGCAATATCATAACTTTTATAGCTGTGATCCTTGGCGGGATTTGGGCAGTGAATCAATTTACAATAAAGCGGGAATTTGCATCGCAGGTAGAATTCACCGCAGGGATCGAATTTATAGGAGTTCATACGGATTATTGGATAATAGAAATTATTGCAATGGTTAACAATAAGGGCGGATCTCATCTCAAAATGCATGAATTCATCTTCAAATTGAGATCAATAGAGAACGAAAATCTCGAAATAGGAGAGAAGAAAGTTAATTTTCAGACAGTTTTCCCTCGTAAACTGAAAACTGGGAGCTGGTTCCCTCCCTCTTGGGAAAACACGATGCTAGAGCCCAACACGGAAGTCAGATATTCTCACGTTGCCCATATCCCCATAGAAACCACATTTCTACTCCTGCACGGCCGCATCGGCTATCTTGTTGGGTTTATCTTTAAGGCACCGATGTTTCACACTGCTGATCGGGTATTTCGCGTTCCCACGGCGACTTCGTGAGCGACGAGTTGGATGACATGTGAACAACATCGCTTCCGGAACACCCGCTCATTCCGGGCGAGGGGCGGCCCGTTCTCGCTACAGCCCGCAGCGGGCAGCAACGCCGGGCTGGACGGTGTAGGTGTCGGTCGCCGGGCTGTAGCTGCGGTAGCGCTGGGAATCGAGATACGGGCCCGAAAGTCAACGCAACGCCCGGCCATCGGCTCCGTCTCTCCGAAGCCGGCGCGATCAGCTTGAACGTGCGGCGACGATCATTGAAATGCCATGAATCCGGTTGAAACAATGGCGTAGCGAGGCGGTCCGACGATCCGGACTGGGGGGTGACGCCATGAATGCCCGTCGTTGGATCAAGCTGCTGGGCCTGCTGGCCGCCCTGGCCGCCCCGCCCGCTTTGGCGCAGACCGCGGCCCCCGCGGCGCCCACGGCCGCGGCGGCCACCGTCGACCAGGACAAGTTTCCCGCCGCCGGCCAGCACGACACGCTGCTGCGCGTGTTGCAGCCGGGCCGGTTCTCGATCCGCGTCCGCAGCCAGAGCGGCGTCGCCATCCAGCTGGTCGACATGCTGACCGGCCCGTCGGAGCCGATGGGCGAGGCCGGCGCCACCGATGGCCGGCTGGACGTGCTGCTGGATGTCGGCACCTACAAGCTGCGGCTGTTCGGCGCCAAGGGGGCCGAGGGCGACGCCGCGCTGACGGTCGCCCCGTTCCGCGAGGCCGAAGCTCCGGCCCTGCGCCCGCGCGACGGCGTGGTGCAGAGCACGGCGCTGGCCGACCTGCAGCAGCGCTCCTTCTGGCTTGCGGTTGAGGCGCCGGGCTTCCTGCGGCTGGAGGCGGCGGGCCGCAGCCTGGCCGATCTGCGCTTCTGGCGGAACGGCACCGAGCTGGTGCCGCAGACCGGGCGGGTGCGGACCATCGAGCCTGTGGCCGGCCACCCGATGACCGACATCACCTTCGAAGACACGCTGGAGCCGGGCACCTACCTGGTCACCGCCTATGGCGGCCCGGAAGCGGCCTGGGCCGACGGCGACACCACCCAGCCCTTCCACATCCGCTTCGGCGCCGCCGACGCGCTGCTGGCCGGCTGGGTCGGCGGCACGATCGGGCCGTTCGGCCGCGACCTGTACCGGATCGACGGCAGCGCCCGGCTGTTCCGCCTGGCCCTGCCCGCCCCCGCCGGCGCCGGGCTTCGCGTGTTGGACGGCACCGGAATCGTGTCCGGCGGCGCGATCGACAAGAAGAGCCGGGAGCCGACGACGTCGGCCACTTCAGTCGCGTCGCAGACCCCCGGGGACCGCGTGGTCGAGCTGACCGGCGCGGCCGGCCAGGCCTTCCAGCTGCGGGCGATCGAGTCGCCGAGCGGCATGGCCGTCTCGCAGGCCGGGCAATGGTGGCTGGCGGCCCCGACCGCGGGCTATGGCGGCGACGAGTTGCCGGCCACCCTGGCGCTGGTCCGCACCGAGAAGGACAAGCCGGCAGTCACGGTCGCCAGCAACGCGCCGCAGATCGGCCCGGGCGCGGCCTGGCGCCAGCGCTTCAACCTGCGCGGCCCCAGCACGCTGCTGCTGCACGTCACGGCCCCCGGTCCGATCGCCGTGCGCGGCGCCGGCCCGGCGATCCGGCCGTCGATCACCGTCCCGAGCGGCGACGTCCAGGCCCCCCGCAGCAGCGGCGCCAGCTCGTCCTGGGACCTGGCGGCCGGCTGGTACATGCTGAAGCTGGACCCGGTCGACGGCGCCACCGGCATCCTCGACCTGACTGTCGGGCCGCCCGGGCTGGTGCCGCAGGACAGCCGGCCGCTGCAGCCGGCCGATCCGGTGGTCGGCTTCGGCCCGCAGGGGCTGGCTCAGGGCCAGACGCTGCGGCTGATCGCCAACAGCGGCCCCCAGGCGCGGACCGCGCTGTCGGCCCGGCCCTGGCCGCTCGACCTCGCCGACGGGCCGCTGGCCGTGACCCAGGGCGCAGGGGAGCCGCTGGGCCTGTCGCTGAAGCACCCGGCCGACGGCACGCTGCTGCGGACCGAGGTCGGCGCCGGCACCACCGAGCTGAAGCCCTCGCCGGTCAAGGCCAGCGCCACCAGCGCCGACCTGACCCTGCCGGCGCCGGACAAGCCGCGCACCACGATCCTCTCCTGGCGGCCGCCCGCGGCGCCGCTGCCGGACCCGGCCGTCACCCCGCCGCCGCCGCTGACCGCGCTGCAGGCCGGCAAGCCCGCCTGGTTCGACCTGGACCGCGACGCCGAGCGGAGCTTCGCCCTGGCAGTGGCCGATGGCGGCCTGTACCGGGTCGAGACGCTGGGCCGGCTGCGCACCAGCGGGTCGATCGGCACGCCCTTCATCGCCTCGCTGGGCGAGGCCGCGGCCAATGGCGCCGGCCAGAACATGCTGCTGCAGCAGTATCTGCGGGCCGGCCGCTACCGCGTCACCGCCAAGGCCGAGGACGGCACCGGCCGGGTCGGCATCACCGCCCGCCCCACCCCGATGCTGTCCGGCGCGGCGCTGGTGCCCGCCGGCACCGTGCGCGCTGCCCTGCCCGCCGGCAGCGGCATCCTGTTCCCGGTCGATATCCCGGCCGACGGCCAATACCGGCTGGAGATCCTGGGCCTGGACCGCAGTTTCACCGCCCGCCTCGAGGATGCCGAGGGCTGGCCGCTGCTGGCCGCCGGCGACCTGTCGGGGCTGGAGCAGGCGCTGGCCGCCGGCCGCTACAGCCTGATGATCCTGCCCGAGGCGGTCGACACCCGCGTGGTCGCCCGCCTGACCCGGATCGAGCCCGAGATGGCGCTGGAGGGCCACGGCCCGCACCCGCTGCCCTTCGACGCCGACCAGGCCTTCCAGTGGCGCGAGCCGGCGGGGCGCGGGGATCCGCGCACGCCGGACCAGTGGGACTTCGCCCTGGCCGGCCCGGCCAAGGCCACCCTGATCCTGAGCGACGGCATGGTCGCCGAGCTGCGCCGGCTGGCCCCGCCCGAGGCCGCGCCGGTGGCCCGGTTCAGCAGCAGCGCCGCCTTCGCCGGCGAGCTGCCGGCCGGGCGCTACCGGGTCGAGGCCACCAGCCTGGGCCGCAACGACCGGCTGGACTACACCCTGTCGCTGCACACCGACGAGTTGCAGCCTGACGCGGTGCGCGAGGTCCCGCTGCCCTCGACCGTGCCGTTCAGCATCGCCACCGACCGGGTGGTCAGCCTGACCAGCTTCGGCGGCCTCGACGTCAAGGCCGTGCTGCGCGACGCCCAGGGCCAGGTGCTGGGCCGCTTCGACGACCGCGACGGCGACTGGAACATCGCCGTGTCGCAGTACCTGCCGGCCGGCCGCTACACGCTCGACCTCGTCCAGGTCGAGGCGGCCACGACCTCCAGCTCCAGTGACGAATCGAGCGACAGCTCGGACGAGTCGAGCGATTCAGAGGATTCGGGCGACAGTTCCGGGCCGACCACCGAGCTGCGGCTGTCGCTGCCGGCCGAGGACGGCGCCGTGGCCGCGGCCCAACCGTCCGGGACGGTCGAGCTGACCGGCCCGACGGTGCACCGCCTGGCGATGCCGGCGGCCGCCGCCGGCAGCCTGATGGTTGCCGCCGCCACCTCCTCCGCCGAGCTGATGCTGGCGTTGGAGCGCCAGGGCGCCGACGGCGCCTGGGCCAGCGTGGCGATCGACCGCGGCCTGGCCCCCGCCGTCGCCGTGCCGGCGGATGGCGATGCCTCCCGGCCCTGGCGCGCTTCGGTCTGGACCGTCGATGGCGGCGGCCAGCCGCTGCGCTTCGCCGCCCGATTGGTCGACGCGCAGCCGCAGCAGCCCGGCGCGGTCGCCCTGGCGCCCCTGGCGCTGGACGGCCTGCCGCAGACCCTGGCCGCCGCCCTGGTCGCCGCCCCCGGCGCCGGGCTGCAGCGGATCGACGGCGCCGACCTCGATGGCGGGCTGTGGCAGGGTTCCGCCCCCGGCTGGGCGCTGCGGCCGCTGACCGCACCTGTGCTGGCGCCGCAATCCGACCGGCTGTGGCTGCTGGGCCGCACGGCGCAGCCGGCGAAGCCGACCCTGGCGCCGCTGGCCACTGACCCGGCCCGCTCCACCGCGCTGGACCTCGCCGCCGGCGAGGCCGCGACCCTGCCGCCGTTCCCGGCGCAGCCCGGCCGGCTGCGGGCCTGGCTGGCGCGCTCCGGCGACGGCCAGCCCGGGCTCGACGCCGGGCTCGGCATGGGCGTGGCCGCCGGCGAGGCCTTCGCCCTGGGCGCGCCCTCCGCGCCGCTGACCATCCGCAATGCGGCCGGGGCCGGCGCCCTGCGGCTGGAGCTAACCGGCCTGGACCTCGCCCTCGCCGCCGAGCGCCGCGCCGATGCCGCCCTATCCGCCACGCTGGCCCCGGGCAGCGCCCTGCCGGTGACCCTGCCCGCCGGGGCGAAGCGGCTGCGGCTGGACCTGCCGGCCGGCGTCGCCGCCATCGCCGGCTGGAAAGCCCCGGAGGCCGAAACCGCCTGGGCCGGCGACACGCCCGCCAGCTGGTCGCTGGACGGTGCCTGGACCGAGCTGCTGCTGGTCAACACCGGCGCCAAGCCCGCCCCCGTCTCGCTGGCGCAGATCCCCGACCCGTCGCCCACCCCGGCGCTGGCCACCGACACGGTGATGAAGCGCTTCTTCGGCGCCGAGGGCTCGGTGCTGCTGGCACTGCCGGACGGCACCGGCCCGGGCCACCGCCTGATCGTCGCCGGCGCCGCCGAGGCCACCGTGATCGGCCGCGACGGGCATGTGGCCAGCGGCCGCCGGATCCACCTGACCGGCCCAGGCCTGGTGGTGCTGCGCCACGATGCCGGCCTGGTCGCCGCCTGGATGGAGGCCAATGAGTACGGCCCATGGCCGCAGCCGGAGCTGCAGGAGGCGCCGCTGCCCGGCATCCTGCCGCTGGCCGGCGAGGCCATGACCCTGCGGGTGACATCGCCGCAACCGGCGCTGCTGACCGCCCGCACCACCGCGCCGGTGATCCTGGCCGCCGACATCGACGCGCCGGAGCTGTTCCCGGCCGGGGCGGAGTTCCACCGCTACTTGCAGGATGCGTCGTTGCTGCGCCTGTTCTCGCCGCAGGACGGGCCGCTGTCCGGCTCGATCGAGCTGGGGGCGACGCCGATCGCGCCGCTGGCCGAGGGCGTCGGCGACCCGGTCACCGTAGCGTCCGGCGGCACCGCCCTGTTCGGCTTCACGGTCGAGAAGGACAGCGACATCGGCATCGGCATCCGGGCCGAGCCCGACCGCGCCCGCGTCCGGCTGCTCGACGCCGACGGCAAGCCCCTGGGCGACGGGGTGGTGCAGATGCGCCATTTGACCCCCGGCCGCTACCTGATCGAGGCGCAGGTGCCGCCTGACGCCCCGGCCACGCTGGTGCGCCCGGCGGTGGTCGGCATCAAGGCCCGGCCGAGCGGGCCGCCCGAGGATGTGATCCGCGGCTATCTGGACCTGGCCGGGCTGGCCCCGGCGACCCATGCGAGAGGCAAGTGATGACCTGCCTTCCCCTCATCCTCGCCCTGCTTGCCTCGGTCTCCGGCCCGCTCGCCGCCCCCGCTTTGGCGCAGACCGCCGCGGCCCCGCCGGCGACGATGGACCAGATCCAGCGCGCCGACGGCGTCCAGGTGGTGCCGGAGAAGTTCCTGCGCCGCTGGGACCCGGTCACCGTCTTCTTCGACCATGACGCCGGGCCGCGCGACGGCGGGCCGGAGGATGACCCCGCCAAATTCGCCACGCTGTCGCCGGACCAAGCCGGCGCCTGGCAGTGGCTGGGGCCCCGCGTGCTGCAGTTCCGCCCGGCCGAGCCGTGGGAGCCGCTGCGCCGCGTCACCGTCACCTCCGCCGGCCGCGCCACCGAGCTGGTGCCGCTGCTGCCGACGCCGGTCGCCACCAGCCCGGCCGACCAGCCGGACGGCATCGCCGACCTCGACACCATCGGCCTGACCTTCGCCGACCCGGTCGACATCCAGGCCCTGGCCCGGCTGCTGACCATCGAGCTGCGGCCCCTGCCCGGCTTCGACGGCCAAGGCAGCCAGCAGCTGACGGCGCAGGACTTCACCATCAAGGCGCTGGAGCGGGCCGACCGCACCGCGCAGCAGGGCTATGTCGTGACCCTGCGCCAGCCGATCCCGGACGGGCGGATGGCGATCCTGCGGCTGCGCCTGTCCGACGCCGCCGGGCTGGACGACCCGATCTTCGAGCTGCGGCTGCGCAGCGCCGCACCCTTCACCGTCACCGACGCGTCCTGCGGCCGCAGCTTCCAGCAGGACCTGCAGGATGGCGTGCTGCGCTGCAGCCAGCCGACGCCCTATGAGGGCGAGGAGGCGCAGCCGACCGGCGAGCGCCGGCTGCGCCTGCGCTTCTCGAACGAGCCGGAGGCGCTGGACGTGGTCCGCGCCCGCGACGTGTTCCGCCTCACCCCGGCGGTCGACGATTTGGCGCTGGAGCCCGACGGCCGCGACCTGACCCTGACCGGCCGGTTCCTGCCGGACACCGTCTACACCCTGCGGGTCGACCCCGGCAGCCTGAAGGATGTGCGCGGCCGCGCCCTGTCCGGCCCCGCCACCAATGCCCGCTTCGTGTTCCCGCCCGACCTGCCGGCCCTGGCCTGGGATGCCGGCCAGGGCATCAGCGAGCGGCTCGGGCCGCAGATGGTGCCGCTGCGCGGCCATGGCTATGACCGCGCCGACATCCGCATCCACCGCATCGACCCGCTGGGCCGCGACTTCTGGCCGTTCCCGGCAGAGGGCCTGACCACCCAGGACGACACCACGCCGCCCTTGGCCGGCAACGAGCCGTCGCCCTGGAAGGATGCGGCGGCGATCGACCGCGACGCGATGGCGGAGCGGATCGCCGCGCTGGGCTCGCCCTCCGTGTCCGAGCTGCTGCCGCTGCCCTCGCTGCGCGGCGGCATCTCGGCCAAGTTCGGCCTCGACCTCAAGCCGCTGCTGGCGAAGATCGCCGGCGCCAACCAGCCCGGCACCTATCTGGTCGGGCTGCGGCCGGTCGACGGCGCCGACCGGCGCTGGCTGCGGCTGCAGGTGACCGACCTGACCCTGTCGACGGTGGAGGAGCCGCAGCGCATCCGCTTCGCCGTCACCTCGCTGAACAGCGCCAAGCCGGTCGAGGGCGCCGAGATCCGGCTGGAGGGCGTGCGCGACGACGAGTTCGTCACCTTGGCCCGCGGCGTCACCGGGGCCGATGGCGGCTTCACCTGGGCGCCGAAGGGCGCCTATGCCGACGAGCCGGAGATCCGGCGCATCGTCGTGGCCAAGGGCACCGACACGCTGGTGCTGGAGCCGGAGAACGGCCCGGCGCAATACGCGCAGGAGAACTGGACCAAACCGGACGAGTCCTGGCTGGCCTGGGGCTTCGGCGACGTCGCGTCCCGCCGCGAGCGGCCGCAGATGCTGTGCCACGTCTTCACCGAGCGGCCGATCTACCGGCCGGAGGAGGCGGTGGAGATCCGCGGCTTCGTCCGCTCCTATCTCGGCGGCAGCCTGTCCTTCGCCAAGGGCAAGGGCGAGGTCGTGGTCAACGGCCCGGACGACCAGGAATGGCGGATGCCGGTGTCGCTGGACGGCAATGGCGGCTTCTACCAGCGCTTCGAGGAGAAGACCGAGGCGACGGGCGATTACAGCGTGCGCTTCGTCGACCCCGACGGCGACGAATGCGGCCAGGTGCCGTTCAAGAAGGAGGCCTACAAGCTTCCGACCTTCGAGGTGCTGCTGAACGGCCCGGATTCGGCGCCGCTGGACAGCCAGATCCAGGTCTCACTGCTGGCCCGCTACTTCGCCGGCGGCCTCTTGGCCGACCGCCCGATCAAGTGGCGTGTGACGCAGTTCCCCTACAGCTGGACCCCGCCGGGGCGCGAGGGCTTCCAGTTCTCCAGCGACTCCCGCTTCTCGGGCGAGCACGAGTTCCGCTCCACCCCCGTGCTGCAGCAGGACGGCAAGACCGATGCCGGCGGGTCGGCCCAGATCACGCTGGACCCGACGATCGAGCCGACCGCCCAGCCGCGCCGCTACGTGGTCGAGGCCACGGTCACCGGCGACGACGACATGCAGATCCGTAGCACCCAGCATGTGGTGGCGCTGCCGCCCTTCACCCTGGGGCTGAAGGTGCCGCGCTATCTGCCCAAGGCGGATGCGGTGGACCCGGAGATCCTGGCGGTCGACGCCGCCGGCAAGCCGCTGCCGGGCGTCGAGATGACGGTGAAGCTGATCCACCGCAACTGGAACTCGGTGCTGCAGGCCAGCGATTTCAGCCAGGGCTCGGCCAAATACGTCACCCAGGTGATCGACGAGACGATCGAGGAGCGGAAGGTCACCTCCACCGCCGATGTCCAGGCGCTGCATTTCGCCTTGCCGGAGGCCGGGGTCTACATCGTCTCGGTCGAGGCCGCGGACAAGATCGGCCGCAGCCAGTCGGTGAAGGTCGACCTGTTCGCCGCCGGTGACACGCCGGTGACCTGGTCCCGCCCGCCGGGGCAGAACGTCACCGTCACCGCCGACAAAGACGCCTACGCCCCCGGCGAGACTGCGACGCTGGTGATCGAGAGCCCGTTCCAGACCGCCCGCGCCCTCGCCATCGTCGAGGAGCCGGAGGGCCAGTTCCGCTACGACTGGGTCGACATCGCCAACGGCTTCGGCCGCTACGCCGTGCCGGTGCGCAAGGCGCAGATGCCGCGGCTGCCGGTGCATTTCCTGATCATGCGCGGGCGCCTGCCGGGCGACGGCCAAGCCGCCACCGCGCCCTTCGACCAGGGCAAGCCGGTGACGCTGGCGACCACCGCCTGGGTCAAGGTCACCCCGGTCGAGAACCAGGTGGCGGTGACGCTGGACGCGCCGCCCAGCGCCCGCCCGGCGCAGGAGATCGAGGTCACGCTCCACCTGGCCGACCTGAAGGGCAAGCCGCTGGGCGGCGAGGCCACCTTCTGGATGGTTGACCAGGCGGTGCTGTCCCTGGCCCGGGAGCAGCCGCTGGACCCGCTGCCCAAGTTCATCGTCGCCCGCGTGTCGCAGATGGCGGCGCGCGACACCCGCAACATGGCCTTCGGCGTGGTCCCGCTGGAGGAGGTGCCGGGCGGCGACGAGGCGACCGACGAATGGGGGGTGGAGAACATCTCCGTCCGCCGCAACTTCAACCCGGTGCCGATCTACCTGCCGCATGTCCAGGTCGGGCCGGACGGCACCGCCAAGGTCAAGGTCAAGCTGCCGGACACGCTGACCGTCTACAAGATCCGCGCCGTGGTCACCAGCGGGCCGGACCGCTTCGGCTTCGGCACCGGCGAGGTCAAGGTGCGGCAGCCGATCGTGGCCCAGCCGGCCTTGCCCCGCTTCGTGCGGCCGGGCGACAGCTTCGATGCCGGGCTGGTCGGCCGCGTGGTCGAGGGCCCGGGCGGCTCCGGCCGCGCCGGCATCAGCGTCGACGGGCTGACCGTGCAGGGGTCGAAGGACCGCGCCTTCGCCTGGGACGGCAACCGGCCGGCGAAGATCAGCTTCCCGGTTTCGGTGCCCGACCCGGCGCCGGGCCAGGACACGGCCAAGCTGCGCCTGCTGCTGCAGCGCGACGCCGACAAGGCCGGCGACGCGGTCGAGATCGCGCTGCCGATCCGGCCGGACCGGCCACCGCTGCGCGAGCGCCGGATCGTCGAGCTGGCGCCGGGCGCCCGGCAGGATCTGCTGGCCGCGCCGGGCGACGTCCGCCCCGGCTCCTATTCCGCCTCGGTGGCGCTGGCGGCCGATCCCGCCCTGGTGCGGCTGGTCGCCGGGCTGAACGCGCTGGCCGACTATCCGTTCGGCTGCACCGAGCAGGTGATGGCGCTGTCCAGCGCCGAGCTGGCGCTGAAGCCCTATGCTGCGGTCCTGGCCGCGGCCGGGCTGCAGGACCGCATCTCGGCCGATGTGCAGAAGACGATCCAGAGCATCATCCGCACCACCGACGAGGACGGGCTGGTCGGCTTCTGGCCGAAGTCACGCGGCTCGGTGATGCTGACCGCCGCGTCCTACGCTTTCTTGATCCAGGCGGAGCAGGCAGGCGAGACCGTCGACCCGGCCCTGAAGGACCGGCTGGCCCAGGTGCTGAAACAGGCCCTGCGCTCGGACTATCCGCGCTTCCTGACGGGCGAGGACATCCGCGAGCGGGTCGCCGCCCTGTCGGCCCTGGCCGCCGGCGGCACGGCGGACCCGGCCTATCTGGCGGAGCTGAGCCGGCGGGCCTCGCTGCTGCCGCTGGAATCGCTGGCGCAGATCACCGCGGTGGTCGCGGCGGCACCGGACGCCGACCCGGCCCGGGTTGCCGGGCTGCTGGACCAGGTCAAGGCCAATGTCCGGCTGCTGTCGCGCGACGGCCAGCCGGTCTATGGCGGGCTGCAGGACCGCCCGGCCAACCCTATGGTACTGCCGTCGGAGACCCGCACCCTGTCCGAGGTGCTGCTGGCGGTCGCCCGCGCCGCGCCGGAGGATCCGGTGGCGGGCGTGCTGCGCAGTGGGCTGATCGGCCTGGGCGACGGCTCCGGCTGGGGCAGCACCAATGCCGATGCGGCGGCGCTGCGCGCCCTGGCCGTGGCCTGGGTGGCGCCGAGCGGATCGGTGCCGGTCGCCGCGTCGCTGCCCGGCGGCGAGCAGACCGGGACGCTGGGACCCGACGCGCCGGTGCTGCGCTGGAGCATCGACCAGGCCGGGCCGGTCGGCGTCGCCAACCAGGGCGGTCAGCCGGTGGTGGCGCTGGGCGACGCGCGCTGGTTGCCGCAGGCGCCGGGATCGGCGGCGGCGCCGGTGCAGGACGGCTTCGTCCTGACCCGCCAGCTGTATCGGGTGCCGGCCGACGGCCCGCTGGAGCGGCTGGACCCGGGCGGCGACGGCGCCATCCATGTCGCCGCCGGCGAGGTGGTCGAGGAGGTGGCGGAGCTGGTCAACCCCGAGGCCCGCACCCAGGTGGCCCTGCGCCTGCCGATCGCGGCCGGGTTCGAGCCGCTGAACCCGAACCTGGCGACGGCGCCGGCGGAGGCCGTGCCCTCGGCCGCCCCGTCGGTGCCGCCCAGCTATGCCAGCTATGGCGACGACGAGGTGCGGGTGTTCTACGACCGGCTGGACAAGGGCACGCTGACCCTGCGCTTCCGCCTGCGGGCGCAGGTGGCGGGCAGCTTCATCCAGCCGCCGGGCGAAGCCGAGATGATGTACCGGACCGGAATCTACGGCGCCAGCGCCGGCGGCCGGATCGTGGTCAGCCCGTGAGGCGGGGCGGATGAAGATGGCCTCGGGCAGTTTCGGGCGAACGGATTGCCTCTCCCGCCTGGCGGGAGAGGTCGGACGTCCGCCAGGACGTCCGGGTGAGGGCCGGCACCGGCCTCGACAAAACCCCCTCACCCGGAACCGCTTCGCGTCTCCGACCTCTCCCGCAAGCGGGAGAGGCAACACGTCCCGGCAGCCTTAGATGCAGCCCGTGTCTCCCTCCGCCACGCTCCCCTCCCCGCCCCGTCGCCGCTGGCGGCGCCGGATCGGCCTGGGCGTGCTCGCCCTCGGCCTCGCCGTGGTCGGCACCTTCGCCGTCCAGGTGGCGCAGCGGGCGCATCTGGAGGCGCCGGCGCCGACCCCGATCCTCTATGACCGGCAAGGCGAGTTCCTGGCCCAGGTCGGCCATGAGGAGCGCGCGGCGGACGGTAAGCGCACTGTCGACTACGGCTACTGGACCGTCGATCCCTTGCCCGACCGCGTCGTCCGCGCCACCCTGGCGCTGGAGGACCGGCGCTTCTGGGATCATCCGGGTGTCGACCCGCGCGCCGTCGCCCGGGCCTTGTGGCACAACCTCGAGGGCGGCCGCGTGCGGTCCGGCGCCTCGACCATCGCCATGCAGATCGCCCGAATGCAGCAGCCGGCGGCGCGCACCCTGTGGTCCAAGGCGGTGGAGGCCGGCACCGCGCTGGTGCTGACCCAGCGCTACGACCGGCAGACCCTGCTGGCGCATTACCTGCGGCTGGTGCCCTACGGCAATGGCAGCCACGGCATCGCCCATGCCGCGCGCTGGTATTTCGACAAGCCGGTGGCGGATCTGAGCTGGGCCGAGATCGCCCTGCTGTCCGCCATCCCGCAGGCGCCCAGCCTGATGAACCCCCGCCGGCCGGACGGGCTGGCAAGGGCCAAGCGGCGCGGCCAGCGGGCGCTGGACGAGCTGGCAAGCCAGGGCGTGATCGACCCGCAGGAGCTGGCGCTGGCCACCACCCAGCTGGCCGAGCTGCGGCTGCCGCCGGTGCCGCGCCGGCCCGACGCCGTGCCCGCCATCCTGCGGCTGCGCCAGATGATCGCGCGCAACGGCGCCGAGGCCCTGCCTGCCAATGATCCGCGACTGCGCACCACGCTGGATCTGGGGATCCAGGAGACGGTGACCGCCGCGGCGCGGCGCCAGCTGCGGGCGCTGTCCCCGATGGGGGCGCAGCAGGTGGCGGTGGTGGTGGCCCGGCGCGACAATCGCGAGGTGCTGGCCGATGTCGGCAGCGCCCGCTATGGCGGCGCCAATGGCGGGTCGATCGATTTCAGCCGCGCCATACGGTCGCCCGGCAGCACGCTGAAGCCCTTCATCTACGCCCTGGCGATGCAGCGCACCCTGCTGAGCCCGACCGATGTGATGGCCGACATGCCCGAAGGCGCGTCCGGCATCTCCAACGCCGACCGCAGCTTCCTGGGCCCCGTGCTGCCGCGCCAGGCGCTGGCCAATTCGCGCAACATCCCGGCGACGAACCTGCTGCGCCGGATCGGGCTGGACAGCGGCTTCCGCTTCTTCCGCGAGCTCGGGCTGCACGACCTGGACGTGCCGGCCGAGAGCTTCGGCCTGTCGATGGCGATCGGGTCGCTGCCGACCAGCCTGGACCGGCTGGTGCAGGCCTATGGCGCGCTGGCCGATGACGGGACCCTGCGCGACCTGGTGTGGTACCGCGGCCAGCCGCTGGCGCCGCCGCGCCGGGTGCTGTCGGCCGACATCGCCCGGCTGGTGACATTGTTCCTGTCCGACCCGATGGCCCGGCTGCCCAGCTTCCCACGCTACGGCACCACCGAGTTCCCGTTCCCGGTGGCGCTGAAGACCGGGACCTCCCAGGGCTACCGCGACGCCTGGGTGGTGGCGTGGTCGCAGGACTATATGGTCGGAGTCTGGTTCGGCCGGCCGGATGCCGGGACCATGCGCCAGGTCGCCGGCGCCGGGTCGGCCGCGAAGCTGGCCCAGGACGTGCTGATGACGCTGCACGGCGCCCGGCCCGGCGACCTGCTGGATGCCGGCTTCCCGGCGCCGCGGGCCTACAAGCCGGTCGAGCTGTGCGTGCCGGCCGGCGGTTCCGCCCCCGATTTCTGCCGCCAGCGCCTGGTCGAATGGGTCAAGGCCGACGCCGCCACGCCGCCGGCCGTGGTCCCTGCCGTCGCCCGGGCGCCAGGGCTGGAGTCGGATGGGCCGGCGATCGGCACCGCCGGGCCGCCGCGCCTGTCGATCACGATGCCGGAGCAGAATGCCCGGATCTGGCGCAATCCGGAGATGCCGCCGGCGCTCGACCGGCTGGCGCTGAAGGCCGCGACGGCGCCCGGCGTCGCCCAGATCGTCTGGTATGTCGACGGGCTGCCGTTCCGCACCGCGCGGCCGGACGAGACGGTGTATTGGCCGCTGACGCCCGGCGCCCACCGCTTCCAGCTGCGCCTGCCGCTGCAGGACGGGGAGTCGCGCCCGGTGCGGATCGTCGTGGAATAAGCAAGCGTCTTCCGCCCATCCCTCGTTCAGCCTAGGTTCGATCCCGCCGTCTCCGCAGACGGCGTTCACGGCATGCCTGTAACCTGACAGACCGTTGGTACCAATCTCGCGGCGCTTCGTGTCGCCCGTGTTCACGCAGGTAGGGGAACGCAATGAGCTTGTCCGGCATCTTTGCTCGAGTCGTCGCGCTGGTCGGCACCGGAGCGATCCATTTGCGGCACCGGCACGACGGCCCGCGCCAGCCGGCCTTCGGCAGCACGCCGGCGATCCCGGCAGCGAAGCCCCAGGGCAGCATTCCGACCCTGAAGATGCCGACCGCAAAGGGATGGACCGCCGGGCAGACGCCGGTCGCGGCGCCGGGGCTCCAGGTCAACGCCTTCGCCGCCGGCCTGAAGCATCCGCGCTGGATCCACGTCCTGCCGAATGGCGACGTGCTGACGGCCGAGGCGCTGAGCGCGCCGGGGGGCATCAAGTCGGTCTTCGACTACGCCATGTTCAGCACGATGAAGCGCGCGGCCGCGGTGGGCGAAAGCCCGAACCGCATCACCCTGCTGCGCGATGCCGATGGCGACGGCGTCGCCGAAACCCGCGAGGTGTTCCTCGCCGGGCTGAACCAGCCCTTCGGAATGGCGCAGCTCGGCGATACGCTTTATGTCGGCAACACCGATGGCGTGATGGCCTTCCCGTACACGCCCGGAGACACCCGCATCAGCGCGGCCGGGCGGAAGCTGAACGACCTGAAGCCCGGCGGGCACTGGACGCGGAGCCTGCTGGCGAGCCCCGACGGGCGGAAGCTCTATATCGGCGTCGGCTCGCTCAGCAATATCGCGGACCACGGGATGGCGGTGGAAGAGGGCCGGGCCGCCATCCACGAGCTGGACCTCGAGAGCGGCCAGAGCCGCATCTTCGCCGGTGGCCTGCGCAATCCCGTCGGCATGGCGTGGGAGCCGACGACCGGGGTTCTCTGGACGGTGGTGAATGAGCGCGACGGGCTGGGTGACGAGACGCCCCCCGATTATCTGACATCGGTGCGCGACGGCGGCTTCTACGGCTGGCCCTATTGCTATTGGGACAGGATCGTGGACGACCGGGTGCCGCAGGACCCGGCGATGGTCGCGGCGGCGATAACGCCGGATTTCGCTTTGGGCGGGCACACGGCGTCGCTGGGCCTGTGCTGGCTGCCGGCCGGCACGCTGCCCGGCTTCCCCGACGGCATGGCGATCGGGCAGCACGGGTCCTGGAACCGCAGCACGTTGAGCGGCTACAAGGTCGCCTTTGTGCCATTCGTGAATGGACGTCCCGCCGGGCCGGTGCGCGACATCCTGACCGGCTTCCTGTCGCCGGACGAACGCGCCTCCTATGGAAGGCCGGTGGGGGTGACCATCGGCCCGGACGGCTCGCTGCTGGTGGCGGACGACGTCGGCGACGTGATCTGGCGGGTGACGGGCGCGCCGGGGCACGGCTGAGCACGCCGTGGCCGACGCGTCGAGCCGCGGGACCGATACCTGAAGGCCTGAACAAGAGCGGACCCTGCGCGTCACGGCGCCGAGGCCGGGGAGGCTTGGTGGCCGTACGCAAGCGCTTGCGCAAACGCTTGCGTTCGATCATGCTTGGCCAAAACAAGGACGATGCAGGGAGCCCGGAGCGCGATGAACCAGGTCACCGCCGTGCCTGCCGCCGCCGGCCATGCCGGCGCCCAAAAGTTCTTCGGCCAGGCCGGCGCGCAGAAGTCCTTCGGCCTGTGCGGCGCGTCGAAATCCTTCGGCGGTACGGTCGCGCTGCACGACGTGTCCTTCTCCCTGTGGCCCGGCGAGGTGGTGGCGCTGCTGGGCGAGAACGGCGCCGGCAAGAGCACCTGCGTCAAGCTGCTGGCCGGGGTGTACCGGCCCGATGCCGGGCATGTCGTGGTCGATGGCCGCCCGGCCGCCTTCGCCTCGCCGATCGATTCCCGCCACGCCGGCATCGCCGTCATGCACCAGCATCCCGGCCTGTTCCCAGATCTAAGCGTCGCCGAGAACGTGTTCATGGGCCACATGCCCCGCACCGCGCCGGGCGCGGTCGACCACGCGGCGGCGCAGGCCCGGACGCGGGAGCTGCTGGCGGCGATCGGGCTGGAATGCGGGCCTGAGGTGCTGCTCGGCCGCCTGCGCACCTCCGAGCAGCAGCTGGTCGAGATCGCCCGCGCCCTGTCGCTGGGGTCGCGCGTGCTGATCATGGACGAGCCGACGGCGGCGCTGTCGCAGCGCGAGGTCCGCCGGCTGTTCGAGGTCGTGGCCCGGCTGAAGCGGCAGGGTGTGGCCATGCTGTTCGTCGGCCACCGCATGGACGAGATCTACGAGATCGCCGACCGCATTACCGTGCTGCGCGACGGCCGCTTCGTCGGCACCGAGCGGACGGCCGACCTGCCGCGCGAACGCGCCGTGCAGATGATGGTCGGCCGCTCGCTGACCATGATGTATCCCGAGCTGCCGCCGGCCGCGGGCCAGCCGCTGCTGACGGTCGAGGGGCTGTCGCGCGACGGCGTGTTCGCGGATATCGGCTTCGCGGTCCGGCCCGGCGAGATCCTGGGGCTGGGCGGGCTGGTCGGCAGTGGCCGCACCGAGATCGCCCGCGTGCTGTTCGGCATCGATGCGCCGGACCGCGGCACCATCACCCTGGCCGGCGCGCCCGTCGCCTTCGCCTCGCCGCGCGACGCCATGGCGGCCGGCATCGCCTATGTCTCGGAGGACCGCATCGGCCAGAGCCTGGTGATGGATTTCGACATCCTCACCAACGCGTCGATCACCGTGATCGACCGCACCGTCCGGCTGGGCTTGGTCGACGCGGCGGCGGAGCGAGCGCTGGTCACGCCCACGATCGAGCAGCTGAAGCTGCGCTACCGCAGCCTGGACCAGCCGGTGAAGACCCTGTCGGGCGGCAACCAGCAGAAGATCGTGCTGTCGAAATGGCTGGCCACGGATCCCCGCCTGCTGATCCTCGACGAGCCGACCCAGGGCATCGACGTCCAGACCAAGGCCGAGGTGCATGCGATGGTCGCGGCGCTGGCGGCCCGCGGCATGGCGATCATCCTGATCTCCTCCGAGCTGCCGGAGCTGCTGGGCATGTGCCACCGCGTGGTGGTGCTGCGCGAGGGCCGCATGGCCGGGGAGTTCGCCGCCGCCGAGGCGACGCAGGAGCGGGTGA
>NZ_VCCH02000084.1 GCF_005938675.2 Mycobacterium sp. KBS0706
CGGCGTCCGCCGCTTCAGCCAGATGGTGTAGACGAAGACGTAGAAGGCCGAGGCCGAGGCCAGGACCAGGGCGGCGATCCAGTTCACCGCCAGCCCCATCACCAGCACGGCGGCGACCGACAGGAACACGCCGAAGGCCAGCGCCTCGGACGGCGCGATGCGGCCGCGCACGATCGGCCGGCCGCAGGTCCGGCTCATCACCGCGTCGATGTCGCGGTCGTACCACATGTTGATGGCCCCGGCCGCGCCGGCGCCGACGGCGATGCACAGCACGGCGGTGGCGGCCAGGATGGGATGCAGATGGCCCGGCGCCGCGATCAGCCCGGCGATGCCGGTGAAGACGACGAGCGTCATCACCCGCGGCTTCAACAGCGCGAGATAGTCCTGCCAGGTGGCGCCGCCTTCGGCGTCGGCCGCGGCGGTTCGGGCTGTCCGGTCCAGGGTCACGTCAACCATCATAAACCTCAAGCGGATCGGGCCGCACGGGGTATCCGCGCGGCCCGGTCCGGTTTCCTCTTTCTTTCTCTCAGCCGCGGGTCACTTGACCCGGGGCAGCTGCTCGAACTGGTGGAACGGCGGCGGCGACGGCAGCGTCCATTCCAGCGTGGTGGCGCCTTCGCCCCAGTAGTTGCTCTCCACCCGGCGGCCGTAGCGGATCGTGTAGAAGGCGATGCCGACGAACAGGAAGGCGGCCGCGACCGAGATATAGGCGCCGAAGGACGAGACCATGTTCCAGCCATGGAATGCGTCCGGATAGTCCGGCTGGCGCCGCGGCATCCCCGCCAGGCCCAGGAAATGCTGCGGGAAGAAGGTCAGGTTGACGCCGATGAAGGTCATCCAGAAGTGGATCTTGCCCCAGGTCTCCGGATACTGCCGGCCGGACATCTTGCCGATCCAGTAGTAGAAACCGCCGAAGATCGAGAACACGGCGCCCAGCGACAGCACGTAGTGGAAGTGGGCGATGACGTAGTAGGTGTCGTGCAGGGCGGTGTCGATGCCGGCATTGGCCAGCACCACGCCGGTGACGCCGCCGATGGTGAACAGGAAGATGAAGCCCACGGCCCACAGCATCGGGGTCTTGAACTCGATCGACCCGCCCCACATCGTCGCGATCCAGGAGAAGATCTTGATGCCGGTCGGCACCGCGATGATCAGGGTGGCGGCGGTGAAGTAGGCGCGGGTGTCGACGCCGATGCCGGTGGTGAACATGTGGTGCGCCCACACCACGAAGCCGACGACGCCGATCGCGACCATGGCATAGGCCATGCCGAGATAGCCGAACACCGGCTTCTTCGAGAAGGTCGACACGATGTGGCTGATCATGCCGAAGCCCGGCAGGATCATGATGTACACCTCGGGGTGCCCGAAGAACCAGAACAGGTGCTGGAACAAGAGCGGGTCGCCGCCGCCCTCGGGCTTGAAGAAGCTGGTGCCGAAGTTGCGGTCGGTGATCAGCATGGTGATGGCGCCGCCCAGCACCGGCACGGCCAGCAGCAGCAGGAAGGCGGTCACCAGCATCGACCAGACGAACAGCGGCATCTTGTGCAGCGTCATGCCCGGCGCGCGCATGTTGAAGATCGTGGTGATGAAGTTCACCGCGCCGAGGATGGAGGACGCGCCGGCCAGATGCAGGGCGAAGATCGCCATGTCGACCGAAGGCCCGGGCTGCCCGGCCTCGGACAGCGGCGGATAGATGGTCCAGCCGGTGCCGGCGCCCTGGCCGACAAAGGCCGAGCCGATTAGCAGCGCGAAGGCCGGGACCAGCAGCCAGAACGAGATGTTGTTCAGCCGCGGGAAGGCCATGTCCGGCGCGCCGATCATGATCGGCACGAACCAGTTGCCGAAGCCGCCGATCATCGCCGGCATGACCGTGAAGAAGATCATGATCAGGCCGTGGGCGGTGACGACCACGTTCCATTCCTGCCCGCCGGGCAGGAACTGCATCCCCGGATTCTGCAGCTCGAGCCGCATGATCAGCGAGAACACGCCGCCGATCAGCCCCGCGCAGATCGCGAAGACCAGGTACAGCGTGCCGATGTCTTTGTGGTTGGTCGAGAACAGCCAGCGCTTGAAGAAGCCCGGCTTGTGATCGTGGTGGTGGTCGTCGTGACCGTGTGCTGCGGCGTGAGCCATCGTGTCGCCCTCTTCCCCGTCCGGGGTTGCCTGTCGGGGCCGCCGGCCCCGAGTGGGATCACTCCCCGATGGGGATCAGTCCCCGAGTGAGATCATTGCCCGGCCTGGGCCAGCTTGGTGCGCGCCTGCGCCTCGTCCCAGGTCATGGTCAGAAGCTTCGGCTTCTCGGCCGGGTCGGGCCCGACCTTCTCGACGACCCATTTGTCGAAATCCGCGCGGCTGACCGCATGCACCTCGATCGGCATGTAGGCGTGGTCGGTGCCGCAGAGCTGCGAGCACTGGCCGTAATAGACGCCCGGCTTGTCGATGCGGACCCAGGTCTCGTTGGTCCGGCCCGGGATCGCGTCCTTCTTGACGCCGAAGGCGGGGATGGCCCAGGAGTGGATGACGTCGCCGGCGGTGGTCAGGATCTGGATGTCGGTGTCGACCGGCAGCACCACCGGGTTGTCGACCGACAGCATCCGCACCTGGTCCGGCTTCAGATCCTCGTCCTTGACGCCGTAGCTGGTGTACTCGGCGACCTTCTGGTCCGGATACTCGTAGCCCCAGTACCACTGGTAGCCATGGGCGATCAGGGTCATCTCCGGGTTCGGCGTCCGGTCGCCGGCATAGAGCAGCCGGAAGGACGGCACCACGATGACCAGCAGGATCAGGACCGGCGCGACCGTCCAGATCACCTCGATCACGGTGTTGTGCGCGGTCTTGGACGGCACCGGGTTGCGCTCGGCGCTGAAGCGCCACATCACATAGACCAGCAGGCCCAGCACGAACACCGTGAGCGCCACGATGATGACCAGGAGCAGGTTGTGGAAGCCGTTCATCTGCTCCTTGATCGACGAGGCTGCTTCCTGGAAGCCGAGCTGCCAGTTGTGCGGCGGGCCGTCGGCGAAGGCCGTGCCTGTGCCGAGGAGAAGCAAGGCCGACACCCCTGCCGCCAATTCACGCAGTCTGCCCGATCGCATGCCGTGCGCTCTTTCGTTATCGTTGTCGTTCCCACCCATGGCCCATGCCGGCTGTCGCCGGTACTGGACTCCGTCCGGCCTTATAGCGATGGAACCGCAAGGGTTGAAGCCCTTACGACATCGCCGGCCGCATGAAGCCGGGCCAATCCTGGCCAGGGCGAAAATACAGGGCGTTCCGGGGGGCAACAACAGGCCGTGCTGCCGCGCCGCTCACGCAAATGGTCGCATCCCCTTGGCAAGCGATTCGGCCGCACCGCCGATCGGGGGCTGGCCCCCGCCGGCCGGCGGCACTATGTCTGGAGTCCAGATTCGCTGACCGGAATCCCGCCATGAGCGTCCTCGACCAGACCGACGACCTGTTCTTCACCCAGGCCGGGCTCGACCGAGCCCGGCTCGAGCGGCTGGTCGGCGAGGCCCTGCAGGGGGCCGATGACGGCGAGCTGTTCCTGGAATACGTCCAGTCCGAGGGGCTGAGCTGGGACGACGGCAAGCTGAAGAGCGCCAGCTTCGACACCAGCCAGGGATTCGGCCTGCGCGCGGTGGCCGGCGAGACCACCGGTTACAGCCATGCTTCGACGCTGAGCGAGGATGCGGTCAAGCGGGCCGTGGAAACGGTGGGCGCGGTCCGCGCCGGCCATGGCGGCAGCCTGGCCGAGCCGCCGCAGGGCACCAACCGGCAGCTCTACACCGACGCCAACCCGCTTTCGGCCGTGCCGTTCGAGACCAAGGTCAAGGTTCTGGCTGAGATCGACGCCTATGCCCGGGCCAAGGATCCGCGGGTGCGCCAGGTCAGCGCCTCGATCAGCGGCAACTGGCAGGCGGTGCGGATCATCCGCGCCGATGGCCGGCACGCCGCCGACATCCGGCCGCTGGTGCGGGTCAACGTCTCGGTCGTGGTCGGCGACGGCGACCGGATGGAAAGCGGCAGCCATGGCGCCGGCGGCCGCACCGGCTACGATCTCTATCTCGAGCCGGGGCAGTGGCAGGCGGCCGTGGACGAGGCGCTGCGGCAGGCCCTGGTGCGGCTGGACGCGGTCGAGGCGCCGGCCGGCGAGACCACCGTGGTGCTCGGCCCCGGCTGGCCCGGCATCCTGTTGCACGAGGCGATCGGCCATGGCCTCGAGGGCGACTTCAACCGTAAGAAGACCTCCGCCTTCTCCGGCCTGATGGGCCAGCGCGTGGCGGCGCCGGGCGTCACCGTGATCGACGACGGCACCCTGCCGGACCGGCGCGGCAGCCTGACGGTGGACGACGAGGGCACGCCGACCCGCAGCACCACGCTGATCGAGGACGGCATCCTGGTCGGCTTCATGCAGGACCGGATGAATGCCCGGCTGATGGGCGTGGCGCCGACCGGCAACGGCCGGCGGCAGAGCTATGCGCACCACCCGATGCCGCGGATGACCAACACCATCATGCTCGGCGGCGGCACCTCGCCGGCCGAGATCCTGGCCTCGGTCAAGCGCGGCCTCTACGCCGTCAACTTCGCCGGCGGCCAGGTCGATATCACCAACGGCAAGTTCGTGTTCTCCGCCTCCGAGGCCTATCTGATCGAGGACGGAAAGATCGGGCCGGCGGTGAAAGGCGCGACCCTGATCGGCAACGGGCCTGATGCACTGACCAAGGTTTCGATGGTCGGCGACGACATGGCGCTCGACCCCGGCATCGGCACCTGCGGCAAGGAAGGCCAGGGCGTGCCGGTCGGCGTCGGCCAGCCGACCCTCAGGATCGACGGGCTGACGGTCGGCGGCACCCGCGCCTGACCGGTTGCTCTTTCGAACCTCACTGAAGACGGCTTCCTCTCACGATCGGTCGTCAAGCACCTTGGCCGATCTTGAATATTATTTTATGTAATTTTGCAAACGATCGGTCCGTTCTGGTTAGATTCGACATACTCCTAACCTCCTACTCATTTGAGTGGTTCGTCCCTCTTGAACAATTTTACTACTTATGGCGTTATGAAGATGCGCTTTTGGCGTTATTTTATGATAGCTGTTTGGGGGAGAGAGACGTGCGTGTCTCGTCGAGTTTTTTGATTGGTGCGGCGATCGCATTCTTGGCGCCAGCCAGTATTGTCCAGGCCGCGACGGCGACCACGACCTTCCAGGTCACGGCGACCGTACTGAAGTTCTGCATCGTGGTGGCGACGCCGATGGCGTTCGGCAACTACACCAGCTCGACGGTGTCCGAGACGACCTCGGATATCACGGTCACCTGCACCAACGGCACGCCTTACGACATCGGCCTCAGCGCCGGCACGGCGGCTGGCGCCACCGTGACCACGCGCCAGATGTCGGGCACCACCGTCACCGCCGCCCGGCTGAACTACTTCCTTTACAGCGACTCCGGGCGCACCGTGAACTGGGGCGACACGGTGGGCACCGACACGGTCCATATCACCGCCGGCGCCACCCCGATCATCTCGACCGTCTACGGCCGCGTCCCGGCCGGCCAGTTCGTCGCCCCCGACGCCTATCTCGACACGATCGCCGTCACGGTCACCTACTGACCCGGGGAGGCACCGTGACGGCGATGCGGCGATGCCTCCCCCTGATCGCGGCGGCCTGGGCAGCGCTGTGCTTCGGCAGCGCGGCTGCCTGGGCTGGCGGGCTCGAGGTCGCGCCGCTCGGCGTCGACTTCGCGCCGGGCCAGATGGCGCAGACCATCACGGTGGCCAACCGGGCCACCGCGGCGACGACGATCCAGGTGCGGACCTTCGACTGGTCGCAGCCCGGCGGCGCCGACCAGCTGGTCCCGACCGATGCCGTGGTCGCCAGCCCGCCGATCGTCACCATCCCGCCGGGGCGGGAGCAGGTGATCCGGGTGCTGTTGCGCCGGCCCTCCGCAGGGGCGGCGGAGAAGAGCTATCGGCTGTCGGTCGACGAGATTCCGGTGCCCGTGCCGGGCCAGATCAACCTGGCCCTGCGCCTGTCGTTGCCGATCTTCGTCTCCGCGGCCATCCCCGGGCAGGCCAGGGTCGCCTGGTCGGCCCGGCCGGCCGGGAGCGGGGTGGTCGAGGTGGCGGCCCGCAACGACGGCACGATCCACGCCAAGTTCGACAGCCTGACCGTCGCCACCCGCGGAGGCGCGGCCAGCCGGGCCTTCGGCGGCTATGTGCTGCCGGGCCAGGAAAAGCGGTGGCAGATCCCTCTGCGCGGGCTGGACCGCGCCGGGCAGGTCACGTTGCGCGGCAATGGCGCCCAGGGCGGGGTCGATGTCACGATCGCCCTGGACGGCCGCCCTTAAGGCAGGCGCCGTGCTCGCCGCTGCTGGATGGCTGGCGGCCGGGCCGGCGACGGCGGAGGACCGCGCTCTTTTTCTCGACGTCACGGTCAACGGCCAGAGCCAGCAGCTGATCGGGGAGTTCGTGGAGCGTGACGGGACCCTCTATGTGACGCCGGAGGAGCTGCAGGCGGTCGGCGTGCGGGCGCCCGAGGGTGTCGATCCCGCCGCCGACGGGCTGCTGCCGCTGTCCGCCGTCCCCGGCCTGCGCTACGACTATGACGTGCCGGCCCAGGCGCTGCGCATCGACCTGCCGGAGGAGGGGCGCCAGCCGGTGCAGATCGGGGCGCGCGACACCCGGGTTGCCCAGGCCGACAGCGCCTACGGCCTGCTGCTCAACTACGACCTGATCGGCACCCGCGGCGACGATTCGACCTATGGCTCCGGCGTGGTGGAAGGCCGCGTCTTCGGGCCGCTCGGCGTGCTCGACACCAGCTTCCTCGGCAATATCGGCTCCGGCGGCGGGCAGGATGAGGGGGTGATCCGGCTGGACACCACCTGGACTTATTCCGACCCCGGCGCGCTGCGCCGCTACCGGCTGGGCGATTTCATCAGCGGCGGCCTGGCCTGGACCCGGCCGGTGCGGATGATCGGCGGCCAGGTCGACCGCGACTTCACCATGCGGCCCGACCTCATCACCTTCCCGGTGCCGGCCTTCGGCGGCGACGCCGCGGTGCCGTCCACCGTCGACGTCTACATCAACAACGTGAAGCAGTTCACGACCGAGGTGAAGCCGGGCCCGTTCGAGATCACCAGCCTGCCGGTGCTGACCGGCGGCGGCGACGCCCGTGTCGTGGTGCGCGACGCGCTGGGCCGCGAGACGGTGCAGACGCTGCCCTTCTACGCCAGCAACAGCCTGCTGCGCGAAGGCTTCGTCGACTATTCCTTCGAGGCCGGCTCGGTCCGCCGGCGCTACGGCGAGGCCAGCGCCGACTATTCCGGCTTCGCCGGCATCGGCTCGCTGCGCTACGGCCTCGACGACACGCTCACCCTGGAAGGCCATGTCGAGGCCAGCCGCGACCTGGTCCTGGGCGGTGCCGGCGTGGTCTATGGCGTCGGCACGCTCGGCACCGTCAACGCCGCGCTGGCGGGCAGCCACTCCGGCGGCGATTCGGGCCTGCAATACGCGGTCGGGGTCGAGCATCTCGAGCCGCGCTGGAGCGTCGGCCTGCAGCACACCGGCACCGCCGGGGTCTATCGGGACGTGGCGTCGGTGGACGACCGCAGCCGGCTGCGCAGCAGTACCCGGGCCAGCGCCAGCCTCAACCTCGGCCGCTGGGGATCGTTCGGCGTCGTCTATGCCGAGCTCGACCGCACCGATTTCGGCCGGACGCAGATCGCCTCGGGCAACTACAGCGTGACGCTGTTCGACGACATCCAGCTGGTGGCCACCAGCTTCCTCGACCTCGACGACGGTTCGAATGCCGGGGTGATGCTGTCGCTCACCGTCCCCCTCGGCCGCGAGACCAGCGTCGGCCTGGACGCCACGGCCCAGAACGGCCAGCGCTGGCTGACCCAGCGCGTCAGCTACGTCCAGGACACCGGCGTCTCCGACCGCGGCCTGGTGGTGAACGCCCAGGCCAGCGAAGGCGACCTGCGCCGCTATTCCGGCCAGGTCGACTATCGCACGGCGCTGGCCGATTTCACCGTGGCGGCCGACCAGATCGACGACCAGACCAGCGTCCGCGGCGAGATCCGCGGCTCGCTCACCACGGCCGGCGGCGGGGTGTTCCTCGGCCAGCGCATCGATGACAGCTTCGCCGTGGTGGACACCGGCCTGCCCGATGTCGGCGTGACGCTGGAGAACCGGCCGGTCGGGCGCACGGGCAGCGGCGGCCAGCTGCTGGTCCGCGGCCTGCGCGCCTATGAGGCCAACAAGATGGCGATCGACGTGACCGACCTGCCGGCCGACGCCGCCTTCGACGACACCCGGCGCAGCGTGGTCCCGGCCGACCGCAGCGGCATCGTGGTGCCCTTCCCGGTCCGTGTCGGCGACGCCGCCACGATCCTGATCCATCGGCCCGACGGCACCGCGGTGCCGCCCGGCTCGACCCTGGTGCTGGACGGCGGCGGGGCGGAGCCGCTGCCGGTCGGCTATGACGGGCTGGGCTATGCCACCGGCCTGCAGCCGGAGAATGCCGGCACGGTGACCCTGCCGGACGGCAGCCAGTGCCGAATCGCCTTCGCTTTCGCGCCCGCGCCCGGCGACATCCCCCAGATCGGTCCCGTCACCTGCGGAGGAGCGCCATGAGACGATTCCTGCTGTCGCTTCTGGTGGCGGCCTGTGCCCTCCTGGCCGGTGGCCAGGCCCGCGCCGCCGGCGAAAGCTGCTCGGTGACTGCGACCGCGCTCGCATTCGGCAATTTCGCGCCGCTGTCGGGCACGGTGCTGGACGCGACGTCGACGATCACGGTGACCTGCGTCTGCCCGGCGCTGTGCCTCGGCATCAACTACACGGTCGCGGTCAGCACCGGCGGGTCGGGCACCTTCTCGCCGCGGCGGATGAGCGCCGGGACGCCGACGCTGGCCTATAACGGCTACACCGCCGCCGCCCGTACCACGGTGTGGGGCGACGGCAGCGGCAGCACCGCGGTGCAGACGCGCTGCCGGCTGGTCGGCGCCATCGGCAGCAGCTGGGTCGAGCCGATCACCTTCTATGGGCGGATCCCGGTCAACACCGCCGCGATTCCCGGCAGCTACACGGACACGCTCAACGTGACCGTCACCTATACCGGCATCTCGCTCTGCCTCTAGCCACGGTCCGGCTACTCTGGGCCGAAGGACTCAGCCAGGGAGGAGCGCATGATCGCCGTGATCTTCGAGGTCGAGCCGGCGGAGGGCCGGTTCGACGACTACCTCGACCATGCCGCCCGGCTGCGCCCGGTGCTGGAGCGGATGCCCGGCTTCATCTCGGTCGAGCGCTTCCGCAGCCTGACCAATCCGGACAAGTTGCTGTCGCTGTCCTTCTGGGAGGACGAGGCGGCGGTGGCCGGCTGGCGCAGCCGGGCCGAGCACCGCGCCGCCCAGGCCGCCGGCCGGGCCGGCATCTTCCAGGGCTACCGCCTGCGCATCGCCGCGGTGCTGCGCGACTACGACATGGACGAGCATCGCGAGCAGGCGCCGGCCGATTCACCGTTCTAGGGCGCGGCCACCAGGTCGGTCCGGCTGAAATCGTCGCCCTTGAACAGGAGGGGCTCGCCCCTTGTTGCCGCGAGGGCATAGGCGAAGCAGTCGCCGTAGTTCAGCCCGGCCGGGTGCCGGCCCTTGCCGAAGCGGCGCCATGCGCGCCGCGCCATCTGGGCTTGGTCGGCATCTACCGGAGCGACTTCGGCATCGAGCCGATGGAGCCAGAGGTCGAATTCCCGGCCGCCCGCATCTCCCAGCCGTGACTCGATCACGATGGCAGCCTCGACCAGGGTTGCTGCCGAGATCAGCCGCACCGGATCTGCAGCGATCCGTCGCTCGAAATCGGGGGCCTCCGGCTCGTCGAGCAAGATGGCGAGGATCGCCGAAGTGTCGATCACCATCAGCGCGGCAGCCCGTCCTGGTCGTAGCCCAGGATCTCGTCCGGGCTGCGGCGATCCAGGATGGGCAGGGCCGCCATCCGCTTGCGGATTGCGGCCATCTCCTCGAGCAGCAACGGCGCCTTCCTGGCACCGACCACGCGCCGAAGCCGATCCTCCAGGGCACGCCGAGTCGCCTCGGTGATCGACTCGCCAGTCCGCCGCGCCAGCTCGCGAGCCAACGTCTCGGTTTCCGGATCCTTGATGCTGAGGGCCATAATGGTTCCTGGGTATCTACCTAGGTAGAATATAGCAAAGAGCGGACCCGACGCCACATCTGCTAGCCCGCTCACCCCGCCGCCAGATCGGCCTCGTGGCGCAATTCCGCCGCCAGCGCCGGGTCCAGCGGCAACGGCGGCTCCAGGTTGTCGGATGCGGCGCCGGCGGCCAGGGTCTCGGCCTCGCGCCGGAACTTGGCGATGCCGGTGCAGCGACCGCTGTCGAGCCAGCCGGCGGCGTGGAGGATGAAATCGGCGCCGCAGGCCATCGCGGCGGCGGTGGCGCGGCCGCCGTCGGAGCCGGCCTGGGCATCGTCCAGCCGGGACGAGGTAACCCCGCCGTCGCCACGGCCGGGGATGCCGAGCCGCCGGGCCAGCGCCATGGCGCCGTACTGCACCAGGTGCAGGGCCGGGTCGCCGAACACCGGCACCATGCGGCTCATCGAGAACGGCATGGTGAAGATGCCCATGATCACCGGCGTCCCGGGACACCACAGCTGGGCCAGCGCCAGCCCGGCCAGGACCTCGGCATAACCCTGGATCAGGGCGCCGGCGACGGTGACCGGCCCGGTGGCGCCCATCATCATATAGGAGGTGACCAGGCAGCCCTGCCGGCTCTCGGCGGCCAGGCGCAGGCATTTCAGCGGATTGCCCTTGTAGGACAAGGGCGGGGTCGCGTTGATCAGATGCAAGAGGTGGCACCCAGCCGGCTTACCGTCCAGCGGGCCGATTGCCGCCGTCGCGGCGTCGATCACCTGCCGCATCGCGGCGGGGGATGCGATCGTGCCCATGAACGGCTTGTCCGACAGGGTCAGATGGGCGATCGCCATCTCCAGCGGCCGGGCGGCGTCCGGCACGTCGCCGATGACGCAGAGCATGTGGCCGGTGTTGGTCAGACCCGGCGCGGCATGGGCCATGGCCATCAGCCGGTGATAGTCGGCGCGCGTGCCGAAGCCGCCGCTGCCATCCTCGCGCAGCACGTTCGGCGGCCCGTAGACCGGCGCGAAGACCGGGCGCTCGCCGGCTCCGACCATCGTGCTGCGGGCCGGGTTGCGGCCGTGCAGCACGAAGCGCCCGGGCGCCGTGGCCCGGATGATCTGGCGCAGCCGCGGGCCGTCCAGGCGCACCCGGTCGCCGTCCACCGCCGCGCCGGCCTGCCGCCACAGCGCCAGCGTCTCGGGATCGTCCTCGAAGCGCAGGCCGGTCTCGGCCAGGACGCGGTCGGCGGCGGCCTCGATCCGGTCCAGGGCCTCCGCGTCGAAGGCGGTGAAGCGGCCGGGCAGGGTGTCCTCAGCCGGCACGGCCGAACGCGCAGCTTCGATCTCAGGCACCGGCGCCTCCGACCGCCACGGCGAAGCGCCGCTCGCTGGGCATAACAGCGGCCAGCAGGGCCGAGCACAGCGCCGCCGCCAGCATCGCCAGATAGATCGACTGGAATGATCCGGTCGAGACCTTCAGCCAGCCGCCGGCCATGTTGCCGACGATGCCGCCGAAGCCGAGGGCAATGTTGCCGAAGGCGAAGACCAGGGCCGACCGGCCGGCACCGAAGGCATGGCCGATATAGGCCGGCACCAGGCCGAAGATGGCGTAGAAGGCGAGGCCGAAGGCGACGACAGCCAGGTACAGGATCGGCAGGTTGCCGCCGCCCGCGGCGGCCTGCAGCAGCAGCACGCAGGACCCGGCCAGGATCAGGTAGGTCAGCACCATCGCCCAGCGCACGGTGATCCGGTCGGCCAGGGCGCCGATGGCGAAGCCGCCGGCCATGCCGACGGCGCCGATCACGCTCCAGGCCATCGCCGCTACGTCCTGCGACAGCCCGACCTCGCCTTGCAGGAAGGTCGACAGATAGGTCTGGTACGGCATGGAGGACAGGCCGTTCAGGAACATCATCAGCAGCACCGCCGCGGTCAGCCCCGGCGGCAGCGTCCGCAGCCGCGCGCCGATCGAGGTCCGCGGCTGGGCGGCCTCCGCCGCCGGCCTCGTCCCGGCCGGCCGGCGCAGGCGCAGGAAGCCGGCCAGCGCCAGCACGGCGACGATCGCGCCGGTGGTCGCCCACAGGAAGCGCCAGCCCTCGGTCGCCAGGAAGCCGGTGATCAGCAGGCCGTTGACGAAGACGCCGTAGCTGGTGCCGGACGACATCAGCCCCAGCGCCTTGCCCTGGTGCGACCGGGGCACGATCTCGCTCGACACCTCGACCATCGGCACCCAGATCGCCGCGGCGCATCCGCCCAGGATGGTCAGCAGCACGCCCATGGCGACGATGTCGGTCACCAGCGCCAGCCCGCCCAGGCAGGCGGCGCAGACGGCGATCGACCCCAGGATCATCGGCAGGGCGCCGAAGCGGACGGTCAGCAGGCCGCTCAACAGCGCGCACAGCATGAAGCCGGCCTGGACGCAGCCGGAGATCACGCCCATCGCGTCATAGGTGAACGGCAGGTCGTGCCGGATGGCCTCGACGATGGCCGGGAACAGGTACATCCCGAAGCCGTAGGTCGAGGCGATGAAGGCCGTGAACAGGACGACCGCCTCGATGCTCCGATTCCGCCCCGCGGAAGACATGGCCTTCGCCTCCCTACCGGCCGGCGGCCGGCAGCTCCGACGGCGATTGCGGCCAGTGCGGCACGTCGTCGGTGATGGCGTAATAGCCGCCCTTGTCGGCGGTGAAGGCATGGGCGACCAGGGCCAGGCCGGGGGCGCCGTCCAGCGTGCCGGCGCCGATGCTGATCCGGATGCTGCGGGCCGCCACCTGCCGCCAGAACAGGTTGCTGCCGCATTCGCCGCAGAAGCCGCGCTCCGCCTCGGGCGAGGAGCGGTACCAGCGCAGGCCGCGGTCACTCTCCAGCACCAGGTCGCCGGCGGCGCAGGCGGTGAAGGCGGCGACATGGCCCGAGGTGCGGCGGCACTGGCTGCAATGGCAGGCCACGACCGGACGCAGCGGCCCCGTCACCCGATAGCGCACCGCCCCGCACAGGCAGCCGCCGGTCTGGTCCGTCATCGCTCGTCTCCCTCGCTGCGCCGGGCTCCAGCGTGTGGCCGTCGGGCCTCCGTCATTATGCCGGACCCGTCTCGCGATGTCGCAGGCGCGCCACCGCCATGTCGCGTTCGGCCTTGCCAAGCTTGAACCCGCTCCCGATATTCGACGGAGCCGTCCGGATCCCCCGGGCGGCGGACGTTCTCAGGGCGGGGTGAAAGTCCCCACCGGCGGTGATGGCGTGGTCCCGAAACGGCCGCGCACGAGCCCGCGAGCGCCTGCCGGGCGACCGGCAGGGTCAGCAGATTCGGTCAGAATCCGAAGCCGACGGTCACAGTCCGGATGAAAGAGAACGGGGACGGCGGGCCGGGTGCGAATCCTGGCGGTCGGTCCCGTATGCCCTGATTCTGGTCCGTTGCATGAGGATGACCATGAATCAGCCCCTGTCTTCTGCTTCCCGTACCGACACGCCCCGCATCGCCTTCATCCAGGCGTGCTGGCATCGCGACATCGTCGACCAGTGCAAGACCGCCTTCCTGGCCGAGATCGCCCAGGCTGGCGCCGCGGCCCCCGAGGTCGATCTGTTCGAGGTGCCGGGCGTGTTCGAGATCCCGCTGCACGCCCAGCTGCTGGCCAAGAGCGGCCGCTACGACGCCATCGTCGCCACCGGCTTCATCGTCGACGGCGGCATCTATCGGCACGAATTCGTGTCGACCGCGGTGATCGACGCGCTGATGCGGGTGCAGCTCGACACCGAGGTGCCGGTGCTCTCCGCGGTACTGACGCCGCAGCGCTTCCACGAGCACGAGGCTCACACGGCCTTCTTCCGCGAGCATTTCCTGGTCAAGGGCAAGGAGGCGGCGGAGGCCGCGCTAAAGACCATCGCCGCGGTGGCGAAGCTGCGCGGCCAGGGCCTGCGCGCGGCGGCCTGAGCCGCACGAGCCGCAAGGTTGGGTTCGCATCGCGAACCCGACCTACGCGCCTGTCCGTTTACTCCGTCACCCGGCCGAAGCCGATGCGGGCGATGCCGTAGCGGCGCTCGTCCAGCAGGGCGAGCCCCTCCACCGCCGGCTCGTCGGCCGCGGTCTCGGCCACCACCAGGCAGCCGGGCGCCAGCCAGCCGGCGGCGGACAGCGCCCGGATCGCCGGGCCGACCAGCCCCAGGCGGTATGGCGGATCGAGGAACAGGAGCGTCGCCTGCGCCCGCACCGACGGCGGTTTCAGCGCGTCGGCGCGCAGCAGATGCGCGCGGGCCGTCTCGCCCAGCGTCTCGGCATTCTTCCGGGCGAAGCCCAGCGCCGCGGCCGAGCTGTCGAACAGCCAGGCCTCGGCGGCGCCGCGCGACAGCGCCTCGAAGGCCAGCGCCCCGGTGCCGGCGAAGGCGTCCAGCACCACGGCGCCGGCCACCGCGTCGCCTTCGTCGGGGCCGTATCCGGCATGGGCCAGGATGTTGAACACCGCCTCGCGCACCCGCTCGCCGGTCGGGCGGGTGGCGCGGTCCGGCGGGGCGGCGAGCGCCCGGCCCCTATGCCGGCCGGCGACGAGGCGCAGGGGCATGGCGGGAGGCGGCGCCGGTCGCGGGCCTGGACCCTGTCGGCTTCGCCGGTGTGGGCTTGGTCGGGGCGGGCTTGGCGGGAGCCGGCTTGCGCGTCGGCCGCTCCTCCTCATGGGTCGTCATCCAGCGGCCGAGCTGGTCGCGCAGCACCGAGGCCTTGATCTCCTCGGCCTCGCCCTTCTCCAGGATGCCCAGCTGGAACGGGCCGTAGGCGACGCGGATCAGCCGGTTCACGTTCAAGCCGATCGCCTCCATTACCTTGCGCACCTCGCGGTTCTTGCCCTCGCGCAGGGTCACGGTCAGCCAGGCATTGGCACCCTGCACCTTGTCCAGCGCCGCCTCGATCGGGCCGTAATGCACGCCGGAGACGGTGATGCCCTTGGCCAGGCCGGCCAGCTTCGCCGGATCCGGCGTGCCATGCACCCGCACGCGGTAGCGGCGCGGCCAGCCGGTCGACGGCAGCTCCAGCCGGCGCGACAGCTCGCCGTCATTGGTGAGGAGAAGCAGGCCTTCGCTGTTCAGGTCCAGCCGGCCGATCGAGACCACGCGCGGCAGCTCCGCCGGCAGGTTGTCGAACACGGTCTGGCGGCCCTGCGGGTCGGACCGGGTGGTGACCAGCCCGGCCGGCTTGTGGTAGCGCCACAGCCGGGTGCGCTCGGGCTCCGGCACCGGCACGCCGTCGACGCTCAGCACGGATCCGGGCGGCACGACCACGGCGGGGGTGTCCAGCACCTTGCCGTCCAGCGCCACGCGGCCCTCGGCGATCCAGCGCTCGGCCTCGCGGCGCGAGCACATCCCGGCCCGGGCCAGCACCTTGGCGACGCGCTCGCCGTCCTTCTCGCCGCCATCCTTGAAGGTGGCCTTGGGTTTCGCGGCCGGGGTCGCGGCGCCTGTCGCGGCCGGATCGCCCGCCGTCTTCCCGACGGTGGTCTTGGGGGTCTTGCTCATCGCCCTTGTCTAGCGCGAAGCGCCCGGCCAGGGTTAGCGCGAAACTCGAGGATCTGACCCGTGCCCGCCGACCCGACAGCCTCCGACACCTATATGCGCCTCGCCCTCGACGAGGCGGCGGCGGCGGCTTCGCGCGGCGAGGTGCCGGTCGGCGCGGTGCTGGTCGAGGCCGCGACCGGCGCGGTGCTGGCCCGGGCCGGCAACCGGGTGGAGGAGCTGGCCGACCCGACCGCCCATGCCGAGGTGCTGGCGATCCGCGAGGCCGGGCGGCTGCGCGGCCGGCCGCGGCTGCCGGACTGCGACCTCTACGTCACGCTCGAGCCCTGCGCGCTGTGCGCCGGCACCATCTCCTTCGCCCGTATCCGCCGGGTGGTGTTCGCCGCCCTCGACCCGAAGGGTGGCGCGGTGCTGCACGGCCCGCGCTTCTTCGAGCAGAAGACCTGCCACCACCGCCCTCAGGTGGAACAAGCGCCGGGTGGGGAGGAGGCAGGCGAGCTGCTGCGGGCGTTCTTCCGGGCGCGGCGATAGGAGCGGGCTGGCTGCCGGCCCGGCAATCTGACAAGATCGGGCGACCCCTGGGGGAGGGGTGATTTCAGAGTAGTCTTAATGATGTCCGAATTTTTCGGCCGGCGCTGGTGCCGGTTTGCTGTGGCAGTCGCAGCTCTGAGCGTCCTCTTGGGATGCCAAGCGCCATTTCCCAAGGTGTCGGAGGCGAGCAAGGTCGATATCCGGTTGGTGCGCAGCGCCTGTTTCGGCTGGTGCCCGGCCTATGTGGTCGACATCGCCGGGGACGGGTCGGTGACCTATGAAGGGATCAGCTCGGTGGCGGTGAGCGGCCGGTTCCAGCATCGGATCGCCCCGGCGGAGGTCGCCGCCCTGCTGCGCATGTTCGAACGGGCGGACTTCTTCGCGCTGAAGGACGAGTACATCGCCGAAATCACGGACAACCCCTTCCATAGCGTCACGCTGACAATCGACGGCCAGACCAAGAAGGTCATCGACTATGTGGGCAAGATGGCCGGCATGCCGCCAACGGTCACCGAGCTCGAGGATGCGATCGACCGGACCGCGGGAACGGCGAAGTTCGTCAAAGGCACGCCCGAGACGATCGCGACGCTGCGGCAGGCCGGCTTCGACTTCACATCGGAGAAAGCGGCGACCTTTTTGGCCGATGCGCTGGAAATCCAGAACTACGCCTATGCCAGCGACCTGATCTTGGCGGGCGTCCCCCTGAACGGGCGCACCTCTCGCCAACAGCTGCCGGCATTCGAGCTGCTGTTCCCTCTCGCAACCTCGTCAAGGTCGGATCTCGAAAGAACCTTATTGCTGTTCAGCGAGGCCGCGGCCGAACGAGGCACCCGGCAAGACAGAAGCGTGGCGCTTGTGATCGCCGCCCGACGGGACGATGCAGGCCTTGTTCGAAGGCTGGTTGCCTTGGGTGTCGATCCGGTGGTCGAGGAATCCGGGGTTGGACCCTACACCGCACTGCATACGGCGGCCTCGGCGAGGGTCGCCCGAATACTTCTGAGGGCAGGCATCGACCCCGATTTCACGAGTCCGATGATCCGAAAGGCTGTTCTGGTGACCGATTCCGAGGACGTGGCGCTGGTGCTGGCCGGAGCGCGGGTGAGCGGCGAGACCAAGACCGCGCTGATCGCCCGTGCCCGCGTGAAGGGCTGGACCCGCCTCCTGGCGAAGCTCGGTTCCTAGACCTCCGCTTCGCCCTTCAGCACCGGGATGCAGCCGCCGCCGACGGTGGCGCGGATGCCGTCCGCGGCGCGGCGGGCGGCGACGCGCAGCAGGCTCGGGCGGCCCATCTCCGCGCCCTGGACGATCTCGGCCTGCCCGGCCTCGGCTCCGGAGAGCGACAGCAGCAGCGCGCCAAGGATGGCGTTGGCGCTGCCGGTCGCCGGGTCCTCATAGGTGCCGGAGAGGGGCGCGAACATCCGGGCGCGAATCCGGGCTCCGCCCGGCGCGGCGATGTCCGGTGCCGCCGGATCGCGGGCGTAGAGATGCAGCGACAGGCGTCGGCCCACTGCCAGGTTCTGTTCCTGGGTACGGCGGAAGGCGGCGATGTCCATGGTGGCGCGGGTCAGCGCCTCGCCCGTCACCTCGGCCAGCACGAAGGGCACGCCGACCGAGGCCAGCACAGGCTGATGCGCCTTGGTGATGATGTCGGATGGCGCCAGCCCGGCGCAGGCGGCGATCGCCTCGGCCGGCAGTTCCAGCAGCGTCGACAGCGGCTGCGGTGCTGCGATCACGGCGCCGGTCACGGCCCCGGCCGCGTCGCGCTCGACCCGTACCTCGACCAGGCCGGACAGCTCCTCGAACAGCAGCACGCCGTTGCGGTCCAGCCCGTGCCGGGCCAGGACGCAGCCGGTGCCGACATTGGGGTGGCCGGCGAAGGGCATCTCGTAGGTCCGGTTGAAGATCCGCACCCGCGCCGTGTGCGCCGGGTCCTCCGGCGGCAGCACGAAGGTCGTCTCGCTCAGGTTGAACTCGGCGGCCAGCGACTGCATCTCGCCGTCCGACAGGCCGCGCGCATCCGGGAACACCGCAAGCTGGTTGCCGCCAAAGCGGCGGTCGGTGAACACGTCGACGGTCTCGAAGGCGAAGCGGCGCATCACGGCCTCCTGTCGGGCGAAAGGTGGCCGAGTCTTGACACGGCTTAGCCCTTTGGCAAAGTGCCGAAATGTACCCAGCCAATCTCTTCCGCGCTTTAGCCAATGAGCGCCGCCTGCAGATCCTGGACTGGCTGAAGGATCCGCGCGCACATTTCCCGCCGCAGGCCGATGGCGACCTGGTCGAGGATGGGGTGTGCGGCGTGTTCATCGCCGACAAGCTCGGCATCAGCCAGCCGACACTGAGCGAGCATATGCGCGTCCTGGTCCAGTCCGGCCTGGTGGTGCCGAAGCGGATCAGGCAATGGACCTTCTACCGGCGCGACGAGGAGCAGATCCGCGCGGCCCGTGCGCTGGTCGACAGCCTCTGAGGCTTTCCGCCGGCCGTTCCCGTGCCTATCTTCCAGCCGACGAGACAGGAAGACCGACCGATGTTCCAGACCGCACGCCCCGATCCCGCCCTGTCGAAGGCGGAGGCCTATCGCGACCTGCTCTCCCAGGCGGAGGGGCTGTTCCAGGGCGAGACCGACGCCATCGCCAACGCAGCCAACCTCTCGGCCCTGATCTATCACGGCCTGCCGGAGCTGAACTGGGCCGGCTTCTACCTGCTGCGCAGCGAAAGCGAGCTGGTGCTCGGGCCGTTCCAGGGCAAGCCGGCCTGCATCCGCATCCCGCTCGGCCGCGGCGTCTGCGGCACGGCGGCGGAGCGCCGGGAATCGGTGCTGGTGCCGGATGTGCACGCCTTCCCAGGGCACATCGCCTGCGACGCCGCCTCGCGCTCCGAGCTGGTGGTGCCGCTGCTGCGGGACGGGAAGGTGCTGGGCGTGCTCGACCTCGACAGCCCGCTGCCCAACCGCTTCGACGCCGAGGACCAGGCCGGGATCGAGGCGCTCGCGGCGCTGTGGGTGGCCGCGAGCGCCGCCTGATTATCTTCCTGTCGAGCCTGTGATTTTCAGAATCTTAAGCTACTGGCTGATGAGGGCCGGCTGTTCGGTTGATTCCGATTCTCAAGACTCTTTCTTAGAAAATTGATTCTGCTAAAATTCTCCCGAAAGATGGAGGGGAATATGGACCGAACGTATAATCTCAACGGTGGCTTCAAGCCCACGACGAAGCGATTTGCCGATTTAGATGGACCAGATTTTTACCCGACCCCTCGTTGGGCGACATTTGCGCTGGCCGAGAGCGAGCCATTCAAGGGCGAGATTTGGGAATGTGCCTGTGGCGACGGCGCGATGTCAGATGTCCTCGTAGAATCTGGTAGCCGTGTAACTAGCTCTGATCTGTATGATCGCGGCTATGGAGAGGCGGGGCAAGATTTTATCAAAGTTAATCGAAAGCATAGAAATATCATAACCAATCCTCCTTTCCATAGTGCTGAGGCTTTTGTGGCTTCGGCATTGAGTAAAGCTGAAGAAAAATTTGCTCTCTTGCTTCGACTTGCTTTTCTAGAGGGCGCAAATAGAACGAGGACAATTTTTCACACAGCGCCCCCGAGCCGTGTTTGGGTGTTTAGTGAGAGAATCACATTCTACCCCAAGGGGGTGAAAGCCACAGGAAGTGGTACCACCGCTTACGCGTGGTTCGTCTGGGATAAGAACCATGCCGGTTCGACTGAACTGGCATGGCTCAAGCCAGGATATAAGGCAAAGTACAGTTAGAAAAATTATCTGCCTACAGCCGCCCGACCAGCGGCTGTAATCCTAAGTCCCTTATTGTTATCGTCATATTCAAGTAAGCCATTATTTATCGGATTGGTTGATGTTTCTCTGTGAGAGATAATGTTTCTGACGATCTGAGTGAATCGAATATCTGAGCGATTCATCAAAATTTCCGCGTCAGGCCCAGTTGGGTTAAAAGAATCAACCAAATGCTTGATAATATCGGAGGTTTTCATAAATCCGGTGCTTGATTCGGAAAGCAACTTCAATATAGGGACTGTGAGTTCCTTCTCTTCTGTAATTGACATGTCTTCTCCTATTGGAAAGTAACGTTCAAAAATTCCGTCTCGGAAATGCGATATGAAGACGGCTGGATAACTATAGCAGAGGCCGCAGAGCAGAAAAAGAAGCAGTGGTATATAGCGTCGCCTGACGGCTCAGCCTTTCTCGTACCGGATCTCGATGACCTCGGCGGTCTCCACGCCGCCAGGGGCGCGGACCTCGACCACGTCGCCCTCCTGCGCCCGCATCAGGGCGCGGGCGAGGGGGGAGATCCAGCTGATCTCGCCCTCTTCCGGCCGGGTCTCGTCGATGCCGACGATGCGCACCGTGCGCTCGCGGTCCTGGCCGTCGACATAGGTGACGGTGGCGCCGAAATACACCCGGTCGCGGTTGGTCTGGCGCGCCGGGTCGACCACCTCGGCGATCTCCAGCCGTTTGGTCAGGAACCGCACCCGGCGGTCGATCTCGCGCAGCCGCTTCTTGCCGTAGATGTAGTCGCCATTCTCCGACCGATCGCCGTTGCCGGCGGCCCAGGACACCACCTCGACCACCTTCGGCCGCTCGACCCGCCACAGCTGCTTCAACTCGTCCTGCAGCCGCTGGAAGCCCTCGGGCGTGATGTAGTTCTTCGACCCCGCGGGCAGGGGCGCCGGCGCATCGTCCAGCTCCTCCTCGGTGTCGGTCTCTTTGGTGAAAGCCTTGCTCATCGGGACAGTCTACGCCGATCGGGCCGCAGGTTTCAAAATCGGGTCAGATGGCGATATCCCGGCGGCAGAATCCTTCGGGCCAGTCGATGCGGTCGATCGCCTGATAGGCCCGCGACCGGGCCTCGGCGATGTCGGCGCCGAGGGCGGTCACCGCCAGCACCCGACCGCCCTGGGCGGTAACGATGCCATCGGCCTCGGCCTTCGTGCCGGCGTGGAAGACGATGGTGCCCGGCACCTGACCGGCCTGGTCCAGCGCCCGGATCGGGCTGCCCTTCTTGTAGCTGCCGGGATAGCCGTTCGCCGCCATCACCACCGTCACCGCCGCCTCCGGCCGCCAGCGCAGGGTCAGGTGGCGCAGCTCGCCGTCGGCCGCGGCGATCAGGGCGGTGAGCAGGTCCGAGTTCAGCCGTGGCAGCAGCGTCTCGCATTCCGGGTCGCCGAAGCGGACATTGTGCTCGATCAGCTGCGGCCCGCGCTCGGTCAGCATCAGCCCGGCGAACAGGATGCCGCGGAACGGCGTGCCCTCGGCCTCCATGGCGCGCAAGGTCGGCTGCACGATCTCGGCCATGATCCGGGCCTCGAGCTCCGGCGTTGCCAGCGGATGCGGCGACACCGCGCCCATGCCGCCGGTGTTCGGGCCCTCATCGTTGTCGAAGGCCCGCTTGTGGTCGCGGGCGGTGGCCAGCGGCAGCGCCGTCTCGCCGTCGCACAGGGCGAAGAAGCTCAGCTCCGGCCCGACCAGGCAGCCCTCGACCACGATCGACGCGCCGGCGGCGCCGAAGCCGCCGTCGGTCAGCATGGTGTCGACGGCGGCCTGGGCCTCCGCGACCGTCGCGGCCACCACCACGCCCTTGCCGGCGGCCAGCCCGTCGGCCTTGACGACGATCGGCGCGCCCTCGGCGACGATGTAGGCCTTGGCCTCGGTCGCGTCGGTGAAGCGGCGGTAGCGCGCGGTCGGGATGCCGTACTTCGCGCACAGATCCTTGGTGAAACCCTTCGACCCCTCCAACGCGGCGGCCGCGGCGGTCGGCCCGAAAGCCTTGATCCCGGCTTCGGTCAGCCGGTCCACCAGCCCCGCCACCAGCGGCGCTTCCGGCCCGACCACGACGAAGTCGATCGCGTTCTCCCGGGCGAATGTCACCAGCCCGTCGACATCCTCGGCCGCGACCGGCACGCAGGTCGCCTCCTTGGCGATGCCGGCATTGCCGGGCGCGCAGAACAGCGTGGTGCACAGGGGGGAGGCGGCGATCGCCCAGGCCAGGGCATGTTCGCGGCCGCCGCCGCCGACCAGAAGGATGCGCATCGAAGGACCCGTCTCACTTGCTCGAACGCGAGGGGTTTAGCATGGTGGCCGCAGCATGACCGAGCAAAACGACACCCCCCCGGCCCCGGCCGGCCGCCCCGGCTCCAACCTGCCGGAATTCACCATCGCCGAGCTGACCGGCGCGCTGAAGCGCACCATCGAGGGCGAGTTCGGCCTGGTGCGCGTGCGCGCCGAGATCGGCAAGGTCACGGTGCCGCGCTCCGGCCATGTCTACCTGACGCTCAAGGACGACAGCTGCACCCTCGAATCGGTGATCTGGAAGGGCCAGCTGGCGCGGCTGATGGTGCGGCCGGAGCAGGGGATGGAGGTGATCTGCACCGGCCGGCTGACCATCTACGGCTCGCGCTCGCAATACCAGATGGTGATCGAGCAGATGGAGCTGGCGGGCGAAGGCGCCATCCTCAAGATGCTGGAGGAGCGCCGCCGCCGCCTCGCCGCCGAAGGGCTGTTCGAGGCCGCGCGCAAGCGGGCGCTGCCCTTCCTGCCGCGGGTGATCGGCGTCGTCACCTCGCCGACCGGCGCGGTGATCCGCGACATCCTGCACCGCCTGTCCGACCGCTTCCCGCGCCATGTCCTGGTCTGGCCGGTGGCGGTGCAGGGCGAAAGCGCGGCAGGGCAGGTGGCGGCGGCGATCGAGGGCTTCAACGCGCTGCCGGTCGGTGGCCCGGTGCCGCCCGGTGGCCGGGTGCCTCGGCCGGACCTGCTGATCGTCGCCCGCGGCGGCGGCAGCCTGGAAGACCTGATGCCGTTCAACGAGGAGATCGTGGTGCGCGCGGCGGCGGCCAGCGCCATCCCGCTGATCTCCGCTGTCGGGCACGAGACCGACACCACCCTGATCGACTTCGCCTCGGACCGCCGTGCGCCCACTCCCACCGCGGCGGCGGAGATGGCGGTGCCGGTCCGGGCCGAACTGCTGGGCCGGGTGCTGGACTGCTCCCGCCGCCTTGAAGCCGGCACCGCCCGGCTGTTCGGCGAGCACCGCACCCGGCTGGACGCGCTGCGCCGCGGCCTGGGCGACCCGGCGCGGCTGATCGAGACGGCGATGCAGCGGCTGGACGACCGCGGCGAGCGGCTGGACCGGGCCGCACTCGGCATCGTCGAGCGGCGCCAGGCGCGGCTGGCCGAGCTCGGCGCCCGGCTGCCGCATCCGCGCCGCCAGGTGGCGGAGACGGCGCGGCATCTCGCCCAGCTCGGCGACCGCCTGACCGCCTGCGGCACCCGCCTGACCCACCATCCGGCCGAACGCTTCCACACCCTGTCCGGCCGCTTCCGGCCGGAGCCGGTGCAGCGCGCTTTGGCCGACCGCACGGCCCGGCTGGCCGCCGCCGGCCGGCTGCTGGAGAGCTACTCCTATGTCGACGTGCTGCGCCGCGGCTACGCCCTGGTGCTGGACCCGGCGACCGGCCACGCGCTCGGCTCGACGCAGGAGGCGACGCCCGGCCGGGCGGTGTCGATCCGCTTCCAGGACGGTGACGCCCCGGCCGTGATCGGCGGCAGCAAGCCGCACCGGCCCGCCCGCGTGCCGGACCCGAAGCCGGAGCAGGGATCGCTGCTGTAGATGCACCTGAGATCGAGACCTGCGTCGCGCAGTTCTGCCTCGGTCTCCTGGGCCTACAAGCGCGCTTGTCGCCGGATCATCCGGCAGCCGTTGCTGTCGATCCTTATTCTCGCCGTCGGCACCGCGACCCTGGTTGGTGCGGGCCAATTGTTAGGGGATGAGGCAGTCCTTGTCCGTAAGCTCATGGACTGCATTGTCGCGGCGGCAGTCGCAATGCTGTCGCTGAAACCCGATGGGCGATCCGGCAGATGGTGGCTGGTCGGCCTTCTCACGGGGACCCTGTTCATGGCGGGATTGCTGCTGCTCGCGATAGGCAGCCTCATGGGCTTCATATTTGCCGGGAGCGCCCCTGGCGCACTCCCTCTGGTGATTCCGTTGCTTTGCGCCGTGGCCGTCCTTTTTCTACGCTTTCTCCTGATATGGCCGTCGGTGCTCTTCGGACCGCCGTATCTCGGCTTCCGATCCAGTTGGCAGTTGATGCGAGGTCGCAGCCTCAGGGCCTATGGTTCGAGCATAATTCTCTTCGGCTTTGTGTTCATCCCGGCAGGATTGGTTCCGTCAGGGGCGATGCCGATCCTGGGGACGACCACTTGGCTGTTCGCGGCGCTGCTTTTTGCCGGGATGGCCGCTGAACTTTACGCGAGCCTGACGACCGAACCGGTCGACTGACTGGTGGCAGCCCAGGACGGGAACCGTCGGTAGTTGGCCGCATCAGTCAGATCGAGCCTGACCCGGGGCCTGAGCGAAGGGCGCTGCGGGGGCTATGCGCGTTCCGCCAGGGCCCAACGGCGTGGCGGATCGAGCCAGCGGACCAGCCGCAGCCCGGCGGCGGCCAGCGCCTCCGCGATCTGCGCGTCATCGATCAGCTCGTGGGTATAGCTCTGCGTCCACACCGCGTCAGCCGCTTCCGAGCGGAGGACGATATGGGCCAGGCGGCCTTCATGCCGCACCGATTCGATCACGTGGCGGATGCCGGCCTCCTCCCCGGCCGGTCCTGGCTGCAGCGTCGCGAAGGTGGCGGGATTGCGCCGTTCGATCAGCACCGCGCCGCCGGGCCGGGCATGGCGCCGGCAGGTGGCGAGCAGGGCGGCGCGCGTCTGGGCCTCGGGGAAGTTGATCAGCGTGCTGGCCAGCAGCACCGCGTCGAAGCGGCGGCCAAGGTCGAGATCCTCGATATCGGCCTGCACCGTCTCCGCGCCCCGGACATGGGCCAGCATCTCGGCCGAGTTGTCGACCGCGGTCACGGCATAGCCGAAGGCGGCCAGGGCGTGGGTGATCCTGCCCGGCCCGGAGCCCAGCTCCAGGATCGAGCCGCCGGTCGGGACCACGCTGGCGACGATCTCCGCCTCGCCGTCGGCCGGCAGGCGCCGGTACAGCTCGACGGCGCAGCCATCCTGGGTGTGCGCGCCCGGCCCCGTGCCGGTGAAGCGGATCGCCGAGCCCATGCGCTGTTCCTCCCTCGCTGCCCGTCGGAGATGGCGATGGCGGCAGGCCGGCGCCAGGGGTTTGAGAAGCGTCCGGCGCGTGATTAGATAGGAATAGGGCCCGCCCTCCCGGCGGGCCGGAACCAGGAGGTTGCCTATGTCCTCGCGGGACGCCTGACCCACCGATTCCGCCTGTTCTGCGAGAACAGGGGGATCGGTTTCGACACGAACCCTTCGGTTCGGCCGTTCGACAGCACGACGCTGTTCTGTACGGCGGGCATGCAGCAGTTCAAGCCGCTGTTCATCGACCCGTCCGTCACCGCCACCTTCGCCAATCTCCAGTCCTGCCTGCGCCTGGGCGATCTCGACGAGATCGGCGACGGCACGCATCTGCTCCGATTCGACATGCTCGGCCTGTTCTCGTTCCGACGGATGACTGTCGGGCAGGCGATCGAGTTCTGGCTCGATTTCCTGGCGGAGACCGGGGCGTCGCCGCATCACGTCACCATCCATCCCGACCGGATGGCGGAGTGGTCGCCGCTGTATCGCGGCCGGGTCCCGATCCGGCCCGACCCGGACTGCACCTGGAGTGACGGCAGCATCACCGGCTACTGCACCGAGTTCTATCGGGACGGGGTCGAGATCGGGAACATCGTCAACCCGCTCGGCACCTGCATCGATGCGGGGTTCGGGCTGGACCGGCTGGACGCCCTGGTCAACCGCACTCCGCCGATGAAGCCGGCGGAGATCCTGGCAGAGGCGATCGAACGAATCATCGCCAGCGGCTACAGGCCCGGCCCCAAGGCGCAGGGCTATGTCCTGCGCAAGCTGCTGCGCCGGCTGTGGGCGATCGGCGGATCGCTCGACCACTCGCACTTCCGGGCGGAGGCGACGCGGCAGCAGCGGCTGCGCGAGCGCTACGCCCGGCTCAGGCCCAGTCATCCGGACAAGCCGCCGGAATGGTGGTTCGACACCCATGGCATCGATCTCGACGAAATCGAGGGGCCGGCGCAAGCCGGCTCCTAACCACGCATGACACCCAAGGACCGAGGATGTTCGAGGAAGATCTGGCCCGATGGGGCGCGGTGCCGGACGGCGAGCCGATCGTCACCCATGGCAGCCGGCTGCTGGCGGTGCGCTGCGGCGACCTGCCAGCCATGATCAAGCAGCCGGTCAACGCCGACGAGAAGCTCGGCTGCCTGCTGATGCAGCACTGGACCGGTGAGGGGGCGGCGATGGTGCTGGCCCAGCATGGCGACACGCTGCTGCTGGAGCGCGCCACCGGCCCCGCCTCGTTGGTCGCCATGGCACGGCAGGGGCAGGATGACGAGGCCTGCCGCATCCTCTGCGCCGCGGCGACCCGGCTGCACGCGCCGCGCGGCCGGCCGCTGCCGGACGGGCTGCTGCCGCTGGAGCGGTGGTTCGCGCCGCTGACCGAGGGCGGCGACCGCTATGGCGGCGTCGTCGCCCGCGCCGCCGCCATCGCCCGCGGCCTGCTGGCGGAGCGGTGGGACATCGTCACCCTGCATGGCGACCTGCATCACGACAACGTGCTGGATTTCGGGCCGCGCGGCTGGCTGGCGATCGATCCCCGCCATCTGGTCGGCGACCGCGGCTACGATTTCGGCAGCCTCTTCACCAACCCCGACATGGGCTTCCCCGGCGCCCCCTCCCTGGCCGCGCCGGACCGGGCGGTGGCGACGCAGCCCGGCCGCCTGGCCCAGCGGGCGGCGGTGGTGGCCGAGGCGGCGGGGATGGAGCGCGACCGCCTGCTGCGCTGGGTCCTGGCCACGTCCTCCCTCTCCGCCGTCTGGAGCCTGGACGACGGCAACCACCCGGCGATCGACCTGGCAGTGGCCGAGACGGCGCTGGCGGAGCTGGGGGAGGGCTGACCGGCATTTTTTGCCGGCGGTGTCGGCGCCGGGCATACTCCTTCGTCCTCGGGAGGAAGAAGGAACGACCCGGATGCTGTACGCCGTCCTCTGCTACCACAACGAAGCCGTGACCGAGGCTTGGACCCAGGCCGAAGACGACGCGGTCATCGGCCGGCTGATGGCGGTGCAGGAACCGCTGGCCAGGCAGGGCAAGGTCGGGCCCGTCGCCCGGCTGATGCCGACCACCGCCGCCACCACCCTGCGCCAGGGCGCGGGCGGCGAGCCGCTGGTGATCGATGGCCCCTTCGCCGAGACGAAGGAGCAGCTTCTGGGCTTCTACACCTTCGAATGCGAGTCGCTGGAAGAGGTGCTCGCCATCGTGCGCGACCTCTCCGACGCCAATCCCGGGGCGACCTATGAGGTCCGCCCGATCCGTCGCTTCAAGCCTGGGACAGCTGGATCATGAACGACATCGCCTGGATCGACGCGGCCTTCGCCTCCGCCCGCCCCCAGGCTCTCGGTGCGCTGCTGCGCTATTTCCGGGACCTGGACACGGCGGAGGAGGCGTTCCAGGAGGCCTGTCTCCGGGCGCTGAAGACCTGGCCGCAGAAGGGCCCGCCGCGCGACCCGGCGGCCTGGCTGATCTTCGTCGGCCGCAACGCCGCGCTCGACAGCGTGCGCCGCGGCCGCAAGCAGGAGCCGCTGCCGCCGGACGAGGTGCTGTCCGACCTGGAGGACGCCGAGGCCGACATGGCCGAGCGGCTGGACGGCGCCGAGTACCGCGACGACATCCTGCGGCTGCTGTTCATCTGCTGCCATCCCGACCTGCCGGCGACGCAGCAGATCGCGCTGGCGCTGCGCATCGTCTCTGGCCTGTCGGTCAAGCAGATCGCCCGCGCCTTCCTGGTCGGCGAGAGTGCTATGGAGCAGCGGATCACCCGGGCCAAGGCCAAGGTGGCCAATGCCGGGGTGCCATTCGAGACGCCGGGCGCGCCGGAGCGGGCGCAGCGGCTGGCCATGGTCGCGGCCATGATCTACCTGGTCTTCAACGAGGGCTATTCCGCCGCCAACAGCGAGGAGGCGCCGCTGCGCGCGCCGCTGTGCGACGAGGCGATCCGCCTGGCCCGGCTGCTGCTGCGGCTGTTCCCGGCCGAGCCCGAGATCATGGGCCTGACCGCGCTGATGCTGCTGCAGCATTCGCGGGCGCCGGCGCGCTTCGACGCCGAGGGCAGCATCGTGCTGCTGGAGGAGCAGGACCGGACCCTGTGGAACCGCGCCATGATCGCCGAGGGGCTGGCGCTGATCGACAAGGCGATTCGCCACCGCAGCCCCGGCCCCTATCAGGTGCAGGCGGCGATCGCGGCGCTGCACGCCCGGGCGGCGCGGGCGCAGGACACCGACTGGGCCCAGATCGACATGCTCTACGCCACGCTGGAACGGCTGCAGCCGTCGCCGGTGGTGACGCTGAACCGCGCCGTCGCCGTGGCCAAGCTGCACGGCGCCCAGGCAGCGCTGGAAATGATCGAGCCGCTGGCGCCGCGCCTGTCCGGCTATTTCTACTTCTTCGGCGTGCGCGGGGCGCTGCTGCAGCAGCTCGGCCACGTCGGCGAGGCGCGCGAGGCCTTCAACCAGGCCATTGCGCTCGCCAACACCGCGGCCGAAGCCGCCCATATCCGGATGCATCTCGACCGGCTGCAGCAGGACGGGACGGCCGAGGCCGGCTGAGCCCGGAAAAATTTTCGGGAGTCGTTGTCGGCGGCGCTCCGATCAGGCCGTCCTTGAAGCAGGCCCGCAGCATCCGCCGCGGCGCGACGGAACCACCAGGAGGAAGACATGACGACAGATCACGCAGCTCCCCCGGTCCTCGGCGGCCTGGTCGCCTATGTGAATGTCGAGGGGGCGTTGAAGGCGGCCGAGTTCTACGAGAAGGCCTTCGGCGCGAAGACGGTTTTTTCGGCGCCGCCCGACGACAAAGGCCGGACCATGCATGTCCATGCCCATGTCAACGGCAGCTCGCTGATGATCTCCGATTTCTATCCGGAGCATGGCTTCGCAGTCGAGCCGCCGCAGGCCTTCACCCTGCAGCTCATTCTCAAGGCCGACGAGATCGACGCCTGGTGGAAGAGGGCGGTGGATGCCGGCTGCACGGTCGAGGTGCCGCTGGACGTGATGTTCTGGGGCGACCGGTGGGGCCGGCTGAAGGACCCGTTCGGCCTCGCCTGGGCGATGAACGCACCGGTCAAATCGTAACACCCGTTCGGCGGGACGCAGGCGGAAGGGCATGCGCCCTTCCGCCGGCCTTTCGTGATGCGATGGAGGAAGGGATGACCAGCCAGCATGACGGCGAGGCCGAGATCCGCGCCCTGATCGAGGCGCGCGCGGCGGCGCTGCGCCGCAAGGACGCCAAGGGCTTCGTTGCCGGCCAGTCGGCCGACTATGCCCTGTACTCCCTGTACTCCATGGGGTCGCCGCTGGCAGCCGACCAGGCGAGCGTCGAGGATGTGGACAGCTGGTTCGCCGGCTGGGCCGGGCCGATCGGCTACAAGATCCGCGACCTCGACATCGCGGCCGGCGGAGATGTCGCCTTCTGCCGCGGCTTCGCCCGGATGAGCGGCGCCAAGACCGATGGCGAGACGGTCGATCTCTGGTTCCGCCTCACCCTCGGCCTGCGCCGGGCCGCCGAGGGCTGGACCATCGTGCACGAACACGAATCCGTGCCCTTCTACATGGATGGCAGCCTGCGGGCGGCGGTGGACCTGAAGCCCTGAGGGTCAGGGGGTCCGGTTCAGCGCCGGCTCTGGTTTCGGACAACGACCTGTCGGATCGGCCGGCGCTGCTTCGTCCTTGGGACAGGCATCCGGATGGTCCGGATGCGGATGGAGGACGCGAAATGACCAGCCAGCATGACAGTGAGGCCGAGATCCGCACCCTGATCGAGGCGCGTTCGGCGGCGTTGCGCCGCAAGGACGCCAAGGGCGTCGTCGTCCGCCAGGCCGTCGACTTCGTCCTCTACTCCCTGGCGCCGCCGCTGCGGACCGCCGAATCCGGGACCGCGGGGCTGGACGCCTGGTTCGCCACCTGGGAGGGGCCGATCGGCTACGAGGTCCATGACCTCGGCATCGCCGCCGATGGCGACGTCGCCTTCTGCCACGGCCTCGCCCGGCTGACCGGCACCAAGACCGATGGCGTGCGCGCGGACGTCTGGTTCCGCATCACCCTCGGCTTGCGCCGGGCCGCCGATGGCTGGACCATCGTGCATGAGCACGAATCCGTGCCCTTCTACATGGATGGCAGCCTGCGGGCCGCGGTGGACCTCAAGCCCTGAGCCGCGGGGTCAGGCGGTCCGGCTCAGCGCCGGCGCCAGCAGCCGGACTCCGACCCAGCCCCAGTAGACCCGGTGATGCGCGATCAGCCCGCGCTCGATGTCCATCACCTCGACGAGGTCGACCTGGTCGCCCTGCGGCGTCTCGCGCGGGTATTCCCAGACCAGCTGCCGGCCATTGGCATAGAAGGTGCCGGTCCGGTACCAGCGGCTGAGCTCGCCCGGCAGCGTGCGCAAGCCGGCCGCGAAGAAGGACCGGATCGGCTCGCGCCCGCGCAGCACGCCGTCGCCGTGGTCCGGCAGCGTCGCCAGGATCAGCGGCGTCTCCAGCACCGCGTCCTCGGCATACAGCGCCACCAGGCCGTCGAGATCGCGGCCGCGGACGGTCTCGTGCCAGCGCTCATAGATCCGGCGGATGTCGGCATCGGTGTTCATCGTGATCTCCATCAGGTTGGCCGAAGCCTAGGCCGATGGCGGGTTGGCGGGTCGCGGGATCGCTTCGATACCGATCGAAGCATCCCGCCGGCGCGTCTTGACAGGCCCGCTGCAGCCCTCCCATCGTCGGGTCCATGGCGGATCCCATGCCACAGCCCCGGCCGGTCCTCGGCCTCGCCGAGCCGCAGCTCCTCGTCGCCGACATCCGGGCGGCCTGCGACTTCTACGCCGGGACGCTCGGCTTCGCCGTCGTCTTCACCTATGGCGAGCCGCCCTTCTACGCCCAGATCCGGTGCGACGCGGCACGGCTGAATCTGCGCCGGATCCAGGGCCCCGTCTTCGCCCCCGGCTTCCGCGAGCGGGAGGTCGACGTCCTGTCCGCCACGATCGCGCTCGACGACCCGAAGGCGCTGTTCCTGGAGCTGCAGGCCGCCGGCGCGCCGTTCCACCAGACGCTGCGGACCGAGCCCTGGGGCGCCCGCACCTTCATCATCCGCGACCCGGACGGCAACCTGATCGCCTTCGCCGGCTGACCGTCAGGCGAGCGCCTCCAGCCGCCGCTGCTCGTGCAGGAAGGCGTCGCCGAAGGACAGCTTCGCCGTGGTCGGCGCCCGGCTGTCCAGCACCCGCCAGAACGGTGTGATCTCGTCCACGGCGGCACCGCGCCGATGCGCCTCCCACGCCGCCTCGGCGACGACGCGCAGATGGAAGCCTGTGGTGATCGGGCAGGTCACCTCGGCCCCGTGCCGCCGGGCCAGCTCGCGCCGCAGGGTGCGCACATCCATGCCGTTGCCCCTGGGAATGGCGCGAATGAAGGCGTCGATCAGCCGGGGCGTCGGCACCAGCATGATCTCGCCGGCCTTCATCCCGGCGATGTCGATCGGTGCCGGCTTGACCTGATGCGGCCGCGGATCGTTCAGCTTCTCGGTCCAGGATTTCGCCATCGTCGCCTCTCACCATCGGCCGCAGTGTAGCCCGGCCGGGTTGACAGATCCTGCGAAGCTGCCCCCGCCGGTGCTATCTCGGTCCCGAGATCCGGCCCTGGTCGACGATCCATTGCCTCTTCTCCGGGACGGTCACCACGAGAATCGGCAGCCGGTAGAGAAGGCTGTCGAAGACATGGGTCTCGGTCGGGGTACGGGACAGCAGCTCGGTCATCAGGAAGAATTGCGGGATCTGGCCCGGCGGTACTTCCAGCCTGGGCGCGAGACAGCTCTTGGACAGCTGCTCCGAGGACAGGATCCGGCTGCCGTCGCCGCTGACAATGTAGCGCTGATGCCCGGCATAGACTTTCACCTTTGGATCGGTGGTGGCAGCCAGAAGATAGACGCGCCAGTCGCCCGGCGAGGCGGGGTCGCGAAACACCACGTGGGCATACGGACCCGGGCATAGAGGGGACAGGGCCCGGGCGCTGACGAGCTGCAGGGCGGCGAACTGGCTCGCCTGCTCCGGTGTCAGGGTCGGAGTCGCCGGCCGGGTCATGCTGACGGCCCGGCCGCTTTCGTCGACCGTTACGTCATAGGCCGCTTCGAACCGGCCGCCCTTCTGCCGGATGAAGCGCACCAGCACGCCGGGGCCCGATGTGTCGGTCAGCCAGCCCCACATATCCGAGGCTCGTAGATCGGCCCCCTTCGCGAAGGCGAGATCGGTCGCCCGCGCCGCGGCATTGTCCAGGACGTAGATCGTGCGGCCCAGCGCCTCGATCCGATGGATCTCCGGCGAGGTCTGGGCGCTCGGGCTGGAGGCCGTGGCCGGCGTCGTGCCGCTGTTGCAGCCGGCCAGGGCGGCCAGCAGGGCCAGCGGCAGCGCTGCGCGCCGCAGCGCGCGGGCCACGCCGGGCGGGCGCGACGAAGTGGTGGTGTCGATCATCTGGTCCCCCCTGTGCCGTCAGCATGCCGTGTCCGGCGGCGGCGGCCAAGGGCGGCCCTACTTCTGCACCGTGGCGATGGTGCCGTTGGCCACCAGCCAGTGCTTGCCGTTCGTCGTCATCACGATCAGCGGCAGATCCTGGCGCAGGCTGAGGAAGACGTGGATCTCGGTCGGGATCGCCGAAACCGGCTCGGCCACCATGAAGGCGACGGCCGCATGGCCCTCGGATGTCTTCTCGCCGGCCAGGCAGGAGGGCGGCGGCAGCCGGCCGCCGGACAGGATGCGGCCGCCATCCGGGCTGACCAGGAAGCGGTAGTGGCCGCCGACCATGAACACGCCGGGGTCGGTCGAGGTGGCCAGGGCGTAGACCCGCCAGTTGCGGGTGCCGGGATCGCGGAACGCGACCGGCCGGTAGGTCTTGGAGCAGGGCTGGTCCAGCCGCCCCAGCGCCAGCTGCGCCGCGGCGAACTGGGCGGCCTGGTCCGGCGTGAGCGGCGCGCCGTCGCGGCGGGCGAGGGCAGGGGCGCTGCCGCCGGCATCGACGGTGACGTCGTAGGCGGCCTCCGGCCCCTGGCTGCCGCGGCGCACGAAGCGGACCAGGATGCCGTTCGCCGCGGGCTCGGTCACCCAGCCGACGATGCCGCCGGCCTGCGGGTCGATGCCGTTGCGGCGCAGTGCGGCGCTGGCCAGGGCGGCGGCGCCGTCGATGGCATAGATCTGCCGGCCCAGGGTCATGGCCCGACGGAACTCCGGCCCGGTCTGCGGCACCACCTTGGACGGCGCGGCCGCGTCGGCGGGCGGGATCGTCTGGCCGGGCGCGGCCTGCTGGGCCATGGCCCCCCAGCCGGGCAAGGCGATCGCCGCCAGCACCAAGCCGGCCCGCGCGAGGCGGTGGCGAAGCGCGAAGGAATTCGGTCGCATGCTGTCTCCGCTGTGGTCGGCGGCCACCATGCCGCGACCGGCCGGCCGGGCCAACCCCGGATGAACGGGTGGCCTCAGGGTTGGCCGGAGTTGTGGCGTGGTCAAGGCGACCGGCCGGCGCCCTGCGGTCGCTCGTCGCATCGGCCGGGACCTCGCCGCCGAAACGGCCACGGATCCGGATTTCCGCTGTTTCCTTCCTGTGGGCCCGGTGCGTGGCGTCGTCGCGACGGCCGCGCCGTGCCGAAGATTGCAACCGTAGGGAGAAGATCACCATGGCGACCCGCAACCTCGAACAGGATGTCGATGCCCTGACCCGTACGATCTCGGAGCTGCGGTCGGAGATCGGCTCGCTGGCCGGCCGCGCCG